>JBASCW010000084.1:0-3574 GCA_049651845.1 Burkholderiales bacterium | reverse complement strand
GGCCAGCGCCGCGCCCGCGCGCAGGCGCGGCACGAGCGCGAGCGCGCACAGCAGGCCATAGGGGACATAGCCGAGAAAATTCGCCGCCAGGTCGAACGCCGTGACGTAGCGCGGCCAGGGCGCGGCGAGGAAGGCGAACGCCGAGCCGCCCGGATCGCGCCAGCCGGCAAGCGGGTACAGCGTCGCGTAGGCGACAAGCAGGACGTAGGCGGCGAGGGAAACCCTGGCGAGAGCGGACTCGCGCAATCTAGTGCGCGCCCGTCGCGCGGCGCTCGTGCGGAACCAGCGAGCCCATGACCATGCCGAAGATCGAGAACGCGAGCCCGACCAGCTGCGGCGGCACGGTGGCGTCCGCCGCCACGGCCTCGGCCACCACCCAGGAGCCCAGGCCGAAGACGATCGACAGCAGCGCGCCCGGCACGTTGGCGCGCCGCCAGTAGATGCCCGCCGCGAGCGGCACGATGCAGGACACCAGCGTCACCTTGTAGGCGTTCTGCACCATCTCGTACATCGTGCTGCGCGAATTGAGCGCGAACAGCAGCGCGGCCATCGTGAACAGGACCAGCACCACGCGCAGCAGCAGCAGGAACTGCTTGTCGCCCATGCGCGGCGCGAGCGGCCGGATCACGTTCTCGGTGAACAGCGCCGTGGGCGCGAGCAGCGCGCCCGAGGCGGTGGACAGGATCGCCGAGAGCAGCGCGCCGAAGAACAGCACCTGCGCCCACATCGGCGTGCGCTCGAGGATCAGGCTGGGCAGGATGCGCTGGATCTCGCGCGCATCCTCGCCCGAGAACAGCCGCGCGTAGCCCGGATCGATCACCAGCGCCGCGTAGGCGATGAAGATCGGCACGAAAGCGAAGCAGAAGTAGATCGCGGCACCGAGCAGGCAGCCGCGCACCGCGGTCTTCTCGTCCCTGGCCGAGGTGACGCGCTGGAACACGTCCTGCTGCGGGATCGAGCCGATCGCGAGCGTCATCCACGCGGCGGCGAAGGCGAGCCATTCCTTGGCGCCGGCCTTCGGCCAGAAATCGAACTTGCCGGCCTCGCTGGCCGCAGCGAGCACCTTGCCCGCGCCGCCCGCCATGTCGCCCACCAGCCAGGCCACGGCGGCCAGACCCACCAGGATCACCACTGACTGGAACAGGTCGGTCATCGCCACCGACCACATGCCGCCCCAGATGGTGTAGCCCAGCACGATCAACGCGCCGATGACGATGCCCGCGCTCAAGGAAATCGCGCCGCCCGAGAGCACGGAGATCACCAGGCCGAGCGCCGTGAGCTGCGCCGAGGTCCAGCCCAGATAGGACGCGGTGATCGCCAGGCTGCTGGCCAGCTCGACCGGCTTGTTGTAGCGCTTGTGGTAGAAGTCGCCGATCGTCAGCAGGTCCATGCGGTAGAACGCGCGCGCGAAAAAGAGCGCGACGAACAGCAGGCAGAACGAGGAGCCGAACGGGTCGGCGACGATGCCGCCCAGGCCGTCCTTGGCGAAGGTGGCCGACACCGACAGCACGGTTTCCGCGCCGAACCAGGTGGCGAACACCGTGGCCGTGCTCATGTAGAGCGGCAGGCTGCGGCCCGCAACGAGGAAGTCCTTGGAATTGTGGACGCGCTGCGCGGCCCACAGGCCGATCGCGATCGTCACGATGAAATACAGGATGACCGACGCGACCAGCATGAAGCGCGAGTCTACAGCAGCAGCAGCGCGGCCAGCAGCGCGACGCCGGTCGCCACCAGCGCCGCGAGCAGGCGGTTGCGCCGGCGCGCCTCCTCGGCCAGGCGCTCGAGCGCGGCTTCGAGCCGCCCGAGGCGGTCCTCGGCGAGCAGGCGATGCACCAGGCGCGGGATCGCGGGCAGCGTCTGCGACCAGGTCGGCGCCTCGCGCCGCAGCGTGCGCAGCAGGCCGCGCCAGCCCACCTGCTCGCCCATCCAGCGCTCGAGGTACGGCTTCGCGGTCGCCCAGAGATCGAGATCGGGGTCGAGCTCGCGTCCGAGGCCCTCGATGTTGAGCAGCGTCTTCTGCAGCAGCACCAGCTGTGGCTGCACCTCGACGTTGAAGCGGCGCGAGGTCTGGAACAGGCGCAACAGCAGCTTGCCGAAGTAGATCTCGCGCAGCGGCCGCGCGAAGATCGGCTCGCAGACCGCGCGGATCGCGGCCTCGAAGTCGTCCAGGCGCGTGCCGGCGGGCACCCAGCCCGCATCCAGGTGCGCCAGCGCGACGCGCCGGTAGTCCCGGTTGAAGAAGGCGAGGAAGTTCTGCGCGAGGTAGTTCTTGTCGGTCTCCGACAGCGTGCCCATGATGCCGAAGTCGAGCGCGACGTACTTGCCGTCGTCGGCAACGAGGATGTTGCCCGGATGCATGTCGGCGTGGAAGAAGCCGTCGCGGAACACCTGGGTGAAGAAGATCTCCACGCCCGCCCGGGCAAGCGCAGGAATGTCTATTCCCTTTTCCCTGAGAACATCGATTTGGGAAATTGGCACGCCGTGCATTCGTTCCATCACCATCACGCGGCGCGCGCAGTAGTCCCAATGCATTTCGGGCACCGCGAGCTGCGCTGAGCCCGCGAAGTTGCGCCGCAGCAGCGAGGCGTTGGCCGCCTCGCGCACGAGGTCGAGCTCGTCCTCGAGGTGGCGCGCGAACTCGGCCACCACTTCGCGCGGCTTCAGGCGCCGGCCGTCGGCCCAGAGCCGCTCGAGCAGGCCTGCCGCGGTGTCGAGCAGCTGCACGTCGCGAGCGATTGCCTGCTCCACGCCCGGACGCAGCACCTTGACCGCCACCTCGGTGCCGCCTTTGAGCGTCGCGATATGCACCTGTGCGACCGAAGCGCTCGCCACCGCCTGGCGCTCGAAGGATTCGAACGCTTCCGCGAGCGGCCTGCCGAGCGCTCTCTCGATCTCGGCGGCGGCCTGCTCGAAGGCGAACGGCGGCACCTGGTCCTGCAGCTTGGCGAGCTCGTCGGCGAGGTCCGCGGGCAGCAGGTCGCGCCGCGTCGAGAGCACCTGGCCGAACTTGACGAAGATCGGCCCCAGCGTCTCCAGCGCCTCGCGCAGGCGCACCGCGCGCGAGGGGTCGGGCGTGGAATCGAATCTCGGCAAGAAACGATAGAGCTGGAAACGCAAGCCCACGTGAATGATGCGCAGCAGGCGGAAGAAATTGCCCATCTCAGCCGCCCAGCCGCTCGATGCGCTTTTCCAGCCGCTCCAGGCCGTCGCGCAGGCTCGCCTGCGCTGCGGCGTGCTGCGCGAGCTCGCCGCGCCGGATCAGCAGGCGCCTTTCCTCGGCCGCGTACTCGACGAGGCTGCCGGCGATGCGCCGCGCAGCATCGGCGTGCCAGGCCGCGACGTCGCGCGCGAGGCCGGCCAGCCTGTGCGCGGCGA
The DNA here is from genome assembly GCA_049651845.1 of Burkholderiales bacterium. GTDB lineage: Bacteria > Pseudomonadota > Gammaproteobacteria > Burkholderiales > SG8-39 > RBG-16-66-20. The sequence goes on along the minus strand of JBASCW010000084.1, from coordinate 199 downwards.
CGTCGCCGATCCAGGGCGCTGCGGCTGCCGCCGCGTCCCAGCGCAGGTGGCGGAACAGGAACATCACCTCGCTCGCGAGGCGCGCGTTGCCGCTGACCTCCATCGCGCGCAGCAGCTGCTCTTCGCCCTGCACCGCCGCGGCGAGCGCGCCAGGCCCCGCGCTGATCACGAGCGCGGGCGCGGCCTCGGCGGCCGCGGG
>JBASCW010000083.1:0-21435 GCA_049651845.1 Burkholderiales bacterium | reverse complement strand
CGCCGGCACGTCGCGCGCGTAGCGCGCGAGGCGCTCGGCGTGCGTTTCGAGCGGCCGGCCGACGCCCGAATAGCTGAAGGTGTGGCAGCGGAAGCCCGCGCGCGCCAGGCGCGCGGCGAGCGGCCGCATCACCACCCCGGGCACCCACAGGCCGTGGGCGAGGATCGCGTCGCGCATCTATATCTCTTCGGTTCCGGCCGGCTGTGGCGCGCGCGACCGCACCAGCCTGAAATTCGCGCTGATACGCGCGACCGGCCGGCCCTCGACCAGCAGGTGTCCCGCGGCAGCGGCGGTGCGCGTATCCGCGTTGAGGACCTTCACTTCGGAATAAAGCCAGTCCCCGGCCTGCGTGCTGGCCATGTATTCCACCGACAGGTCGATGGTCACGAAGTTGCGTTCCTTGCCGGCCGCCGCGGCCGCGGCGGCGCAGGTGTAGCCGAGCGCGATGTCGGCGAGCGTCGCGAGCAGGCCGCCGTGGCAGGTGCCCCGCGTGTTGCAGTGGCGCGTTTCGACGCGCAGGCCGACTGAGACGCCTCCGTCCAGGCGCCGCCAGTAGAAGGGGCCGGCGAGAGCGGCGAACGTGTTCGGCTTGATCCGCTGGATCGGCTCGAAGCCTTCCGGAATGCCCGATGCATCGCTCATGACCGCGGCATTCTAGCGAGCAACCAGACGCCCACCGCGAGCGAGGGCGCGGCGAACAGCGAATAGGCCACGGCGTAGCTGCCCGCGAGCGCGAGCGCCGCGTTGAACAGCAGCGGCGTCACCACCACGCCGAGGAAGGTGAAGAACAGCGCACCGCCGGTCGCCTCGCCCGCGCGCCCTTCGGGCGCCAGGCGCGCCACCTCGGCGAGGAACACGCCGTTCCAGCCGACTGCGGTGGCGCCGAACGCCGAGGCGTAGACGAACAGCAGCCATGTCGGCCATGCAGGCCCCGCGGCGAGCGCGAGCAGCGCCGAGATTCCCATGCCGATGCCCAGCAGCCCCAGCATGGTGCGGCGCTTCATCACGCGGTCGGCGAGCACGCCCCAGACCACTCGGCCGGTGACGCTCGCCACCTGCGCCACCGCCATCACCAGGCCCGCGAGCACGAGCGAGAGCGCGAAGCTCTCCACGAGGAAGGTGACGAGGTAGGTCACGAGCGTGATCTGTACGCCGCCGTAGACCACGCCCGTGAGGCACAGCTGCCGCAGGCGCGTATCGGCCACGACCAGCGCCACCGGCGCGAGCGCCGAGCCGAGCGATACCGGCGCGCGCGGATCGAGTTCGCGGTCGTAGCGCGCGCGCGCCGCGCCGATCGCGATCGCGAGCGCGAGGCAGGACGCACCGATCGCCACCGCGCCCCACTGCCAGCCGAAGGCGAGGATCAGCGCGGGCACCAGGGCCCCGGCGAGCGCGCCGCCCGCGGGCACGCCGGTCTGCTTGATCGAGAACACCAGCGAGAAAGCGGACGGCGGCGCCGCGCGCACCAGGATCGCCGAGCTCGCGGGCGTGGTCGGCCCGTAGCCCAAGCCCACGACGAAGCCGCCGGCGATCACCAGCGGCGGCCAGGCGCTCGCCGCCATCGCCAGGCCCGCGCACGCGAGCGCGAGGCCGGCCTGGCTCACGCGGATCGGCCCGAAGCGCGCCACCCAGCCGCCGGCCGCGGCCGAGCCGAGCATGCTGCCCAGGTAGCTCGCGGCGATGTAGTAGCCGACGGCGGACGGTGAGACGCCGAGCGCGGGACCGGCCACGGGCGCCATCACCGGCGCGCAATATACGGCGAAGGCGACCAGCGTCTGGATCGAAAAGGTCACCGCCAGCGGAAAGGCGATCCGCGGCGCGCCGCTCATTGCAGGACTTTGCGCGCGTCCCAGGCCGGGTAGGGCTGCCACTTCGCGGTCGCGAGCGCCTCGGGCCAGACGATCTCGCGCCGGCCGCGTTGCACCTGCAGCACGAGCGGCCGCGCGGCGAGCTGCGCGCCCGCGCGGTCCACCTTGAAGGCGCCGAGCGGCGTTTCGGTCTCGAGCGTGGCGAGCGCCTCGCGCAGCTTGTCGGTGTCCAGCGAGCCCGCGCGCCGCACGGCCTCCTCGAGCACTTTCGCTGCCGCGTAGCCCTCGGCCGCGAGCGCGCCCGGTTCGGCGGACCATTTTGCCGCGTAGTCGCGCACGAACTCGGCGTTGCCGCGCGTGCGCGCGCGCGGGTCGTAGGCGGCCATGCCGAGCGCGAGCTCCGCGTCCTGGCCGACGCGCTTGAGAAAATCGCCGCTGGCCGCGCCCTGCGCGGCGAACAGGCGCGGCGCGTAGCCAGTCCTGCGGAAGGTCTTCACCATCTCGGTAGCGTCCTGCGGCAGGCCGAACGCGATCCAGGCTTCGCTGCCGGCGGCGCGCGCGCGCATTACCTGCGCGCCGAACTCGTCGGTCGCCGTCGAGTAGACCTCGACCTCGCCCACGGCGAATCCCTGCGCCACCGCCGCCTCGCGCGCGCGGCTCGCCATCTCGCGCGAGGTCGGGTCGTCGCGCGCGAGCAGCACGAGGCGCTTGAGGCCCTGCGCGCGCGCGATCTCCAGCGCGCCCGCGCTCCACGCGGCGAGCGGCGCCACCGTCTGGAACACGTAGCGGAAGGTGGGCTTTTGCACCGCGCGCGCCGCGCCCGTGGCGTTGACGAGCACGCGCCGGTTGCGTTCGGCGGCGCCCGCAGCGCCCAGCGTTGCCGCCGAGCCGAACGGGCCGATCAGCAAATCCGCTTTGCTGTCCCCGATCAGCTTCTCGTAGAGCTTGCCGGCATCGAGCGATTCCGAACGGTCGTCCACGAGCAGCAGCTCCACGCGGCGCCCGGCGAGCCCGCCGGCCGCGTTCACCTGCTCTTGCCAGAGCAGCAGCGCCTTCCTGAGATCCGCGGCGAGGTCGGCGAGGATGCCCGACTGCGGCATCGCGGCGCCCACGGTGACGGCCGGCTGCGCCGCTTGTTGCGAGTAAGCCGGTGCGGCGAGCAACAGAGCGGCGGCGAGGAACCAGTGCATCCTTGCTGCAAGTTAAGCTGTGGGAAAATCGGCGTCAACCACCATGCAAAACGACCTGATCGGCGCGCTTGCCGCGATCGTCGGCGAAAGCAACGTGCTCGCCGGCGGGCGCGACGCGGCGCCCTATCTCACCGACTGGCGCAGGCAGTTCAGCGGCGCGGCCGCCTGCGTGGTGCGGCCCGCCAGCACCGCCGAAGTTGCGGACGCCGTGCGCCTGTGCGCGCAGGCCGGCGTCGCCATCGTTCCGCAGGGCGGCAACACCAGCCTCGTCGGCGGCTCGGTGCCGACCGGCGCGCGCCCGGAGATCGTGCTGTCGCTTTCGCGCATGAACCGCATCCGCGCGCTCGATGCGCTCAACGACACCGTGACCGCCGAGGCGGGCTGCGTGCTCGCGGACGTACAGCGCGCCGCCGACGGCGCAGGACGGCTGTTCGCGCTCTCGCTCGCCGCCGAGGGCAGCTGCCAGATCGGCGGCAACCTCTCGACCAACGCGGGCGGCGTCAACGTGCTGCGCTACGGCAACGCGCGTGACCAGGTGCTGGGCCTGGAGGCGGTGCTGCCCGACGGGCGGGTCTGGGACGGCCTGCGCGGCCTGCGCAAGGACAACACCGGCTACGACCTGAAGCAGCTGTTCATCGGCGCCGAGGGCACGCTAGGCGTGATCACCGCCGCGGTGCTCAAGCTACACCCGAAGCCCACGGCGTCGGCGACAGCCTGGATCGAAGTGAAGGACCCGCAGGGCGCCGTAGAGCTTCTGAGCCGCCTGCACGCTGCCTGCGGCGACCGGCTCAGCGCGTTCGAACTGCTGTCGCGCAGCTGCATCGACGCCGTGCTCGTGCATCGGCCGTCGGAAGGTCAAATGCGGCGCGATCCACTGCCGGGTGCCGCCTGGGCCGTACTCGTTCAGCTCGGCGACAGCGGCACGGACGCGGCGCTGCACGCGCTTCTGGAAGGCGCCCTCGCCGAGGGCGCCGTACCGAACGCCGTCGTTGCCAAGAACGCCGCCGAAGCGAAGGCGCTCTGGGCGATCCGCGAGACGGTGCCCGAAGCGCAGTTCACCAACATCAAGCACGACATCTCGGTGCCGGTGTCGAGGATCCCGGAATTCATCTCGCGCGCCGAGGCCGCCCTGCGGGCGGTGGCGCCGCGCCTCCCCGTCTATTGCTTCGGGCACGTGGGCGACGGCAATCTGCACTACAACGTGGGCGACGCCGCGCTCGTCGCGCGCCGCGACGAGGTGAACCGCATCGTCTACGCTATAGTGGACGCGCTCGGCGGCTCGATCTCCGCGGAGCACGGCCTGGGGCAGTTGAAGCGCGCCGAGATCGCCCGGCACAAGCCGGCGATCGAGCTCGAGCTGATGCGCGCGGTCAAGCGCGCGCTCGACCCGCAGGGGCTGATGAACCCGGGGAAAGTGGTCTAGGAAGCGAGCGCTACTTGTTGCGCACGGCCATGCCGGCCGCGCGCTCGGCGAGGCCCGAGAGCAGCGCCGCGCCGAACGCAGGGCTGGTCTTCACCAGCTGCAGGAACGCCGCGCGGTTGATCGCGAGCAGCTTGCACTCGGTCTCGGCCACCGCGGTGGCCGCGCGCGTCGCCTGGTCCACCAGCGCCATCTCGCCGAACACGCCGCCCGCGCCTGCGCGCCCGACGAGGCCGCCCTTGATGGTGATCGCGACCTCGCCTTCGAGCACCACGTACATGAAGGCGCCGCCGGTGCCTTCCTGCATGATCATCTTGCCCGGCGCGTAGACCTGCGGCTCCTGGCCGCTCATCAGGTTGACCAGGCCCGCAAGCAGCTTCTTGTCGAAGATCACGCTCTCCTTGGCCTCGCCCGCGTGCAGCGTGCCGGCCGCGCGCAGCCTGGCGATGGTGCTGCGCAGGCGGTGGTTGATGATGCTCATGAGCATCAGCGCGAACTCGGGCTTCGCCTGCAGCGCCTGCTGGTATTGCTTCTGGTCCAGGCCGATGACCGTGCACTGCGTCTTCGCGCGCGCGGTCGCGGTGCGCGCGGCGCCCGCGATCACCGCCATCTCGCCGAAGGTCTCGCCCGCCCTGACCGTGCCGATCACCTGGTTCTGCGCGACCATCTCGACCTCGCCGAGGATCAGCACGTACATCTTGGGGCTCTTGAACAGGCCGCCCTTCTCGTCTTCGGCAAAGATCGTGGCGCCCGCCCGGAAGCCCTCGGGCTTGCCCGCGGACTTGAAGAACTCCATCGCGATCGCCGCGTTGTAGACCGGGGGCGGCGGCGGCGCGGCCGGCTGGGCGGCCGGCTTCATGGGGGAGGTGCTGGAAAAATCGAGGTCGCTCATGGCAGATCTGTCGAACCGTGCTCCGCGACGGGATGCATCTTACCCGCCCCGCAATCCTACCCTCTACGGAACACCGGCGCGGGCAATCGTTCGATGGCGACATTGACGCAGGCCACGCGTTCCGCGCCCGCCGCGCGCGCCAGCGCCGGCGCGAGCTCCGCGGGACGCTCGACCTGCTCGCCGTGCGCGCCGAACGCGGCCGCTACCCGGTCGTAGCGCGTCGGCAGCAGGTCCAGGCCGTGCGCGCGCGCCTGGCCGTAGCTGCGCAGCTGGATCTGGTACTCGGCGTTCCAGCAGCGGTCGTTGCCCACGACCGCCACGTAGGCGAGCTTCTCGCGCACCGCGGTGTCGATCTCCGAGGCGTGAAACCCGAAGGTGCCGTCGCCCAGCATCGCCACCACCGTGGCGCCGGGCAGCGCGAGCTTCGCCGCCGCCGCGAAGGGCAGCGCGGTGCCGATCGAACCGGCCACGCCGTTGATGATGCGGTGCGGCGCCGTGACGGTCGCCTGCGACCACTGGCCGAACTCCCCGCCATCGGCGACCAGCACCGCGTCCGGCCCTGCCAGGAGCTTCTGAACCTCCCGGCCCACCTCTGCAGGATGCAGAGGACCTTCGGGCCTTGAGGCGAGGCCCGGCCATGGCGCCGGCCGGAAGGCAAGTGCGGCGCGCACCTCCTCCAGCCAGCCGCTCTTCGGCCAAGCCTGCCTCGGGACCGGCGCGGGCATGCCCTCGGCTTCAAGCACGCGGCAGCCCTTGCCGAAGGCGGCGCCGAACTTGAGCGTGAAATCGAGCGGCTTGCCCGCGAGCACCACCACGTCGGCCGTGGCGAGCACCTCGGCGAGCAGCCCCAGGCTCGGATCGTTCACGCCACGCGGGCTCTCCATGACGATCGCCGGCACACCCGTCGCCTCCTCGAAGGCCCGCAAGGCCGCACGACCGCGCGCACTCGCATGCGAAGGTCCGGCGACGACCAGGGGCTTCTTCGCCTTTTGAAGGATTTCCAGACTTTCCTTCTCCAGGCGAGGAGGAACTGAATCAGGCACGAAAGCATCACGGGCGGGAGGTTCTACCCCCACGTCCGCTTCCAGGAGATCCGACGGCAGCGACAGATGCACCGGCCCGGGGCGGCCCGCCCTGGCCATGCGCATCGCGCGGGCCAGGTCCTCGCCGAGGGACTGCGCGGAGCGCACGGTCCAGGCAGCCTTGCAGGCGGGCGCGGCCATCTCCGCCTGCGCCATTTCCTGGAACGCGCCCTTGCCGAGCTCGGTGGTCGGCGCATGGCCCGAGAGCAGCAGCACGGGCGATTGCGCGGCGAGCGCGATGTAGAGCGCCGAGACCGCGTTGGCGTGGCCCGGGCCGCCGGTAACGAGGGCTACGCCGACCTCGCCCGTGAGCCGCGCCCACGCATCCGCCATGTGCACCGCGGCGGCCTCGTGGCGCACGTGCAGGATCGGCAGCTTGGCGTCCAGCGCCGCGTCGAACACCGGCATGACGTGATTGCCGGAGAGCGCGAACACGTAACGCGTGCCGGCGCGCGCCAGCGCCTGCGCCACGACATCCGCGCCGCGCTGCTTCACGGCGCTATTGTCGAATGCCGAGCGCGCCGACCAGCTTGCTGTAAAGCTCGTACTGCTCGCGCACGAACTTCTCGGTCTCCGCGGGCGAGCGGATCGCGGCGATGCCGCCGATGCGCGCGTTGCCGGTCTGCCAGTCCGGGTCCTTTGCCAGGCGCGCGAACACGTCCACCCAGCGGTCCACCACCTCCTTCGGCAGTCCCGGCGGGCCCATCAGCGCGGTCCAGCCGACGATCTTCTCCATGTCGGGGAAGCCGGCTTCGCGCGCGCTCGGCACGTCGGGAAGCTCGGCCAGGCGCGAGGGCATCGCGAACATGCCGCGCAGCGCGCCGGCCTTGATCTGCGGGATCACGGTGGGCGCATTGTTGCAGGCGAAGTGCACCTGCCCGCCGAGCACCGCGGTGGTGACCTCGCCGCCGCCCTTGTAGTGGATGCCGACCGCGTGGTCCTTGGTGAGCCCCGCGAGCGTCATCAGGTACTGCACCGACATGTTCTGGCTGGTGCCCACGCCCGAGGTCGAGAAGTTCAGCTTGCCCGGATAGGCGCGCGTCGAGGCGATCAGCTCGGCGGCGTTCTTCCACGGCGCGTCCGCCTTGACGAAACAGATGAACGGGTTGATCTCGATCAGCGACAGCATCGTGAAGTCGTTCCACTTGTACGAGAGCTTCGAATCGAGCGCCGGCATGATGGCGTGCGTGGCGATGCGCGCGACCAGCAGCGTGTAGCCGTCGGCAGGCGCCGCGCGCACCGCCGCCGCGGCGATGGTGCCCGAGGCGCCGACGCGGTTGACCGAGACGATCGGCTGGTTGTTCAGGTACTTCTGCGCGTGCTGCGCCACGTTGCGGCCGGAGAGGTCGGAGTCGCCCCCGGCGGCGAACGGGATCACGAAGGCGATCGGCTTCTGCGGATAGGACTGCGCGAGCGCAGGCCCCGCGATCAGGATCGAAACAATCCCGGCAAACAGCTTCCCCATCGCTCTCCTCCCGGTATCCTTGGCCCGAATGAGCAAGCCTAGCATGCCCTCCGGGCCCGTTTCGGGCCCCTCGGTCTGGTACGGACGCGACCTGCAGGCGAACGAAGGGCGCGACCTTCAGCCGCGCGGCGACTGGATCCGCGCGTTCAGCGCGGCCGAGCTCGCCGAACTCGACGCCGCCGTGCGCGCATACCGTGCGAGCGGCGCGCCGCTCACCGAGCTCTCGCCGGCGCGCTTCCCGTTGCCCCTGCTCGGGCCGCGGCTGGGCGAGATCCTGGCCGAGCTGCTCGGGGGCCGCGGTTTCGCGATGCTGCGCGGCTTTCCGGTCGAGCGCTACACGCGCGAGGAGCAGGCGATCGCGTACCTCGGTATCGGTTCCTGGTTCGGCAGCGCGCGCTCGCAGAACGCCAAGGGTCACCTGCTCGGCCACGTCAAGGACCTGGGGTTGGACGTCACCGACCCCAAGGTCCGCTACTACCAGACCAACCGCAAGCTCGAATACCACACCGACTCGGTGGACGTGGTGGGGCTGCTGTGCCTGAAGACCGCGAAAGCGGGCGGCGAGAGCTTCATCGCGAGCTCGATGACCATCTACAACGAGATCCTCAAGCGCCGCCCGGACCTCGTGCCGGCGCTGTTCGAGCCCTACCCGACCGACCGCCGTGGCGAGGTGCCCGAGGGCATGAAGCCCTGGTTCGACATGCCGATTTTCCACTGGCATGCCGGCAAGCTCACCTGCATCTACGTGCGCCAGTACATCGAGTCGGCGCAGCAGCTGTTCCCGGGGGCGCGGCGCCTGCGACGCGAACAATTTGAAGCGATGGACCTGATGGACGAGCTGCTGAACGACCCGCAGATCCACCTGTCGATGGCCTTCCTGCCGGGCGATATGCAGTTCCTGCACAACCACCAGATCCTGCACTCGCGCAACGACTTCGAGAACTGGCCGGAGCCCGAGCGCCATCGCCACCTGCTCAGGCTGTGGCTCGCGCCGCCCGGCGGGCGGCCGCTGCCGGAGGCATTTGCGCCGCGCTACGGCGGCGTCGTGCCGGGCGACCGCGGCGGCATCGTGGTCAGGGGAACGACGCCGAAAGTGCCGCTCGAGGCTGAGTAGCAGGCTTGCCCGGGGGCAGCAGCGCGAAGATCGCCTTGCGCACGGCGTCCTGCGACCAGTCGTACTCGCCGATCACCACGTAGCGCACGCGGCCGTCGGCGCCCACGAGGAAGCTTGCCGGCAGCACGCGCGCGCGCCAGGCCTTGGCCGCCGCGCCGTCGCGGTCGAGCAGCACCGGGAAATCCATCGGCACCTGCTCGAGGAAGCGCCGGATGCGCGGCTCGGATTCGCCCAGGTTGACCGCCAGCACCGCGAAAGGCTGCCCCGCGAGCGCGGCGCGCAGCTTGCCGATCGAGGGCATCTCGGCGCGGCAGGGCTCGCACCAGGTCGCCCAGAAATTGATCAGCACCACCTTGCCGCGGTAGTCCTCGAGCGTATGCGCGCGGCCCGCGAGGTCCTGCAGCGCGAGCGGCGGGGTCGCGCCGCCGGGCCAGGGGCGCAACTGCTGGGCGCCCGCGAGCGTCGCGCAGCAGCACAGCAGCACGCCGAGCAGCGCGCGCACGCCGGTCAGTCGAGGTCCGCCGCTTCGCCGAGCAAAGCCCTGCGGAACCGCGTCTTGAGAAGCCCGCCGTCGCGCGGCGGCAGGACCAGGGGGATCTTCTCGGCCAGCACCTTGACCTGGGCAAAGATGGGGCCCGCGCCATGATGGATGGCTCTGCGAAGACCGCTCAACGGGCCCTTTGAACGGATCAGATTCACATTCTTGAAACCGCATCCCTTGGCCACTTTCGCGAGGTCCACACCAGCGGCAGTGTGCGTGCGCTGCATGCCGGTCTCGCCGTAGCGCTCGTTGTCGATCACCACCAGCGCGAGATTGCGCGGCCGCTGCACGCCGATGGAGGCGAGGGAGCCCAGGCCCATCAGCATCTCGCCGTCGCCCGTGAGCACCAGCACGCGGCGTTTGGGCTGCGCGAGCGCAAGTCCGAGGCCGATCATCGCGGCATTGCCCATCGCGCCCCAGAGCGGGAAGCTGAGCGGCGAGTCGCCCGCCGCGGTGATGTCCCAGGCCGTGGAGCCCAGCCCCGCGACGACGAGGAGGCCCTGCCTGTCGCTCAGGAGAATCTTTGCGACGTCGCGCCGATGCAGGGTCGCCTTCATCGCGCCGCCTGTTCCTGGAAGCTTTTGATGCCGATGACGGCTTGCGAAATCAGCACCGCCGCCGCCTGGTAACTGCCGAATGCCAGGCGCGCCGCGGCATCCACGGAAGGCACGATCTCGGCGGCGGTGTTGGCTTCCTGCACCACCACGCCCATCGCCTCGAGCACCGCGGGCGTCGCCTGGCCCATCGGCACCTGCCAGGGATTGAACTCGCCTTTCTGGCCGCGCATGGTGACCACCATCAGTAGCGGAAAGCGGCACTCGCGCACGGTGCCCAGCGCGTTGATGCAGTTGCCGACGCCGCTCGACTGCATGAGCAGCGCGGCGCGCTCACCGCCCAGCCAGGCGCCCGCGGCAAGGCCGATGCCTTCCTCCTCGGTGCTCAGCACCACTGCGCGCATCGCCTTGTCGGCGAGGCACAGCTCGATCAGGCGCTTGTGGCCAGCGTCGGGCACGTAGCCGACCTGGCGGATGTTCGCCGCCTTGAGCGTGCGGTAGAGGCCCTCGGGCCAGGCGTCTTCCTTCGCATTCATCGAACCAGCACCTCCACGCGTTGCGCCGAATTGTTGCCGAATCCCGTGACGTCCCAGGGCGGCTCGAGCGGCTGCACCGCACCGGTCGCATCCGTCGCCCGGCAACGCAGCTCGTGCGGGCCCGCGCTCGCCTGCCAGCTCGCGCGCCAGCGGCGCCAGGCATGCGGCGCCGCGGGCGGATCCAGGACCGCATCCTGCCACGCGCCGTCCACCGCGAACTCCACCCGTTTCACATCGCCGTCGCCCGACCAGGCGCGCCCGAGGATCTCGACCCGGCCCGCGTCCACCGTACGGCGCCGGCCGAAGAAATCCGGAATGCCCGGCGGCACCATCAGCGAGTTCACGCGCATGCGCGTGCAGGGCAGGCCCTTCTCGTCGGCCTCCCTGCGGAAGTGGTAGCTGCGCGCCTGCTGCACGCCGTCGAACGCGGTGTCGATCGCCTCGATGCGTTCCAGCCACTTCACGCTCGCCATGCCGTACCAGCCGGGCACCACCAGGCGCAGCGGCGCGCCGTGCTGCGGCGGCAGCGGCGCGCCGTTCATCGCGTAGACGAGTAGCACGTCCTCGCGCATCGCCTCGGCAACCGACAGGCTGCGCGAAAAGCTGTGCTCGATGCCGCCGTCGAAGCCGCGGTCGGCGCCATGGAACACAATCTCTCGCGCCGAGTCCTTTACTTTTATATCTTTCAATACAGTTGAAAGCGGAACCCCAGTCCATTCCGCGGTCGACACCCCCTCCTCCAGCCAGGGCATCGACGGGTAGCGCGGCGAGCCCTGCCCGCGACCGTTACCGGCGCACTCCAGCGTCGCGCGCACCGTGCGCGAGCGCATGCGCCGCAGGTCCTCGAGGCCGAACCGCGCCGGGCGCTGCACCAGGCCGTCGAGCCGCAGCGTCCAGCTCGCCGCGTCCAGGTCCGGGATGTCGAAATGGATCAGCAGGTAGTGCAGGCCCGCGGGGGTGACGTCGTAGCGCAACGCCTCCAGCGGCATGCCGCTGTTGCGGTTCGCCAGAGCGACTTCCGCCTGCAGGTAGCGCCCGACGATCGGCGCTCTTCGCTTCTCGGCCATGCCGCGCCGATTATAGAATGCGCGAAGATGGAGATCGCCGAGTTTCTCGAACGCCTGCCGCGCGGCGATCTGTGGGTTTTCGGCTACGGCTCGCTGATGTGGTCGCCGGGATTCCGCTACGCCGAGAAGGAGACGGCGATCGCGCGCGGCTACCACCGGGCATTGTGCATTCTTTCGAGCCGCTACCGGGGTACGCCGGAGCGGCCGGGCCTGGTGATGGGCCTGTGCCGCGGCGGCTCCTGCTGGGGCATGGCGTTTCGCGTGCCGGCGGCGCGCGTGCCACGCGTGCTCGCTACACTGTGGAAGCGCGAGATGCTGAACAAGGTCTACAAGCCGACGATGATCCGGGTCACCGCGTCCCCCCGCCGCCGGCGCGGGCCGGTGCAGCAGCTGCGGGCGCTCGCGTTCGTCGCCGACACCGCGCACCGGCAGTTCGTCAAGGAGCTCGACCTGCACGGGCGCGCGCGCCTCGTCGCGCAGGGCATCGGCCAGCGCGGCCGCTGCGTGGACTACATCCGCAACACGCTGGAGCACATGCTCGCGCTCGGCGTGAACGACCCGCACCTCGCGCGCGTGCTCGATCTAGCGCGCGATCTCGCGCCCGAAGGCAAGCGCGCATGACGCTGCCGCTCTGGCCGGCACGGCTGCACCACCTGAAGCGCTGCAGCGCCGAGCCCGAGCGGCTCGCGCGCTGGTACGGCGAGCTGCTCGGCGACCGCGTGGAGCCGCTCGCGGGCGGCGAATGGCTGGTGCAGGGCCACGCCCGGCGCCTCGTCGTGGGCAAGGGCGCCACGGGCGCGGTGCCCGAAATCGCGCTTGCGATGCGCGACGCGACGCACCTCGCGGCCTACGCCGCGGCGCTGGATGCGGCGGGCGTGGCGCGTGCGCCCGCGCAATCTCGGCTGCTGCTGGAGGGTGCTTTCGCGGTCACCGACCCGGACGGCCGGCGCGCGCTGTTCGGCCTGCCGGTGCGCGCGGCGGGCGTGCAGAGCAGGCTGCCCGGCCGGCTGCAACATTTCGTCTGCGCGAGCACGCGCGTGCCCGAGATGCTCGCGTTCTATCGCGACAAGCTGGGCGCGCGCGAATCGGACCGCGTGCTGGAAGGCGAAGCGCTCGCGGCCGTCTTCCTGCGCTCGGACCCCGAGCATCATGTCTTCGCGACCTTCCGCGCGCCGGAGTCGCGCCCCGACCACCACGCCTACGAGACCGGCGGCTGGATGGACATCCGCGACTGGGGCGACCACTTGGCGAGCCTGCGCATCCCGATGTGGTGGGGGCCCGGGCGCCACGGGCCGGGCAACAACCTGTTCTTCATGATCGAGGATCCGGACGGCTACAAGGTGGAGTTCTCCGCGGAGCTGGAGCTCCTGCCGGAAGATGCGGTATTCCGCACCTGGCCCCACGAGGAGCGCACGCTCAATCTCTGGGGCTCGGCCTGGATGCGCAGCTAATGAGTACTGCGTAAGTATTGTCCTAGGTACGCCAAGCGGAAGGATGGGACATTACTTGCGCAGGTATCAATAGCCGCCCGCCTTCATCCGCTGCAGCGCTTTCTCGAGCAGCGCGCGCTGCGTGCCGAAATTCAGCCTCACGAAACCGGGCGCACCGAACTGCGTCCCGGGTGACAGCGCGACGCCGCGATCGAGGAAGTACTTGTGCGGATCGGCAACTCCCAGACCCGAGGCGTCGATCCAGGCGAGAAAGGTGGCTTCCGTGTGGACCATCTTCAGGCCCGGCATGGCGGCGATTTCGCGCTCCACCAGGTCGCGGTTCGCGCGCAGGTAGGCGAGCTGCGCGCGCAGCCAGTCGTCGCAATCGCGGTAGGCCGCGAGCGCGGCCTCGTAGCCGAACACCGACGCGTCGTGCACGGTGGCGTGGTGGTCCGCCGAGAACGCGCGCCGCAGCCCGGCGTCCTCGATCACCGCGAAGGCGCAGCCCGCGCCCGGAAAGCCGAAGGCCTTGTTGGGCGAGAGCAGCGTCACCGTGCGCCGGCTGGCTTCGCGACACAGGCTCGCGATCGGCACGTGCGGCTTGCCTTCGTCGAGCAGGATCTCGGCGTGGATCTCGTCCGAAACGATCAGCAAGTCATGCTTCTCGGCGAAGGCGGCGAGCCGGCCAAGCTCCTGGCGCGTGAAGATGGTGCCGCCCGGATTCTGTGGATTGCAGAGCATGAGCAGCCGCGACTGCGGCTGCACGGCGCCCGCGAGCGCAGCCTCGTCCCAGACCCAGCGGCCGTTCGCGAGCACGAGAGGTACCTCGGTGAATGCTCGCACGGCAAGCTCGGGCGCGCGCTTCAGATGCTGGTAGACGGGCCTTGGCACGAGCACGTGCTGGTCGGGGCGTGCCAGATGGCGCGCCGCGAGGTGCAGGCCGGGCACCACGCCCGAGACGAACACCACCCAGTCGGGCTCCACGCGCCAGCCGTAGAGGCGCTGCAGGCGCTCGATGAGCGCATCGCGCAGCGCGGTTGGCGTTACGTTGTAACCGAAGATGCCGTGCGCGACCCGGCGCGCGAGCGCCGCTAGCACCGCCGGCGGTGCGCGGAAATCGGTGTCCGCGACCCAGAGCGGGATCACCTCCGCCGGATAGCGCTCCCAGCGCGTGCTCCAGGTGCCGCACCGCTCAATCGGATAATCGAAGTCGAACACCAGAGGAGCGCTACTTCGTGGGCTTGAGGTCGTCCTTCTCGAGCGGATCCGCGCCCTTTTCGTCCTCGTCCGCCTGCTCCTGCGCGGCCTTGTGCGGATCTTCCTCGAGCCGGTTCATGCTGTCGTCGACCTCCTCCACCTTCTCGGCTGCCGTCTCCTTGCGCAGCTGCTCGGGGAATGTCGTCACGATGCCGGGGAAGATCACGATCAGCGCCACGCAGATACATTGCAGCGCCATGAACTCGAACATGCCCTTGTAGATCGTGGCGAGCGACCATTCCTTGACCACCTGCTTGAGGTAATAGGCGCTCATCGCCACGGGCGGCGACAGGTAGGCCGTCTGCAGTACCACCGCGACGGTGGCGCCGAACCAGACCATCAGCATGTCCGGGGCGATGCCGAGTGCCGGCGCGAGCGTCCCCTTCAGTCCGTCCATCACCGGATAGAAAATCGGCAGGAACACCAGGATCACCGCCGGCCACTCGAACGGCCAGCCGAGCAGGAAGATGAGAGCCAGCACCATCACCAGCATCACGACTGGTGGGAACGGCAGCGCGAGCATCGTCTCGGTGATCCAGTTGGCAGTGCCCAGGCGCGAGAACACCGCGCCGAAGATGTTCGAGGTCACCGCGAGCAGCAGCACCATGCTGGAGGTCGCGGTCGTGCTGAGCACCGCCTGCTTGAGCACCGCCCAGCTGAACTTGCCGTAGGCGACCATCAGCAGCGCGGCACCGGCCGCGCCGATTGCGCTCGCCTCGGTCGGCGTGGCGAGCCCCGCGAGCATCGAGCCGAGCACCGCGCTGATCAGCACCAGCAGGGGCACCACGCCGACGATGACCTCGAATACGAGCTTGGGGAAGCTGCTCACCCGCTCCTCTTTCGGCACCGGCGGGCCGAGCTTCGGGTTGGCGTACGAGCGCGCCATGAGGTAGGCAAGGTAGATGCCGGCGAGCAGGAAGCCCGGCCCGAAGGCCGCCGAGTAGAGCTCGGCCACCGACACGCCGATCACCGGGCCCATCACGATGAGCATCACTGAGGGTGGGATCAGGATGCCGAGCGTGCCGCCGGCGGTGATGCAGCCGGCGGCCAGCTTTGCATCGTAGCCCGTCCGGTTCATGATCGGGCTCGCCATGATGCCGAGCACCGTGACCGCGGCACCGACGATGCCGGTCGCCATCGCGAACACCGTGGCGGTGAGGATCACCACCGCGAACAACGCGCCGCGGATCGGCGCGAGCAACATGCGGAAGGCGTTGAACAGGCGCCCCATGAGCCCCGCCTGCTCGGTGAGGAAGCCCATGAACACGAACAGCGGCACCGCAGCGAGCAGCTCCTCCTTCATCATGCCGATGGTCTGGAAGTAGGCGAGGTCGAACACCACCGGCCCCAGGCCGAAGTAGCCGAACACGAGCGCGAGGAACAGCAGCGTGAACGAGATCGGGAAGCCGATAAAGATCGCGCCGATCATCACGACCAGCATCACCATGCCGAGGGCAGCCAGGCCGGTCACGCTCTAGACCTCGATCTTTTCCTTGTGCTCGAGCTCGATGCCCGTGCGCGCCGCGTAGACGCTCTTGATGGTCTCCGACACCCCCTGGATCAGCAGCAGCAGGCAGGCGAGCGGCACCACCCATTTGAACGGCCAGAGCACCGGGCGCCACGGCGTCTGCTCGGAGGTCTCGCCGATCTCGAACGCATACCAGCCTTCACTCACCCCTACCAGGAAGAACGCGAAGATCGCTGGAAAGAAGAACACGATATAGGCGATCGAGTCGATCACGCCTCGGGTACGTATCGACCACTGCTCGAAGAAGAAGTCGGTGCGAATGTGCGCGCCCTTGTGCAGCGCGTACGCGGCGCCGAGCATGAAGATCGTGCCGTACAGCATATAGGTGACGTCGAAGGACCAGATGGTCGGCGCGTTGAAGGCGTAGCGCGCAAAGACCTCGTAGCTCACGGCCAGCACCAGCGGCACGTTCAGCCAGGCCACCAGCGTGCCGGTGGCATCGGTGAACCGGTCGATGGCGCGGACCAGGCGGATGTGGATTGGGACCGGATCGGGCATGTCGTCGCTGCGAAATCAAAAAAAAGGGGGGCGTCCTTGCGCCCCCCTTCGGGATCCGCGGGCTACTTCTTCTTCGCCTCCCCCTTGGCCGCCGCCTTGGCCGGCGCCTTGCGCACGTCCTCGGGCCAGTAGTAGTTGGCGCCGAACGAATACGGCGGGAACATGAAGCGCTTCGCGGGCACCACCTTGGAGGCCCATTCGCGCTGCGAGTCCAGCACCTTCTTGAAGAACGGATTCTTGGCCGATTCCTCCTTCGCGATCTCGTCCCAGGCCTTGAAGAAGGCGGTCAGGATGTCCGGCGGCGTGCGCAGGATCTGGGTGCCGTGCTTGGTGCGCATCTCCTCGATCGCGTCGGCGTTCTGGCGCTGCCACTTGGCCCACCAGCGCAGGAAGGTCTCCACCGTCGCCGAGCGCACCGCCTCCTGCTGCTGCGCGCTCAGGCTCTTCCAGACATCGCCGTTGATGATCAGCTCGCCGATCGACGACATCTCGTGCGGGCCGGGCGTGTAGTGGTACTTCCATACCTGCGGCAGGCCGAGCCTGAGGTCCTCGATGCCGCCCACCCACTCGGCGCAGTCGATCACGCCGCGCTGCGCCGAGGGCACGATCTCGCCGCCGGGCATGTTGACCGTCTGCATGCCCATGCGCTGGTAGATCTCGGCCACGATGCCGGTCTGCCGGCACTTCATGCCCTTGAAGTCGGCGAGGTTCTTGATCGGGCGCTTGAACCAGCCCAGCGCCTGCGGGCTCGCGGGCAGGATCGGGAACGCGATCACGTTGAGCTTGAGTTCCTTCTGGTAGAACTCCCACCACATATCGAGGCCGCCGCCCTCGTACATCCAGCCGAGGTAGTCCACGTGGTCCATGCCGGCGATGCCCGCAGGCGTGGCGGAAAACAGCGTCGCCGCCTTGTTCTTGCCGACCCAGTAGTAGGCGATGCCATGGCCGCCGTCGATCACCTTCTTGTGCGTGGCGTCGAGAATTTCGAACGGCGGCACGACCTGGCCGGCCGCCAGCGCCTCGATCTTGACCTGGCCGGCGGTGAGCTTGTCGACGCGGTCGGCGAAGAACCTGAAGTTGTCCTGCAGCGTCAGGCTAGCGGGCCAGGTGGACTGGAACTTGAAGTTTTTCGGCCCTGCGGCCGGCGCGGGCTGCTGCGCCACGGCGCCGGCCGCGAAGCCGGCAGCGACGACGAATGCAATGGAAGTCTTGAGCGGGCTGAGCATCGGTTTCCTCCCTCTAGGAAAACTGTCCAGGAACAAGTAGGCCGGCCGATGGTAGGAGCCCCGGCGGCGGGTGTCAACGAATCTGCGGCGCATCGATGCAGGGCGTGCTAGTCGAGCCGCGCGACAATTCCGTGCAGGGCGCCGGCCGGCGCCGGATAGCGCTCGAGCACCAGCGGGTCGTGGCCCGGGATGATGTGCGCGGGCGAGTCGGCGAGCGCGCGCAGCCGCGCGTAGCCCTCGACCATGTCGGCGACGTTGAACACGATCGGGAACGGCCTCGCCTGCTCCATGTTGGCGTAGAAGTGCGAGGCATCGGAGGCCAGCACGACGTTGCCGCGGCGCGTGGCTACGCGCACCACCTGCAGTCCCATGGTGTGGCCACCGATGAAATGCAGCGAGATGCCCGGCGCGATCTCGGCATCACCGTCGTGGAAGCGCACGCGCCCGGCGTAGGTGTTGCGCACCATGCCGACCACGTCCTCGACGTCGAAGGCGCCGCTGAACACGGGCTGCGCCATGTGCCGCCCGGTCGCGTACTGCATCTCGAGGTCCTGCAGGTGGAAGATGGCAGCCGGGAACAGGTCGAAGTTGCCGACATGGTCGTAGTGCAGGTGTGTGATCACGACTTCTTTCACCGCCTGCGCCTCGCAGCCGAGCAGCCTGAGGCCCTCGCTCGGGCAGCGGATATGGTGCCGCTGCCGCCGCGCCGCGACGGCGGCCGAAAAGCCGGTATCTACGACGATCTCCCGCCCTGCGCCGCGCACG
The DNA here is from genome assembly GCA_049651845.1 of Burkholderiales bacterium. Classification (GTDB taxonomy): domain Bacteria; phylum Pseudomonadota; class Gammaproteobacteria; order Burkholderiales; family SG8-39; genus RBG-16-66-20. The sequence continues at coordinate 3,062 of JBASCW010000083.1, read as the reverse complement.
AGCCAGACAAAATAGTCGAGCGGCATCGGCCCGTCGTGAGGGTCGCCGCCAATGAAATTCTCCGACGCGCGACGCGCGTGATGCGCGTACTTGATCGCGTAGATTTCGTACTGCGCGGCGCTCACGTGATCTTGATCCGTGCGACTTTGCGCTTGCCGGCCTGCAGGACTACCGCGGCGCCCGGCGCGAACTTGAGCGTGCGGTCCTCGACTTTGCCGCCGTCCACCTTGACGCCTCCCTGGGCGAGCAGACGCTGCGCCTCGGAGATGCTCGGCACGAAACCGGCGAGCCTGAGAAGCTGCGTGATCGAGATGCCGCCCGCGTCGGGCGACTTGAAGGACAGCTCTTGCAGCTTCTCGGGCAGCAACCCGTCGCGGAACCGCGCGTTGAACCCGTCGGCGGCCGCCTCGGCAGCGGCCCTGCCGTGGAAGCGCGCGACGATCTCCCCGGCGAACGCGAATTTCACCTCGCGCGGGTTGGCACCGCCCGCGACGGCCTGCTTCTTCGCCTCGATCTTTTCCATCGGCTCGAACGACAGCAGCTCCAGGTAGCGCCACATCAGATCATCGGAGATGCGCATCAGCTTGCCGAAGATCTCCCGCGCCGGCTCGGCGATGCCGATGTAGTTGCCGAGCGACTTCGACATTTTCTCCACGCCGTCGGTCCCCTCCAGCAGCGGCATGGTGAGGATGCACTGCGGCTCCTGGCCGTAATGGCGCTGCAGCTCGCGGCCGACCAGCAGGTTGAACTTCTGGTCGGTGCCGCCCAGCTCCACGTCGGCCTTCATCGCCACCGAGTCGTAGCCCTGCATGAGCGGGTACAGCAGCTCGTGCACGGCGATCGCCTGGCCGGCCTTGTAGCGCTTGGAGAAGTCGTCGCGCTCGAGCAGGCGCGCGAGCGTGTAGTGCGAGGAGAGGCGAATCATGCCCTCGGCGCCGAGCTTGTCTGACCACTCGGAGTTGAACAACACCTGCGTCTTCTCCGGGTCGAGGATCTTCGCCATCTGCGCGCGGTAGGTCTGCGCGTTCTCGAGGATCTGCTCGCGCGACAGCGGCGGACGCGTCTGGTTCTTGCCCGACGGGTCGCCGATCATGCCGGTGAAGTCGCCGATCAGGAATTGCACCTGGTGGCCGAGCTCCTGGAAATGGCGCAGTTTGTTGATCACCACGGTGTGGCCGAGGTGCAGGTCGGGCGCGGTCGGGTCGAGACCCAGCTTGATGCGCAGCGCGCGCCCGGTCTTGAGCTTGCGGACCAGTTCCTCCTCGACGATCAGCTCGTCGCAGCCGCGCTTGATCAGCGCCAGCGCCTCAGCAATCTCCGCCATCCGTGCTATGCTACCCAAGTATCGGAATAACAAGGGATTCTAGCCGATCATGCGGAGGGAAAGAGGGAACCGCATCGCGCCCTGGAAGCGCGCCGCTGGCCTGGCCGCGTTTGCGGTCTCGGGCGCGGTCGCCGCCGTCGCGAGCATCGTGCCCGCGACCGACGCCGGGCTGCTGATCGCCAAGGCGGCCGTGCTCGAGACGCTGCCGATCCGCGTCGACGAGGCGCTGCTGCCGCCGCCCGCGAGCTACGTGCGCGAAGAGCGCTTCCAGCGCGGCGACACGCTCGCCGGCCTGCTCGCGCGCTTCGGCATCGGCGCGCCCGACGCGCAGCGCCTGCTCGCGCAGCGCGAGCTGCGCCAGCTGCGCCCGGGCACCACCGTCACGGCCGAGGTGCGCGCCGAGGGCGAGCTGATCTGGCTCGAGTTCCTCTCCGGACGCGACAGTGAGGTGCGCATCGAGCGCGTGGGCGACAAGCTTGTGGCGAGCGCGCGGCGCGCCGCGATCCAGTCGCGCACCGAGCTCAAGTCCGCCGTGATCCGCTCGTCGCTGTTTGGCGCGGCGGATGCCGCCGGCATCCCCGACAGCGTCGCGATCCAGCTTGCCGACGTGTTCGGCAGCGACATCGATTTCTACCGCGAGCTGCGCGACGGCGACCGCTTCTCGGTGCTCTACGAGATGCACACGCTCGGCGGCCGGCCGCTGCGCGCCGGGCGCGTGCTGGCGGCCGAGTTCGTCAACCAGGGCCGGACGCTGCGTGCGGTTGCGTTCGGCGACGGCTACTTCGCGCCCGATGGGCGAAACATGCGCAAGGCGCTGCTGCGCTCGCCGCTGGAATTCTCGCGCGTGAGCTCCGGGTTCGGCATGCGCAAGCACCCCTTCCTGCAGTCCTGGCGCGCGCACCAGGGCGTGGACTATGCAGCCCCGGCCGGCACGCGCGTGCGCGCCGTCGGCGACGGCGTGGTCGAGTTCGCCGGCCGGCAGGGCGGCTACGGCAACATCGTCATCGTGCGCCATGACGGCATCCGCACGACGGCCTACGGGCACCTGCGCTCGTTCGGCACCGGCATCCGCACCGGCGCGCGCGTCGCGCAGGGCGGCACGATCGGCTTCGTGGGCCAGACCGGCTGGGCGACGGGGCCGCACCTGCACTACGAATTCCGCATCTCGGGCGCGGCGCGCAATCCGCTCTCGGTGCCGTTGCCGGCCGGGACGCCGGTCGCGCAGCACGACCTGGACGCCTTCCACGCGAAATCGCTCGCGCTGATGGCGCAGATCGACCTCGTCGCCGCGCGCCCGGTCATCGCGCTGGAGTGATCCCGTCGCATTACATCGGCCTGATGTCGGGCACCAGCCTCGACGGGGTCGATGCGGTGCTGGTTGACCTCGCGGGCGCCAGGCCGCGCCTCATCGCCGATCTCCACGTAGCGTTCGACGCGCCGCTCAGGCGCGAGTTGCTGGCGCTCAACGCCCGCGGCGGCGGCGAGCTGGAGCGCGCCGCGCTCGCCGGCAACGCGCTCGCGCAGCGCTACGCGCAGGCCGTCGCGGGCGTGCTCGCCGCGGCAAAGATGCCGGCCTCGGCCGTGCGCGCAATCGGCTGCCACGGCCAGACCGTGCGGCACCGGCCCGAGCAGGGGTTCACGATCCAGATCGGCAACGCCGCGCTGCTCGCCGAGCTCACCGGCCTGCGCGTGGTCGCCGACTTCCGCGGCCGCGACGTCGCCGCCGGCGGCCAGGGCG
>JBASCW010000082.1:0-1711 GCA_049651845.1 Burkholderiales bacterium | reverse complement strand
GCTTGCGCGGGCGCTGCGCTGCCGCCCGGCAAGCCCGGAATCGCGGCAGGCGAGGGCGACTCGGCCGCCGGCGCAGCGGGCGGCTTGGGCGCCGCCGCCACGTCGACCGGCTTCTCGTCGGCCGGGCGCACCGGGTGGGTGTTCACCAGCGGCGCGGGCGGGCGCAGCTGGAGCCAGAAGTAGACGATCGTGCTGATGGCGAAGACGGCCAGCACGCCCACGGTGATGAAGAAAGGCAGGCGCGGATTCGGCTCCTTAAATTTTGCCTCGAACACGCGCTGCGCGGTGGCGCGCTCGGCGTTCCGCGCGCTCGCCTGCGCGCTAGCGGGGCGTGCGGTCTGCCGGCGCTCTGGCCTGGGTTCGCGCTGCTGCTGCGGCGGCGCGACCGCGGGCGGCTCTTCCGCGAGCGTCAGCTCGCGCGGCGCGGGCTTGGCTGCTGCCGGCTTCAGGTCGTCGCTGACGATCTCCAGCGGCGCAGAGATGTCGGGCAGCTGGTCGCGCGTGGTGACCTGGCGGTCCTCGTCCAGTACGGTGGACTCCGGATCGAACGCCGAAGGCGCGCCGTCGGCGGCGTTGCCCGCGCTTTCGCCGCGCGCGCGCCGCTGCGCTTCCTCCTTCGCCTTCTCGGCCTTCTTGAGCGCCTCGAGCAGGAGGCTCATGTCACTTGACCGGGTTCGGTTTCAGGAAATAGTCCGCGCCGGGCAGCAGCTCGCGCAGGCGCGAGAAGTCGCCGTCGATGCTCGAGTCGCGGATCACCGTGGGCCGCAGGAAGATCACCAGCTCGGTCTTCTGGTTGAGGTCCTTGCGCTGCGCGAGCAGCTGGCCGACCGCGGGCACGCTGCGCACGCCCGGGATCGCATCCTCGGTGCTGCTCACCGAGTCCTGGATCAGGCCGCCGAGCACCGCGGTCTGGCCGCTCTGCACGCGCATCAGCGACTCCATCTCGCGCGTCTGGATCACGGGAATCAGGCTGGCGATCGCCGGGATGTTGCAGCCGCCGACCGGCACCGGGATGCCGCAGGGATTGGCGAGCGAGGGATTGGGGTCGGCCACGTCGGTGAGCTTGCGCGAGATGGTCGGGCGGATGTTGAGCACCACCGAGTCGTTCTCGCTGATCTGCGGCACCACGCTCATGATGAAGCCCACCGGCACCGAGTTCACGGTGGTGGAGAACGTGGTTATCGACGGGGCGTTCGCCGCGGCGACGGTATTCGCGGTCACGGTGAAGTAGACCAGGTTGTCGACCACCTTGAGCACCGCGGTCTGGTTGTTCAGCACGCTCAGCTTGGGGCTCGATAGCACGCGCACGTCGCCGAACGATTCCAGCAGCTTGAGCGTGCCCGCGAGGTTCAGACCGGGGCCGGTGGCGAAGTTGATGATGAAGGCATTGGTGTTGATGCCCGCCGGCGTCGCGCCCGAGGACTGCGAGAAGCCGAAGCCGGCGGCATTGCGGATGCGCGCCCAGTCGATGCCGCGCTGGTACTGGTTGTTGAGCTGCACCTCGGCGACCGTCGCCTCGATCAGCACCTGGCGCTTGGCGCTCGCCATCACCTGGTCGATGAACTCCTGCGCCTTCTCGTGCTGGCGCGCGGTGGCGCGAATGCTCAGCACGCCCGTTTCCGCGTTCGCGATCACCGAAGCAGCCTCGCGGAACTCCACAGTCGATTGCGGCTGCGCGGGCGCGGCCGGCGCCGCGGGCGCGCCCCCGGCT
>JBASCW010000081.1:0-19984 GCA_049651845.1 Burkholderiales bacterium | reverse complement strand
GGAGTGCAGAATCGATCGCGCTAACCACTCGCCCGATCAAACCTCGCTCTCAAAACCTGATGTTGCAGCGGCGCTACATGCCGCCTCGATCGGAGAAAAGACCGCGAACTGTGGAAGTTGGGCTAGTAGAAGCAAGTTTCCAAGTGTAGATGCGCGCTTATGCCGGCAGAAGCTTGGCTATCTCGTCTCGGGATTGACGACGCGGTGGGAGATTTCAAGGCGCTTTGCGTCGCGCCACGTGATCTCCCAGAGCTTCTGGGCCGGGCGCCAGAGCGCACCGAGACGCTTGGCCCGCTCGCGCAGATCGCGCTCGCCGTAGGCGATGCGGACGTGAACGACATCGTCGTCGCAGCGGCGCTGATTGCGCGGACGCGGACGCCAAGCGGCGCCCGCGACGATCAGCTCGACGGTCTTGTAGCGCCGCCCCGCGGCGGCGTCATAAACGTAGCGCACGCGCACCAGGCGCTCGCCGAAGCGCTCGACGAGCTTGCGCGTGCCCTTCTGCCCCGGGCGCAGCGTGGCGCGGGTCTCCATCCCCGCACAACGGGCACCGCGGGCAGCGGTTGACGGTCGCCTAGTTCAGCCGCTCGAAGATCGCGGCGATGCCCTGCCCGCCGCCGATGCACATGGTGACGAGCGCGTAGCGCTTCCGCGTGCGCTGCAGCTCGTACAGCGCCTTCACGGTGAGGATCGCGCCGGTGGCGCCGATCGGGTGGCCGAGCGCGACCGCGCCGCCGTTCGGGTTCACCTTCGCCGGGTCGAGGCCGAGGTCCTTGGTCACCGCCATCGCCTGCGCGGCGAAGGCCTCGTTCGATTCGACCACGTCCATGTCGGCGGGCTTGAGGCCGGCCTTTTCGAACACGCGCTTCACCGCGGGTATGGGCCCCAGGCCCATGAACTGCGGGTCTACGCCGGCGTGCGCGTAGGCCACGAGCCGCGCCATCGGCTTCAGATTCTGCTTCTTGGCAACGTCAGGACTGCACATGACGATCGCGGCGCCCGCATCGTTCAGGCCCGAGGCGTTGCCTGCGGTCACCGTGCCGTCCTTCTTGAACACGGCCTTGAGCTTCTGCAGGTCCTCGATCTTGAGGCCCTTGCGCACGTGCTCGTCGCTGGTGAACTGCTCCACGCCCTTGCGCGTCTTGAGCTCGATCGGGACGATCTGGTCCTTGAAATAGCCCTTGTCGAGCGCGTTCTGCGCGCGCTGGTGCGATTCGAGCGCGAAGCCATCCTGCGCATCGCGCGTGAAGCCGAACTTGGCGGCGATGTTCTCCGCGGTGATGCCCATGTGGCCGTGGCCGAAGGGATCGTGCAGCGCGCCGGTCATCGCATCGACCACCGGCTCGTCCCCCATGCGCTGGCCCCAGCGGCCCGCAGGCAGGAAATAGGCGGCGCGGCTCATGCTCTCGGCGCCGCCGCCGACGACGAGGTCGGTGTCGCCGAGCAGGATATGCTGCGCCGCCGAGACGATCGCCTGCAGGCCCGAGCCGCAGAGGCGGTTGACCGTCAGGCAGGGCGTGCCGACCGGCAGCCCCGCGTCGATCGCCGCGACGCGCGAGATGTACATGTCGCGCGCCTCGCCGTGGATCACGCTGCCCATCACCACGTGGCCGACCGTCGCCGGGTCCACTTTCGCGCGGCTGACCGCCTCCTTGATCGCGATCGCGCCCAGTTTCGTGGGCGCGACATCCTTCAGCGACGCGCCGTAGTCGCCGATCGCCGTACGCGCCGCCGCCACCACCATGACGTCCCTTGTGCTCATGCCACCCTCCCGTGCAGATCGTGCTCGTCCGAGCGCTCGATCCGGATGTTGACGAACTCTCCCGATTTTCCGCCTTTGAACCGCACCACGCCATCGATTTCCGGCGCATCCGCGCTCGAGCGTCCGATGCCCGGCTCGTCGACCAGGACCTGCAGCGTGCGGCCGACCTTGGCCCTGAGCCTGTTGCGGCTGATCTTCGCCTGCGCTTTCATGAATTTCTCTTTTCTGAAGGCTTTCACATCGTCGGCGACGGGATCCGGCAATGCATTGGCCGCCGCCCCGTCCACCGGCGAATACTCGAAGCAACCCACGCGATCCAGCTGCGCTTGCTCCAGAAATGCCAGCAGCTCGGCGAACTCGGCCTCGGTCTCTCCAGGAAACCCGACGATGAAAGTGCTGCGGATCGCGAGGTCCGGGCAGGCCTTGCGCCAGGCGCGGATGCGCGCCAGCACCTTTTCCGCCGCGGCGGGACGCTTCATGAGCCTCAGGATGCGTGGACTTGCATGCTGGAACGGGATGTCGAGGTAGGGAAGGATCTTGCCCGATGTGGAAGATGCGGCCATCAGCGGAATCACGTCGTCGACGCTGGGATAGGGGTAAACGTAATGAAGACGAACCCATACGCCCAGGCTTCCCAGCGCTTCACACAATTCCTTCATGCGAGTCTTCACCGGGCGTCCGTCCCAGAAACCCGTCCGGTATTTCACATCGACCCCATAGGCGCTCGTGTCCTGCGAGATCACGAGCAGCTCCTTCACGCCCGCCTTCACCAGGTTCTCGGCCTCCTGCATCACCTCGCCGATCGGCCGCGACACCAGGTCGCCGCGCATCGAGGGAATGATGCAGAACGTGCAGCGGTGGTTGCAGCCCTCGGAGATCTTCAGGTACGCGTAGTGCTTCGGCGTGAGCTTGATGCCTTGGGGCGGAACGAGGTCCGTGTAGGGGTCATGCGGCTTGGGCACGGGTCTTCCCAAATGCGCGTGCACCGCCTTCATGACGCCCTCGGTATCGTGCGGGCCGGTAATCGCCAACACCGATGGATGGGTTTCTTTTATTAGATCGGTTTTTACCCCCAAACAGCCCGTGACGACGACTTTGCCGTTCTCGGCGAGCGCCTCGCCGATGGCGCCGAGCGATTCCTCAACGGCGGCGTCGATGAAGCCGCAGGTGTTGACGATGACGAGGTCGGCGCCCGCGTAGTCGGGCGCGGTGACATAACCCTCGGCCCTGAGCTGGGTGAGGATTCTCTCCGAATCGACGAGTGCTTTAGGGCAGCCTAAAGAGACAAACCCGACCTTCGGAACGGCCACTACTTATTGGGTTCGTTCTTGTTCGAAACCGGAAATCCCGGGAACTGGAAACCCGTGAACATGTTGCGCGCCTGGCTCTGCATCTGCTCCTGGAACTGCGCGAACATCTTCTGGCTCTGCTCCATGTAGGCCTGCATCAGGCCCTGCATGGCCGGGCCCTGCATGTTCATGAACTGGGCCCAGATCTCCTGCGAGCTCTTCGAGCTGTCGCCGTAGAGCTTCTGCGACTGCTCCTGCAGCGCCTTCTGCATCTGCTGGAAGCCCTCGAGGTTCTTCTCCAGGTACGAGCCCATGAAGCCCTGCATCGCGCTGCCGTAGGAGCGGATCATCTGCGACAGCAGGTCGGAGGAGAACATCGGCATGCCGCCGGACTCCTCCTCGAGGATGATCTGCAGCAGGATCTGGCGCGACAGGTCCTCGTTGGTCTTGGCGTCGACCACCTGGAAGTCCTCGTTCTTCAGCACCATCTGCTTCACGTCCGCGAGCGTGATGTAGCTCGACGTCTTGGTGTCGTAGAGCCTGCGGTTCGGGTACTTCTTGATCAGGCGAGACGGGTGCTCGCTCTTTTCCTCGGGACTTGCTGCCATGAGCTTGTGCTCCTCAGTACATGTGCTGGCCGCCGTTGATCGAGATGTTGGCCCCGGTCACGAAGGCGGCCTCGTCCGAACAAAGGTAGATGATCAGCCCGGCAATCTCGTCGGGCTTGCCCAGCCGCCCGACCGGGATCTGCGGCAGGATTTTCGAATCGAGGATCTCCTTCGGGATCGCGGTCACCATCTTGGTGCCGATGTATCCGGGCGAGATGGTGTTGACCGTCACGCCCTTCCTGGCGACTTCGAGCGCGAGCGCCTTGGTGAAGCCGTGGATGCCGGCCTTGGCCGCCGAGTAGTTGGTCTGGCCGAAGGCGCCCTTCTGGCCGTTGACCGACGACACGTTGATCACGCGCCCCCAGTTGCGCTCGAGCATGCCGTCCATCACCTGCTTGGTCATGTTGAAGCAGGAATCGAGGTTGGTGCGCATCACCGCGTCCCAGTCGTCCTTGCCCATCTTCTTGAAGGTCATGTCGCGCGTGATGCCGGCGTTGTTGACCAGGATGTCGATGTTGCCGCACTCCTTCTGGATCTGCGCGCACTTGGCGGCGCAGTCGTCGTAGGCCACCACGTCCACGGGGTAGGCCGCGAAGCCGTAGCCCTTGCCCTTCATCTCGTCGAGCCAGCTCTTGAACTTGGTGTTCGACGGCGAGTACGTCACCACCACCTGATAGCCGGCATCGGCCATCTTCGTCGAGATCGATTCGCCCAGGCCGCCCATGCCGCCCGTCACGACCGCCACCTTCTTCGCCATCGCTCCCTCCTCCGAAAAGCGTCTTCCCGAGTGTCCGGATCAGTCTACTACATCATGTGCATGCCGCCGTTGACCGAGATGTTCGCGCCGGTGATATATCCTGACTCTTCCGACGCCAGGAACGCCACCACCGCGGCGACTTCCTCGGGCCTGGCAAGGCGGCCCATCGGAATCGAGTCCACGATCTGCTGGCGCACCTCGGCGCGGATCGCCATCACGAGGTCGGTCTCGACATAGCCCGGCGACACGGTGTTCACGGTCACGCCCTTGCGCACCACCTCCTGGGCGAGCGCCTTGGAGAAGCCGGCCATGCCGGCCTTGGCCGCCGAGTAGTTGGTCTGGCCGAACTGGCCCTTGATCGCGTTCACCGAGGAGATGTTGATCACGCGGCCCCAGCCGCGCCCCACCATGCCGTCGATCACCTGGCGCGTGACGTTGAACACGCTGTTCAGGTTGGTGTTGATGACGTCTATCCAGTCGCGCTCGATCATGCGCTTGAACGGCGCGTCGCGGGTGATGCCGGCGTTGTTGACCAGGATGTCGACGTGGCCGACCACCGAGCCGATGTTGTAGAACATCGACGCGCAGCTCTCGTAATCGGCGACGTTGCCCTCGGCTGCATGGACACGCCAGCCCTCCTTGCGCATCGCGCCCAGCCACTCGTCCTTCTTGTCGTAGCCCGGCAAGCAGCCGGCGACGATGGTGTGGCCGGCGGCGCCCAGGCGCCGGCAGATCGCGCTGCCGATGCCGCCCATGCCGCCGCTCACGAACACGACGCGCTTCGGAACGGGTTGCTCGGCCGTTCGGTCGGTCCGGTCTTGTTTTTTTACCCGTTCCGCGACTTGCATTGCACGCTCCTTTATTGACGTTCCACTGCCAGCGCGACGCCCATGCCGCCGCCGATGCACAGCGACGCCAGGCCCTTCTTCGCGTCGCGCTTCTGCATCTCGTGCAGCAGCGTGACCAGGATGCGGCAGCCCGAAGCGCCGATCGGATGGCCGAGCGCGATCGCCCCGCCGTTGACGTTGACCTTCGAGGTGTCCCAGCCCATCTGGCGATTGACCGCGATCGCCTGCGCGGCGAAGGCCTCGTTGATCTCCATGAGGTCGAGGTCCTTCACGCTCCAGCCGGCGCGCGCGAGGCAGCGCTTGGAGGCCGGCACCGGCCCCATGCCCATGTACTTCGGATCGACACCTGCGGAAGCAAACGCCTTTACTTTCGCTATGGGTTTCAATCCCAATTGCTTTGCTTTGCTCAAAGAGCACAGAACGACTGCGGCGGCGCCGTCGTTGATGCCCGAGGCGTTGGCCGCGGTCACCGTGCCGTTCTTGTCGAAAGCGGGCTTGAGGCCCTTCATCGCCTCGATCGTCGCGCCGTGGCGCGGGTACTCGTCGTCGCCGAACACCACCGGACCCTTGCGCGAGGGCACCTCGTAGGGAACGATCTCGTCCTTGAAACGTCCCGCCTTTTGCGCGGCCTCGGTCTTGTTCTGGCTCTTCACCGCGAACTCGTCCTGCTCCTCGCGCGTGACGGCCTGCTCCTTGGCGACGTTCTCGGCGGTCACGCCCATGTGGTACTGGTTGTAGACGTCCCACAGACCGTCGACGATCATCGAATCGATCAGCTTCGCGTCGCCCATGCGGAAGCCGTCGCGCGAGCCGTTGAGCACGTGCGGCGCGGCGCTCATGTTCTCCTGGCCGCCGGCAACCACGATGTCGGCGTCGCCGTTGGCGATCGATTGCGCGCCCAGCATCGCCGCCTTGAGCCCCGAGCCGCAGACCTTGTTGATGGTCATCGCGGGCACCATGTCCGGCAGCCCGGCCCAGATCGCCGCCTGGCGCGCCGGGTTCTGGCCGACGCCCGCCGCGAGCACCTGGCCCATGATCACCTCGGAAACCTGGTCGGGCGCGACGCCCGCGCGCTCGAGCACCTTCTTGATGATGTGCGCGCCGAGCTTGGCCGCCGGGACGCCGGCGAGCGAGCCGCCGAACTTGCCGATCGCGGTTCGCGCCGCGCCTACGATGACGATGTCTTCCATTTTGGTTCTCCTGGTGGGACTACTCTGCTTTTTCCTTCACGTAGCGACCGGGTGCTGGCTCGATCGCCGGATATTTCGCGCTGCCGGTCTGCGCCGGGGCTTCGCGCGTGCCGCCCTTGAACCGTTCCAGCCATTGCGACCACGTCGGCCACCAGCTGCCGCGGACTTCGCGCGCCTGGCCGAGCCATTCCTCCGCGCCGGCGGGATAGGTCTCCGACGTCCAGAAGCTGCGCTTGTTGTCCGCGGGCGGGTTGATCACGCCCGCGATGTGGCCGGAGGCGCCCAGCACGAAGGTCTTCTCGCCGCCCAGCAGTCCGACCGAGCGGTAGGCCGCGCGCCAGGGCACGATGTGGTCCTCGCGCGTGGCGAGGATGAACGAGGGCCGGTCCACCCGGCCGAGGTCCACCGGCACGCCGCAGTTGGTGAGCGCGCCCGGCACGCGCAGCCCGTTGTCGAGATAGGTGTTGCGCACGTAGTTGCAGTACATCGGCCCGGGCAGATTGGTGCTGTCGGCGTTCCAGTACAGGATGTCGAACGCCGAGGGCGTGCCGCCCATCAGGTAGTTGCCGACAACGTAGGGCCAGACCAGGTCGTTGGCGCGCAGCGCGTTGAAAGTCGAGGCGAGGTCGGCGCCCGGGAAGATGCCGCCCTTGCCGATCTGCGCCTCGCGCGCGGCATGCGCCTGCGGGTCGATGAACACGCGGATCTGCCCCGGCGCCTCGAAATCGAGCATGGTCGCGAAATAGGTGACGCTCTCCACCTTGCGCTCGCCTTTCGCGGCCATCACCGCGAGCGCCGCCGCGAGCAGCGTGCCGCCGACGCAGAAGCCTAAGGCGTTTACGCGGTCCGACTGGGCAATGGCTCTTGAAACCTCGAAAGCTGCAAAAATCGACTCGAGGTAGTCATCCCAATCAAAGGCCCGGTCGGCGGCGCTCACGTTCTTCCAGGACACCATGAACACCGTGTGGCCCTGCTCCAGCGCGTAGCGCACGATGGAGTTGTGCGGGCGCAGGTCGAGGATGTAGAACTTGTTGATGCAGGGCGGCACCATCACCAGCGGCTGCGCGCCCACCTGCGCGGTTGCGGCGCGGTACTGGATCAACTGGATCAGGCCGTTCTCGTAGACCACGTCGCCGGGCGTCACCGCCAGGTTGCGGCCGATCTCGAAGGCCGACTCGTCGGTCTGCAGGATGCGCTTGCGCCGCGTGTCGGCGATCAGGTTGGCGAGGCCGCGCGTGAGACTTTCCCCTTTCGACTCGAGCGCCTCGCGCAGCACGGCCGGGTTGGTCGCGGCGAAATTCGCCGGCGACATGGCGTCGCACCACTGCCGCACCGCGAACTGCAGCCGCTCCTTTGCCTTGTCGTCGAGCTCGGCCTGGTCGGCAAGCTCGGCAAGGAAGCTCGCCGCCAGCAGATACGACTGCTTGAGATACGAGTAGTAGGGGTTGTCGCGCCACTCCTTCGACGCGAAGCGCCGGTCGCCCGGCGCCGCCGCGACCGGGCTCGCGCCGCTGCCGAGCAGGCTCGTCCAGAGCTGCGCCTGTTTCGCCAGGTAGTTTGCTTGCAGTGCGGCAAATCGCGCCGAGTCCTGCATCAGGCTCGATACCCAGTTCGCGGGGTCGGGAGCCCCGGGTGGGGCGGCAAAGAGGTGCTGCAGGAAGGCCTCAGCTATTCAAGGCAAGCCTTGATTTTGCGCCGCACAATACCCTTAATGCAAGTCCCCCAGCAGGGTGCGCACGAGGGCGATGGAGCCAATGCCCAGCGCGATGAGGGCGGTCTGGGAAACGGTGGCCCGCAGCGCGGTCCGGCGGTGCAGCCCGGGGATCAGGTCCGCGACGGCGACGTAGATCATGCTCGCCGCGACGATGCCCAGCAGCACCGGCGTCCACCCCTCGACCACCTGCAGCGCGTAATAGCCGAGCGCGCCGCCGATCAGCGTGGCGCAGGAGGACAGCATGTTCAGCAGGAACGCCTTCGCCCGGCTGTAGCCCGAATGCAGCAGGATCAGGAAGTCGCCGACCTCCTGCGGGATTTCGTGCGCCACGATGGCGATCGCGGTGACCACGCCGAGCTGCGTGCTCTGCAGGAATGCCGCCGCGATCAGGATGCCATCGAGGAAATTGTGGACCGTGTCGCCCACCACGATCAGCGCGCCCGAGCGGCCGCGGTCGTGGCCGTGTGCGTGCACCGGCCCGGCCGGGTCCTCGTCGCCGTCCACCTCGTGCGAGTGGCGCCAGAGCAGCAGCTTCTCCATGAGGAAGAACGCGAGGATGCCGCCCAGGATCGAGCCAGCCACCACGTGCGCCTCGCCGTGCTCGAACGCGTGCGGGATCACCTCGAGGAACGCCGCGCCGAGCAGCGCGCCGATCGCGAACGACACCAGCGTCGGCACCCAGGCCGCGCGCAGGAACAGCGCGAGCGCGGCCGCGCCCGCGGACAGCACGCCGCCCGCCACGCTCGAGACCACGATCCACGCCAGAACCGACATAGGGGCCGGAATTCTACTCGGCCAGCCAGATTGCCGCGGCCAGGCGCTCGGGCGCCCTGTCTCTACGGTAGGAATAGAAGCGCACGGCGTCCGAGGCCGTGCAGAAGCCGCCGCCCGAGACGCTCGCGACACCCAGCGCGTCGAGCCGCTGCCTCGCCACGGCATAGAGGTCCAGCAGCCAGTGGCCGGGACGATTCGCGGCGAATGCCGAAACCGCTCGCTCATCGGCCTTCAGAAAGGCGTCCCGAACCTCGCCGCCCACCTCGTAGGCACGCGGGCCGATCGCCGGTCCGAGCCAGGCGAGCAGCCGCCACGCGGGCACGCCCATCGCCGCGACGGTGGCCTCGATGACGCCGGCGGACAGGCCCCGCCAGCCCGCGTGCGCGATGCCGACCGCTTCGCCGCGCGCGTCGGCGAGCAGCACCGGCATGCAGTCGGCCACCATCACCGCGCACACCACGTTCCGGGCGATCGTGAACGATGCATCGGCTTGCGCGCCCGGACCCGCGCTCGCCGCATCCACCACGCGAACCCCGTGGACCTGCTTGAGCCAGCAGGGGTCCGCGGGCAACCTCGCGCGCAGCTTCCTTTGGGAGGTTTCGTTTCGGAGATCCCCAAAGGAACGCGTGGTCACCAGCGCATGCACGATTCGCGGCGCCGGCCAATCGGGAACGATCAATTCATCGTCCACGGCGAAGGCTTGCGAGCAGCTTCTTCATGTCCGCGGGCAGCGGTGCCTTCCAGCGCCTGGACTTGCCCGTGCGCGGATGCACGAGCTCGAGCTCGGCCGCGTGCAGCGCCTGGCGCCCGAATTCGAGGCCGCCGCATTTCACCTGCCTGGCGCCGCGCCGGTAGGCCGGGTCGCCGACCACCGGGTGATGGATGTGCTGCAGGTGCACGCGGATCTGGTGCGTGCGCCCGGTCTCGAGCCTGCATTCGACCAACGCCGCCGTGCCGAAGCGCTCGAGCACCCGGTAGCGCGTGCGCGCCTCCTTGCCGCGGCGCGTCACCGTCATGCGCGTGCGTGCGCGCGTGTCGCGGCCGATCGGCGCGTCGATGAGCCCCTGCTGCGGCGGCTCGCCGTGCACCAGCGCGAGGTAGGTGCGCGCGACGCTGCGATCGGCGAGCTGGGCGGCGAGCCGCGCCTGGGCGCTCAGGTTCTTCGCCACCACCATCAGGCCGCTGGTGTCCTTGTCCAGGCGGTGCACGATGCCCGCGCGCGGCACCTGGTGCAGCGCCGGCGCGTGCGCGAGCAGCGCGTTCATCAGCGTGCGGTCCGGGTTGCCAGTGCCCGGGTGCACGATGAGGCCGGCCGGCTTGTCGAGCACGATCAGGTCGCGGTCCTCGAAGACGATCGCGAGCGGCAGCCGCTGCGCCGGCGGTGCCGCAGCGTCTGCCGCCAGCGGCGGCGCGATCTCGACGCTCTCGTTGCCGGCGACCCGGGTGCTGCGCTCGACCGGGATCTCGGCCGCGCCGCGCCGCACCTTCACGTGCCCGGCCTTGAGCCAGGCCTGCAGCCGGCTGCGCGAGTACTCGGGGAAGAGCTTCGCCAGAGCGAGGTCGATGCGCAGCCCGGCGAGCGCGGCGGGCACGGCAGCCGACAGCGGCGCGGCGCTATAATCCTTCGCCATGAAACGCAGTGTACTTGCTCTGCTGCTCGCCACGGCCGCCGCCCTGCTGTCCGGCTGCGGCCTGACCGGCAGCGAGAAGGACGATACCGTCGGCTGGTCGGCGCAGAAGCTCTATGCCGAAGCCAAGGCCGAAATGGACTCGAAGAACTACGAGAAGGCCATCAAGCACCTGGAGAAGCTCGAGGCGCGCTATCCCTACGGCCGCTTCGCGCAGCAGGCGCAGATCGACATGGCCTATGCCTACTACAAGAACGGCGACCGCGCGCAGGCCATCGCCGCCTGCGACCGCTTCATCAAGCTCTACCCGAACCACGCCAACGTCGACTACGCGTACTACATGAAGGGCCTGGTCAACTTCAACGAGAACCTGGGCATCATGAGCATCATCGATACGCCCGACATGACCGAGCGCGACTCGAAGGGCACGCGCGAGGCGTTCGATGCGTTCAAGGAGCTGGTCACGCGCTTCCCGGAGTCGAAGTACGCCGAGGACGCGCGCGCGCGCATGCGCTACCTGGTGAATTCGCTCGCGCAGTACGAGGTGCACGTCGCGCGCTACTACATGAAGCGCGGCGCCTACGTGGCCGCGGCCAACCGCGCCCAGTTCGCGGTCAAGAACTACCCGCAGGCGCCCGCGACCGAGGAGGCCGTGTTCATCATGGTCAAGGCCTACGACGCGCTCGGCATGACCGACCTGCGCGACGCCTCGGACCGCGTGATGCGCAAGAACTTCCCCGACAGCAAGTACCTCTCGGGCAAGGGCGGCCCGGGCGCCCCCTGGTGGAAGCTCTGGGATCCGAACTGGTAGCTAGATTTTGATTTTTTCGTCCGCGATATAGGCGCGGATCACCGATTCCACGTCGCCGTCGGGCTTGAAGCCCATCGCGAGCGCGCGCGGCGTGCGGAAATTCACCGGCCAGGTCCGGACGATCGCCTGGATGCGCGCGTCGGCCTTGTAGACCACGCGCTTGGCGACCGCCTCGCCCGCGACCTTGCGCAGCGCCTCGATCATCTGCGCCACGCTCGCGGTGATGCCCGGCAGGTTGAGCCAGCGCTGCGTTCCCCAGGCCTCGGGCGGCAGCTCCCAGGCGTGGATGAAGGCCTCGACCACCTTGCCGGGCGACAGCAGCCAGACGCCGGTCTCGGGCGCGACCGGGCACTCGGAGATCACGCCGTCCAGGGGCTCGCGGATGATGCCGCTTGCGAAGGAGGACGCGGCCGCGTTCGGCTTGCCCGCGCGCACCACGATCGTCGGCAGCCGCAGCGAACGGCCGTCGAGGAAGCCCTTGCGCGAATGATCGCTGACCAGGTACTCGCCGATCACCTTTTGCGCGCCGTAGGAAGTCTGAGGATTGGCGATGGTCGAATCGTCCAGCACCGCAGGCAGGTCGCCGCCGAAGGCCGCCACCGAGCTGGTGTAGACCAAGCGCGCGGGCTTTGGCAGCTTGCGCATCTGTGCCAGCAGCAGCTCCATGCCCTTGTAGTTGACGCGCATGCCGAGGTCGAAATCGGCTTCGGCCGCGCCGCTCACCACTGCCGCGAGGTGGAACACCGCCTCGGTGTCCGGCGTGCAGACGCTGGCGATGGTCGCGGCGTCGGAGACGTCGCCTTTCACCGCTGTGACTTTCTGCAGATTCTCAACACCCGGAGGGAAAGCCCCATCCAGCAAGGTCATCGAGGAAATCTTCTTGCCGCCGAGCTGACCGCGCGCAAGGAGGGTTGTCGCGAGTCTGAAGCCGAGGAACCCGCCGCCGCCGGTGATGAGTATTTTCATGCGGGGATTCTAGCGAAGAACGCGACCACGTCCTCGAGCGAGCGCGTCAGTTTCATCGGCGGCAGACTCGCGCGCACCGTGCGGCCGTACGATTTCGCGTGCAGGCGCGGATCGCAGAGCACGAGCACGCCGCGGTCGGTCTCGTCGCGGATCAGGCGGCCCACGCCCTGCTTGAGCTGCAGCACCGCCTGCGGCAGCTGGTAGTCGATGAACGGGTTGCCGCCCTGCTCGCGCAGCGCCTCGATGCGCGCGGCGAGCACCGGGTCATCCGGCGGCGCGAACGGCAGTTTGTCGATCAGCACCACCGAGAGCGCCTCGCCGCGCACGTCCACGCCCTCCCAGAAGGACGCCGCGCCGAGCAGCACCGCGTTGCCGAGCTGCCGGAAGCGCACCAGCAGCTCGCTGCGCGAGCCCGTGCCCTGCACCAGCAGCGGGTACGCGATGCGGTCCTTCAGCAGCTCGTGCGCGCGCCTGAGCGCGCGGTGCGAGGTGAACAGCAGGAACGCGCGCCCGCGGCTGGCTTCCAGCACCGGCAGCGCGGCCTCGACCACCGCCTCGGTATAGGCCGGGTCGTTCGGATCCGCGGGCAGGCCCCTGGGCGCGTACAGCAGCGCCTGGCGCGCGAAATCGAAAGGACTGGGCCAAGCCCGCGCGGCGGCCTCGTCGATGCCCAGCTCGCGCTTGAAGTGCGAGAAATCCTCGCCGATCGCCAGCGTCGCCGAGGTGAAGATCCAGGCGCGCGGATGGTCGGCCATCTGCTTGCGGAACAGCTCCGCGGGCACCAGCGGCGTGACGTGCAGCTGCAGCGACTGGCCGAAGACCTCGACCCAGCGCACTTCGTTCTTCGCGCCCTCGGCGCCGCCTTGGTCCGCTATTCGCGCGAGCAGAGCCCCTGCTTCTCCCGCGCGACGCGCGCACGAGGCGAGCCCCTCGCTGCGCTCGGCCTGCTCGGCGAGCGGCTTGCGCAGCGCATCCAGCGCCTTCACCAGAGCCGCCAGCGCATCCGCAAAGCCCGTTTCGCGCTGCGCCTGCTTCCAGCCGAGGCGCTGGCCTTCCTTCGAGAAGCACAGGCGCAGATCGCGCGCGGCCTTGTCCAGCCTGGAGGCCAGGCGATCCAGGCCGGGCGAGGCGCCGCCCGCGGCGCGCAGCTCCAGGCGCGCGTCGCGCGCGAGCTCGACGAGCTGCGCGGTGGACGCGGTCTCGCCGAAAAACAGGCGCGCCGTCTCGGGCAGCTGGTGCGCCTCGTCGAAAATCACGGTGTTGCACGAGGGCAGCAGCTCGGCAATGCCCTCGTCGCGCAGCGCCACGTCGGCGAAGAACAGGTGATGGTTCACCACCACCAGGTCGGCCGCGAGCGCGTTCTTGCGCGCGCGCATCACGAAGCAGTCCTTGTATTTCGGGCACTCCTGGCCCAGGCAGTTCTCCCGGGTGGAGGTCGCGTGCTGCCAGACCGGCGCGTCCTCGGGGACTTCCGCGAGGTCGGCGCGGTCGCCGCCGATCGAGGTGGCCGCAAAGCGCTCGATGCGCGCGAGGCGCACCGTGTCCTCGCGCGTCTCGAGGCGGGCCTCGCTACGCGCGCGCTCCAGGCGATAGAGGCACACGTAGTTCGCGCGGCCCTTGAGCAGCGCAGCGACCGAGCCCGCGGCGAGCGCCGAACGCACCGCGGGCAGGTCGCGGTCGTAGAGCTGGTTCTGCAGCGTCTTGGTGCCGGTTGAGACGATCACCTTTCCGCCGGCGATCAGCGCCGGCGCAAGGTAAGCGAAGGTCTTGCCGGTGCCGGTGCCGGCTTCCACGGCCAGCATGCTGCCGGCCTCGATCGCCGCGAGGATCGCGCGCGCCATCTCCAGCTGCTGCGGCCGCGGGCGATAGCCCGGCACCTGCGCCGCGAGCGGACCGCCGGCGGCGAACACGCGCGCCAGCGCATCCTGCGCTTCGCGCGGCAGCGCCTCCTGCTCGGCGTTCAGCGGATTTCCTCGACCTTCAGCCACACCCGCCGGTCGGAGCCGCGCGCGCCTTCCCTGGAGCTCAGCGTGCCGGTGCCGCTGCTCATGGCACTGGAGGAAGCGCCGCCCAGCTCGATCCACTCGCCCAGGCGTCCGCTCACCGTGCTCGAAGCCTGCTGGCCGCGGATCGCGCCGCGCTGCGCGAAGGCTTCCTGCTGCGTGTAGATGTCGAGCGTGACGTTGCTGCCCGAGACGCGCGGCGCGACTTCGAAGCCGGTCGCCGCTTCCTGGATCACGGTCTCCTGCACCACGCCGCCCGCGGGCGCGCGCGCGACGCCCGGCTGGCGCAGCGGCCGCGATTCGCCGGCCGAAATGAACGCCCGGTTGCCTTCGAGCACCTGCAGGCGCTGATCGACGCGCTCGTCGTGCGTCGAGCGCGAATCGAGCAAGCGCACATCGGCGCTCGCGCCCCGGTTGGAGATCCGTACATCCGCATCGGCGCGGCTGCGCGCACTGTCCTGCATGCTGTCGAAGCGCACCGAGATCATCAGGCGGCGCGCCGGCCGGTCGATCGCCGCCAGCACCTCGCGCAGCTGCGCCAGGTTGGCCGGGCTGGTTCTGACGATCAGCTGATAGGCCTGGCCCGAGAGAGCGCCGCCGGGCTCCAACAACGGCTGCAGGACGGGGATCACCTGGTCGGCGGTCCGGTGCCGCAGCGGGATGATCTCGAGCGCGCCCTGTGCCAGGGCGATGCCCGCGGCCAGCAGGAAACCAAAGGGCAAGAAACGGCTCATAAAGTTAGTGGTTGCTCTCAGAACCAGTCTGCACTAAATTGCTTGAATTATGGGTTGCAAATCTCTGTATTCAATCGCTTTTTTCGCTATTATTTCAGGCTGTAGTGCGCCGACGCCGCGCCCGCCAGAGCCCGTCGCCACGCCGGCGCCGCCGCCGCGTGCCGAGCGCTCGGAAGCGCTGCTGCAGGCCCTGCTCGCGATCGGCGTCGATTACCAGCACGGCGGCAACTCTCCGGTCACCGGCTTCGACTGCAGCGGCCTGGTCGCCCACATCTATCGCGAAGCCTGGGGGATCCGGCTGCCGCACAGCACGAAAGCACAGAGCGAAGCGGGCGTGCCGGTCAGTCTAGCGGAACTGCAAGCCGGCGATCTCGTCTTCTACGACACGCTCAAGCGACCGTTCTCGCACGTCGGCATCTACATGGGTAACGGCAAATTCGTGCACGCGCCGAAGTCGGGCGCGCGCGTGCGTGTCGAATCGCTGCACAGCGGCTACTGGACCCGGCGCTTCAACGGCGCGCGTCGCATCGAACCGAGCATTTGATCCCAGTCAAATAGAAATTCCTCTCATTGACTATAATAATGAGAAGAATTATCATTCCTAGATCATGTGCCGGAAGGAATCCAAATGTCTGTTATCAAAAGAACTATCGTCGCCATGGCGGTATTGATCGCGGCTGCAGCCCATGCCCAGGACAGCAAAATCCTCAATCTGTATTCCTCGCGCCACTACCATACAGATGAGGCGCTCTACGGCAACTTCACCAAGGCCACCGGCATCCGCATCAACCGCATCGAAGCGGGCGAAGACGCGCTCATCGAGCGCATCCGCAACGAGGGCGAGCGCAGCCCCGCCGACGTGCTGATCACGGTGGACGCCGGGCGCCTGTGGCGCGCCGAGCAGCTCGGCTTCTTCCAGCCGGTCAAGTCCGCGGTGCTGGACGCGCGCATCCCGCAGAGCTACCGCGAGCCGGGCGGACTGTGGTTCGGTTTCTCGCTGCGCGCGCGCCTGATCGCCTACAACAAGGCGAAGGTCAAGGCGGCGGAGGTGCCGACCTACGAGTCCCTCGCCGACCCGAAGTGGAAGGGCCGCGTCTGCATGCGCTCCTCAACCAACGTCTACAACCTGTCGCTGATGGGCGCGATGATCGACCACCTCGGCCAAGCGAAGGCCGAGCAGTGGGCGCAGGGCGTCAAGGCCAACCTCGCGCGCGATCCCAAGGGCGGCGACACCGACCAGCTGAAGAGCGTGTCCGCGGGCGAGTGCGACGTCACGATCTCCAACCAGTACTACTACGCGCGCCTGCTGCGCTCGGCCAAGCCCGACGAGCGCGCGGTCGCCGAACGCGTCGGCGTGGCATTCCCGAACCAGGCGAGCTGGGGCACGCACGTCAACGTCTCGGGTGCCGGCGTGATGAAGCACGCACCCAACCGCGAGGCCGCGGTGAGGCTCCTTGAGTACCTCGCGAGCGACGAGGCGCAGCGCTATTTTGCCGAGGGCAACAACGAATGGCCGGTGGTGGCCTCGGTGAAGACCCAGAACCCGGTGCTGCGCATGCTCGGCGACTTCAGGCAGGACGCGCTAAACGTGGCGGTGCTCGGGCGCAACCAGCCCGAATCGCAGAAGATCTACGACCGCGTGGCGTGGAAGTAACGCTTGGTGACCAGCAGCAGCGGCACCAGGCCGATCGCGACGATCGCGAGCGAAGGCAGCGCGGCCTCCGAGAGCCGCTCGTCCTTGGCGAGGTTGTAGGCCTCGATCGCCAGCGTGTCGAAGTTGAACGGCCGCAGCGCGAAGGTCGCCGGCAGCTCCTTCATCACGTCGACGAACAGCAGCAGCGCCGCGCCCGCCAGGCTCGAGGCGAGCAGCGGCGCGTGCACGCGCGCGAGCGTCTGCGCCGGCGTCGCGCCGAGGCTGCGCGCCGCGTCGTCCATGCGCGGCGTGACCTTCGCGAGCCCCGCCTCCATGGTCTGCAGCGCCACCGCGAGGAAGCGCACCAGGTAGGCGTAGATCAGCGCGGCGATGGTGCCCGTGAGCAGCAGTCCGGGCTTCACGCCGAACGCGGCTTCCAGCCCGCCCGCGAGCCAGTTGTCCAGGCGCCCGAGCGGAACCAGGATGCCCACCGCGATCACCGCGCCCGGAATCGCATAGCCGAGCGCCGCGGTGCGGTTCGCGGCCGCCACCAGGCGCGTGCGCGACAGGCGCGCGGCGTAAGCCATCGCCGTTGCGAGCGCGACGCCCGCCGCGGCCGCGATGCCCGCGAGGATGAAGCTGTTGGCGAGCAGCGAGCCCAGGCGTGCGCCGATGGAAAATTCCGCGCGTGCACCGATGTCGGACCAGGCCAGGTGCAGGAGCAGCCCGGCGGGCAGCAGGAACCCCAGCAGCACCGGCAGCGCGCAAAGCGTGCTTGCAAGCGCCGCACCCCAGCCGGTGAGCGGCTGCGCAGCCTGCGTTCGGCCCGGCGCGCTAGCGAACGCGGCGCGGCCGCGGCTCGCGCGCTCCAGCGTGAGCACGAGCGCGACGAACGCGAGCAGGCACACCGAAAGCTGGCCCGCGGCGACCGCATCGCCCATCGACAGCCAGGCCTTGAAGATGCCGGTGGTGAACACCTCGAGCGCGAAGTAGGACACCGTGCCGAAATCCGCGAGCGTCTCCATCAGCGCGAGCGCGGTGCCGGCCGCGATCGCGGGCCGCGCGATCGGCAGCGCGATGCGCCCGAAGCTGCCCCAGGCGGTGAGGCCCGCCAGGCGTCCCGCTTCGAGCGCGCTGCGCGAAACGTCGATGAACGCCGTGCGTGCGAGCAGGTAGACGTAGGGATAGAGCGCCAGGGTCAGCAACAGCGCCGCGCCGCCGAGCGAGCGGATCTCGGGAAACCAGTATTCGCGCGCCTGCCAGCCGAACGCGGCGCGCAACGCGCTCTGCACCGGGCCCGTGAACTGCAGCCAGTCGGTGTACGCGTAGGCCATCACGTAGGCAGGCATGGCCAGCGGCAGCACCAGCGCCCATTCCAGCACGCGCTTGCCCGGAAACCGGTAGGCCGTGACCAGCCACGCGCAGAACACGCCACACGACGTCACGCCAGCCGCGACCCCGACCGCGAGCAGCGCCGTGTTGGTCACATAGGCGCCGAGCGCAGTGCGCGCGAGATGCGCCCAGGTATCGGCCGCCGAGCCGAACACGCTCGCGACCACGGCGAGGATCGGCAACAGGATCAGCGCCGCGGCGCCGAGGGACACGCCGCCCAGAAATCCAACTCTTTGAAAATAAAGCATTCCTTATTCTAACAAGAATAATTCTTGATAGAATAGGCGCCATGACCCCGGTCCTGCAGATCGAAGACCTCACCTACGCCTACGTGGGGCACGAAGCCGTGCGCGGATTGTCGTTCGCGCTCGAGCGCGGCGCGATCGGCTGCCTGCTGGGCCCGAGCGGCTGCGGCAAGACCACGGTCCTGCGCTGCATCGCCGGTTTCGAGGCGCCCTCGTCGGGCCGCATCCTGCTGAATGGCATCGTGGTGTCTTCCGCGCAAGGCAGCCTGCCGCCCGAGAAGCGCCGCATCGGCATGGTGTTCCAGGAGCATGCGCTGTTCCCGCACCTCACCGCGGAGAAAAACATCGCCTTCGGTTTCCGCGACAAGGACGAATCGGCGCGCCGCATCCAGGAACTGGCCGAGCTCACGGGCATCGCGGAGCTGCTGCAGAAATACCCGCACGAGCTTTCCGGCGGCCAGCAGCAGCGCGTCGCGCTCGCGCGCGCGCTCGCCCCTCGGCCCGAGCTGCTGCTGCTGGACGAGCCCTTCTCCAACCTGGACACCGGGCTGCGCGAGCGGCTCGCGCTGGAGCTGCGCGCCATCATCAAGGCTTCGGGAGCGACCGCGGTGCTGGTCACGCACGACCAGCACGAGGCTTTCGCGATCGCCGACGAGATCGGCGTGATGCGCGACGGGCGCATCGAGCAGTGGGACCTCGCCTATAACCTCTACCACCGCCCGGCGAACCGATTCGTGGCCGATTTCGTCGGCCAGGGCGTGTTCCTGCCGGCGAAGGTGCTCAGCCCAAGGCAGGTGGAGATCGAGCTGGGCGTGCTCGACGGCGCGATCCCGCACGGGTGCCAGGCCGGCTGTGACGTCTGCGGCAAGGGCTGCCGCGCCGAGGTGCTGCTCAGGCCCGACGACGTGATCCACGACGATGCGGCGCCCACCCAGGCCGAGGTGGTGCACAAGGCGTTCCGCGGCGCCGAGATCCTCTACACGCTGCGCCTGGAGAGCGGCCGCGAGGTGCTGGCGCTGGTGCCGAGCCACCACAACCACGCGCTCGGCGAGCGCATCGGCATTCGCCTGGACGTCGATCACGTGGTCGCCTTCGCGCCGCAGGCGTGACCTGCACGCGCCGCAGGCCTAGCGCGCGTCCTGCAGCGAGAACTCGACCGGGATCTCCAGCGCGAACGCCTTGCCGCGCAGCGCGGGCGGCAGCGCCGCCTGCGCCTGCGCGCTGCGGATCATCGCCCGCGCCTCCTCGTCGAGCACGGCGCGCCCGGCGCTCTTCTTCACCGTGAGCGCGCTCATCGTGCCGTTCTCGGCGAATACCATGCGCAGCTCGACGCGCCCCTCCCAGTTGTTGTCCTGCGCGATGCGCGGGTAGCGCTTGTAGCGGCGCGCGATCTCCATGAGCTCGAGCCGGAAGCGCGCCACGCTGCCCGGATCCGGTCCCGGTGCGGCCTGCGGCTCGAGCCGCGACGCGAGCTGCGGCGTCGCCGGCTGCTGCGCAACTGCGGGAACCACGGGCGCCGGCTCCGCTGCCTTCGGCGCGGGCTCTACGGCGAGCGCCGGCGATGGCGGCGCCATGGGCGCGGGCGCTGGCCGCGGCGCCTTGGCAACCTGGCGCGGCACGGGCTGCGTGG
>JBASCW010000080.1:0-9420 GCA_049651845.1 Burkholderiales bacterium | reverse complement strand
GCGCCTGCGCGCCCGCGTGCGCGTCGAGCAGCTCGCGCTGCGCCGCGGCGCGCAGCAGCGACTGGTGCTCGTGCTGGCCGTGGATGTCCACCAGGTGCTCGCCCGCCTCCTTCAGCTGCGCGAGCGTCGCCGCATGGCCGTTGATGAAGGCGCGCGAGCGGCCCGTGCGGTCGATCGTCCTGCGGATGAGGATCTGGTTTGGCTCTTCCTGAAAATCGTTCTTCTCAAGCCAACTGGAGAGAAAGGCATTGCCCTCAAGGTCGAATTCCGCAGAAAGCTCGGCACGCTCGGCGCCGTCGCGCACCACCGCGACATCGCCGCGGCCGCCGACCAGCAGCTCGAGCGCGTCGACCAGGATCGACTTGCCCGCGCCGGTCTCGCCGGAGAGCACCGTGAAGCCGGCGCCGGTCTCGAGCTCCACGCGCTCGACGATGACGAAGTCGCGGATGCCCAGCGCGCGCAGCATCAGTCTTCGGGCTTCGCCCCCACCGCCTTGCTCCAGCGCAGCTTCTCGCGCAGCATCGTGAAGTAGCTGTAGCCCGGCGGGTGCACGAAGCGGATCGCGTCCGCGGAGCGCTTGAGCACCAGGCGGTCGCCTTCGTGCATGTCGGTGAGCGCAAAGCCGTCGAAGTGCGCGCGCGCGTCCAGCGCGCGCAGCAGCTCGATCTCGATCGCGCTCGAGTCGTTCACGCTCACCGGGCGTGCCGACAGCACGTGCGGGTTGAGCGGCACCAGCGCGAACGCGGGCACGGTTGGCTGCAGGATCGGGCCCTGCGCCGAGAGCGCGTAGGCGGTCGAGCCGGTCGGCGTGGCGACGATGACGCCGTCGGCGCGCAGGCGGTAGACGTACTCGCCGTCGATCGCCAGCTTGAACTCGATGAGGCGCGCCTGCGAGCCCTTGGTCACCACGGCCTCGTTCAGCGCCACGGTGCGCAGCACCGACTTGCGGCCGCGCAGGATCTCCGCGTCGATGAGCGCGCGCTCCTCGATGGTGTGGCGGCCTTCGAGGATCGCCCCTACCGAGGCGGCCATCTCGGAGAGCGCGATGTCGGTCATGAAGCCCAGCCGCCCCTGGTTGACGCCCGCAAGAGGCACTTTCTGGTGCGCGAGGTTGCGCGCCGCGGCGAGCATGGTGCCGTCCCCGCCCAGCACGATCGCCAGGTCGGCGCCGCGGCCGATCTCCTCGTAGCCCACGGTCGCGCTGCCCGCGGCGCCGTTCCTGCCGACGCTGGCCGCGGTCTCCTTCTCGATCATCACCTCGCAGCCGCGCTTGCGCAGCAGGTCGCGCAAGGCCCGCAGCGACTTGGCGATTTCAGGGGTTTGCTTGCCGATCAGCGCGACTCTACGAAAGGCAGGCTTCATCGCGCGATTCTAACTGTAGAATCGCGCCATGCTCGACCGCAGCCTGGATACGCGTGCCCAGATCCTGCTGAAGACCCTCGTCGAGCGCTACATCGCCGAGGGACAGCCGGTCGGCTCGCGCACGCTGTCGCGGCACTCGGGCCTGGACCTGTCGCCGGCCACGATCCGCAACGTGATGTCCGACCTCGAGGAGCTGGGCCTGATCGCCAGCCCGCACACCTCGGCCGGGCGCGTGCCGACGCCGCTCGGCTACCGCTTCTTCGTCGACTCGCTGCTGGTGGTCAAGGCGATCGACTCGGGCGAGATGCACCAGCTCGAGGACCAGCTGCAGCCCGACAACCCGCAGCGCGCGATCAAGGCGGCCTCGCTGCTGCTGTCGCAGCTCACGCACTTCGCCGGCGTGGTGATGACGCCGCGCCGGCGCGCGCTCACCTTCCGCCAGATCGAGTTCCTGCGCCTGTCGGACAAGCGCATGCTGCTGATCGTGGTGACGCCCGAGGGCGACGTGCAGAACCGCATCCTGTTCACCGCGCGCGACTACAGCCCCTCGGAGCTGATCGCGGCGGCCAACTACATCAACCAGCACTACTCCGGCCACAGCTTCGAGGAGATCCGCAAGCGCATCCACGACGAGCTGCACGAGATCCGCCAGGACATGATCGGCCTGATGAGCGCGGCGCTGGAAGCGAGCGACCGCGCGGTGTCCGAGAGCGACGAGCAGTACGTGATCTCGGGCGAGCGCAACCTGCTCGCGCTGCGCGACCTGTCGCAGGACGTGGGCCGCATGCGCCAGCTGTTCGAGCTGTTCGAGCAGAAGACCTCGCTGGTGCAGATCCTCGACCTGTCGCTGCGCGGCGAAGGCGTGCAGATCTTCATCGGCGGTGAGTCCGGCGTCTCGGCGCCCGACGAGGTCGCCGTGGTGACCGCGCCCTACCGGGTCGGCGCCGACGTGGTCGGCACGGTCGGCGTGATCGGCCCGACGCGCATGGCCTACGACCGCGTGGTGCCGATCGTCGACGTCACCGCAAAGCTGCTCTCCACGGCCCTGAGCCAGCCGTGACCCCGCGGTTTTTCCCTCGTCCCTGAAAGGCATCCTCCTCGTCAACCTCGGCACGCCGGCGGCGCCCACGCCCGCCGCGGTGCGCGAGTACCTCGCCGAGTTCCTCGCCGACCCGCGCGTGGTCGAGCTGCCGCGCTGGATTTGGCTGCCTCTCCTCTATGGTTTCGTTTTGAGAACCAGACCAAAGAAGTCGGCTCAGAAGTACGCGGCGATCTGGGCCAAGGAGGGCTCGCCTCTCGCGGTGCACACGCGCCTGCAGGCGCACCTTCTGCAGAAGATGCTTTCTGAGCGATCGATTCAGGTCGCCTGGGGAATGCGCTACGGATCCCCGTCGATCCGGCAGGGCCTCAAGCAGCTTTCGGAATGCGGCGAAATCGCGGTGCTCCCGCTCTATCCGCAGTTCTCCAGGAGCACGACCGAGAGCGTGCGCGACGAGCTGCCGCCCGGCACGAAGTTGATCGAGCAGTTCCACGACCATCCGGCCTACATCGCCGCACTCGCCGCGCTGGTGCAGCGGCACTGGACCGCGCACGGCAAGGCGCACCTGGTGATGAGCTTCCACGGTCTGCCGCAGCGCGCGGTCGACCGGGGCGATCCCTACCAGAAGCAGTGCCTCGCGACCGCCAAGATCCTCGCTGGGGTTCTCAAGCTCGCGCCCGCCGATTACCGCGTGACGTTCCAGTCGCGCTTCGGCGCCGCCAAGTGGCTGCAGCCCTACACCGCGCCGACGCTGGTCTCGCTCGCAAAAGAGGGTGCGAAGCGCGTGGATGTCTTCTGTCCGGGCTTCGTTTCGGATTGCCTGGAAACCCTCGAGGAAATCGGCATCGAGGGCAAGAAGTCGTTTCTCGACGCCGGCGGCAAGGAGTTCCACCTGCTGCCCTGCCTGAACGAATCGCCGGAGTGGATCGCGGCGCTCGGCAGGATTGCCGCCTAGGCGTACGTTCTTTCCCAAATCGGGATTTTATTGTCCCAATATGGTACACTTCTCCGATGGCGCCGGCGGATGTGCTGTTTTCGAAGACGACGCAACGGCTGATGCGCGTCCTCTTTTCCGAGGCGGATGCCGAAGGGCTGAGCTATGCCGAAATCCTGCGCCGGACCGGCGGCGGCTCCGGGGCCATCCACCGGGAGCTGAAGCGATTCCTCGAGGCCGGGCTGCTCGCGGAGAAGGGCGGCTCCGGGCAACGCATGTTCGTCGCCGACCGGTCGCACGAGCTCTATCCGGAGCTGCATGCGATGGCGGGCAAGCTCGCCCGGCACGGCGCGCGGGCGCTTGATCCGGTCCTCGCGCGAACGTTGGCACGCAAGTATCTCTGGTGGATGGACCCGGCCGAGGCGCTTCACGACCAGGACCGTCTCGTCGCCCAGGTGATGAACATGGGCACGTTCGAAGATGCCCGGTACGTCGAGGACAGGCTGGGAGACGACCACCTGCGCCGCATCCTGAAGCAGGCGCGCCCCGGCCATTTCAGCGAGCGCCCCTGGACATACTGGCACTACCGGCTCGGCCTGTCGAAGCCGGGCAAGGTCCCCGCGCTGCCCGGGCGCTCCTTCGCTTGAAGACCTTCAAGCCCGCGCTCTCGATCCTGTCGAAGGAGCAGCGCGCGTTCCTGCCCGGTCTCGCCCCGGCGAAGGACCTCGGGTTCACGCTCTACGGCGGAACCGCGATCGCGCTGCGCCTCGGGCATCGCGCGTCCGTGGACTTCGATTTCTTCACCGAGCGCGGGCTCGACAAGGAAGCCCTCTACCGGGCGATGCCCGCGCTCGCCGGCGAAGTCCTGCAGGAATCCGCCGACACGCTCGTCCTGTCGGTGGCGCCCAAGGGCATGCAGGACCCGGTCAAGGTCGCCTTCTTCGCGACGATCAGCTTCGGGCGTTTCGGGGAACCGGAGCTGACCGATGACCGCGTATTGCGCGTCGCCTCGCTGGACGACCTGATGGCGACCAAGCTCAAGGCGATCCTCGACCGCGAAGAGCGGAAGGACTACGACGACCTCGCCGCGCTGATCGAGGCGAAGGTCGACGTCTCGAAGGGCTTGGCGATCGCGCGCCAGATGTACCGAGGCTTCAATCCCCAGGTCGCGCTGACGGCGCTGACCTACTTCGACAAGCTCCCCAGGTTGCCGGCGAAGTCCAAGCGCCTCCTCGTCCATGCAGCGAGAGCGGTTCGCGAGTTGCCGGATGTCCGGCGCGCCTCACATAGTCTTAGCGAGAGGACCGAATGACGAAGGACAGACTCAATCGGTATCGACTCCGGCCCTGTTCTCACTCACCGTTCCCGCCCTGCCTCGTGCCAGGCCTTCTGCACGGGTGAAAGCACGTACTCGAGAATGCTGCGCGTGCCAAGGTGTATCTCGCCCGCCACCTGCATCCCGGACCCGAGGCGGTAGCGCTCCTCGCCTGTCACCAGCTCCTGCGCCTTGAGCTCCACGAGCGCGCGGTAGGCGAGCGGGCCCATCGGCCGGTCGCGCCCGCTGAGCGCGTCGGAGCGCGTATTGGGCGAAGGCGCCTCGGTGGCGTCGGTGCTGACCTGCCGCACCTTGCCCTCCACCATGCCGTACTTCTGGAACTGGAACGCGACGAGCTTGAGCTTCACATCCTGGCCGGGCCGCACGAAGCCCACGTCCTGGTTCGATACCCAGACTTCGGCGAGCATGTCGTCGCCCTCGGGCACCAGGGTCATGAGGATGGTGCCGGGCGACGCCACGGTACCGATAGTGTGGGTCGCCAAGTCCTTCACCACTCCGGGCTGGGGCGCGCGCAGTTCCAGCAAACCGAACCTGTGCTCGTGCTTGGCAAGCTCCTGCCGCGCCTTCTCGGCCTGGGCAGCCGCCTCGATTCGCTCGGTCTGAAGCTGGCGCCGGTAATCGGCGGTGATCTGCGCGATCCTGCGCTCGGATTGCTCGATCAGCGCCTGGCTGGCGCGGATCGCGGATTCCTGAGTGCGAAGGTCCTGCTCCTTCTCGATTCGCTCACGCTGCTTGTCCGTGTACATGATGCGGCCGGCAAAGCCGTCCTTCGTCAGCTTCTCGAACGCCTTCTCCTGTTCCACGTAGTGCGGCAACACCTGCTCTAGCTTCAGCCTGGTCGACTGCGCTGCCGCCAGATCGTGCTTCGCCTTTTCCAGAACGCTGCGCTCCTGGGCTGGAAACGCCGAGCGCGTGAAACACAGCGCGCACGTGCTGCTTTACGGTATTGCGCGAGATCCCAAGGTCCTTCGCAATCCGCCCGTTGGGCAGGCCCTTGACCATGCGACGGAGCACCTCCAGCTGGCGATCGCTGAGCGCCAGCCCGTGGACGCGGATGCCGAGCACCTGGGGCGGCACATAGGTCCCGCCCGCGGCGACGAGGCGCAGCGCCGCCTGCATCACCTCGCGCGTCGAAGTCTTCGGCAGGTAGCCCCGCGCGCCCGCGTTCAACGCGGTATGCACCACGTCCGCGTCGTCCGTGGCGGACAAAATGATAACCGGCACCTGCGGGAAGGCCTTGCGGAAGCGGCTGAGCGCCTCGATGCGCTCGCACCCTGGCAATCCCAGGTCGAGCACGGCCAGGTCGGGCGGTCCCGCGCCGCGCGCATGCGCCAGGGCCTCCTCCAGATCCGTGGCGCAATGGACGTCCGGCGTGTCGAGCGCGCTCGCCAGGACCGCGCGCATGATCTCCAGCATGAGCGGATGGTCGTCGACGACGAGCACGCGGTAGGCCATCTCCCCGCATTGTTACACCCGGGAGCATTGCTGCGAAAGGCCAAATTGGGTCCCCGCGTACGCGGGGACGCCGGTCCGGCCATCCCGGACGATCCGGGCCTGGCCGTTAGGCGCGCTCGGCCAGGCTGCGGTTGGCCTGCGTGAGACGCTCGATCAGCACGCGCATGAAGGCCTTGTTGAAGCCGACCTGGCAGGCGTCGGTGGCCGCGCGCAGCGTCTCGGCCTTGATCTCGATCACCGTGACCTCGTTGCGCGCGGTGATGGTGGTGGTGCGCCGCTCGCCGCTGTCGGCGAAGTAGAGGATCTCGCCGAAGCAGCCCCCGGGCCGGATGGTGTTGAGCTGCTTGCCCTGAAGCGTGACGTCGACCTCGCCGGCGATCAGCAGGTAGAAGCTGTCGCCGTGGTCGCCCTCGCGGATGATCACCGTGCCTGCCTGCAGCTTGCGCCAGCTGCCGATGCGCACCACTTCCCAGAGCGCGACGTCGCCCATGCCCTGCAGGAACGCCATCTGCCGCAGCTCGTTGAACTTCTCCGAGTCCGACAGCGAGGCGCCGATCAGCCGCAGCGCGCCGAAAGCCTGCGACAGGTCCTTGCCGAAATCGAGCCACGACTGGTAGCGCTGCGCGGGGTCCTTGCGGATCGCCGTCATGACGATCCGGTCGAGCAGCGCGGGCAGCTCCGGGCGCAGCATGACCGGCCGCGGCGGCTCGGTGTGCAGGATCGCGTAGAACAGCGCCTCCTGCGTCGCGGCCTGGAACGGCAGCCGGCCCGTGAGGAGGCGATACATGGTGACACCGAGCGAGTAGATGTCGGTCTGGTGGGTGAGCGGCGCGATGCGGATCTGCTCGGGCGACATGTAGCCCGGCGAGCCGACGCCGCTGATCTGCGTGGTGTCGTGCGCGAAGTGCTGCTGGAACGAGGCGCCGAAATCGCTCACCTTGGTCTCGCCGGAGGCCGACAGCATGATGTTGGCAGGCTTGATGTCGCGGTGGATCACGCCGTGCTGGAACGCGTACTCGAGCGCGCGGATGCACTTGAAGACGATCTCCACGACCTTGCCGAGGGGCAGCAGCGCGCTGACGCTCGAATGCGCGTCCAGCGTCCTGCCCGCCACGTACTCCATGACGACGTAGCTGTAGTCGGGCTCGGTCGCCGCGTCGAGGATCTCGACGATGTGCGGGTGGTTCATCTTGCCCGCGAGCGAGGCCTCGGCGAGAAAGGCCTTGTGCGTCATGCGCTCGCTCTCGGGGTCGGCGCTGCGATCGAAATGGAACACCTTGATCGCCACGTCGCGGTCGCCGAACGGATCGCGCACGAGGAACACGCGGCTGGTGGCGCCGCCGCCGATCTCGCGCTGGATCGCGTACTTGCCGATGCGCGCCCCGGCAGCGAAGCGCGGGTCCGCAGGATGGCGCGTCATCACCGCAGGCTTCACCTACGACCGGCCTCGACGTACCCGGCGACGTGCTGCAGCAGCTCGGATTCCGGGTAGGGCTTGCCGAAGAACACGTTGACGCCGAGTTCGGCCGCCTGGCTGCGGTGCTTTTCGGCGGTGCGCGAGGAAATCATGATGATCGGCAGCGCATGCGTGCGCGGGTCGGCGCGCAGGTTGCGCGTGAGGTCGAAGCCGTCCATGCGCGGCATCTCGATGTCCACCAGCATCACGTCGGGCAGCGCGTCGGCCATCTGCGCGAGCGCATCCAGGCCGTCCTTGGCGGTGAGCACCCGGTAGCCTTCGCGCTCCAGCAGCCGCGCGGTGATCTTGCGCACCGTGAGCGAGTCATCCACCACCATCACCACCGGCGCGGTCGAGGCCGCCGGCAGCGCAATGCGCTCGGCGGCGCCGCGCGCGCGCTGTGCGAGCTGCACCGGATTCACGATCAGCACCGGGCTGCCGTCGGCGAGCACCGTCGCGCCGGCCACGCCTGGCACGCGCGCGAGCTGCGGTCCGATGTTCTTGACGACGATTTCCTGGTGGCCGACCAGTTCGTCGACGTGCAGCGCGATGCGCTGCAGGCCGCTGCGCAGCAGCAGCACAGCGTTGTAGGTCTGCGCGGACGGCGGCTCGGCGCCGAGCAGCTGCGCCAGGCTGTGCAGCGGATAGCGCCGCCCCTGGAACTCGACCGCCTGCGCCGCGTAGCGCTCGACGAGCGCGTCGGCCTTCAGACGCAGCACCTGTTCGACCATCGCGGCCGACACCGCGAGCACGCTGCCGCCAGCGCGCACCACCACCGCCTGCGTCACTGCGAGCGTGAGCGGCAGGTAGACCGTGAACGCGCAACTCTGCCCCGGCACGCTGGCGATGTCGATGCGGCCGCCGACCGCGGTGATCTCGCTCTTCACCACGTCCATGCCGATGCCGCGCCCGGAGAGCTCGGTCAGCGCCTCGGCGGTGGAAAGACCGGACACGAAGATCAGCTGAGCGAGGTCCGCCGCCGCGGCTTCCTGCCCGGGCTGCAGTAGGCCGGCGGCTTCGGCCTTGCGGCGCAGGCTCTCCAGGTCCAGGCCCGCGCCGTCGTCGCTGACCACCAGCGCGATCTCGTTGCCTTCCTGGCGCAGGCCGATCGAGATGCGGCCGGACTCCGGCTTGCCCGCCGCGGCGCGCTCGGCCGGCGTCTCGATGCCGTGTGCGAGCGCGTTGCGCAGCATGTGCTCGAGCGGCGCGCCGATGCGGTCCATGACGCCGCGGTCGAGCTCGACCTGGCTGCCCTCGATGTGCAGCTCGGCCTGTTTGCCGAGCTCGCGCGTGGTCTGGCGCACGATGCGGTACAGCCGCTCGTCGAGGATCGAGAACGGCACCGCGCGCATGCGCATGAGCTCCTGCTGCACGTCGCGCGTGGTGCGCGACTGCTGCGCGAGCACCGCTTCGGTCTCGCCGAGGCTCTTGCGCAGCGACTGCTGGATCGTTTCGGCGTCGTGCAGGCTCTCGGCCATCAGTCGCGTAAGCTCCTGCAGCCGCGTGTAGCGGTCGAACTCGAGCGGGTCGAACTCGCCCTTGCGCTCCTCCAGCTCCGACATGCGCGCGCGCATCTGGCTGTCGGCCTGGATCTCGACCTCGCGCAGCTGGTTGCGCAGGCGCGCGATGCTCTCGTTCAGGTCCGCGATCGACTGCTTGACCGAGCGCAGCTCGGCCTCGATGCGCGAGCGCGCGATGCTCACCTCGCCGGACTCGTTGATCAGGTGGTCGATAGTGTCCGCGCTCACGCGCAGCACCGTCGTCGGCGCGGGCAGCGGCGCTTCTCGCCGCGGGGGCGCCTCGGCACCCGGCGCTGGCGCCGCCGCGGCCTTCTGCGG
>JBASCW010000079.1:0-5088 GCA_049651845.1 Burkholderiales bacterium | reverse complement strand
GACCAGGCCCGCCGCGACGCCCGCGGCGCGCAGCGCGTCCGCCGCCTCGCGCGCGGTGCCGCACATGCTGCCCATCGTCACGACGAGCGCCTGCGCGCCCTCGCAGCGGTAGCGCTCGATCACGCCCCAGCCGCGCCCGGTGCGCTCCCGCCACTCGCGGTCGGCCGTGGCGGCGAGCGCGGGTACGCGCGCCATCGCCTCGCCGATGGCGCGGCGGTGGCGTGCGTACATCTCCTGATTGACCACGTTGCCCCAGGACTCGCCGCGCTCCGGATCGAGCCTGTGCTCGGGCGCGTAGGCGGGCAGGTACGCGTCCACCAGTTCCTGCGCCGGCAAGCGCACGGGCTCCAGCGCGTGCGAAACGTAGAAGGCGTCCAGGTTGACCATCACCGGCAGGCTCGCCTGTTCGGCGACGCGGTAGGCCTGCAGCACCGTGTCGAGCGCCTCCTGGGCCGACTCGACGTAGAACTGCACCCAGCCCGTATCGCGCTGCGCGAGGCTGTCGGTCTGGTCCGGCCAGAACGCCCAGGGCGAGGCCACCGTGCGGTTGACGTTCGCCATCACGATCGGCGCGCGCGCCCCGCTCGCGTAGTGCAGCAGCTCGTGCATCAGCATCAGACCCTGCGAGGCGGTGGCGGTGAACACGCGCGCGCCCGCGAGCGAGGCGGGGATGCACGCCGCCATCACCGAGTGCTCGGACTCGGGCGTGAGGAACTCGGCGTCCAGCGCGCCCGTTGCCTGGAACTCGGTCAGCAGCTCCATCACCGGCGTCTGCGGCGTGATCGGGTAGACCGGCACCACTTTCGGCCGCGCGAGGCGCGCGCCCCAGGCCGCGGCGTGGTTGCCGGTGAGCAGCACGCGCTCGGCCGCCGGGCTCACCGCAGCTCCTCGGTCATCACGATCGAGCCGGTCGGGCATTCGCGCACGCACAGGCCGCAGCCCTTGCAGTAGTCCGCGGCGATCGCGTAGCCCGCGTCCGTGCGGCGCACCGCCATGTCGGGGCAGAAGTTGAAGCAGTTGTCGCAGAAGGTGCACTCGCCGCAAGAGAAGCACCGGCTCGCTTCGCCGATCGCCGCCGCGGTCTCGCGCGCGGCGTCGCGCCCGCCCGGCACGCGCGGCGCGCCGGGGTGGTACCAGGTGTTGATCGCGCCAAGCGGCACCGGCTGCGGCGCCTCGAGCGGCGCAGGCGCCTCGCGCCGCAGCCGCCGGTCGATCGCGTGCGCGGCGCGCCTGCCCATCGCGATCGCGTGCGTGACGAAGCGCTGCAGGCTCGCCGCATCGCCACCCGCGTAAACGCCCTCGCGGTTGGTGGCGCCGTGCGCGTCGGTCCACAGCAGCCCGCCCTCGGCGCGCTGGCGCGAGCCGAGCGGCGCGAGCTGCGGGTCCTGGCCCATCGCGGTGACGATCGCGTCGGCATCGAGCGCAAACCCGGTGCCCGGGATGACCTCCACGCTGCCGTCTTCGAAGTTCACGTGCACGCAGTCCAGGCGCAGGCGCCCGCCGGCGTGCGCGACCGAGCGCAGCATCGCGCCGGGGACGAGCGCGACGCCTTCTTCGCGCGCTTCCATCACCTCCTCGCGCTGCGCGGGCATCTGCTGCTCGCGTTCCAGCGAGATCACGGCCACCTCGTGCCCGAGGCGCCGCGCGCTGCGCGCCACGTCCATCGCCGCGCTGCCGCCGCCGATCACCACGATGCGCGCGCCGAGCTCGGGCGGCCGGCCCGCGTTCGCCTGCGCGAGGTATTCGGCGCCGTCCATCGCCCAGCGCTCGGCGTATTCGAGCTGCGGCAGGCGCTTGGCGAGGCCCGCGCCCATCGCGAGGTACACCGCGTCGAACTCCGTGGAGAGGCGCGCGTACTGCGCCTCGCCGGCGAGCGCGCTGCCCGCGCGCACTTCCACGCCCATCTCGACGATGCGCCGGATCTCGCCGTCGAGCACCGCGCGCGGCAGGCGGTAGGGCGGGATTCCCGAGCGCAGCAGCCCGCCCAGCTCGCGCTGCGCTTCGAACAGCGTCACCGCGTGGCCGCGCCGCCGCAGGTGATAGGCGGCCGAGAGGCCCGAGGGCCCGCCGCCGACCACCGCTACGCGCTTCGCGCCGCGCGCTGCTTCCGGGAAGCGCCAGCCCTCGGCGAGCGCGCGCTCGCCGATGTGCCGCTCGAGCGCGCAGATCGCGAGCGCGCCGTCGTGGGCGCCGCGGTTGCACGAGGTCTCGCAAGGATGATGGCAGACGTAGCCAGCCACCGCGGGAAAGGGATTCTGATCGACGAGCGTCTGCCATGCTCCATGCCAGTCTCCTGCTTTCGCCTGCTGCATCCAGTGCGCGATCCGCCCTCCCACCGGGCAGGCGGTCTGGCAGGGCGAGGGCGCGTGCCGGTATTCCGGCAGCGCGGCGCGCCAGGTGCCGGTGTGGTTCGCCTCCGTCGTGCCGGTGGTCCAGGTGGTCGGAGGCAGCGCCGCCCGGTTCATGCCGCCGCCTTCGCGAGCTGCGCGCCGATGCGGCCGTGGCCTTCGACGCAGGCCGCCACGTTCGCACCCGCGTTCTTCGGCGCTTCGGCCGTGAGCGTCGCGGTAAGCGACTCGAGCTTCGGCGCCCCGACTGCCGCGGCAAAAGCGCCCAGCAGCCCGGAGTTCACGATGCGCCGCAGGCCGTGCCGGGCCGCGATCTCCAGGCCGTCCACCGGCAGCACGCGGTAGCCGGGCAGCGCCTGCGCGAAATGCGCGGCGTCCAGGCGCGAATTGACCACGATCAGCGTCTCGGGCCCCGCGGTGGCGAGGAGCCGGCCTTCGAGCAGGCTCGCGTCGAAGCACAGCAGCGCGTCCGCGCGCTCGATGTCGCAGCGCAGGCGGATCGGCCGGTCGTCCACGCGGATGAACGAGGTCACCGGCGTGCCGCGCCGCGCCCCGCCGTAGGTCGCGAAGCTCTGCACCTCGCGCCCCTCGGCGAAGTACGCCATGGCGAGCAGGCTGCCGGCGAGCTGCGCCCCCTGTCCGCCCCGACCCTGGATGATGATCTGGAGCATCGCGAAAGCCTGCGCGCCCCCGCCGGGAGAACCTTGAGGTCGATCAAAGAAACCTCAGCCGGTGGCCGCGTGAGGATCGTCGCGCGCGCCGGCAGGCCGGCCGGATGAGAGCCTCTCGCATCCGCGGGGTACCATGGGCCATGCCCCGCCCCATCCTCGACGAAGCCCACATCCACCCCGCGATCCGCGACAAGGTGGCCACCAACCGCATGGACTACGTGCGCGAAGTCCAGGCCGCGATCGCCGCGCACCCGGTGGTCGTGGTCGGCATGCGCCAGAACCCGATGCCGAAGAAGGCGCGCCGCGCCCTCGATGCCGCCGGCATCGCGCACCAGTACCTCGAGTACGGCAGCTACCTCTCCGAATGGCGCAACCGCAACGCCCTCAAGATGTGGACCGGCTGGCCGACCTTTCCGATGGTCTTCGTCAAGGGCGTGCTCGTAGGCGGCGCGGACGACCTCGTGAAGCTCATCGAAAGCGGCGAGCTCAAGAAGCTCCTTGGCTAGAAAGCCGGACCGGCGCGAGCCGCGCCTCTCCCACAACGTCTACGTCGTAGAGCTCAGCCCGGCGGTCCTGAAAATCCGCCGCTTCCGCGCCCGCAACCCGAACTACGCGAAGGGCATGCCCTGCGTCTACGTCGGCATGACCGGCCTGCCGCCCGGCGAGCGCTTCCAGAACCACAAGGCCGGCGTCAAGGCGAACTGGTTCGTGAAGCGCTACGGCAAGGGCCTGCTGCCGGAGCTCTTCGAGCACCTGAACCCGATGCCCTACGCGGCGGCGCAGAAGATGGAGCAGGACTTCGCCGACGAGCTGCAGGAAAAGGGCTGGGCGGTCTGGCAGGCGTAGTGATCAGCAACGGTGTGCGGCGCTTCTGTCAACCTCGGTCGTGGCTCATGCGCTCAGATCACAGGCGCAGATGAGCACCCGGGCGCAAAACGAAAGCAAGTTCAGCCACTGGGAGGAGCTCCCCGGCGGCGGGCGCCGCTACTGGATCGACGTCGAAGGCCGGCAGGGCTGGCGCGCGCATCGGAAGGCGTAGGATGGCGTCATGATGATTACAAGGCAGGCGGTTGCCGACAGGATCGCCGACTATCTGCATCACCGTATCACGCAGGCGCAGCTGGTCGACTGGGCGGAATCCGCGCTCATGGATGGCGAATTCGACGACAAGGACGCGGCGACGCTGTCCGCGGTCGTGGCGCGCCTTGGCGTCGCCGACGTGCGCGCGTTCGGCCTGGCGTGGGCGGATTGCGAGGAACTGCTGGGCCGCCTTGGCTTCGCTGCCCGGGTCGAGATCGTCACGACCTGACTGGGCCGCACCGAGCGCTTCGACTGGTTGCTGCGTTCGCGTGGGACGATCGGCGCCGACGGCCGGGTGGCTTTAAGGTCGCAAAATGCGACCTTGAAGCGCGGCCAGCACGTGAAACGCGGCGCGCCGATCTGCTGGTCCTTCATGTTGACCAGCACGAACGTGAAGAACGCGCACACCGCGACCACCAGCAGATAGGCGCCGCGCCCACCCCGCCCGAATCGTGCGGCGCGAGCATGACCGCCACCGAAACGAGGTGGCTCGCGAGCACGCGGACCCAGCCCGGCATGCCGCCATCCTGGCGCCCGCGGGTAGACTAGGCCCGTGCCGACGGAGCCTGCCTACCGCGACCAGGCGCTCAAGCGCCTGCCCTGGATCTGCGCCCGCTGCGCGCGCGAATTCCCCGCCTCGCGCCTGCGCGAGCTCACCGTGCACCACAAGGACGGCAACCACCACCACAACCCGCCCGACGGCTCGAACTGGGAGCTGCTCTGCATCTACTGCCACGAGAACGAGCACGCGCGGGTCGAGGATGCGCGGGCGGGCGGGGGAGCTAAGGAGCCGGAGAAGGCGCCGGCGACGCATCGGCCGCTTGCGGCTCTGGGCGATTTGGTCAAAGGGAAGCGAAAACGCTAACTACTGAGAATTACCTAACCGTGTGACACTAGATCAGCTCAGCCTGGGTCCAGCAAGCGGCGATGATCGCGGAGCGCCGTTGTGCGGATTTGAGCCGGCCGCGCGCGGTGTGTTTCAGCTCGGC
>JBASCW010000078.1:0-38356 GCA_049651845.1 Burkholderiales bacterium | reverse complement strand
TGGCCGAGCTGAAACACACCGCGCGCGGCCGGCTCAAATCCGCACAACGGCGCTCCGCGATCATCGCCGCTTGCTGGACCCAGGCTGAGCTGATCTAGTGTCACACGGTTAGGTAATTCTCAGTAGTGGGCGTTTACGCCTAATCATGCCGTGGTACGTGAAGGACATAACTCCGTTGAAATCGGCCCGGACTGCCCGCAACTAAGGCGCAAATGGCCGGTCAAATCGCTCTGATGCAGCTCATCCGCGCACTGATTCTCGTTTCAATCGTCGCTCCGCTCGCGGGCTGCGACAGCGACCAGGAGCCCGCGCGCGCCGTCGAGCAGGCCGTGGTCCGGGAAATCCTCGCAACCGACGTCGACCCGGACCAGCAGCTGGCCCAGAAGGTCGAGAAGGCGCTCGGCATCGACAGCGGGGTGCTTCCCTACGGCGTCGAGGTCACGGCGACCGAGGGCAAGGTCGAGCTCTGGGGCACCGTGGACAGCAACGCGGCGCGCAAGCGCTTCGAGCTGATCGCCGCCGGCGTGGTGGGCGTGAAGTCCATCGAGAACCACCTCCAGGTCGATCCGGGCGCGTAGCCCCGGATCCGCGCCCGCTCAGCTGGCGCGCCCGCCGCCGTAGGCGTTGCCGCCGCTCTGCGGCCGCTTCATCGAGAACACGCGCTCGACCACGGCGTATTCGTCGTAGCCGCAACGCGCGATCGGCCGCACCGCGCCCAGGTCGAAGCGGCCGTTCTTCACGAAGCGCTCGTCCAGGTGCACGCCCACCACCTGGCCGTAGACCACGATGCCGCTCGTCTCGCGGCCCTCCAGGTCGCGCACGCGCACCACTTGCGTGACGCGGCACTCGAGCGCCGCGGGCGAGTCGGCGACGCGCGGCGGCCGCACCAGCCGGCACGGAGCGGTCGCGAGGCGCGCATGCTCGAATTCGCTCTGGCCGCGCGGCAAACCCTCCGAAGTCAGGTTCATCTGCTCGCGCAGCGCCCAGGTCGCCATGCTCCAGGCGAACTCGCCCGACTCGATGGCGAACGCGGCAGAGTCCTTCTCGGTCTCGCTGCAGAAAGCCACGATGCGCGGGTGGCTCAGCACGCCGTTGAAGTAGCTGTAGGGCGCGAGGTTGACCGCGCCCGTCTTGCTCATCGTAGAGATCCAGCCGATCGGCCGCGGCACGACCAGCCCCTTGAACGGGTCCCAGGGCAGCAGCGTGCGGTCGCGCGCCTCCGGCTCGAAGAAGATCATGCGGGCTCCCGCTGCGGCCGAGCGAGCTTTGCGCCCGGCCACAGGCTCGGGTGCACGCGCGCATACTGCGGCGGGTAGTCGATCTTGACGCCCAGATGCTCGGCGGCGTGCCAGACCCAGCGCGGGTTGTCGAGCAGTGCGCGCGCCATCGCCACCATGTCGGCCTTGCCGGCGGCGAGAATCTCCTCCGCCTGGTCGGGGTCGGCGATCAGGCCCACGGCGCGCGTCTTGATGCCGGCCTCCTTCTTCACCTTCTCCGCGAAGCCCACCTGGAAGCCGGGCGCCGCCGGGATTTTCGCGTGCGGCACGGTCGCGCCGCTCGAAACGCAGATGAAATCCAGGCCGATGCTCTTCAGTTCGCGCGCGTAGGTCACCGCGTCCTCCGGCGTCCAGCCGCCGTCCATCCAGTCGGTGGCGTTGATGCGGATGCCGAGCGCCCGCTCCCTGGGCCAGACTTCGCGCACCGCGCGCGCCACATCGAGCGGGAACTTCATGCGGTCCTTGCCGTATTCGTCGGTGCGCCGGTTCGAGAGCGGCGACAGGAACTGGTGCAGCAGGTAGCCGTGCGCCGAGTGCAGCTCCGCGGCGTCAAAGCCGATGCGCTTCGCGCGCAGCGCCGCCGCGGCGAACGCATCCACCAGCCCGCGGATCTCCCCGCGCGTCAGCTCGTGCGGCACGTGCCAGCCCTCACCGAAGGCGATCGCCGAAGGGCCTACGGTCGGCCAGGGCGACTCGGCCGGTCCGAGCGCCTTGCCGCCCAGCCAGGGCACCTGCGAAGAGGCCTTGCGCCCGGCATGCCCGATCTGGATGCCGATCGGA
Organism: Burkholderiales bacterium; assembly: GCA_049651845.1. GTDB lineage: Bacteria > Pseudomonadota > Gammaproteobacteria > Burkholderiales > SG8-39 > RBG-16-66-20. The sequence continues at coordinate 36,299 of JBASCW010000078.1, read as the reverse complement.
TTGCGCGTGATGCCGCGGTAGAGCTGCACCGCGCGCGCCATCGCCGCCTCGTTGTGGTCGTTGTAGAGCCCCGTGCAGCCGTGGGTGATGCGCCCCTCGCGCGTCACGTTGGTCTTCTCGACCACGAACAGGCCCGCGCCCGAGCAGGCCATGGTGCCGAGGTGCGCGAGATGCCAGTCGCTCATGCAGCCGTCGTCGGCGGAGTACTGGCACATCGGCGCGATGACGACGCGGTTGGGCAGCGTGATCCCTCCGATCTGGAGGGGTTCGAACAGCTTAGGGAGCGGCAACGGCGATTCCTTTCTCTTTGAACACCTTGCGCAGGGTCTGCGCGAACGTCACGGCGCCGGGCTGGTCGCCGTGCAAACACAGCGTATCCGCGGAAACCGCGACGCGTTTTCCGCCCAGGCTCGTGACGTAGCCGCCCTCGATCATGCCGAGCACCTGCTGCACGGAAGCCTGCGGGTCCTCGATCATGCCGCCGGGCCTGTCGCGCGGCGCGAGCGTGCCGTCGTCCGAGTAGCCGCGGTCTGCGAACACCTCGCCTGCCACGCGAACACCGGATCGTTTCGCGATTTCTTGATTCTTGCTGTTTGATAGGACATACAGGAACACGTCGGAACCCAGATCCCGCACCGCCCTGACCATCGCTTCCGAGAGTCCGTCGTCCGTGGCGGCCATGTTGTAAAGAGCGCCGTGGCACTTCACGTGGTGCAGCTTCACGCCCGCGGCGCGCGCGAAGGCTTCGACCGCCCCCGCCTGGTAGATGACGAGGTCGTACATGTCCTGCGGCGTGATGCGCATCGTGCGCCGGCCGAAGCCCATGAGGTCGGGCAGGGAGGGATGCGCGCCTACGGCAACGCCATGGTCCGCGGCCAGGCGCACGGTCTTGCGGATCGTCGCCGGATCGCCCGCGTGGAAGCCGCAGGCGATGTTCGCCGAGCTGATGTAGGGCATGACCTCCGCGTCGGCGCCCATTTTCCAGGCGCCGTAGCTCTCGCCCATGTCGCAATTCAGGTCGATGGTCTTTGTCATTTTCTTCCGCTCAGCGCAGATAGTCCCAAGCCAGCGTGCGCCGCGCCGCGTCCATGCGCTGGCGCAACACGCGGCGCAATTCCCCCGCCTGCTCGAGGGTGCAGCGCGCGAACTGCACCGAACCGCCCGGCGCCAGCTGCGCCAGCCGCGGCACGTCCGCCGCCGCGATCTCGGCGATCTTCGGATAGCCGCCGGTGGTCTGGTGGTCGGCCATCAGCGCGATCGGCAAGCCGTTCGCGGGCACCTGAACCGTGCCCAGGCAGGTAGGCTCCGATAGTATCTCGGAGGCTTCCGCGCGCGCCAGCACGGGACCCGCCAGGCGAAATCCCATGCGGTTCGAATCCGGCGTCACCTTCCAGGTGGCCTCGAAGAACGCGCGGCGCGCCGCCGCGTCGAACAGCGCGTGGTGGCGGCCTTCCATGGCGTGGATCACGATCGGCTCGCGCGCCGGCAGCGTGAGCGCGGGCGCCGACCAGCTGACCGAGCGCAGGCGGCCGAGAGTTTTCTTGCCCTTCAGGCTTTCAAACCTCTTCAGCGAAACCGCGGAGACCTCGTCGATCAGGGGCAAGCGGTCGCCCGCGCGCAGCGCGCGCCCCTGCAGGCCGCCGAAGCGCGCCGGCAGGTAGGTGCTGCGCGAGCCGAGCACCGGCGCGATCGCGATGCCGCCCGCGACCGCGAGGTAGGCGCGGCTGCCCAGCGTCGCGCGGCGCGCGCTCAGCACCATCCCCTTCTCCAGCAGCACGGGCCGGTCGGTGGGCATCGGCGAGCCCGCGGCGCGCGCCTCCATCTCGGCCCCGCACAGCGCCACCAGCGCTTCGGCCTCGAATTCGATCTCCGGCCCGAGCACCGTGATCTCGAGCGCCGCCTCGTCGCCGCGGTTGCCGACCAGGCCGTTGGCGAGCTCGAGCGCGACCGGGTCCATCGGGCCGCAGGGCACCACGCCCAGGTGCTGCAGGCCGAAGCGGCCGCGGTCCTGCACCGTGGTGAGCAGGCCGGGCCGCACGATGCGCAGGCTCATTGCATTCGTTCGAACTCGTCGTGCGCGATCGGCACGAAGCGCACGCGGTCGCCGGGCGCGAACAGGCTCGCCGGCTGGCGCGCCGGGTCGAAAACGCGCAGCGGCGTGCGGCCGATGATGCTCCAGCCGCCCGGCGTCTCGTAGGGGTAGACCGCGGTCTGCGCGTTGGCGATCGCGACCGAGCCCGCAGGCATGACCGTGCGCGGCGTCGCGCGCCGCGGCACCGAGAGCTTCGGGTCGAGGCCGCCGATGTACGGCTGCCCCGGCGAGAACCCGACCATCAGCACGAAGTGCTTGGAGGAGATGTGGAGCTTTTGAATTTGTACGGGTGAAAGCCTCGTAAGGCTTGAGATTTCCTCCATGTCCAGCGCAAACACGGCGTCGTAGCAGACCGGAACTTCGACCATCCGGCCGCTGTCCTCGAACTTCGAGGCCGACTTGAACGCCTCTTCGAGCAGCGCCTGAAAGTACTCCAGCACCGAAGCCGGCAGCTCCGGGTGGAAGGGATCGAAATGCACGGCGATGCCGCACAGCGCCGGCACCACGTCGCGGATCCACGGCAGATTGCGGGCGCGCAATGCCGCTGCGAGTGCCTGCAATGACCGGTTGGTCTCGAGATCGAGCTTGTCGCCGAACTCGGCGTACACCGCCGCGTCGCCGAGCGGCGCGAGGCGCAGGGTCTTGAGGAGCTTTTTCAGTTGAGCTTCGGTACGGCCACGCCAATCATGCAGTCGCGCGTGACGATCGAGGCAAGCCGGTCCTCGCTCCAGCCCTCGGTGCCGGCTGGGCGCATCGGCAGCACGAGGTAGCGCATGTCGGCCGTCGAGTCATGAACTCTTATTTTCGTTCCTTCAGACAAGAACAGACCGAACTCCGACAACACGGCGCGCGGTTCGCTGACCGCGCGCGAGCGGTAGTTGCGCGACTTGTACCAGTCCGGCGGGATGCCGAGCAGCATGCGCGGGTAGCAGGAGCACAGCGTGCAGACGATCATGTTGTGCACGTCCGGCGTGTTTTCGACGACCACGAGCCTCAATGCGGGCACATCCAGGCCGAGTTCTTCACAGGCTTTGGTACCGTCTTCAAGGAGTCTTTTTCGATAGGCATCCGAAACCCAGGCCCTGGCCACGACGCGTGCGCCGCGCTCGGGCGAGCGCTGGCGCATGTCCTCGACCGCCGCGTCCACCTGCGCATCGGTGACGGCGCCCTTCTCCACCAGCAGCTCGCGCAGGCTCACTTCCATCAGCTGGAAGTAGCTGTAGGGCTGGTACTTGCCCGGCTCGCTCATTCGAGCCAGTGCTGGAAGATTTCCACTTCCACCACGTCCTCCGGGTCGCCGCGGTACGCGGGCCAGACGTCCTTCTGCAGGAAACGCACGCGGTACAGTGGCTGCTTCGGCTCGCCGCTGCGCTGCTGCGCGAGCTCCTCGGGGTTGCCGAAGGCGCCGCACAGGCGCTCGATCACGCCGCTGTGCCCGCGGATGTAGTACGGCGTGCGGATATGGCCCAGGGGATACGCCTTGCGAACCCGCACGCGGTCGCCAGGCCGGAATCTCGCCTCAACCATTCTTTTTCTCGATCTCAACCATCTTCCGGGCGAGCTCATCGGTGGTGATGACGCCGCGCTGGATCATGGTCTGGGTGATCGACGTCACCCAGCGCTCGTAGTAGCTCATGCGGTCGTAGGCGTCGGGCGGCAGCGCCTCGATGTTCTTGCGCAGCTCGTCCACCGTCATGAGCTTCTTGCCGCCCTTGACGCCCGAGAGCAGCATCATCAGCGCATCCACGCGCCTTTCCCATTCCTCGCAGGCGTGCTCGGTGGGTTCCACCTTGCCCGCGGGCAGACCGCCCATGTCGTGATGGCCGCGTTCGATCACGGCGGTTATATTAGCCGCATGGCCGTGGCAGCGCAGCAAATCCCCCCGCCGGGCAGCCTGTACCTCGATCACGTTTCGCACTTCGTGCCGGACCTCGGCGCGGCGGCGCGCGCGCTGGAGGCGCTCGGCTTCGCGGTCACGCCCGTGTCGGCGCAGCAGACGCAGGACGGCCCGGCCGGCACCTCGAACGTCTGCGTCATGCTCGAGCACGGCTACCTGGAGTTCCTGGCACCGACGCTGGACACGCCCAACGCGCAGCGCCTGCGCGCGAGCATGCAGCGCTATGCGGGCGTGCACCTGTGCTGCTTCGGCACTCCCGACGCCGAAGCAGAGCATCGAAGATTGGCGGCGCATGGTTTTTCGCCTTTACCTGTCGTACATCTCCAGCGTGAAACGGCGGAACTGCGGATGGCGAAGTTTCATGTCGTCAGGGCCGCCCTCGAGAAGATGCCCGAAGGCCGGATCCAGTTCGTCCAGCACCTAGCGCCCGAGGCGATCTGGCGGCCGCAGTACCTCGGCCACACCAACAACGTCGTCAAGCTCGCCTGCGTGTTCGTCGCGGCGGACGATCCGGCGGACGCGGCCGCGCGCTGGGCGCATTTCGCCGCGTTGCTGCCGCGGCGCGCGGGCGGCTACGCGCACCTGCAGATGGAGCGCGGCCACGTGCTCGTAGGGACGCGGGCCCAGTGGGGCGAGCTGCTCGGCGATGCGCCCCCGGCGCCCGCGCTCGCCGGCTACGCGCTCGAATGCCGCAATCCGGCGATCTTGATCGCCCGCTGCGAGCCTCTGGGCCTTGCTTTGAAGAAACTAAGGGAAGACCTGTACGCCGTATCGCTGCCTGTAGCCCTCGGCGGCAGCTGGATTTTCGGAACCCGAAAAGGACTCGGACTGCCCTCATGAAGAACCACCACGATCTTTGCGACCTCTCCGCCACCGAGCTGCTCGCGCTGTACCGCAGGAAGAAGCTTTCCCCGGTCGAAGTGACCCGGGCGGTCCTCGAACGGATCGAGAGACTCAACCCGATACTCAATGCCTTTTGCGTCGTCGACAGGAAACAAGCGCTGGAAACGGCAAGGCAGTCGGAACAGCGCTGGCGCAAGGGCTCGCCGGCCGGACAGCTGGACGGCGTGCCAGTGTCGATCAAGGACCTGCTACTCACCAGGGGCTGGCCCACGCTACGCGGCTCCAAGACGATCGACCCGAAGGGGCCGTGGAACGACGACGCGCCCTCGGTCGCGCGGCTGCGCGAGCACGGCGCGGTGCTCATCGGCAAGACCACCACGCCCGAGTTCGGCTGGAAGGGCGTCACCGACAGCCCGCTCACCGGCATCACGCGCAATCCCTGGAATCCGAAGCTCACGCCGGGCGGCTCCTCGGGCGGCGGTGCGGCGGCGGTCGCCGCCGGCATGGGTCCGCTCACCGTGGGCACCGACGGCGGCGGCTCGATCCGCATCCCGTGCAGCTTCACGGGCCTGTTCGGCCTCAAGCCCTCGTTCGGGCGCGTGCCGGCCTGGCCGCTCTCACCCATGGGCACGGTGGCGCACGTCGGGCCCATGACGCGACGAGTGGAAGACGCGGCGCTCATGCTGAACGTCCTGTCCCTGCCCGACGGCCGCGACTGGCATGCCCTGCCCTGGGATGGCCGCGATTACCTCATCGGCGTGGAGGACGGCGTGCGCGGCCTGCGCATCGCCTATTCCGAGGACCTCGGCTACGCGCAGGTGGACCCGGAGATAAGGAAGATCGTGGCGAATGCGGTAAAAACCTTCGTACAGCTGGGCGCGGTCGTGGAGGCGAGGGACCCCGGCTTCGAGAACTGCGGCCCGCTGTTCGCCGCGCACTGGTTTCCGGGCGCGGCGGCGATCGTGCGCAACACCAACCCGCGCAAGCGCGCGCTCATGGACAAGGGCCTGCTCGACACCGCGAAGCTCGGCGAAAAGGTCACCACCGCGCAGTACCTCGCGGCCGTGCAGCAGCGCGGCGCGCTCGGCGTGCAGATGAACGCCTTCCACGAGAAGTGGGACCTGCTCGTCACGCCGACGCTGCCGCTCGCCGCGTTCAAGGCCGGCGTCGAAGTGGCGAACCTCCTCAAGGAGAAGCGCTGGACCGACTGGTCGCCCTTCAGCTATCCGTTCAACCTCACGCAGCAGCCCGCGGCGACGATCCCCTGCGGCCTGACGAAAAAGGGATTGCCGGTCGGCCTGCACATCGTCGGCCCGCGCTACGCGGATGCGCTCGTGCTGCGTGCCGCACGCGCGTTCGAATCGGTGCACCCGATACAGCTGGCCGATGTCTCAGGGCTCGAGCGCCGATAGCTGGCTGCGCGCCGCGCTCGCGGGCTCGGACCTCGCCGCCTGGGTCTGGGACCTGCAGGCCGACACCGTCAAGCTGAGTGAATCCTGGTTGGAGATGCTGGGCGAGCAGGCTCGCGAGACCACCGTGCCGCGCCGCGAGCTCGCCGCGCTCGTGCACCCGGACGACCTGGCCAGGCTGGTGACCGTGCTCGACGCGGTGCGGCGCGGCCGCACGCCCGCCTACGACGTCGAGCACCGGGTGCGCGCAGCCGACGGCGAATGGCGCTGGATCCAGAGCCGCGGCAAGGTCACGAAAAAGGACGCCGCCGGCCGGCCGCTGGTGGTCACCGGCACCAACGCCGACATCACCGCGCGCCGCCGCGCCGAGGAAATGCTCGCCGCGCGCGAGCTGCAGCTGCGCCTGGTCTCCGACAGCGTGCCGGCGCTGATCGTCGAGCTCGACGCGCAGGACCGCATCCGCTTCTGCAACCGGCGCTACGCCGAATTCCTCGGCAAGAGCGCCGAGCTGCTGATCGGCCAGGCGCTCGCGCAGGCCGTGGGCCCGGCCGCCTGGGAGCGCTTCGACGAGCACCGCGCGCGCATCCGCGCCGGCCAGGCCGTGAGCTACGAGCGCGTGGTGGCGCGTCCCGGCCTGCCCGAGGTGCAGCTTCACATCCAGGTCGTGCCGAAAATGGAGCGCGGCCGCGACTACACGGGCTGCTACATGATGGGCGAGGACGTGACCGAGCGCCAGCGCCTCGCGCACATGAAGGAGGACTTCATGCGCAGCGTGACGCACGAGCTGCGCACGCCGCTGCAGGCGATCCGCGCCGCGCTCGAGCAGATCGGCGCGCAGGCGCAGGACGGCGCGCCCGCGCGCACGGTCGCCGCCGCGCGCGCGAGCTGCGAGCGCCTGGTGCGCCTGGTGAACGACATCCTCGACTACCAGCGGCTGCGCGCCGGCCACCGTCTGCCCGGCGGCAAGGAAAGGATCGACGTCGCCGAGCCGGTGCGCGAGGCGGTGGCGGCGAGCGAGAGCCTCGCGCGCGAAGGCGGCGTCCAGCTGCGCCTCGCCGAGCCCGCGGCGCCGATCCTGATCGCCGCCGACCCGGACCGCGTGGTCCAGCTCGTGACCAATCTCGTCGCGAACGCGCTCAAGCACTCGGCCAAGGGCGACGCGGTGGACATCGAGATCGAGCGCGGCGACGACTGCGCGCGCGTGAGCGTGCGCGACCGCGGCCCCGGCGTGCCGGCGGAATTCCAGGCCCAGCTCTTCCGGCAGTTCGCGCAGGGCCAGGCGGCCGACGGCAAGCAGCGACCCGGCACCGGACTTGGCCTGGCGATCTGCAAGGCGCTCGCCGAGCAGATGAAGGGCCGCGTGGGCTTCGAGCCCCCGGAAGGGCCGGGCGCGCGGTTCTGGTTCGAGTTGCCGCTCTGCTAGGGCCGCTTCGCGGCGACAGCCTTGCAGGACCGGCTGTCGACGGCGACGGAGAACTCGAAGTACCGCCGCGGCAGCCCGCCTACGTGCACGAGGGGAACCCACCAGACCAGCCATTCTTCGTTCGTGCTGCGGACGGTGACGGGCAGGTCGCGCAACTCGCAGGAACCCACACGCACCTCCGCGCTGCGAACGCGCGGCGCCCAGTCCGCGGACCACGCGGAGTACCGCTCGTAGCACGCGGCATGGTCGCCCGGTGCCGCGGCACTCCCACGGTGCTCGCAGTTGCCGATCTCGGCGCTCGGATGGACCGCGAGGATATACCCCGCGGGCTCCACCGATCGCGCGACGGCGAGCTGCGCGTTCGCGCCATCGCGCAGCACGAGGGTCACGTCGTGGGGCGAGTCGTACAAGAGGCGTTCCGACTTCAGCGCGTAGTCGTCCACGCGAATGTGCAGATAGGCGTGGTTCAGCGCATGCCAATAGCCCCAGCCGAGCACGAGCGCGGCGAGCGCGACGAATGCGACCAGGATCTTGCTGCGGGCGCGCATTAAAAGAGGCGGCGCGCAACCAGCCGGAAGAGCGGCACGGCGGTTCGGTTCATGTGCTCATGCCGGCTGGGGCATGCTGTGCCACCAGATTCGCGCCTCTGCGCACAGGCCCCGGGCAAACCTCGCCTGAATGACGCCATCCAGAACCATCCGCGGCAACGGATCGCCCGGCTTGCGGGCGGGAAGACCCGTTCCAGTGGAGCGTGCCCAGATCTGGAACAGCTCCTCCGACGCGACCTGGTACGTGACATGCCAGTGTGCGATGCCTGATTCTGCTTCGGCCGCCAGCACCTCACACGTCACCCGAACATCCTCTTGCAGTTGAACCCGCTTCCAGTACTCGGCAAGTTGCTCTGTTCCGCTTTGAACCTGGAACGGCGTGTTGTGGTACCGGCCGTCCGGATGAAACAGCGCCGCAAACATCGACGGATCGCGCCGTTCCCACGCCACCTTGTAGCCTTCCATGAATTTCCGGATATCCACGTTCGACCTCGCTGGATTGAAGAGAAGCGCAGGCGCCGGCTTGCTAGCCGAGCATGAGCTCGATGCGCCAGGCAGAGAGGATCTTGCCACCGTCGAGCATCACCCCGCGCGCGCTGTAGCGCCTGTCGTCGCGGCGGATGATGGTGTCCTGGCCGCGGTAGCGGCCGGTGGCGGATTCGTAGGCCGAGAGGATCACGTCGCCCACGAAGATGAAGCGTCCGTTGAGCGTGCCGAAGGCGGCGCTCTTCGAGGTCCAGGGCGTGGCGAAGTTGCCGGGCGCGAGCGGCTGGATTTCGTAGACGGTGCGGTGCTCGGTGGGCGGATTGGTCGCGGCGCGCAGCGTGCCTTCGTAGACCCACCGATCCGGGTCATGCCGGATCTGCGCCTCGCCCTGCACTGCCGTCGCCTTGCCGGTGCCGTCGAGGAACTCGCCCTCGGTGCGCCAGAGGCCTTCCTTGAGCAGGAAGCCGTGCGCGCAGTCAGCCATGCGCCTGCACGCTGTCGGCAGGCGCCTGCGCGCGCCTGTCCATCGTGTAGTCGCGGATCACGCCGGCGATGCGCAGCCGGTAGGAGGCGAAGATGCCCGCGCGGCCCTGCTTCTGCGCTTCGCGGTGCTTCTGCAGGGTGCGCCACTTGCGCACGCTCTCCTCGTCCTTCCAGAACTGCAGCGACACGTACTTGCCCGGCGTGGTGATGCTCTCGAACCTCTCCAGCGAGAGGAAGCCCTCGGCCTTGTCGAGCTCGGGCTTGAGCTCGGCCACCAGCGCCATGTAGTCCGGGAAGCGCCCCTGCGCGGGGGTGAATTCGAAGATCACGGCGATCATGCTGCAGCCTCCTCAGGCGAGACGGAACAATTCTATCGGTTGCTCGCGGCCTTTCACGCGCACCGGGCCGAGCGGCTCGGCGCCGGGCGGCACGCCGCCCGCGTGCTCGAGCACCTCGCGCGAAGCGAGGATCTGCGAGCCGAACTCCTTGTTGAGCTGCTCGATGCGCGAGGCGAGGATCACCACGTTGCCCGTGATCGAGTACTGCTGGCGCTGCGCCGAGCCGATGTTGCCCGAGATCGCCTCGCCCGCGTGCAGGCCCACGCCGATGCGCAACGGCGGGATGCGGCCGGCCTCGACGAGGCCCTGCACCGCCGCGACGATGGCATGCGCGGCGGCGACGCCGTTGGCGCAGTCGCGTCCGGTCTGGATCGGTGCGCCGAAGGTGGCCATCAGGCCGTCGCCGAGGAACTGGTTGATGACGCCGTGGTGCGTGTTGATCGCCTCCACCGCCGCGCCGAACACCGCGTTCTGCAGCGCGACGATCTCCTCGGGCGGCTTGTGCTCGACCAGCGGCGTGAAGTTGCGGATGTCCATGAACAGCACGCACACCGTGGTGCGCCGGCTCTCGATCGCGCCGCCCTGACGCAGCAGTTCGTCGACGATCGCCGGGGACACCTGCTGGCCGAAGGCCTCGCGCATGCACTGGCGTTCCTGCAGCACGCGCCAGGCGTTGCCGACGCGGCGCTTGAGCTGGTGCGCGACGAACCCGGCGGCGAGCCCGGACACCAGCAGGATCGCCCCCTTGGCGAGGTAGAACGGCGGCGTGTCGAAGGGCGCGCCCGGCATCGGCACGAGCGCCGCGTAGTGCACGCACAGCGCGACGTACTCGGCCGCGGCGACGAGGCCCGTGAACACGCAGAGGCGATAGTCCAGGCGCAGCGTCGAGAGCACGATGAACACGCCGTACAGGAGCGCCGCGCCGCTCTGCAGCACGTACATGGGGTTGGTCTCGCGCGCCGCGGCCAGGATCACCAGGCTCGGCACGCTGGTCTCGACGAACGCGTTCAGGTAGCGCAGCGGCTGGGGCAGCGTCTTGCCCTGCCGCAGCCGGCGGCCGATCACGTGGTAGATCGCGAGCTCGTAGGCAAGCAGCACGCCGAGGATCACGCCCGTCCTGCGCATGCCGCGCGGTCCGCTGAAATACATCGAATAGGACTCGTGGAACTGCAGGTACAGCGAGCCAAGCGCTAGCATCAGCGCCGCAACCAGGCCCGCGAGGATGCCGACGCGCACGCGCTCGCTGGCGACGATCTCGCGCGCGAAATGCTCGTCGAACGAGGCGGCCGGCGCGGCCGGTGCGGTCATCGGCCTACTATACTTCGCGCCGATGGAACCTGCCTATTTCCGCCACTGGCCGCCCGACATGCCGCGCTCGCTGCGTGCGCCGCGCATCACGCTGCAGGAGATGTTCTTGCGAGCGGCCAGGAGGTTTGCGGACAAGCCCGCCGCGATCTTTGACGGAAAAAGTCTTTCGTACGAACAACTTCAGGACAAGGTCGAGAACCTGGCCGGCCGCCTGCAGGCGGCCTGCGGCGTGCGGCGCGGCGACCGGGTGCTGCTGTGCATGCAGAACGGCCACGACTTCGTGATCGCCTTTTTCGCGATCCTGCTCGCCGACGCGGTGGTGGTGCCGGTGAGCCCGATGAACCTCGCCGGGGAGCTGCGCCACTACATCGAGGACAGCGATGCGAGAGTTGCGCTCACCGAGGAAGACTTGCTCTCGAGATTTTCGGGTTTGCCTTTGGATCATGTGGTTCTTCCTTCCGGGGTGCCGGAAGAAAAGTTTCGGGTAAAGGCAAGCCAGGCAAACCCAGATGAACTTTGCCTCATGCCCTACACCTCGGGCAGCACCGGGCAGCCGAAGGGCTGCATGCACACGCACGCGACCGTGCTGCACAACGTTGCGGGCGCGGCGGCGTGGAAGCACATCACCGAAGACGTGGTCGCGCTCGCGACCGCGCCCTTCTTCCACGTCACCGGGCTCGTCCACAGCTTCCTTGCCGCCGTCTACGCCGGCGGCACGATGGTGATCCAGCGCCGGTGGGACCCGCTGGCGGCCGCAGAACTGGTCGAGCGGTACCGGTGCACCCATTGGGACAACGTGCCGACCATGGTGGTGGACCTGCTCTCGCACCCGGAGGCGCTCAGGCACGACATCTCGTCGCTGAAGTGGATCTTCGGCGGCGGCGCGGCGATGCCCGAGGCGATCGCGCAGAAGCTGTACGAGCTCTGCAGCGTGCGCTACATCGAGGGCTACGGCATGACCGAGACCATCTCGCAGACCCACATCAACCCGCCGCAGAACCCGAAGATGCAGTGCCTCGGCATCCCCGCGTTCGACACCGAAGCCCTGATCGTCGATCCGGACTCCCTGGAAGAGCTTCCCAGTGGCAGGCAAGGCGAGATCGTCGTTCGCGGCCCGCAGCTGCTGACCGGCTACTGGAAGAACCCGCAGGCGTTCGAGGAGTCCTGGTGCGAGGTCCGGGGCCGGCAGGGGAGGTTTTTCCGCACCGGCGACCTCGGCCGCACCGACGATGACGGCTACTTCTTCATTTCGGACCGGCTCAAGCGCATGATCAACGCCGCGGGCATGAAGGTCTGGCCGGCCGAAGTCGAGGCGGCGATGTACAAGCACCCGGCGGTCAAGGAATGCTGCATCATTGCGTCGCCCGACGAGCGCAGGGGGGAGACCGTGAAAGCCGTGGTAGTCCTGAAGCCGGAGCATGCCGGCGTGACCGGCGAGGAGATCCTCGCCTGGTCGAAGACCCAGATGGCAACCTACAAGGCGCCGCGGCGCATCGAGTTCGTGGACGCCCTGCCCCGCACCGCCTCGGGCAAGCTCATGTGGCGGGCGCTGCAGGAGCGGGAGTGGGGGCGGGAGACCCGGCAATGACGCTGCAGGTCGAGGCCGCGGGCATCACGCACCGAGGCGCGGTGCGCGACAGCAACGAGGACTGCCTCGCCATCGGCTACTGGCTGTCGCAGGAATCCATGGAGTCCGCGCGCCGCATCGAGCACGCGCTCGACCTGCCCTTCGTCTGCGTCGTGGCCGACGGCATGGGCGGCCACAACGACGGCGAGCAGGCGAGCCTGCTGGTCGCCCGCAGCCTCGCGCGCCGCCTGCCGGCCTTCGGCCACGAATCGATCGCCAAGTCGGTGCGCGCGGTGAACGCCGAGCTCTACGCGCACGTCGCCGAGAACCCGTCGCTCGCGGGCATGGGCTCCACCGCCGTCGGCCTGGCGATCCACGATGCGAGCCTGACCATCTTCAACGTCGGCGACAGCCGCGCCTACCGCGTCGAGAACGGCGGCCTCAAGCAGCTCAGCGTCGACGATTCCATCGTCCAGAACTGGAAGCACGGCGCGGACAATGCGCGCTCCAGCATGCTGCTGCAGTGCTTCGGCGGCCGCCCCACGTTCACCGACATCGAGCCGCACCTGCACGTCGAGCCCTGCGCGCCCGGCAGCACCTACCTGCTGTGCTGCGACGGGCTGTACGAGGCGCTGCCTGAGGAGCGCATGGCGGCGCTGATCGGCGCGGACCTGCAGGCCTCCGCGGAGGCGCTGCTGCGCGCCGCGCTCGAGCAGAAGGCGCGCGACAACGTCACCATCGCGTTGGTGCGCGTGTCGGGATAGGAGCCCGGACTAGAGCCGCTTTCGCATGAACACGCGAGGCAGCCCGTCGTCTACTCGCCGCTCGTACTCGGCGTAGCCGATCTTCGCGTAGAGCGCCTGGTTCTCGGTCATCTTCTGGTGCGTGTACAGGTAGATCGAATCGAAGCCCGCGCGCCGCGCCTCGGCTTCGGCCAGCTCGAGCAGCAAGCGCCCCAGCCCCTTGCCCCAGTGTGCGGGATGGACGCCGACGGTCTCGAGCAGGAAGCCGTCGTCGGTGACGTCCAGGATCAGTACGCCGGTGACAGCGCCGTCCGACTCGGCGACCGTCACGCTCCTGCGCGTGCGCACGACCTCGGCATAGTCTTCGCGCATCGGCCCCGGCAGCACGCCGCCCAGGCGCTCGAGATAGTGCCGGTAGGAGGCGTCGATGCAGGCCTTGATCGCCGGCACGTCGCTCGCGGCGGCGGGCCGGATTGCGTACGGCGCCGGCGCCGTCATTCCACCTTGATGTTGTTGTCGCGGATCAGCTTGCCGAGCTTGTCCGACTCGCCCTGCACGAACCTGAGGAACTCCTCCGGCGAGCTGGCGACGACGTCGAAGCCGGCGTCGACGAGCTTCTGGCGCGTGCCCGGATCCTCGAGCGCACGCTGCATGTCGCGGCGCACGCGCGCGGTGATGTCCTTCGGTACGCCGGCCGGCGCGAGCAGCCCGAACCAGGACACCATCTGCATGCCGGGGAAGGTCTCGCCGAGCGTCGGCAGGTCGGGCAGCTGCGCGAGGCGCTTCGCGCCGCCGCTGGCGATCGCCTTCACCTTGCCGGACCTGATGTGCGGCAGGATCAGCGGCGTCGAGATGCAGGCGACGTCCACCTGCTGGCCGAGCAGCGCCTGGATCATCGGCCCGCCACCCTTGTAGGGCACTTGCGTCATCTTGACGCCCGCCGCCTGCTCGAGCTGCAGGCCGCAGAAATGATTGGAGCTCGCCGTGCCGGTCGTCGCGTAGGTCACCTTGCCGGCATCCTGCTTCGCGCGCGCGATCAGGTCCTTCAGGGTGCTGGGCGCGAAGTTCGGCACCGCGACCAGCGTCGAGGGCGAGGTCACCATCAGCATCAGGTGCTCGAGCGTCTTGAACGGATCGAGCGCCTCCTTGTAGATGAGGTGGTTGGTGGCGTGCGTATCGAACACCATCAGCAGCGTGTAGCCGTCGGGCGCCGAGCGCGCCGCCTCGTTGGCGCCGATCGCGCCGGCCGCGCCGCCCTTGTTCTCGATAATGGTCTGCACGCCGAGGAATTCCTGGAATTTCGGCTGCACCATGCGCGCGATCAGGTCGGTGGTGCCTCCCGCCGGAAACGGTACGATGATGCGCACCGGCTTGGCAGGGTAGGATTGGGCCGCCGCCGTGAGCGGCAGCAGCATCAGCAGCAGGCAGAGCAGTCTGGTCATGGAAACCTCCCGGGAGAGCATTTAACTATGAAAGTGGTCGCCGAGGTTGCGGGCAAGGTCTGGAAGGTCGAAGCGCGGCCGGGCGCCAGCCTCGCAGCGGAGGACACCATCCTGATCCTCGAGTCCATGAAGATGGAGATCCCGGTGGTGGCGCCGCGCGCCGGCAGGCTGAGTTCGCTCCTGGTCAAGGAAGGCGACGCGGTGAAGGAAGGTGATCCCGTCGCGGTCTTGGAGTGATCTTGTTGCGCTGCAGAATTGCGGCGCAAACATCCAGGGTGTAACTTCGTCCGCCTCACACGGGAGAACATTCATGAACGGAAAAACATTCGCGCTCGCCGCTGCCGGCACGCTGGCCCTCTTCGTGCAGGGCGCGCTCGCGCAGGACAAGCCCAAGCCGCCGCCGGCCTGGCACCAGGGCAAGCCGGCCGCGATGGCCGACTCCAAGCTCGCGCCGGTCCCCGGCAAGATGACCGAGACGCCGGCGAGCGAGATCCCGCTCGACAAGCTCAAGCTGCCGAAGGGCTTCAAGGCCGAGGTCTGGGCGACCGGGCTGGTCGGCGGGCGCGCGATGACCATGAACGAAGACCAGACCCGGATGTGGGTCGGCACGCGCGGCATCGGCCGCGTGTACGAGGTCAGCAACGAAGGCGACAAGCGCACGGTCAAGGTGCTCGCCGAGAAGCTCACGCAGCCGACCTCGGTCTACGCCAACGGCGCGCTCTATATTTTCGCCATCGACAAGGTGCTGCGCTACGACAACGCCGCCAAGGGCGCGACCGGCCAGCCGGTGGACATGACCAAGGCCTTCGATCTGCCGCCCGAGCAGCACCACAACTGGAAGTACGTGCGCGTCGGGCCCGACAAGAAGCTGTATGTGCCGTTCGGCGCACCGTGCAACATCTGCGAGCTGCCGACCCCGGAGTACGCGCAGATCCGCCGCTACAACCTGGACGGCTCGGGCAAGGAAGTGATCGCCACCGGCGTGCGCAACACGCAGGGGTTCGACTTCCATCCGAAGACGGGCGAGCTCTGGTTCACCGACCACGGCCGCGACTGGCTGGGCGACAACGGGCCCGAGGACGAGCTGAACCGGCTGGCGAAGCCGGGTCAGAACTTCGGCTATCCGTACTGCCACGCCAACAAGGTCGTGGATCCGGACCTGGCCAAGGGCAAGAAGGACGCCTGCAAGGATGTGACGCTGCCCGTGACCACCATGGGCCCGCACGCCGCGGTGATGGGCATCCACTTCTACACGGGCAGCATGTTCCCGAAGGAATACCAGGGCGTGGCCTTCGTCGCGCGCAAGGGCTCCTGGAACCGGACCAAGAAGTTCGGCTATGACGTGGTGACGGTCAAGGCGGGCCCGGACGGCAAGGGCGCGAAGGTGACGCCGTTCGCCACCGGCTTCATGGATCCGAAGGACAACAGCTTCTGGGGACGGCCGGCCTACCTGGCGCAGCTGAAGGACGGCTCGCTGCTGGTGTCCGACGAACAACTGGGCGCGATCTACCGCATCAGCTACGAAGCGCCCGCCAAGAAGAAATAGTGCCGCAGCTTCGCCTGGGGCGGTGGGCTCTGCTCGCCGCCCTTTTTGTTTGCACGGCGCAGGCGCAGGTTCCGGAGGAGCGCCTGCGCGCCTGCGCCGCCTGCCATGGCGCCGACGGCAACTCGGCGATCGCCGGCACGCCCTCGATCGCCGGCCAGCCGAAGATCTTCCTCGAGAACTACCTGGTGCTGACGAGGGAAGGATTGCGCGGCAACGATGTCATGCAGGGATTGCTGAAAAGGGTACCCGACAAGGAAATCGTTGCTCTAGCCGTTCACTACACGAAATTGAAATCCAGATCTCCAGAAGACAAGACAGATCCAAAGCTCTTCAATCGAGGCAAGGAAATCGCCGCAAGGAATCGTTGCGCCTCGTGCCACGAGAAGAACTTCCAGGGCCGCGAGCAGATGCCGCGCCTCGCCGGCCAGCGCGAGGAGTTCCTGGCCGAGGTGATGCTGCAGTACCGGCAGAACCGGCGTCCCGGCGGCGACACCCTGATGAATGCGGCGCTGCACGGCATCCCGGAAGCCGATTTCAAGGCCCTCGCCCACTATTTCTCGAGATTGAAATGAAGCGGGTTTGGGTTTTGCTGTCTCTGCTTTTCATTTCTCAGGCAGGAAATGGTCAAACCCCTGATGCCATCACAGTGACCGGCACGCGCACCGAGCGCCCGACGATGGAAGTGCCCGCCTCGATCGATCGCGTGGACGCCGAGGACATCCGCTTCGCGCGGCCGATGGTGAACCTCTCGGAGTCGCTCACCCGGGTGCCCGGCATCTCGGTGCAGAACCGGCAGAACTACGCGCAGGACCTGCAGATCTCTTCGCGCGGCTTCGGCGGCCGTGCCACCTTCGGCATCCGCGGGCTGCGCCTCATCACCGACGGCATCCCCGCGAGCTTTCCCGACGGCCAGGGCCAGGTCTCGCACTTCGACCTGCAGTCGGCGCGCAGCATCGAGGTGCTGCGTGGCCCGTTCGCGGTGATGTACGGCAACGCCTCGGGCGGCGTGATCAACGTAGTCACCGAGAGCGGCCTGCCGCCGGCGGCGAGCGCCGACCTCGCCCTCGGCTCCTACGGCATGCACCGCATCGGCCTGAAGCTGGGCGGCACGGTCGCGGGCGGCGACGGCCTCGTCAGCACCGCGCTGTTCCATACCGACGGCTACCGGCAGCACAGCGCCGCCGACCGCGAACAGGCGAACGCGCGCCTGGCGCTGCCGCTCGCGGCCGGCAACCTGACGGTGATCGCCAACGTCTTCGCCAGCCCGGAGACGCAGGACCCGCTCGGCCTCACGCGCGCGCAGATGAACGTCGACCCGCGCCAGGTCGCGGCGGTCGCCTTGCAGTTCAACACGCGCAAGAGCGCCGCGCAGAACCAGATCGGCGCCGCTTATGACATGAGGCTCTCGGACTGGACGGTCAACGTCTCGGCCTATGGCGGGCGCCGCACCGTGCGCCAATACCTCGCGATCCCGCTCACGACGCAGGCCGCCGCAACGCACTCGGGCGGCGTGGTCGACCTCGGCCGCGACTACGGCGGCGTGGCGCTGCGCGCGGCGCGCGACTACGGCACGCTCACGCTGTCCTTCGGCGGCGAGTTCGAGACCTTCACCGAGCGCCGCAGGGGCTTCCTGAACCTCAACGGCGACATCGGCGGCCTGAAGCGCGACGAGGACGACTACGTCTCGCAGTCCGGTCTCTACGCGCAGGGCGAATGGCGCTTCGCCGAGCGCTGGATAGCGGTCGCGGGCATCCGCGCGAGCCGCGTCGAGTTCAAGGTCTCGGACTACTTCATCGTGCCGGGCAACGGCGACGACAGCGGCCGCAAACGCTACAGCGCGACCACGCCGACCGCCGGCCTGCTCTACCGGCTCGCACCGGCAACGAGCCTCTACGCCACCGCCGGCCGCGGCTTCGAGACGCCGACCAACACCGAGATCGCCTACCGCCTCGGCGGCTCGGGCCCCAACTTCGGCCTCAAGGCCTCGACCAGCCGGCACCTGGAGGTCGGCGCCAAGTCCGTGATCGGCGAGCGCCTGCGTGTGAACGCCGCGCTGTTCGACATCGACACCGACGACGAGATCGCCATCGAGAGCAATTCGGGCGGGCGCTCGACCTTCAAGAACGTGGGCCGCACCAGCCGCAAGGGCTTCGAGCTCGGCGCCTCGACTTTCCTGCCCTGGGGCTTTGAGGCACTCGCCGCCTGGACGCGGCTGGAGGCGAAGTTCCTCGACCGCTTCACCTCGGTCGCGGGCACGCCCGCGGCCGCGGTCACCGTGCCCGCGGGCAACGCCCTGCCCGGCGTGCCGCGCACGGTGTTCTACGGCGAGCTGCGCTGGCGCCACGCGTCGAGCGGCTTCAGCGCGGCGCTCGAATACCTGCACAAGTCGCGCGTCTGGGCGGACGACCGCAACAGCGAGGCCGCCGAAAGCTACGGCATCTACAGCCTCGCCGCCGGCTTCGTGCAGCAGAGCGGCCGCTGGCGCTTCTCCGAATACCTGCGCGTGGACAACGTAGGCGACAAGCGCTACGCCGGCTCGGTGGTGGTCAACGACGCCAATCTGCGATTCTACGAGCCCGCGCCCGGCCGCAACTACGTCGCCGGGCTGCAGGCGAAGTACAGCTTCTAGAGCCGCTTGGCGACTTCCTCGAGCATCACCTCGGTGGCGCCGCCGCCGATGGTCTGTACGCGCGCGTCGCGGTACATGCGCTCGATGGCGGATTCCCGGATGTAGCCGAAACCGCCGTGGAACTGCAGGCAGTCGTAGACCACGTCGTTCAGCAGCTCGGCGCAGTAGGCCTTGGCCATCGAGACCTCCTTGACGCAGTCGCGTCCCTGGGCGTCGAGCGAGGCGGCATGGCTCACGAGCTGGCGGCCCGCCTCGACGCGCGCCGAGAGCATCGACAGGCGCTGGCGGATCGCCTGCTTGTCCCAGAGCGGCGCGCCGAAGGCCTTGCGCGTCTTCACGTACTCGAGCGTGAGCTCGATCGCCCTGGCCGCCTCGCCCATCGCCATGGCGGCGATGGCGACGCGCTCGTTCTGGAAGTTCTTCATGATGGCGTAGAAGCCGCGGTTCTCCTCGCCGAGCAGGTTCCCGGCGGGCACGCGGCAGTCGTCGAACACCAGCTCCGCGGTGTCGGAGGAGCGCCAGCCCATCTTGTCGAGCTTGCGGCCGACCGAGAAGCCCGGCATGCCCTTCTCGACGATGAACATCGAGATGCCCTTGGAGCCGCCCTCCGGGCCGGTCTTGGCGGCGACGAAGTAGAGGTCGGCGAGCGCGCCGTTGGTGATGAACATCTTGGTGCCCTTGAGCACGTACTCGCCGCCTTCGCGGCGCGCGCGCGTGCGGATGCCCTTCACGTCGGAGCCCGCGTCCGGCTCGGTGACCGCGACCGCGGTGATCAGCTCGCCCGAGACGATCTTCGGCAGGTACTTGCGGATCTGCGCCGGCGAGCCGGCGTTCACCAGGTGCGGCGAAGCCATGTCGGTGTGCACGAGCACGGTGATCGCGAAGCCGCTGAAGGTCGAGCGGCCGAGCTCCTCGGCGAGCAGCGCGGTCGCGCGCGCGTCCAGCCCGCCGCCGCCGAACTCCTCGCCGTAGCGCAGGCCGAGGAAGCCGAGCCGGCCCATGTCGCGCAGCACCTCGCGCGGCACGAAACCCTGCTCTTCCCAGGCGTGGCCCCTGGGGACGATTTCCTTCTCTACGTAGCGGCGGACGCTCTCGCCCAGCAGCCTCAGCGTGTCGTCGCCCGCGGGATTCTCCATCCCGCGATTATCGCCCGAGCGCCTAGCGCAAGCCGAGCGCGCGGTCGAGGCTGAGCGAACCTGCGCCGCGGCCGACCAAGTACGCCAGCGCCACCGCCCAGGTGAGATGGGTGGGCCAGGCGTCCGGGTAGACGAAGACCTGGATCACCGCCGTCATGCCGAGCAGGCCGAGCGCGGACGGGCGCGTCGCGAGGCCCAGCACGAGCAGCAGCGGCAGCAGGTGCTCGGCGTAGGTCGCCAGGTGCGCGGCGAGCTCCGGCGGCAGCAGCGGCACCTTGTATTCCTCGCGGAACAGCGTGTAGGCGCTGTCGTTGACTGTCAGGAAACCGTCCACCTTGGTGCGCCCCGACAGGAAGAACACCGCGCCGATGCCGACGCGGGCCGCGAGCGCGATCAGCGAGTGGCCGATCCAGGCCTCGAGCCGGTCGGCGGTTTCGTTCCAGATCTTCTTCATGGTCCCCTGCTATCGAATCTGCGATGAAAAGGCGCCCGCTTCGAGCAGGCTCGCGAGCAAGGCCGCGACGCCGGCCGCCGGGACGGATGCCGCGGCCTGTGCGAGCGGTTCGCCGCGCGCGCAGGCATCCAGGAAGGCGCAGCCCGCGGCATCGAGCGGCTGCCATTGCACGGCATCGCCCGGACGCACGATCAGCGCGCCCTCGCCTTGCCACTCGATCTCCGCAGCATCCTCGCCGCCGGCGCGGTTGCGCGACCAGATCGTGTACGCAGGCAGGTCATGCCATGCCCAGCGCGCGGCCGCGTGCGGCCGCAGACGGAGCGCAGCCAGCCGCTCCGGAGCGAGGCCGGCGAGCGCGAGCGCATCGAGCGCCGGCTCGTCCGCGGCGGCATGCGCTTCGGTCCAGAGGCGGTCGAGCCTCGCCACCGCGGGCAGGTACGGCAGTTCCGCGGCCGGCTCGAAACCAGCGAGGAAGGCATCGAAGTCGCGGCCATACTCGAGCAGCATCGGCACGCGCGGCGGCTGCGCACGCGTGTAGACCGCAGCCGCGGCGCGGAACCACTCCTCGCCGACCAGCCGCGCGACCGCCGGGAAATTGGCACGCAGCGCGTCGATGCATCCCTTCATCACGGTGTTGCGGTAAACCGCGAACGCGGGCGGCGCGGGCTGCAGCGGATCGAGCAGCGCGCGCACGAATTCGTCCTGGAATGGCGCGAAGGCGGTGGCCTGCAGCATCAGGCAGCCTCCGCGAGCGGACCGCGCAGCAGGTCCTGCGCCGTTCGGCGCTCCGCCATCAGCTCGGCGAACGCGGGGACGTTGCCGTCGCGCTCGATCAGCGTGGGCCTTGGCCCAAGGCGCGCGATCAGCCGCTCGTAGAGCGCCCAGACTTCGGGCGCCACGGGCGCGTCGTGCGAGTCCACCAGCAGCGCCGGCCCGAGCGCGGGGTCGGCGCTGTGGCCCGCCAGGTGGATTTCCATGACCAGCTCGCCCGGGAACGCGTCCACGTAGACCTCGGCGGAGGCGCCGAGGTTGCGCGCGCTCACGTAGACGTTGTTCACGTCGAGCAGCAGGCCGCAGCCGCTGCGCCGCGCCAGCTCGGCGAGGAAGTCGATCTCGTCCCAGGCATGCCCTTCCAGCGCCAGGTAGTGCGACGGGTTCTCGATGGCGATGCGGCGGCCGAGCGCGTCCTGCGCGCGGCCGACGTTGGCGGCGATGCGCGCGAGCGCCTCGTTGGTGCGCGGGAACGGCAGCAGGTCGGGAAAGTACGCGCCCTGCGCGGCGGACCAGGCCAGGTGCTCGGACACCAGCGCGGGCTCGAAGCGCCGCACCAGCGCGGCGAAGCGCGCGAGATGCGCTTCGTCCGGCGCGGCATCCGACGCGAGCGACAGCGCGACGCCGTGCAGCGACAGCGGATGGCGCGTGCGGATCGCCTCCAGCCAGCGCAGCCGCGGGCCGCCGGCGACCATGTAGTTCTCGGGATGCAGTTCGAACCACAGGCCGTCCGCGGGCGCGGCGAGCGCCTCGGCGTAGTGCGAGGGCTTGAGTCCCAGCCCGGCGGACGGCGTGGCGGTCATGCGCGAACTCAGCTCTTCATTTCCTTGAGCGAGCCCGTGCCCTTGGGGGTCTTGAC
Source organism: Burkholderiales bacterium (assembly GCA_049651845.1). Taxonomy (GTDB): domain Bacteria; phylum Pseudomonadota; class Gammaproteobacteria; order Burkholderiales; family SG8-39; genus RBG-16-66-20. The sequence continues at coordinate 14,325 of JBASCW010000078.1, read as the reverse complement.
GGTGGTGCAGGTCCCCTTGGCGACGAACTTCCAGGCATTGCCCTGGTAATCGACCTTGCTGGTGCCTGCGCAGGTGGTGCCGGGGCCGGCGGCGCAGTCGTTCTTGCCCGCCATCGAGATGCCGTAGCACTTTTCCTTCTCCCCCTTGCTGGAGGCGCCCTTGTCCTGGGCGGCGGCGGTTCCGGCGGCGAGCACGCCGGCGGCGAGCGCGGCGATGGTGAGGGTGCGTGTCATATTTCAGGCTCCTGTTCGACGAAGTGGGTCGGTCACGGCCGCGCGACGCCCGTGACCCGCCAACCGGGCCCGGGCCGCGCGACCTGTGCGTTAGTTCGGAAACGGGGGGCCGCCATTACAGCGGGCGGCAAAATATTTGCAGGGCCGCCCGGGGGCGGCCGCGCCGGCTACCTGAAAGTGTCGCCCTGCTGCTTGGAGCAATCCTCGATCGTGTACGCCTCGCCCAGGATGCCGTCGGGCGAGAACTGCAGGTAGAGGAAGAAGTCCAGCTGCGACGAGCTGTAGCAGGCGTACTCGCACATCTCGCGCTGCATGCGCGCATCGAACGCGACCCGCCAGGGCGGGCACGAAGAGCTCGTGCGCCTGCGCCAGGGTCGTCGTGCCGGTCGCGGCCTTGCGCAGGTTCTGCTCGGTGAGCGTCTGCTCTACCGAGCGCATGCGGCCGTCGGGCGGGAAGCGCGCCGCGTACATCTGCCGGCCGAAGGGCTGGCGCGATCAGGATGGCCGCTGCGGCAAACAGGTTGATGAGCCTCATGCGGTGCCTCCGTTGCGACTATGACAGCGCCGCCGCTCCGGGAATTCCACCGGCTATGCGGGCTTGCGCCGCGCCGCGAGGCGGCGCTGAAAGGCGTAAGCGAGCAGCGCAAGGCCCGCGCCCGCCGCGAGGAACAGCGGCAGCGTGCCGCGCGCGTCCACCACGTGAGAGGCAAGCCAGACGCCGAGCGACTGTCCGGTGAACAGGCAGAACGCGAACAGCGCCAGCGCGGCGCCGCGCGAGTCGGGCGCCATCTGCGTGGCATGCAGCTGCAGCGTGTTGTGCATCATGAACAGGCCCATGCCTTGCGCCGCCAGGCAGGGAATCGCCCAGAACGGCCCCGGCGCGGCCGCGAACCCGGGCAGTCCCACGCACAGCAGAAGACCGCCTGCGATCACCAGGCCGCGCTCTCCCAGGCGCGGCACCAGGCGCCCGGCGACGGCCGAGTAGAGCAGGCCGCCGAGCGCGAAGCTGGCGACGAGCACGCCGCTCGCCGCGACCGAAAGCCCGAGTGACTGGTGGCCGTGGTACGCGGCGAACGCCATGCCGCCCTGCGACAGCGCGCCTTCGACGAACACGGTGGCGAGCACGACGCGCACCCAGCCGTCGCGCGTGAGCGCCAGCATGCGCGCGAAGGCGCGCGTCATGGGCTCGCGCGCGGCGGCGCGGGCCTGCGTGGCCGGATTCGACCGCAGCTCGGCGTAGAGCAGGCCCGCGGCGACGACATAGAGTCCCGCGAGCACGTAGAAAATCGCCTGCCAGCCGAAATGCTCGCCGAGCAGGCCTGACAGCGAGGTGGTCACCGCGCCGCCCAGCATGCTGCCGATGAGGAAGCGCGCGAGCACGGTCTGGCGCCGCTCGTAGGGCACCGCGTCGCCGATCCAGGCCATGGCGAGCGGCACGATCGCGCCCACGGTGGCGCCGCTGGCGAAGCGCGCGAGCACGAGCAGCGGCAGCGTGGGCGCGAGCGCACAGGCGAGGTTGCCGGCGGCGGAGATCGCGGTGACCCAGAACACCATGCGGTACTTGCCGATGCGGTCGCCGATCGGGCCGTTGACGAGCTGTAGCGCGCCGTAGGCGACCGCGAACGCGGTGATCACCGCCGAGGCGCCGCCCGCCGTGATGCCGAACGACTGCGCGAGCAGCGGCAGCAGCGGGTCGGCGGCGCGCTGCGCGGCGGCGCTGGCGAAGCCGCCGAGCGCGAGGACGGCGACGGCGCGGCCGCTCAGAGCTTGAATTCCCTGAGGGCGTGCTCGCGCAGCTTCTGCTTCTGCACCTTGCCGCTCGCGGTCATGCCGATGGACTCGAAGTCGGCGACGATACGCAGGTAGCGCGGCACGCGGAAACCGGCCGTCCTTGCCTTTGCGAAGGAAAGGATTTCAAGTTCGGTCGCATGAAAACCCGATTTCAAGGTCACGTAAGCGCAAGGCACTTCACCCAATCGGGCATCCGGCACGCCGACCACCTGGGCTGTCTCTACCGCGGGGTGCGCGAGCAGCATTTCCTCGACCTCCGCGGGCGCGACGTTCTCGCCGCCGACGCGGAACAGGTCCTTGATGCGCCCGACCATGCGCAGGCGGCCGTCGGCCGTGAGTTCGCCCAAGTCGCCCGTGCGCAGCCAGCCGCCGGGCGTGAACGCCTTCGCGGTGGCCTCCGGGTCGTTGACGTAGCCCCGCATCAGGCCCCAGCCGCGGACCTGGATTTCCCTTTCCGCCGAGATCCTGACCTCCAGTCCGGGAAGAGGCAGCGCCAGGCCTGCGACGCGCAGCGGCTCCGGATCGCGCCAGTCGTTCATCACCACGTTGGGCGAAGCCTCGGACAGGCCGTAGGCGGCGCAGACCAACTTCACGCCCATGCGGTCGATGACCTGGCGCATGGTCTGCGGCCCGGCCGCCGCCCAGCCGCCGCGCAGGCTGAGCCGGCGCCTGGCGAAGTCCTCGTGGCCAATGAGCATCTGGAAGATCGTGTCGTTGCCCGAGATGAGCGTGCAGCGCTCGCGCTCGAGCATCTGCAGCGCCGCGCCCGCCTCGAACGTGGGCAGCGTCACCAGGCAGCAGCCGGACACCAGCGCCATGAGCGCCGACAGCGTCGAGCCGCCGACGTGGAAGAACGGCCGGCAGTTGAAGTAGCGGTCCTCGGCGCGCACGCCGATGCGCGCGCCCGCGGCCCAGGCGTTGCGCAGCATGCTGTCGTGCGTGAGCATCGCGCCCTTCGGATAGGCCGTGGTGCCCGAAGTAAATTGAATCAGGAGCAGATCGCGCGGTTCTACCGGAACGCTCTCCATCCCTTGCCGTGGAAGAACATCCCGTGAAACGTCAAAGGCATTCCTGAATCCAATCTCTCTCACCATCGCGCCGTAGTCGTTGCCGAGAAACCGCTCCACGTAGAACAGCGCCATCGCGCTCGACTGCTTGAGGCAGAAGGCGACTTCGGACGCCTTGAAGCGCGTATTGACCGGCACCGTCACCGCGCCGATGAGCGCCGCGCCGTAGAACAGCGCCAGCCAGTCCTCGCCGTTGGGCAGCAGGATCGCCACGCGGTCGCCCTTGCCGATGCCGAGTGCCTGCATCGCACCCGCTGCCTGCTTTGCTTTCTCGAACAGGTCCTTGTACGACAGCCGGCCTGAAACAGTCACCAGCGCGTCGCGATCGGATGACTTTTCCGCCAGGAAATCGCCCAGCACCTTCGGCTGCCAGCTCACGTCCTGCCCATCCAGCTGCCCGCGGCGAGCTGCTCCTCGATCGCCGCGATCTCGGCCTCGAGCGCGCCTTTCGGATCCAGCTCCACGCCGGTGTCGATGCAGCGCTTTGCCAGGCGAAGAGATTGTTGGGGCGCTTTGAGAATTCCAGTTCTTATCTCTTCAATCGTTTTTTCCAGGTCGGATTGCAAGACCAACCGCGTTACCAGTCCCGCTTCCCTCGCCTCCTCCGCGCTCAGCGTCCGACCGGTGAACATCAGGTCCTTCGCCAGGCGCTTGCCGAGGATGCGCGGCAGCCGCTGCGTGGCGCCCACCGTACCGCGGATCGCCTCGGGCGTGCGGAACGAGGCCGCGGGCGTGGCGACGATGAAGTCGCAGGCGCCCGCGATCTCGCAGCCCGAGCCGACCGCGGGCCCCTCGACCACCGCGACCGAGGGCATCGGCAGGGCCTCCAGCGCCGCGTAGGCCGCGAAGCCCTTCATGCGCCGCTCGCGCACCTGCTCGACGCCCATGCCCTGGCGCTCCTTCAGGTCGGCTCCTGCGCAGAATGCGCGGCCTTTCGCTCTTACGAAGAGAATTCTCATTGATTCGTCTGAAGCGGCAAGCCTTGCAGCTTCAACAATCCCTTCACACATCTCCAGATTCAGGGCGTTGCGGCGCTCGGGACGGTTGAGCGTCAGCGTCGCGACGCCGCCGGCGGCCGTGTAGAGCACCGCGCTCATATGGCTTTCGCGCCCTTCAACTGCGCGATCCTCTCGGCGGAGAAGCCGAGCATGTCCGCCAGCACTCTTTCGGTATCTGCGCCCAGCGCGGGCGGCGCGCCGATCGCCGGATCGTCCCAGCCGAGAAACTTGTAGGGCAGCGCGAGCGCCTTGAATTCACCCACGCCTGGATAGTCGAAGCTGCCGACCAGCTTGCGCGCGCGCACGTGCGGGTCGGCCAGGATTTCCGCTACGTCGTTCACTGGTCCGACCGGGACGTCGGCTTCGTCCAGCATCTGGAGAAGTCTTGCCCTTTCTATCGTCAGGATTTTTTCCGTCATTTTCCCCATGACGAGATCGCGATGTTCGATGCGCTTCTCGTTCGTGGCGAGATCTATTGCGAAACTCAAATCCAGAACCCTGCACAACGGTTCCCAGTGCCGGTCGCTGGCGGTGATGTGCGCGAACTTGCCGTCCCGGCAGCGGAAGGTCGCCGAGGGCACGCGGCCCGGATGCTCGGTGCCGAGCCGCGGCGGCACCTCGCCGAGCGCGAAGTAGCGCGCCGCGGCGAGCGTGAGCAGGCTGACCTGCCCGTCGAGCATGGAGAAGTCGAGATGCGCGCCCTTGCCGGTTTTCTCCCGGCCCGCGAGCATGGCGAGGATGCCGATCGCCAGCCACAGGCCCGAAGTGAGATCGGCGACCGGCAAGCCGGGCTTCACCGGGCCGCCGCCCTTCTCGCCCGTGAGGCTCATGAGGCCGCCCATCGCCTGGAACACCGTGTCGTAACCCTTCTTGTGCGCATACGGCCCGCTCTGCCCGAAGCCAGTGCAGGAAACGTAGACCAGACGCGGGTTCAGCGCCGAAAGCATGGTGAAGTCCAGGCCGTGGCGCGCGAGCGTGCCGGCGGGAAAGTTCTCGACCAGCACGTCCGCCTTGCGCGCGAGCTCGCGCACGATGTCCTGACCCTCGGGCTTGCGCAGGTTGACGGTGATCGAGGCCTTCGAGCGGTTGCAGGCGAAGTAGTAGGCGCTGTCCCGGGCAAGCTGCGGCTCGAAGCCGCGCGTTTCGTCGCCCGCGCCCGGCTGCTCGACCTTGATCACCGTCGCGCCCAGCTCGGCGAGGATCATGCTCGCGAAGGGACACGCGAGCACGCGCGACAGGTCGAGGATGACGAGATGCTGGAGCGGCTTCATCTAACGGCCAGCAGGGCGATTCCCGAGAGCACCAGCAGCGCACCCACGACCGTGCGCGGATTCAGCTCTTCCTTGTTCTTCAGGATGAAGACGCTCACCGGAAAGATGAACAGCGGCGTGGTATGCACCACCAGCACCGCGAGCGCGATCTCCATGTGCACCATGGCCGAGGCGATGAATATCGAGCCGAACGCGGTGCTCACGCCGCAGCCGATGTAGAGCAGGATCGCGGTGCGGTCGGCGACGCGGAATTGCGCGCCGATTTTCCGCCAGTCGCGCGTCGCCACGAGCTGGCACAGCAGCGCGGCGACCGACGCCACCACCGTGCCGAGCACCGCCTCGTCCCAGTCGCGCATCGCCAGGCCGCGCACCACATTGCCCATGCCGAAGCCGGCCACCGTGAGCAACCCCGCGAGCATGCCCTTGCGCAGCGCGGATGCCGACAGCCCGCCGGGCGACCCCGTGCGCGGCTGCGTGAACCAGAGTCCCACCCAGACGATCGCCATCAGCAGCAGTTCGTACCAGCCGAGCCGCTCGTCCGCGAGCAGCCAGGCCCCGGCCAGCGCGAACGCCGGCGCCGTCGAATGGAACACGCTCGCGCGCGCCGGCCCGAGGATGCGCACCGTGTCGAAAAGGAACCTGCGGCCGAGGAAGATGCCGATGACACCGCCGATCGCGAACATCCCCGCGCCCTTCCAGTCCCAGGACCAGGGCGCCGAGCGCAGCGCGAGCTCGAACGGAAACAGCAGCGCCGGAAACAGGATGTTGGTCGCCAGCACCACCAGGAAGCCGGACTCCACCGGCATGCGCGCCACCGCGTAGCGCGTGATCATGATGTTGGTCGCGAAGGACAGCATGGCCAGCAGCGCGAGGACGACGCCCATGCATGCCTACGCCTTCCGGAACCCGCGCATGCGCTGGTTGGTGTCGCGCCCGCGCTTGAGCGCCTCCTCGAGCGGGAGGTCGGCCGCCTCGTGAAACAGCCGTTTCGTGGCCTGAATGGACTGAGGATCCAGCTCGGAAAGCCGCTTCGCCGCTTCGACGGCCTGTGAAACGACATCCCGGTCAGGCACCACTCGATTGACCAGTCCCGCCTCGAGCGCGCGGCGGGAAGTCAACGGCTCCCCGAGCGACACCAGCTCGAAAGCGAGCTTTCTTCCGGCCTGCCGCACCAGGTTCGCCATGACGATGGCGGCGACGATGCCGTGGCGCGTCTCGGGATAGCCGAGCTTCGCGCTCTCGGCCATCACCGCGAGGTCGCCCGCGAGCGCGAGCCCCGCGCCGCCGCCCATGGCTGCGCCGTTGATCGCCGTCACCACCGGCTTGGCCATTTTCGGGAAGGCGAGATGCAGCTGCATCGTGAGCTCCGCGCGCTCTTCGACGAGCCGCGCGTTCTCCGGCTTGAAGTCCTTGAACTCCGACAGATCGGCGCCGGCGCAGAACCCCTGCCCGGCGCCCGTGAGCACCACGCAGCGCACGGCTTCGGCCGCGTCGGCAGCGCGCAGGCCTTCGAGCAGCGCGCGCGTGAGCGCCGTATTGAGCGCGTTGCGCTTGTCGGGGCGGTTCATGGTCAGGACCCGCACCGCGCCGCGGTCCTCAACGAGAAAAAGGGGGGCAGAGCCGGATTTCCCCGTCGAGCTCGATTTCTGTCCGGAAATCCGGCTCTGCCCCCCTTTTTCTTTCACCGCGCGTCCTTCTCGCGCTGGATCAGGTTGCGCGCCTCGCGCGCGAGCTTCGCCATGATGGCGTCGAGCGCCACGCGCTCCTTCGCGGTCAGGCAGCCCACGAAAGCGTCGTTGCGCTCGGCGGCGGCGCGTATCAGCTTCTGGTACAGGCTCCTGCCCCGCGCGGTGAGCGACAGCCGGATGCCGCGGCCGTCGTTCGCGTCGCTGCCGCGCACCACGATCCTCTTTCGCGTGAGGCCCGCGACCACGCGGCTCATCTGGCTCTTGTCCATGCCGGCGGCGCGCGCGAGCTCGTTCAGCGACTGCGGCTCGGCCGCGCCGCCCAGCAGCGCGACGCTGCGCCACTCCCACAGGCTCACGCCGAACTCGCGCCGGTAGCGCATCTCGGCGCCGCGCGACAGCAGGTTGGCCACGCGGTGCAGCCGGTACGACAGCAGCTCGCGGATCGTCGGCGTGGCGCGCTGCAGCATCAGTCGTCGAAGAACGGCGTCTCGTTCTCGCCGCGCAGCCGGATGTCGAAGATGTATTGATCTTGATTTTCTTTTTTTGCAATCAAGAGATTTTTTCTGTTCAACACCAGATTCAAGACAGGATCGTCGCCTTCCTCTAAGAACATGGTGGTCTTCAGGATCCGCATCAAGCCGGAGAACATCAGCATGAAGTTGACGTGCGCGAGACGGCCCTGCGGCGCGCCGGGGCGGATGGTGCGGAAGCGGTAGCCGCCCCGCGCGTCGGTCGCCGCGCGCCCCCAGCCGAGAAAGCCCGGGTCGGCCTCGCGGTGGCGCGGGTCGGCCGGGTGCCGGTAGATGCCGCGCGCATCCGCCTGCCAGGTCTCCACGATCAGGTTCTCCAGCGGCATGGCGTCCAGCTGCAGCACGCGTCCGCGGATCTCGATCGCCTCGCCCTGCGCCTCGCGTCCATCGAAGGCCGTCAGGTCGTTCGCGCCCGCATCCACGTAGCGCGGCGGGAAGAACGGCCCGATCGTGGCCTCGCCTGTAGGGATCAGCGCCGCTCTCTTCATGGCTGCTCGGGCGTGGCCGCGCGGCCGCGCAGCACGATCTGGTGCTCGTAGACCAGCGCGTTGTAGGGATCGCCCGTGGGCGCCACATGGCGCGCGACCAGTCGCTCGCGCGCCGCGGCATCCGGCACCGCGTTGAGAATCCGGTCCTGCGCGTTTAGCGGCTCGCCCGGAAAGTACATCTGCGTGACCAGGCGCGACAGCCAGACCTTGCCGAACAGCGAGAAATGGATGTGCGGCGGACGCCACCAGCCATCCTTTGTCGGCACCGGGTAGGCGCCGGGCTTCACCGTGCGCAGCGTGAAGCAGCCGCTCTCGTCGGTCAGCAGGCGCGCGGCGCCGTAGAAGTTCGCGTCCCTCGGCGCGTGGTCGTCGTCGTTCGGGTGGATGTAGCGGCCCGCGGCGTTCGCCTGCCAGATTTCCACCACCGTGCCGCCCACCGGCGCGCCGTCCTCGTCCAGCACGCGCACCTTGAGCTGGATCAGCTGGCCGATCGCCTGCTGCTCGCCGTGGCCGGCGATGTCGCCGCCGAGCAGCTCGACGCGCGCCGCCACCTCGAGCGGCCCGGTGAGTTCCGAGAGCGTAGGCGGGCGCCTGACGAGCGGCTCGGCCGGGTTGCGCAGCGGCGTCTGCGGGTAGCCGGCGACGATGCGCGCGGGCTGGGTGCGCTCGTCGCGCGGCAGGATCAGGGTGGTCATGGCCGCATCTTTCGCTCGTTGACAGCTTCGCGCAACTGGTTGATGCTGTCAACTATGTCGGACCGCAGCGCTGCCGTCGTCCTGTGCGAGTGCTTCGCCCGCGACGGGCTGCAGCACGAGCCGGCCTTCATCCCCACCGCGACCAAGCGCGCCCTGCTCGAGCGCTTCGCGGGCATCGGCTTCCCGAGGGTCGAAGCGACGTCGTACTCCAACCCGAAGGTCGTGCCGCAGTTCGCGGACGCGAGCGAACTCCTGAAGGGTTTGGCTCGTTCGCCCGGTGTTTTCTATAAAGCCACGTGCGCGAATCCAACGGCCGTACAAAGAGCAGTGAAAGATCTGGATGCCGGTTTCGGCGTCAACGAGATCAGCCTGCTGGTGTCGGCCACCGAATCGCACTCCCGGAAGAACCTCAATCGCGGTCGCGCCGAGCAGTGGGCAAACGTCGAGGAGATGGTGAAGGTCGCGGGCGGGCGCTTCCGGCCGGTCGGGACGGTTTCCGTCGCCTTCGGTTGTCCTTTTGAAGGCAGAGTTGATCCTGAAAGCGTGTTGAACGACGTGTCCCGTTTCAATTCGCTGGGCGTCGACCACGTGGCAATCGGCGATACGACCGGGATGGCTACGCCGCATTCCGTGCAATACCTGTTCGAGAGAATTCAAGACCTGAGGGGCGTCACCCCGATCGCCCATTTCCACGACTCCCGCGGCACCGGGCTCGTGAACTGCGTCGCCGCCTACGAGGCGGGCGCGCGTCACTTCGATGCCTCGTTCGGCGGCGTGGGCGGGCATCCGGCCCGGGTCAAATATGGCGGCGGCTTCACGGGCAACGTCTGCACCGAGGACCTCGTGAGCCTGTTCGAATCCATGGGCATCGCCACCGGGATAGACTTGGACCGGCTGCTCGCCACCGCGGAGCTCTGCGAGCAGGCGCTTGGCCGCGAGCTGCACGGCCGTGTCACCCGGAGCGGATTGAATCCACTGCAATGAAGCCGCCATTCCGTGCCGACCAGGTCGGCAGCCTGCTGAGGCCGAATCAGCTTGCGCAAGCCAGGGCCAGGTTCAAGAGGAATGAAATCCCTTCCAGCGAACTGAAAACCCTGGAAGACAAATGCATCAGGGAAGCGATTCAAAGGCAGGAATCCATCGGCCTGCAATCCATCACCGACGGCGAGATGCGCCGCGACTGGTGGCACCTCGATTTCATGACGCAGCTGGACGGCGTCACCGCGGTGGCCAATCCCGGCCCGAAATTCGGCGGCACCGAGGAGCAGCCGCCGATTCCCTCGGTAACCGGGAAGATCGGCTGTTCGAAGCCGATCATGGTGAGGGATTTCGCCTTTCTGAAGGAAAACACCAAGCGAACCGCAAAACTGACCGTCCCCTCGCCCGCGATGCTGCACCTGCGCGGCGGGCGCAGCTCGATCTCGAAGGACGCGTACCCGGACCTGCGGGAGTTCTGGGCCGACACCGCGGCCGCCTACCGCAAGGCGATCCGCCAGTTCGCCGACGCCGGCTGCAGCTACCTGCAGCTAGATGACGTGAGCTTCTCCTACCTGTGCGACCCCAAGATCCAGGAGACCTGCCGCAGGAACGGCGACGATCCGGCGCTGCTGCCGCGCACCTACGCCGAGGCGGTGAGCGCGGCGCTCCGGGACCGGCCGGCCGGCATGGCGATCACGATGCACACCTGCCGCGGCAACTTCAAGTCGAGCTGGGTCGCCTCCGGCGGCTACGAGCCGGTCGCCGAGGCGATGTTCTCCTCGGCGGTGGACGCCTTCTTCATGGAGTTCGATTCCGAGCGCGCCGGCACTTTCGAGCCGCTGCGGTTCCTGCCGAAGGACAAGAAGGTCGTCCTCGGGCTGGTGACGACCAAGGTCGGAGAACTCGAAACCAGGGATTCCCTCGTCAGGCGAATACGGGAAGCGGAACGATTCGTCCCCCTGGAAAACCTCTGCCTGTCGCCGCAGTGCGGCTTTTCCAGCACCCATCACGGCAACGCGCTGTCGATGGACGAGCAGTGGCAGAAGCTCGAGCGCGTGGTCGCGGTGGCGCGCGAAGTCTGGGGTTGAATTGGCGGCGCCGGTCGCGATCGCGTACACGCACGTCCATTCGCTGCGCCTGGGCTCCGGCGCCGAGGCGCTCGTGGCGCGCGTGCTGCTCGACGGCGGCACCGCGGGCTTCGGCTTCACGCTGAACGAGGATGCCGGCGTTGCGCGCGACATGGCCGCCTGGGACGCGCTCGGGCGCAGCAGGGGCGTGCCTTTGCATGCCTTGCTAGGAGGTTCTTACAGGAAAGAGATGAGCATCAATCTGGATGAAAACCCCTCGATTGCGCCGGATTGGACCGCGCTGCGCAGGGGCGTTCTCGACAACAAGTTCGACCTTCTGCGCATCGATCCCTTCGCCTGGGGCTCGGTGGAGATGGTGGAAACGATCGCCGCGGTGGCGAATGCCTTCGACCTCGGCATCGCGCTGCTCGCGCCCAATGCACACCCGTGGGAGATCCAGTATTGCGCTGCTTTGGCCGCGACGATCAGAGGGGATGACACAGGGGTAATTCTTCGGGTTTCCCCTGTTGATAAAGCAGTCCCGGTAAGAGACGCGCCCGGCATCGGCATCGACTGGTCTCTGGAACCCGCCTTCAGCAAGATCCAGTGGCAAAGCTAGGAATATCCTCGATACGCCTCACGCGCGTCTCGATCCCGCTCACCCTGGTGCACGCGGGCTCGATGTACGTGATCCAGAAGGCCGAGCGCACCGTCGTCGAGCTGACGCTGGAGAACGGCGCGGTCGGGCTCGGCGACTGCTGGGGCACGCCCGAGGTGTTCGCGCTCGCGAAGGACTTCGCCGGCAGCTGGGTCGGCAAGGACGCGCTCGACCGCTTCGCGCTGCGCACGGCCACGCTCGGCAGGTCGAACTACGACCACAAGCATGGCCGCAACGGGCGCGCGGCGTTCGCGGGGCTGGACCTCGCGGCCTGGGACGCGGTGGCGCGCAGCCTGGAGATGCCGCTCGCCGAGCTGGTCGGCGGGCGCCGCTGCGGCGCGCGCCGCGAGTCCATCGACGTGGTGTGCACCCTGCCCGCCGCGATCCTGCCGCGCGCCGTGACGCGCACCGAGCTTACGGAACACCTTGACGATTTATCGAATACGGGACTTGTCGTTCAGTTCGCTGCACAGCAGGTGCAGAAATTCGGCTTCAGGAATTTCAAGCTGAAGAGCGCCGCCTACTCGACCGAGTGGGACTGGAAGCTGCTCAACGAACTCAAGGAAGCGATGCCGCAGGCGCGCATCCGCTTCGACCCGAACGCCAACTACGGCCCCGCGGCCGCGGCCGCGCTCTGCAAGCGGCTCGACGGGCTCGGGCTGGAGTTCTTCGAAGACCCCACCGGCGAGCTGGAGGGCCTCGCGCGCCTGAAGGCGGCGGTGAAGACGCCGGTCGCCACCAACATGTGGGTGGTCAAGGACGAGCAGCTCGCGCCGGCGATCCGCCGCCAGGCGGTGGACGTGGTGCTGGGCGACCTGTTCATGTGGGGCGGCATCGACGCGCTGCGCCGCATGGCGAAGGTCGCGCACGGGTTCGGCCTCAAGCCCGCGCTGCACGGCGTCTACGAGACGGGCATCGCCACGGTCGCCAACCTGCACCTCGCGGCGGCGCTGCCCGAGGTGGAATACCCGAACGACGCCAGCCTGCATTTCCTTTCTTCCGACGTTCTCGAGGAAGTCCAGGAAGTGAAGGCTGGCGCGATGAGGATTCCTTCCGGCCACGGGCTTGGTGTGACGCTCGACCCCGCGAAGCTGGAACGCCTCGCCGTCGAAAGCGCCGCGATCGCGCGCTGAACGGAATTCAGCCGGCGCGGATCGGCAAGCGGCGCACCGGCTTGCCGGTCGCGGCGAACACGGCGTTGGCGAGCGCGGGCGCCACGGGCGGCGTGCCCGGCTCGCCGACCCCGCCCAGGTGCTCCCAGCCGCTCTCCACGATCTCCACGGCGATCGCGGGACAGTCCGCCATGCCGAGCATCGGGTAATCGCCGAAGTTGCCTTGCTCCACGCGCCCGCCCTTGAGCGTGATCTCGCCGTGGAGCGCCGCGGTCAGCCCGAACACGATGCCGCTCTGCATCTGCGCGACCACGGTCGCCGGATTCACCGCCTTGCCGCAATCCACAGCGCAGGCGATGCGACGCGCGCGCACCGCCCCCTTCGCGTCGACTTCTACCTCGGCGACCTGCGCGACGATCGAGTGGAACGACTCGGCGAGCGCGATGCCGCGTCCCGCGCGCGTGCCCGGCGCGGCGGCGAGCGGCGTGCCCCAGCCGCCCAGCTGCGCGGCGGCCTCGAGCACGCGCCGGTGGCGCGGCGCGCCGCCGAGCATCGCGCGGCGGAATTCGAACGGGTCCTTGCCGGCCGCGCGCGCGATCTCGTCGAGGAACGCCTCCACGAAATAGGCGTTGTAGCTGTGCCCCACGCTGCGCCAGTAGCCCACCGGTACCGGTTGCTCGGCGAGCACGTGCTCCACGAGCCGGTTGGGCATCGCGTACGGCAGGTCGAAGGCGCCTTCGGCCGTGGTCTTGTCCTTCATCAGGTCGGAGGCCGCCGCGGGCAGCAGCCGCGACGTGAGCCCCTGCGTGCACGACTGTCCGACGATGCGGTGATGCCAGGCCGCGATCGAGCCCGAGGCGTCCAGCGCGCAGCGCAGGCGCGAGTGCGCCATCGGCCGGTAGGCGTCGTGGCGCATGTCCTCCTCGCGCGACCAGATCAGCTGCACCGGTACGCCGGGCATGCGCGCGGCGATCGCCGCCGCCTCGACCGAGACGTCGATCTCGATGCGCCGGCCGAAGCCGCCGCCGAGGAAGGGCGTGTGCACGGTGACCGCGTCGCCGGGCACGTTGGCCGCCTTCGCCGCGAACCATTTCACGAGCGTCGGCGCCTGGTTGCCCACCCAGATCTCGCAGCGGCCGTCCTTCACGAGCGCGGTCGCGTTCATCGGCTCCATCGTCGCGTGCGCGAGGTAGGGCACCTCGTAGTCTGCCTCGACGAGCTTCTGCGCCTTTGCGAGCGCCGCGCCCGCATCGCCCAGGTCCTCGTAGGCGCGCGCCTTGCCGCGCGCGAGCAGCTCCGCATAGGCCCTGCGCTGCTGCGCCGAATCGAGCGCCGCATGCGCGCCCTCGTCCCAGGCGATTTCGAGCGCGCCGAGCGCTTCCTGCGCGCGCCACCAGCCGTCGGCCACCACCGCGACCGCCGCCGCGGTGGCCGGGGTCGCGGCGAGCTCGATCACCGCCTTCACGCCCGGCATGCGCTTCGCCTTGTCCGATTGCACGGACTTGAGCGAGCCGCCGAACACCGGGCAGTGCAGGATCGCCGCATACTGCAGGCCCGGCAGGCGCACGTCGATGCCGAACCGCGCGCTGCCGTCGCACTTCGCGGGCGTGTCGAGGCGCGGCTGCGGCCGTCCGAGCAGGCGGAAATGCGCCGGATCCTTCGGGCGCGCCTGCGCGGGCAGCGGCAGCGCGGCGGCCTCCGCGGCGAGCTCGCCGTAACCCAGGCGCAGGCCGCTCGCGGCGTGCAGC
>JBASCW010000077.1:0-7923 GCA_049651845.1 Burkholderiales bacterium | reverse complement strand
GGAGTGCAGAATCGATCGCGCTAACCACTCGCCCGATCAAACCTCGCTCTCAAAACCTGATGTTGCAGCGGCGCTACATGCCGCCTCGATCGGAGAAAAGACCGCGAACTGTGGAAGTTGGGCTAGTGCGCCTGGTCCCAGTTCGCGCCGACGCCCGCCTCGACAATGAGCGGCACCTCGAGCCTGGCGACGTTCTGCATGAGCTCGCAGACCTTCGGCTTGACTTCGTCCAATTCGACTTCGGGCACTTCCAACACCAGCTCATCGTGCACCTGCATCACCAGTTTGGATTTCAAGCCCGCAGCATCAAGAAAACCCTGAACTGAAACCATCGCCATCTTGATCAGGTCGGCGGCGGTGCCTTGCATCGGCGCGTTGATCGCGGCGCGCTCGGCGGCCTGGCGGCGCGCGGGCGACCCGGAGGCGATCTCGGGCAGCCGCAGGCGGCGGCCGAACACGGTTTCGACGTACCCGAGCGAGCGCGCCTTCTCGCGCGTGTCGTCCATGAACTTCTTCACGCCGGGGTAGCGGTTGAAATAGGACTCGATGTAGGCCTGCGCGGTGGCGCGCTCCAGGCCCAGGTTCTGCGCCAGGCCGAAGGCGCTCATGCCGTAGATCAGGCCGAAGTTGATGACCTTGGCGGTGCGCCGCTCCTCCTTGCTCACCTTGTCGAGCGGCACGCCGAAGACCTCTGCCGCGGTCGCCTGGTGCACGTCGTGGCCGTGCTCGAAGGCGTGGCGCAGGCCCTTGTCGCCCGACAGGTGCGCCATGATGCGCAGCTCGATCTGCGAGTAATCGGCCGAGACGATCCGGCTGCCGGGCGGCGCGATGAAGGCTTCGCGGATGCGCCGGCCCTGCGGCGTGCGGATCGGGATGTTCTGCAGGTTGGGATCGTTCGAGGCGAGGCGCCCGGTCACCGCGCCCGCCTGCGCGTAGGTCGTATGCACGCGCCCGGTCTTCGGATCGACCATGCGCGGCAGCTTGTCGGTGTAGGTGGACTTCAGCTTGGCGAGGCCGCGGTACTCGAGCAGCAGCTTGGGCAGCGGGTAGTCGAGCGCGAGCTCGGCGAGCACGTCCTCGTCGGTCGAGGGCTGGCCCTTGGGCGTCTTCTTCTTCACGGGCAGCTTCTGCCGCTCGAACAGGATCTCCTGGATCTGCTTGGGCGAGTTGAGATTGAACGGCTGGCCGGCGGCGGCGTAGGCCTTCTGCTCCGCGGCGAGCATCTCCTTGCCGAGCTCGTGGCTCTGCGCCTCCAGCTTCGCGGCGTCGAGCAGCACGCCGTTCCTCTCCATGCGAAACAGCACCGGCATCACGGGCAGCTCGATGCGCTCATAGACGAATTTCAGCTTTGCATCGGAAGATATTTTTTCAAATAGAACCGAATGCAAACTCAAAGCACAATCCGCGTCCTCCGCGGCGTACGCGGTCGCGCGCTCGATGTCCACCGCGGCAAAGGAAATCCGGTTCGCGCCCTTGCCGGTGACCTCATCGTAGGTGATCGTCTTCCAGCCCAGGTGCCGCTGCGAGAGCGAGTCCAGGTCGTGGCGCTCGTGCACTTCGAGCACGTAGGACTCGAGCACCGTGTCGTGCGCGATGCCGCGCAGCCTGACGCCGTGGTTGGCGAGGATGTGGGCGTCGAACTTGAGGTTCTGGCCGACTTTGGCGTGGCGCTCGCTCTCCAGCCAGGGCCGCAGCAGCTCCAGCGCTTTGCTTGTCCCTATCTGCGCCGGCGCGCCCGGATACTCGTGCGCGAGCGGCAGGTACCAGGCCGCGTCGCCGAACGCGAACGACATGCCCACGAGCCTCGCCTGCATCGGCTCCAGGCCCGTGGTCTCGGTGTCGAAGCCCACCAGTGGCGCCTTGTCGAGCTGCGGCAGGAATTCGCCGAGCGCTTGCGCGTCGGCGAGCGTGAGGTACCGGCGCCGCTCGGGCGAAACCGCGCCGGCGCGGGCCGCAGGCGCCGGGGCGGGCGAAGGCGCCGCAGCCTCGGGCACAGCGCCTGCTGCTCCGCCCGCACGCGCGCGGAAGTCGCGCAGCATCGTGCGCATGCCGTAGCGATCGAGGACGGCGGCCAGGCGCTCCGCGTCGGCCTGCTTCGCCGCGAGGTCGCCCAGGCGCACCGGCAGCGCGACGTCGCGCTTCACGGTGAGCAGCTCGCGCGCCTTCGGCAGCCAGTCGAGCGCCTTGCGCAGGTTGTCGCCGACCGCGCCCGGCACCTCGGCGGCGTGCGCGATCACCTGGTCGAGCGAGCCGAACTGCTGGATCCATTTGGCCGCGGTCTTGGGACCCACCTTGTCGACGCCGGGCACGTTGTCCACCGCGTCGCCGGTGAGCGTGAGGTAGTCGACGATCTGCGCGGGGGCGACGCCGAACTTCTGCTGCACGCCCTGCGCATCGAGCTTCTCGTTGGACATGGTGTTGACGAGCGTGACGCGCGCATCGACGAGCTGCGCGAGGTCCTTGTCGCCCGTGGAGATCACGCAGTCCCAGCCCAGGCGCTTCGCCTCCTCGGCGAGGGTCGCGATCACGTCGTCGGCTTCCACGCCCGGCACCGTGAGCACGGGCCAGCCGAGCGCCTCGATGCCCTCCTTGAGCGGCTCGATCTGCGAGGCGAGATCCTCCGGCATCGACGGCCGGTTCGCCTTGTATGCGGGGTAGGCCTCGTCGCGGAAGGTCTTGCCCTTGGCGTCGAACACGCAGGCGCGCGCGACTGCCGGATAGTCGGCCTCGAGCCGGCGCAGCATGTTCAGCACGCCGTGGATCGCGCCCGTGTGCTCGCCGCGCGGGCTCTTGAGTTCCGGCAGCGCGTGAAACGCGCGATACAGGTAGGACGAGCCGTCGACCAGCAGGAGGGTCTTGACCATCGAGGGGCGCAATGCTTCGCACTATTCTAGTAGAGTAGAATCTCCTCATGCGACGCGTTCTTTTTCCGCTGCTGCTCGCCGCCATGACGACCGCGTGGGCGCAGGATCGTCCGCCCAGGCTCGAGCCGCTGCCCGAGGCGCCGCCGCCCACCATCCGGGACGGCGCCGACGAGCCGCGCGTGCGCATCGTGCCGCCGGACAACGACAGCAAGGTCGAGCAGGTGCCGGGCGGACTCAAGGTCACGCCGCCCAACGGACCGACGTACTACCTGATCGAGCTCGGCCCGAACGAGTGGGTGCGCCGCGACACGCTCGATCCCGGCGTGCGCGTGCCGATGTGGACCATCACCACGTTCGACTGAAGCCGTCGGTCCGCTGACGCGCGCTTCGCTTGTCGGTTTTCACCCCCGTTTCCGAGAGCCAGCTCGCCGCCTGGCTGAAGAACTACTCGGTCGGCGCGCCGACCCGGCTCGAGCCGATCGCCGCCGGCATCGAGAACACCAACTACTTCGTCACCACCGTGCAGGGCCGCTACGTGCTCACGCTGTTCGAGCGCCTGCCCGCGGCCGAGCTGCCGTTCTACCTCGAGCTCATGGTGCATCTCGCGCGCCATGGCATCCCCTGCCCGGCGCCGATCGCCGACCTGCAGGACCGCTACCTGTCGAGCCTGAACGGCAAGCCCGCGGCGCTGGTGACGCGCCTGGAGGGTGAAACGCTCGAGCGGCCGAGCGCGGCCGACTGCGCCGAGCTCGGCGGGCTGCTCGCGCGCATGCACCTCGCGGCGCGCTCCTACGGCGGCTACCTGGAGAATCCGCGCGGCCCGCGCTGGTGGCGCCGCGCCGCGGCGCAGGTGCGGCCCTTCCTCGACGCCCGGCGCGCGGCGCTGCTCGACGCGGAGCTCGCCTTCCAGGCGCAGCACCGCTTCGCCGACCTGCCGCGCGGCGCGGTGCACGCGGACCTGTTCCGCGACAACGCGTTCTTCCGCGACGGCCGCGTGAGCGGTGTGTTCGATTTCTACTTCGCGGGCGTCGACTGCTTCGCCTACGACCTCGCGGTCTGCGCCAACGACTGGTGCCTCGCCGACGCGCAGCGCGACCGGCGCCTGGACGCCGCGCGCGCGCAGGCGCTGCTCTCGGCCTACGGCGCGGTGCGCCCGCTCGAGCCGGCCGAACGCGCGGCCTGGCCGGTGCTGCTGCGCGCGGCGGCGCTGCGCTTCTGGCTGTCGCGCCTGCACGACATGCACCTGCCGCGACCCGGGCAGCTCGTCAAGGTGCACGACCCGGAGCATTTCCGCGAAATTCTCGAATTGCGCGCGGCGCCGGAGGCGCAGGCGCGTCTCGCCTAGGCGCCGCATGCGCGCGCGGCGCCTGGGCGCGGTTGCGGGGCTGCGCTGGATCGCCGAGGCGTTCGCGGTGTTCCGCGTCGCGCCGGTGCGGCAGCTCTTCCTCAACCTCGCATTCCTGTTCGCCCTGGCGATCGCCCTGTCGTTGCCCGCGGTCGGGTTCGCGCTGGTCTGGGTGCTGATCCCGGCGCTGATGGTCGGGCCGCACGCGATCGCGCGCGCCGCGACGCGCGGCGCCCGCCCGCCCGCGGACTTGCTGCTGGAGGGCTTTCGCCGCAACGTCGCCGCGCAGCTGCGCCTGGGCGTGGTTTACCTCGCCGGCATGGCGCTGGTGCTCGCCGCCTCGGTGCCCGCCGACGAGGGGCGCTTCGCGCAAGCCATGCTCGGCATGGCGCGCCTGGAGATCGGGGACCTGCAGAATGCGGACACGCAGAACGCGATGCTGCTGGTGGCCGGGCTGCAGACGCTGCTGCTCGCCGCGCTCTGGTACGCGCCGCTGCTGGTGGCCTGGGAGGGTCTCGGCGTGGCGAAGGCGGTGTTCTTCAGCGCCGCCGCTGGGCTCATGAACTGGCGCGCCTTCCTCGCCTACGGCGTGGGCATGACGCTGCTGTTCAGCTTCGTGCTGCTGCTCGCGCTCGCCGGCGCGATGCTGTTCGGCGGTTCGCGCGCGCTGCAGGCCAACTCGGCCGCGTTCGCAGTGCTTTGGACCCTGCTGCCGGTATGGTTCGCGAGCTCCTACCTCAGCTACCGCGACGTGTTCGAGGTGGAAAATGCCGCGGGCGGGGAGCCGCCCAAATCCCCTACAATGCCCCCCTCATGAGCAAGCTCGATCTGCCCGCGCTCTCGCCGGATGCGGCGCCCGAGTTCACGGACGCGGCGAGCGCCAAAGCCTGGCTGGAAAACGTGCCGCTCGCGAACGTGGGCGCGGCCCAGCAGCAGCTGCTCGCGCAGCTGCAGGAGTTCAGCGGCCTTGCGACCCAGGGCATGGCGCGGCTGGAGGCGCTCGAGGCGGTGCGCGAGGCGGTGCAGTTCGTCGAGATCGAGCAGGCGCGGCGCTTCACCAACCGCGCGCTGCCGATGGCGGAGCTGGAGAGCACCGTGTTCGACGACACGCTCGCGCTCTGGCAGGAGATGCACCTCGGGTACCTGCGCTGCCTGAAGGCGATCCTCGACGGCGAGCCGGGCATGCGCGAGCAGGCCGGCATGATCTGCCAGCGCGCGCTCGCCTACACCGGGCTGAAGATGTTCCACCATCACCGCGCCTACCGGCAGGTGCCGCCGCGCGAGTGGCGCGCGCTGCACGCGGCCTACGCGTTCGCCGAGGAGCTCGGCGTCGCCGAGGAGGCGGTCAAGGACTACCTGAACCGCGACGTCAACGACACCTCGCCGCGCATCGCCTACATGCGCGCGCTGCTGCTCGGCATGGCCAGCCCGAACGAGCTCAGCCAGCGCCAGCTCACCTTTGCCGCCTTCCTGCTCGAGCGCTGGGCCGAGAAGGTCGAGATCCTGGCCGAGGCGCCCGAGGAGGACCTGCCGCCGCTGGTGATCGACCTCGCGGGCGACGCCTGCCCGGACCGCGAGGGCAGGCAGGCCGCCGAGCCGCGCTACCTCGACGTCAAGCGCCTCGCCAAGAGCCTGCGCAACCGCATCGGCCTGCTCAGGAAGGGCGAGTCGCCGGCGAAGCTCGCGCTCGGGGAGGATTGCGTGCAGCCCTCCTGCGAGCAGCTGCTCGTGTTCCTCTACCGCCAATGGTGCCAGGCGCGCCAGCCGCGCGGCGCCGAGCGCAAGCGCAGCGTGGACGCAGCGCAGGCCTGCAACGACATCGGCGCGATCCACTATTACATTTCCGGCCACGTGTTCAAGCAGCCCGGCGAGGCGAAGGAGCTCACCGCCGCGCAGCGCGACCAGATCGTCGCCTTCGGCCGCGTCAGCACGCGCGACGAGGACGACTACAGCGTGGTGCACGGCTACCTGCTCGAGCACTGGCAGATCGAGGACGAGAGCGCGCAGGGCCTGAAGATCGTGCGGCGCGCCGGCAACCCCGGCAAGCGCTACACGCACGGCCAGCTGATCGGCGTGCGCCCGGCCGACTCCAGGAACTTCATGCTCGGGCAGATCCGCTGGCTCATGCAGAACGACGCGGGCGACCTGTACGCCGGGGTGCGGCTGCTGCCCGGGCTGCCCGCAGCCACCGCGGTGCGCCCGACGGGCCTCAACGTGATCGGCGCGAAGTACGTGCAGGCGTTGTCGCTCACCGCGGTGCAGGCGCTCAACGCACCCCCCTCGCTGGTGCTGCCCTCGGGCTGGTTCAAGCCCAAGCGCGTGGTCGAGGTGTATGTCGAGGGCGACGTCAAGGTGCGCCTCACGGAAATCCTGGAGCGCGGCAGCGACCACGAGCGCTGCGCCTACGAAATGCTGAGCTGATGGCGGCGACCGCGGCCACGGCGGTGCCATCCAGCATCGCGTTGCACCAGAAGTCGCACGTGCTGGAGATCGCGTTCGAGGACGGCCGCAGTTTTCGTCTGCCCTACGAATTCCTGCGCGTGCACTCGCCCTCGGCCGAGGTGCAGGGCCACGGCCCGGGCCAGGAAGTCCTGCAGGTAGGGAAATCCAAAGTGGAAATACGCTCCCTGGAACCGGTCGGCAGCTACGCCGTGCAGCCGGCGTTCTCCGACGGCCATGCGACCGGGATCTACTCCTGGGAATACCTGCGCCACCTGGGCGAGAACCAGGAGCGCCTCTGGGCCGAGTACCTAGAGCGGCTGGGCGAGGCGGGCGCCAGCCGTGACTGAAACGCACTTCGGCTTCCAGCGCGTCTCGGAAGAACAGAAGGCGCGTCGCGTCGGCGAGGTCTTCGACAGCGTCGCGCGGCGCTACGACCTCATGAACGACCTGATGTCGCTCGGCCTGCACCGCCTCTGGAAGGCGTTCACGGTGCAGCTCGCGCGCGTGCGCGCGGGCGAGCGCGTGCTCGACGTCGCCTCGGGCAGCGGCGACCTGGCGCGCGCCTTCGCCGCGCGCGGCGCCGAGGTCTGCATGACCGACATCAACGGCGCGATGCTGGCGCGCGGCCGCGACCGCATGACCGACGCCGGGCGCCTCGCGCCCGCGGTGCAGTGCGACGCCGAGCGGCTGCCGTTCCGCGCCGCGAGCTTCGACTGCGTGAGCGTGGGCTTCGGCCTGCGCAACATGACGCGCAAGGAGGCGGCGCTCGCCGAAATGGCGCGCGTGCTCAAGCCGGGCGGGCGGCTGCTGGTGCTGGAGTTCTCGCAGGTCTGGAAGCCGCTGCAAAGACCCTACGATGTGTATTCCTTTCACGTGCTGCCCTGGCTGGGCGCGCGCGTGGCGGGTGACGCCGCCGCCTACCGCTACCTCGCCGAGTCGATCCGCATGCACCCGGACCAGCCGGCGCTCGCCGCGATGCTGGAACGCGCAGGCCTGGAGCAGGTCGAATACTTCAACCTTGCGGCGGGAGCGGTCGCGGTACACCGCGGATACAAACTCGGGTAGGATGTTGCGATCGCTGCCTGACAGGGATCAGAGGGACCACATGAGAAAGCTCGCATTCGGATTCGCTGCCGCGCTGCTGTGCGCGGCCTTCGTCGCCACCGACGCCGACGCCAAGCGCCTCGGCGGCGCGCGCTCTGCCGGCGCGCAGCGCAACGTTACGAACGCGCCGCCCGCGGCCGCCCCAGCCAAGCCCGCGCAGCAGCAGGC
>JBASCW010000076.1:0-39029 GCA_049651845.1 Burkholderiales bacterium | reverse complement strand
GCGGTCTGCAGCGCGGCGTCGGCGGCCGCCTGCGCAGCGGGCGTGCGCCAGCGCTCCGAGAGCGCATCCGGGCGCGGCCGGCGCCGCGCGATCAGGCCATAGAGCTGGTTTCTCGCCTGCTCGAGCGCCTGGCGTCCGCCTTCGGCGCCGCGGTATTTGCCCTCGAAGCCGAGCGCGATGCAGATGTAGTGGAACTCGAGCAGGTCGGCGTTCTTCTCGGGCTCGGCCGAGAGGCGCTCGAGCTGCGTGAAGAAGCCCTCCGCGCCGCCGCTCTCGCCGCGTAGCGCCTTCAGCAGGCCGTTGTCGATCCAGTCCTGGCCCCAGGGCGTGGCGGCGGCCGATTCGTCGAGCAGCGCGCACAGCGCATAGACCGCGGCCGAGACCGTGACGTCGTCGATCTCGGCGCTCATCGCGCTCATTTCGAGCGCCTCGATCTGGTCCTTGAGGCTCGCGCGCAGGTCCGCAGGGTCAGGGTGCTTGAGCGTGCGCCGGATCTGCGGCACGGCCGCGAGGATCGGGTTCGCCATCGCCACCAGCGGGTTGATGCCGCCGAGCGCGGAGAGGTTCGCCTGGATGGTCTCGGGCGGCGCCTTCGGCGCGAAGGGATTGCGCCTCTGCTTCGCGCGCGCGGGCGCGCGCACCGTGGCCTCCGGATCGAACGCCGGCCGGCGATCGGTCGCATCCGGGTCGAAGGCGGGGCGCCGGTCGGTGGATTCGGCGTCCGGCTCGCCTTTGGGCCTCGGTCCGGTGAACGTCGCCTCCGGATCCGGCGCTGCGATCGGCTGCGTCACCGTGGCCTCGGGGTCGAGCAGGATCGGTTGCGTCACCGTCGCCTCCGCATCCGCCGGCTGCTTGACCGTGGCGTCCGGATCGAAGGCCTGCTTGGACTCTTCAGCCATCTCGTTGTGAACCGCTCCCTGACACGCCGCTATTTTATGGGTGGAACGGGCCTTCGGCGAAGCCGATTTTCCCCGAGCCGTCCTCACCCGCCCGCCGCGACCTCCGGCATTCCGAGGTCGACGCCCCGGAGACCTGCGATCCATCCAGCGGGCATGGGGGAATTTTATTCCATGTATCCTGCGGACCGCCGCCCAGACCATGGATCACCTCGCCGACTACTACGCAAAGCGCGCCGCCGAGTACGAGCGCATCTACGCCAGGCCCGAGCGCCAGGCGAACCTTGCCGCGCTCAAGGCGCGCATCGGCAAGTTGTTTGCCGGCAGGCGCGTGCTTGAGCTCGCCTGCGGCACCGGCTACTGGACCGACGTGATCGCGGGCAGCGCGGCCCAAGTCACGGCGCTCGACCTGAACGAAGAGGTCCTTGCCGTTGCGCGCACCAAGCCGAACGCATCGAAGGTGACTTTCGTTCGCGGCAGCGCCTACGAGATCCCGGACCTCGGCCGCCAGCACGACGCGCTGTTCGCCGGCTTCTGGTGGTCCCATGTGCCGCTTGAAAAGCTCGACGGCTTCATCGCGGATTGCCTGTCCGCGGTCGCGCCGGGCGCGCTGATCGCCGTTCTCGACAACCGCTACGTCGAAGGCTCGAGCACCGCGCTGGCGCGGCGGGATGCACGCGGCAACGTGTACCAACTGCGCAGCCTCGACGATGGCAGCACCTACGAGGTGCTGAAGAACTTTCCGTCCGAGAGCGAGCTCATCCAGCGCGTCTCGCGGCTCGGCTGGGGGGCGAACGTCGAGCTGCTCGACTACTACTGGTTGCTCACCTGGCGGGCGCCGGCGTGACGGGACGGACGCCCGCATGCCGGCAACGAATGTGCGTCAATTTGTAAATTCCATGCACGCGGCACGCGGCCTGCGGTACAAATTCGCCCATGTCTCTCTCGCCATGGCTCGTAGGGATCCTGCTGCTCGCCGCCGGCGCCGCGCACGCGCAGATCTACCGCTGGGTGGACCAGAACGGCCGCGTCCAGTACTCCAACCAGAAGCCGCCGAAGGAGATCAAGGCCACGGTGGTGGATCCGGACGCGAAGGCCGGGCCCGAGGCGCCCGGGAGCCCGGAGTGCTACACGGCGCGCTGCCAGGGCGAGCGCCTGGAAGCGCGCCAGCGCCAGCGCGATGCCGGCGACGCGAAAGACGCAGCGGCACGAGCCGCGGCGGCACCGAAAGCGCCGCGCGGGCTCGATTTCCGCAACTACGTGCGCATCCAGCGCGGCATGACCGAGGGCGAGCTGCTCGGCATCGCGGGCGAACCGGATTTCGTGAGCGACCAGGGAATCGCGATCGACGCGCCGACCGCAGTGCAGGTGGACCGCAACACGCGCGTCGCTGCCTCGGGCGGCCAGCGCATGGTCAGCTGGACCTACCTGCCCACGCCCGGCGATCCGTTCACCACCACGATCACGCTGATCGGCGGCCGCGTCAGCGAGCTCGACCGCGCGCGCAAGTTCTAGGCACTACTTCCGAAGCTTGCCCCAGAGCTCGTCCAGGCGCGAGTAGCGCCCGCAGCCGGTCGCATAGAGCTTGTAGCGCGCCGGGTTCTTCTTGTAGTAGTCCTGGTGGTAGTCCTCGGCCGGCCAGAACTGCGAAGCCTTGACGATCGGGGTGACGATCGGCTGCCTGAAGGTCTTGAGCTTCTCGTATTTCGCCTTCGACGCTTCGGCGGCCTTGTGTTGTGCCTCGTCGTGCCAGTAGATGCCCGGGCGGTACTGCGAGCCGCTGTCGCAGAACTGGCGATCGAGCGTGGTCGGGTCGTGGTTCAGCCAGAACACGTCGAGCAGCTTCTCGTAGCTCACCTTGGCGGGGTCGAATTTCACTTCGACCGCCTCGGTGTGGCCGGTCATGCCCGAGGACACCTGCTCGTAGCTCGGGTTCTTGGTGCGGCCGTCGAGGTAGCCGGAGACGGCCGAGACCACGCCCGGCACCTTCTCGAAGGCTTCCTCGCCGCACCAGAAGCAGCCCATCGCAAAGGTCGCGGTGCCCAGCGGGCCCTGCGCGAGCGCCGGGACGGCGAGCGCAAGGCCGAGGATCAGCAGGAATCTGCGCAGCATCGGATCGTTCCCTCCTGTCCCGCTCGGTCGCGCGGCGCGGGCGATTCCTTACGCCGGGCGGAGGGCACGGCTATTCGATTTTCGCCTTGCCGCGCAGCTCGCGCAGGAAGGCTTCCACGCGCTGGCTGGTGACGCCCTGCGCGATCTGCTGGCGTACCTGCTCCAGCTTCGGGAAGGACACCTGGCGCACGTCTTCGAGCAGGATCACGTGGAAGCCGAAGCGCGAGCGCACCGGCGTCTCGGTCATCTTGCCCTTCTCGAGCTTGATCATCGCATCGGAGAAGGCCTTGTCGAAATTGGTCGGTACGTTCCAGTCGAGGTCGCCGCCCTTGGGCCGCGTGCCCTCGTCGAGCGAGCGCTTCTGGGCGATCTCCTCGAACTTGCCGCCCTTCTTCAGGTCGGCGATCGCCGCCTTGGCGTCGTCCTCGTTGGCGACGAGGATGTGGCGCGCCCGGTACTCGCGCTCGCCGGTCCGCGCCCGGGCGGCGTCGTACTCCTTCTGGATCTCGGCGTCCGAGATCGGATGCGTGCGCAGGTACTCGGCGACCATCGCGTTGGCGACGACTTCCTGGCGCGCGAGATCGACCTGCTGCTGCACCTCGGGGCGCTTCGCCACGCCGGCGCGGTTCGCCTCCTGCACCAGCAGCTCGTTGTTGATCAGCGCCTCGCGCACCTGCGCGCGCAGCCCCTCGCTGTCGGCGGCGCCGCGGCTGGTCTGCTGGCGCAGCACGGCGTCGAAGCGCTGGCGCGGGATCGTCTGGCCGTTCACGGTGGCGACCGGTCCGGTCGCGGGCGCCGGCTTGGCGGGCGCTGGCGCGGCCTTCGCGGGCTCCTTGGTCGGCAGTTGCTGGGAGAGCGCGGGCTGGCACAATGCGGCCGACAGGCACAGCGCGAGGGCGATGAATCGACTGTTCATTCGTTTCCTTTCGGGGATCAGGCGCAATTATGCGTCAGATTCGCCCGGCGCGCGGGCGGTGATGGCGAGCGCATGGATCGGATCCTGCATCAGCTCGCCGAGCGCCGCGTAGACCATGCGATGGCGCGCGACGGTGGGCTTGCCCGCGAATGCCGCCGACACGATCGTCAGTCGCCAATGCGTATTGCCACCAGGCTTTGCGCCCGCATGCCCTGCGTGCTTCGCGCTTTCGTCAATCAGCTCCAGTCGCGCGGGCGCGAGCGCGCCGAGGCGCCGGCGGATTTCCCCCGGCACGTCTTGCGCCGCGCTCACGGCTCGTCGCCCGGCACGGGCTTCTCGTCCACGTAGCGCGCGAGCACCAGCGCCTGCGCGAGGACGAACAGCAGCATCAGGCCGATGCCGCCCACGAGCTTGAAGTTCACCCAGGTCGCTTCCTCGAAGTTGAACGCCACGTACAGGTTGAGGCAGCCCATGGTGGCGAAGAAGCCGACCCAGCTCCAGTTCAGCCCCGCCCAAACCGAATCCGGCACGCTGAGCTCCTTCTGCAGCATCGCGCGGATCAGGTTCTTGCGCAGCACGGTCGCCGAGACGGCGAGCACCGCGGCGAAGATCCAGTAGAGCACCGTGGGCTTCCACATGATGAAGCGCCGGTCCTGCAGGAACAGGGTCATGCCGCCGAAAACAACGATCAGCGCGAGGCTCACCCAGAGCATGGTGTCGACGGGGCGCCGGCGCATGCGCAGCCAGGCCACCTGGGCGAAGGTGGCGGCGATCGCCGCGATGGTGGCGACGTAGATGTCGCTGAGCCAGTAGACCGCGAAGAAGCAGACGACCGGAAACAGATCGAAGAGGAATTTCATTCAGGGGTATTATTACGCAAAGGGGGGTGGGGGAACCGCATGCGCGGCAGGCTGTGGATCGCTGCTTTGCTCGCACTCGCGCTCGGCGTTGCGCCGGCGCTCCGCGCGCAGCAGCAGGAATCCCAGCCGCAATCGCAGCCGCCGCCGGCCGCCACGCAGCCTGCTTCGCCAGCCAATCCGATCGAGGCCATCGGCGGCGCGCTGCGCGGCCTGTTCGAGTCCATCTTCGGCGGCGGCCGCATGCGCGAAGGCGAGATCCCGAGCGCACCGCCGCCGCCGGCTTCGCCGGATGCGCAGCCCGTGTCAGATCCGTCGCCGCGGGAGCCCGCGGCCGCGCCTGCGCCAGCCGCGGCACCCGCGCAGCCTCAGGCCGCGCCGCAACCGGTAATGGCGGCGCCGAACGCAGCCGCCACGCAGAGCCTGCGCGCGGCGATCGCCAAGGGCGATTACGCGGCCGCGGTGAAGATGATCGAGCAGGGCGCCGACGTGGAGGCGAAGGACCCGGGCGCCGGCGCCTCGGCGCTGCACTACGCGGTGATGAAGGGCGAGATGCCGCTGGTGAGCCTGCTGCTGCAGCGCGGCGCCGACGTCAACAGCCGCACCAAGAGCGGCACCACGCCGCTGCACACGGCGGTGCTGTACCGCCGCACCGAGATTGCCGAGTACCTGCTCGACAAGGGCGCCGAGGTCAACGCCAAGAGCGCGGGCGGCACGACGCCGCTCGGGCTCGCGCTCGCGGCGAACTTCCGCACCATCGAGCAGATGCTCAGAAAGCGCGGCGGTCAGTAGGCGCGCGCTCTTCGCGCAACGCGTCGCCCTGCGGCGTGACCAGGAAGCGCTTCCAGAGCTTGCCGTCGACGCGCACTTCGACCGGCCACCAGCAGCGGCCGGCGAGATGGCGCGGCGCGTCGAGCGACACGACGTAGCGCATCATGCTGCGGTCGGGCTGCAGCTGCGCCATCGCCTCGGTCTCCGGCAGGTACCGGACCTTCGACACCGCGCGCCGCCAAGGCGTGTTGCCGCCTTCGTCCGGAAAGTCGCAGGCCAGGGTACCGGCCGCCGCGAGCGACAGCGCGGCGCCGAGCGCTACTCCTTGGAGCGGTCCCACAGGTTGGGAACGGCCGCGTTGTGGTAGCCGGAGACGAATTCCTTCGGCTGGCCGGTGGCCGGATCGAAGGTGTGCCGGCGCACCGCGCCGATGTTGGCGCCGTAGACGTGGATGCTCACGGCGGTCAGCGGGCCGGCGTTCGATACGACGTGGACATCGCCTATGCGAGGCGAGACACGGTCGACATCACCGGGCTTTACTTCATGCGAATTCGTCTTCCTGATGTCGGGCGAAAACTCTTCGCACATCTCCACGCCGCGCATCACGCCCACCAGGCCCCAGACCGTGTGATCGTGGATCGGCGTGCGGTGGCCCGGCATCCAGACGAAGCTCACCACCGAGAAGCGCTCGAGCGGATCGCAGTACAGAAGGTACTGCCGGTAGGACTCGGGCGAGGGCGCGGCATAGGCCTCGGGCAGCCAGTCGTCGCGTGTGACCAGGTCCCGCAGCAGCTTCGCGCCCTCGTCGAGCATGCGCGCCTCGTCGCCGCCGTGGCGCCCGACCAGGTGCGTCATGTCCTGGACGAAACCGCGCAGGCGGGAGAGATTCGGGGCGGGAGCGCTCACTTCTCCGCGAGTTTACCCGCAACCTGCTCGCAGGCGGCGATGCTGCGCAGGTGCGATGCGCGCATGCGCGCGAACAGCTCGAGCGCTGCGCCGTCGAGGCGCGGCAGCGCCTCGTCGAAGCGCTTCACGGCCCAGCGCAGGCCGCGCACCAGCAACTCGATGCGCGCGCGCGCGCCCTTTACCGCCACCGCCTTGTCGTAGAACTCGCCGGTCGTGTGGCTGTGCGGCACGCGCATGCCGTCGAGCAGCTTGCCGATCAGCGCGCAGTTGTGCGCCTCGTCCGCCTGTACTTGACGCAAAGTGTTCCAATCGGACGATTTACGGGGAAAATCCTCCAGAAGGACAACAAGAGCTCGTGCGCCGGCGCGCTCCGTTTCGAGCATCCGGTTGAGGAACTCGGCGCGCTCCTGGTCAGTGAAGCTTGACGTACTCGTACTCCACCGGCAGGTTGTTGATGCCGCGCTCAGGCGGCGCCACCCAGCCGGCCATCTTGCCGGGCGCGGCCACGCGCTGCATGAGCGAGCGCACGTAGGCCTTGTCGGTCTCGGTCGGGATCCAGTCGCCGATGCGCCTGGCGTACTCGTCCTGCGAGATCAGCTTGCCCTCCGGCGTCACCGGCTGGCCGACCCAGGAGCCGATCGAGCGGCGAAAGCGCGGCGAGGGCAGCGTCAGGCGGAAGGACTGGCCGGCGCGCTCGATGGCGCGGTTCCAGCGCTTCAGGCCGATCTCGCAGTCCTTCAGGTAAGACGCGCGCATCACCTCGTTCAGCGCGTTCAGCATCGGCACCTTCTCGACGCCCCTGGGCGTCTCCATGTCGAGCGTCTTGTCGCGCAGCACGTGATCGGCGTACGAGGTCTCGTCGGGCCGGCCCTTGAGCGCCGCGGCGAAGTTGGCCGCCGCGTTGGACGAGATCTCCGAGCCGAACAGGTCGAGCGAGGAGGAGCACCAGAAATTGAGGTACTTCTGCAGCAGCGGCAGGTCCACCGCGCCGTGATCGCGGATGCGCGCGGGGTCGTCGGTGCCGAGTTCCTTCATGACTTCCAGCGTGCGCTTCACGACCCGGCCGATGCCGGTCTCGCCGACGAACATGTGGTGCGCTTCCTCGGTGAGCATGAAGCGGCAGGTGCGCGACAGCGGGTCGAAGGCCGATTCCGCCAGGCTCTTCAGCTGGTACTTGCCGTCGCGGTCGGTGAAGTAGGTGAAGCAGTAGAACGACAGCCAGTCGCCGATCGGCTCGTTGAAGGTGGAAAGGATCCTCGGCTTGTCGGCATCCCCTGAATGTCGCGCGAGCAATTCCTCGGCCTCCTCGCGGCCGTCGCGGCCGAAGTAGGCGTGCAGCAGGTAGACCATCGCCCACAGGTGGCGGCCTTCCTCGACATTGACCTGGAACAGGTTGCGCAGGTCGTACAGCGAGGGGCAGGTGTGGCCGAGCAGGCGCTGCTGCTCGACCGAGGCGGGCTCGGTGTCGCCCTGCGTGACGATCAGGCGGCGCAGCGTGGAGCGGTATTCGCCCGGCACCTGCTGCCAGACCGGCTGGCCGATGCCGTCGCCGAAATGGATGCGCCGGTCCGGCACCGCGTCGGCGAGGAAGATGCCCCAGCGGTAGTCCGGCATCCTGACCGCGCCGTACTGCGCCCAGCCGTCGGCGTCCACCGACACCGCGGTGCGCAGGTAGACGTCGGCGCCCTGGAAATCGCTCGGCCCCATGTTGCGCCACCAGTCGAGGAAGTGCGGCTGCCAGTGCTCGAGCGCGCGCTGCAGCGTGCGGTCGCCCACCAGGTTGACGTTGTTCGGGATCTTCTCGGAGTAGTTGATGCCGCTCATGGTCAGACTCTTTCCCAGTTGAACTTCGCCTTGGCGCCGGTACCGTAGACCTTGAGCGCGCCCTGCTCGCCGACCGCGTTCGGCCGGATGAAGATCCAGTTCTGCCAGGCCGACAGGCGCCCGAAGACGCGCGTCAGCATGTTCTCGCGGCCCGTGAAGCGCAGCGAGGCCTCCATGCCCGTGAGCGCGTCGGGCGACAGGCTCGCGCGCTCCTCGATCGCAATGCGCACCTCGTCAGCCCAGTCGATGTCGTCGGGCGCGGAAGTAATGAGGCCGAGTTGATTCGCGGCTGTTGTGTCCAGGGCCTTTCCCCGGGGAATCTCGGGAACATCCCCGCAGAAATGCGCGGCGATCCTGCTCTCGCCATTGACCATCGGGTAGGTGCCGAAGTTGAGCGGCGAGAAGGCGATGGCCGGGCCGTTGTCCACGTCCAGCATGTAGCTGCGGTCGGCCGCGAGCAGCAGCTCGGCCAGCGTGCCCGCGAAGCAGGAGCCGGGCTCGACCACGGCGAACATCGAGCGCGACGACACGTCGAGGCGGGCGAAGGTGCGGCGCAGGTAGCCGATCGTCTCCCGCACGAACCAGTTGTTGGCGTGCTTCTGCAGCTCCGCGTCCATCGCAAGGGCATCCTCGACGCTTCCGACCGTCTTGAGTATCCACAAGCCCGTTTCGAGGTGGTTGTGGCGCAGGTCCAGGATCGCGTCGTCCAGCTCGCGCGCGAGCTGCAGCGGGTACCAGGCATCGCTCTGTTGCAGTCGAATTTTCTCTTTGGTCGGCCCCTTGACCGTGATTTCGGCGGTACGAGAGGCCGAATCGACCTTCACTTGCACCAGGTCCTTCCTGAGCGGGCCCAAGACAACCCCCGGGCCGCCGGGACGGTAGGAGGTCTTCGCCAATTCCAGGGCGCGGGTGTTCACGAACTCGGCGAACTGCTGCGGCTTGGCGACGTGGTCCACGAGCTTCCACTCCTTCGCGCGGTCGGCGCGCACGCCCTCGGCAGTGGTGCAGAACACGTCGGCGAGGTCGCGGCGCACCTTGCGCTTGTCGACGATGCGCGTGAGCCCGCCGGTGCCCGGCAGCACGCCGAGCAGGGGCACCTCGGGCAGGCTTACCGTGGTCGAGCGGTCGTCCACCATCGCGATCTCGTCGCAGGCGAGCGCGAGCTCGTAGCCGCCGCCGGCGGTGGTGCCGTTCAGCGCGGCGAGGAACTTCAGGCCCGAGTGGCGGCTCGAGTCCTCCAGGCCGTTGCGCGTCTCGTTGGTGAACTTGCAGAAGTTCACCTTCCAGGCGTGCGTCGAGAGGCCGAGCATGTAGATGTTGGCGCCCGAGCAGAACATGCGGCTCTTGCCGCTCGTGACCACCACCGCCTTCACTTCCGGGTGCTCGAAGCGGATGCGGTTCAGCGCATCGTGCAGCTCGATGTCGACGCCGAGGTCGTAGGAGTTGAGCTTGAGCTTGTAGCCCGGCGCGATGCCCTTGTCCTCGGCGATGTCGAGGGTCAGCGTCGCGACCGGCCCCTCGAAGGCGAGCTTCCAGTGGTTGTAGCGGTCGGGGTGCGTGTCGAAGCGGATCATGTCTTGACCTTGCTCTTCAGTTCTTCGAGGGTGGCCTTCGGCGTGCGCCCCGAGGTTTCCAGGGTCGCGTCGGCGAGCGCATACAGGCGGTCGCGGTCGTCGAGCAGGCGGCGGATCTCGTCGATCGCCGCCGAGCGCCCTTTGAACGGGCGCAGGTCGCCCTGCGCCATGACGCGGCTCATGTGCTCTTCGGGCTTCGCCTTCAGCCAGACCGTGCGGCAGCTGTCGCGCAGCAGGCGATAGGTGTCGGGGTCGGTGACCAGGCTGCCGCCGGTGGCGATCACCGCGCGCGCGCGCTCGGCCAGCACGCGCTCCAGCGCGCGGCGCTCGAAGCGCCGGTAGCCTTCCTGGCCGTACATCGCAAAGACCTCGGCGAGCGGCGCGCCCGCTTCGCGCTCGACCTCCGCGTCGAGCTCGATGAACGGCATGCCGAGCGCGGCGGCGAGCTTGGCGCCCAGGCTCGACTTGCCCGCGCCGCGCAGTCCCACCAGCGCGATGCGGCGCGCGAGCGGCGCATCGTCCGGCGCCTCGCGCACCAGGGTCTCGACCGCCACGCTCATCGCGCGCGCGAGCTTGCGCAGCAGCAGCACCGAGATGTTGCCCTGGCCGGCCTCGAGCTGCGCGAGGTAGCGCTCGGAGACGCCGGAGGCGGCGGCGAGCGACTTGCGCGTGGTGCCGTGCGCGGCGCGCCAGGCGCGCACGCGGTCGCCGAGCCGGGAGAGGTAGGCCGCTTCCTGCTGCGCGGCGGTCGGGGGTGCGTTCATGAACTATAATTCTTGACCGCGATTCTATGGTGCAATATATTAGATGTCAATGAAACTGACTCTCCTGGTCGGCACCATGACGGGGACGGCGCAGCTCGTCGCGCAGGAGCTCGAGCTCGCGTGGGACAACCCGGGGGACGGCGACGGCATCCAGGTCGAGACGCTGCTCATGGACAAGCTGGACGAGGGCGTGTTCGCGCGCGAAGGCGTGTTCCTGGTGGTCACCTCGACCTACGGCCAGGGCGACGTGCCGGACAACGCCAAGGCCTTCTACGAGCGCCTCAAGGCGCAGCGGCCCGATCTGTCGCGCGTGCGCTACGGGGTGTTCGGCCTGGGCGACCGCACCTACGCGGAAACCTTCAACTTCGGCGGCAAGCGTTTCGACGAGCTGCTCGCCGAGCTGGGCGCGCGGCGCATCGGCGAGCGCGTGCAGCACGACGCCTCGTCGGGCACGCTGCCCGAGGAGACGGCCGTGGAGTGGGGCGAGGGCTGGCTCGCGCTGGCGAAGGAGGCCGCTGCCGCCGGGGTTGCCTGAAGCTAGAATCGAAGCAGGAGGAGACATGCAGCTACCCGAGATTGCGCGCGACTACAACGCCGCCGAGGACCTGGTCGGCGGCAACCTGAAGGCGGGCCGCGGCGCCAAGGTCGCCTACATCGACGACGCGGGACAGTGCAGCTACGCCGCGCTCGCCGAGCGCGTCAACCGCTTCGGCAATCACCTGCTGCAGCTCGGCCTGCGCATGGAGGACCGCATCCTCATCGCGATGCACGATTCCATCGACTGGCCGGTGGCCTTCCTCGGCGCGATCAAGGCCGGCATCGTGCCGGTCGCGGTCAACACGCTGCTCACGCCGAAGGACTACGAGTACATGCTCTCGGACAGCCGTGCCAAGGCGCTGCTCGTTTCGGCGCCGCTCAAGCCGCAGTTCGATCCGTTCCTCTCGAAGTTGCCGTTTCTCGAGCATGTACTGGTTCCGCCTTTCGCAGAATTACTTTCGAAATCAGGTTCAAGTCTCAAGGCGGCAGCCACCACGTGTGACGACCCGTGCTTCTGGCTCTATTCCTCGGGCTCGACCGGCATGCCCAAGGGCACGGTGCACGTGCACTCGAGCATGCGCATGACCGCGGAGCTCTACGCCAGGGGCGTGCTGGGCCTCAAGGACTCCGATGTGGTGTTCTCGGCGGCGAAGTTCTTTTTCGCCTACGGCCTGGGCAACTCGCTCTCGTTCCCGCTCGCGGCCGGCGCGACGACGGTCGTCATGGCCGAGCGGCCGACGCCCGACGCCGTGTTCAAGCGGTTGCTGGAGCGCAAGCCGACCCTCTTCTTCGGCGTGCCGACGCTCTACGCCGCCATGCTGGCTTCGCCCGCTTTTCCGTTCAAGGATCTCTTGAATCTGAGAATGTGTGTTTCGGCGGGCGAAGCCCTGCCGCCCCAGATATCCAAGAGCTTCAAGGAGAAGACCGGCGTCGAGATCTACGACGGCATCGGCTCGACCGAGATGCTGCACATCTTCCTGTCCAACCGGCCCGGCGACCTGCGCTACGGCACCACGGGCAAGGCGGTGCCGGGCTACGAGCTCAGGCTCGTGGACGAGCACGGCAACGACGTCAAGCAGGGCGAGCTGGGCGAGCTCCTGATCAAGGGTCCTACCGCCGCCAACGGCTACTGGAACAACCGCGCCAAGAGCCGCGGCACCTTCGTGGGCGAATGGACGCGCAGCGGCGACAAGTACACCCAGGACGCCGACGGCTTCTACGCCTACGGCGGCCGCACCGACGACATGCTGAAGGTCTCCGGCATCTGGGTTTCGCCCGCGGAAGTCGAGGCCGCGTTGGTCTCGCACGAAGCGGTGCTCGAAGCGGCGGTGGTCGGCAAGGAAGACGAGCAGAAGCTGGTCAAGCCCAAGGCCTTCGTGGTGTTCAAGCCCGGCAAGCAGGCGACGATCGAGGAGCTGCAGGATTTCTGCAAGTCCAAGCTCGCGCCCTACAAGTACCCGCGCTGGGTCGAGTTCAGGACCGACCTGCCCAAGACCGCGACCGGCAAGATTCAGCGCTTCAAGCTGCGGGATTGAAACTCTCGGTCGTCGTCCCGGCGTTCAACGAGGAGCGCCTGCTCGCCGTTTCGCTGCAGGCGATCCGCGACGCTGCGTCGGTGTTCGAGCAGGCAGGCGGCTGGGAGCTCATCGTCTGCGACAACAATTCCACCGACCGCACGGCCGAGATCGCGCGCGCGGCCGGTGCCACGGTGGTGTTCGAGCCGCACAACCAGATCTCGCGCGCGCGCAACCGCGGCGCCGCGGCGGCCTTGGGCGAGTGGCTGGTGTTCGTGGACGCCGACTCCACGCCGAGCCGGGAGCTGTTCGAGGACCTGCGCGAGGCGATCGGCAGCGGCCGCGCGATCGGCGGCGGCAGCACCATCGCCACCGCAGACCCGGAGCTGGCGGTGCGCGCGGTGCTCGGCTTCTGGAACGCGATCAGCACGACGCTGCGCTGGGCGGCCGGCGCCTTCGTCTACTGCGAGGCGGCGGCCTTCCGCCGCGTCGGCGGCTTCAGCGAGGAGCTCTACGCCTCGGAGGAGCTCGACCTGTCGCAGCGCCTGAAGCGGCTCGCGCGGCAGGAGGGCAGGGAATTCCGCATCCTGCGCCGGCATCCGCTGCGCACGAGCAACCGCAAGATGCACCTTTACGGCGCAACGGAACTGGCGCGCGTGTTCGCGCGCTTCCTGCTGCATCCGCGCCGCATGCTGCGCAACGCCAAGGACTGCTCGCCCTGGTACGACGGCCGGCGCTAGGCGGCGACGCGTCACAATTCGTTACGACTTCGCCGTAGCGCCGGTGCTAAGGTGCGGCCATGGTCACGGTGCGCAACGCCGCCATCTTCGCGGCTGCCTTGCTCCTCGCGGGCGCCAGCATCGCCGAGGCGCGGCCGGGCGGCGGGCGGGGCGGGCACGACGGCGGAGACTCGGCAGGGAGCCGCCACCACGGCCAGGGCCAGCGGCATTACGGCCACCCTCATCGCCACTACCGGCCGCACTATCGCAGCGGTTTCTTCTATGGCGGCTGGCCGTACTACGACGGCTACCCGGGCTACTACGCGCCGTCGGTTTACGTCGCGCCCGCGGTGGCGCCGGTGTACGTCGAGCAGCCGCCCGTCTACGTGGAGCCCGTTCCGCGGGCGCCGGAAGCGTTCTGGTACTACTGCCCCTCGGCGCGCCAGTACTACCCGCAGGCGCAGAGCTGCCCCGAGGGCTGGACCAGGGTGCCGCCGAGCCCGCCGCCGGGCTGAGCGCTAGAGGCCGAGGAAGCGCCGCGCGGTGACTGCGGGCGATTCGGTGAGCGACTCCTTTGCCTTGGGAATCGCGTTCCAGGCATGCACCAAGCGCGGCAGCAGCACGCCGAGCGCGCCGATCCGCTCGGCGGCGGCGAAGAAGGGCTCGAAGCGCGCGTCGCCGATCGAGACGCCGTTGACGTGGCTTGCAATCTCGACTCCAGGGAAGCTGAGTTCGTCGGTTATGAAATTCAATTCAACAATCGCGCTGTCGACATCCTGCAACGGCACGGCGCCGAGGCCGATGAAGCGATCCGGCGCGAGCACGACCATCTCGGCGATCTGCTCGTTCAGGTAGCGGATCAGCGCCTTTGCGTCCTGCGGCGGCAGCCAGTACGACAGCAGCTCGGGCATCGGCGAGAGCGCCTGGCGCGCGACGCGCATCGCGCCCATCGCCTCGATGCGCCGCGGCACGCTCCAGCTGCCGTCGGCCACCGTGCGGTACACCTTGCCGGAGATCATCTCATCACGTGCTTGTGGCAGGCGTGCGCCTCGGCCATGGACGGCCAGGGCACGTCGCGGCCCTTGCCCGCGTAGGCCGGAAACCTCTCCGGCACGATGTGCGTGTGGATGTCGATGCAGTCGGCCATTTCGGCGCTATCCTTGCGAACGGAGTTCAAAGGGGAGAGTCATGCTGAAGAATCATATGCTGTGGCCCGCGCTCGCGCTCGCCATCCTGTCTGGCTGCGCTTCGCAACCGGCCGCGACCGGCAACGGGTTTTCCGCCGAAGGCCTCGCGCGGCTCGAAAGGACCATATCGGCCGACGTCGACCGCGGCCGCATTCCCGGCGTGGTGATGATGGTGCAGCGGGACGGCCAGCTGCTCTACAGCAAGACCCTGGGCAAGCAGGATCCGGCGAACGGCGCGCCGATGCGCGAAGATTCCATCTTCCGCATCTATTCGATGACCAAGCCGATCGTCTCGGTTGGCCTGATGATGCTGGTCGAGGAGGGCAGGCTCATGCTCTCCGACCCGGTGTCAAAACACATCCCCGAGTTGAAGGGCCTCAAGGTCGGCGTGGAGAAGGACGGCAAGCTGGACGTCGTTGCTGCGCAGCGCCAGCCAACGATCCAGGACCTGCTGCGCCACACCTCCGGCTTCACCTACGGCGTGTTCGGCAAGTCGATGGTGAAGGAGCTGTACACCAAGAACGGCGTGGATGCGGACGACCACAGCAACGCCGAGCTGGCGCAGAAGCTCGCCAAGGTGCCGCTCGCGTACCAGCC
Organism: Burkholderiales bacterium; assembly: GCA_049651845.1. Classification (GTDB taxonomy): domain Bacteria; phylum Pseudomonadota; class Gammaproteobacteria; order Burkholderiales; family SG8-39; genus RBG-16-66-20. The sequence continues at coordinate 23,855 of JBASCW010000076.1, read as the reverse complement.
GGGCACGACCTGGGAATACGGCCGCTCGACCGACGTGCTCGGCCACGTCATCGAGCGCGTGAGCGGCCAGCCGCTCGACGCCTACCTGCAGGCGCGCATCCTGGGGCCGCTCGGCATGAAGGACACGGCCTTCTATGCGGATGCGGCGAAGCAGCCGCGGCTCGCGGAAGCGTTCGCCAAGGATCCCGATTCAGGCGCGGCGATCAACCTGCTCAAGGTGCGCGAGCCGCCGAAGTACCTCGCCGGCGGCCAGGGGCTCGTCTCCACGGCGGCCGACTACTTGCGCTTCGCGCAGATGCTGCTGAACGGCGGTGAGCTGGGCGGCGTGCGCATCCTGTCGCGCAAGACCGTGGAATACATGAGCAGCGATCATCTTGGCGCGATGCGCGGCCCGGGACCGGGCTACGGCTTCGGCCTCGGCTTTGCCGTGCGCCACGCCAACGGCCTGTCGTCGACCCAAGGCAGCGCCGGCGACTACAACTGGGCGGGCTACGGCGGCACCTACTTCTGGATCGACCCGAAGGAGCGCCTGATCGCGGTCTGGATGATGCAGGCCCCGAACCAGCGCGGCTACTACCGCGAGCTGTACCGCAACATGATCTACTCTGCGCTGAACTGAGCCGGGCTCAGCGCCGGCCGGCCAGGAACCGCCGCACGCGCGCCTGCGTCTCCTCGCTCGCGAGCAGCGCCGCGGTCGCGGCGACCTCCATGGCGTAGCCGTCGGTGCCGTGCTCGAGCGCGCCTTGAATGCAACGCTTGCACGCGGCCAGCGCCGCCGCCGGCAGCGCGGTGAGGGCGCGCGCAAGTGCCCGTGCGCGCGCCGGTAGCTTCGCCGACGGAACTGCCCAGTGGACGAGGCCAAGGGCGGCGGCCTGCGTGCCGCTGACGATCTCGGCGCCCAGGATCAGGCGCTTCGCGATGGCCTCGCCGGCGATGCGCGTCAGGCGCTGGGTTCCGCCGACGCCCGGCAGCAGCCCCAGGCGCGCCTCGGGCAGGCCGAGCGGCGCTTTTGCGGCGGCGATGCGCAGGTCGCAGGTGAGCGCGAGCCCGCCGCCGAGCGCCGCGCCGGCGCGCTCGACCGCGTCGAGCGCCTCTTCGAGTCGCGCAAGCCAGGCTTCGTCGATCGCGTTGACTGGCGGGCGCGAAAGCGTGGCGACCGCCAGCGCGCCGTCCAGGCGCAGCGTCAGGGGAGCAGGGGCGGGCATGCATCCGAAGAATGGCAGTCTGGGCCGCCGGGCGGATTTGATCCAGATCAAGGCTGACCTGCGCCGCGGCCGCAGAATCAAAAATCGCGGTTTCAGCGGAGTGTCATCCCATGACCGGTGCGGCGATCACGCTGGCGGAGCATCATCGGCATTGCGAGGCGTTGTTCGCCGAGGCCGCCGATGCCGCGAGCGCGGGCGACTGGAAGCGCATCCTGGCGCGTCTGGGTGCCCTGCGGGAGGCACTGCTCATGCATTTTCGCTATGAAGAAGAGCGCATCTTCCCGCTGTACGAGCAGGCCAGCGGCCAGGAGGGCGCGACCGAATCGCTCTGCGCGCAGCACGACGACCTGCGGGCCGCGCTCTGGACGCTCGCGACCTACTCGACCGCCGCCGACCTGCAGCCGTTCCGCGCCGAGCTCGCCGAACTGCGCACTGCGTTCGACGCGCACGCCGCGGACGAAGAGCGGCGCATGTACCCGGTCTTCGAGCGCATGCTGGCAGCAGGCCTGCTGCGCCCCTGAGCGCGGCCGCGCCGGGCTAAGCGGCGGCCTGCGGGCCGGCGTTCTGGTTCCTGGCGATTTCGCGCAGCACGAATTTCTGGATCTTGCCCGTCGCGGTGCGCGGCATTTCGGGGAGGATCTCCAGGCGCTCGGGCCAGAAGTGCTTGGAAAAGCCCTCCGCGGCCAGATGCCGGCAGACGGCGTCGAGGTCCAGCGCCGCGCCGTGGCGCAGGCTGACGAAGGCGCAGGCGCGCTCCTGCAGCCGCGCGTCGGGCGTGGCGACGACCGCGGCATCGGCCACCTCCGGCATGCGGTAGAGGGCGGCCTCGACCTCGATCACCGGGATGTTCTCCCCGCCGCGGATGATGACGTCCTTGGTGCGGCCGCAGATGCGGATGTAGCCCTCGGCGTCCATGCGCGCGAGGTCCCCCGTGTCGAACCATCCCTCCGGATCGAGCCGGTAGAGCTGCGGGCGCTTGAGATAGCCGGCGAACAGCGATGCGCCGCGCACCTGCAGCGCGCCGATCTCGCCGGGCGCTGCCGGGTGCCCGTTCGCGTCGACGACGCGCACTTCGCCGTTGGCGAGCGCGCGGCCGTCGGATTCGGTGGCCTTGCTGCCGTCGGGCGGCGTGATGGTCACGCTGCAGCATTCCGTCATGCCCCAGCAGGCGGCGACCGCCACGTCGAGCTTCTCGCGCGCAGCCTGCGCCACCGCGGGCGGGATGGGCGCGCCCGAGCTGCCGAACAGCCGCAATCGCCCGAGGCGCTTGCGGCCGCCACGCTCGAGCGCGGTGAGGTCGGCGAGAAAGGGCGTCGCCGCGAAGGTGAAGGTGGCGCCATTGGCCTCGATGAGCTGCGCGGCGCGCGCCGGACGCCAGATATCGATCAGCACCAGCGGGATGCCGAGCACGACCGACATCAGCATGCCGTAGGAGAAGCCGAGCTGGTGCGCGAGCGGTGAGGGCATGAAGATCACGTCGTCGGCGCCGATGTCCATGTGCGTGGCGAGAGATCGCACCGCGCCGAGCAGCGTATTGGAGGTGTGCAGCACGCCCTTCGACTCCCCGGTAGTGCCCGAGGTGTAGAGCAACTGCGTGGCGTCGTCCGGCTGCAGCAGTGCGCCGCGCTCGAAACCGCGGCCCTCTGTCCTGACGAGAGCGTCCTCCAGGGATTCGGCGCCCGCGCCGCCGGCGAGCAGCAGGCGCATGCCCGGTGACTCGGCGGCGAGCTGGCGCGCGAGCGCGCCGTGGTCGAAGCCGCGGAAGCGGGCTGGCGCGACGAACACGCGTGGCGCCGCCTGGCGCAGCATGAAGGCGAGCTCGCGGTGGCGGAAGATCGGCATCAGGGGATTGGCGACCGCTCCCAGGCGCACCGTCGCCAGGTACAGCGCGACGAATTCCCACCAGCTCGGCAGCTGGAACGAGACGACATCGCCGGCCCCGACGCCCGCGCGCGCGAGCGATCTCGCGAAGCGCGCGACCGCGGCCGCCAGTTCGCCCCAGGAGAGGCGCGTTTCGCGCTCTTCGTCCAGGCGCCAGGCGACCAGCGCCACGGCCTCCGGCTTTTCCGCCGCCCAGCGGTCGAGATAATCGGTGGCCACGCGCCCCGGCCAAACGCCCCGCAAGCGCTCGCGCTCGATGCGCGCCGGGTCGAGCATGAAGCCGTCCAGCGGGCGCATGTCAGGTGGCGCCGCGGGCGAGGGTGCCTGCGATCACCAGCTTCTGGATCTCGCTCGTGCCTTCATAGATGCGCAACGCACGGATCTCCCGGTACAGCCGTTCCACGCGAGCGCCTGCAACCACGCCCGTGCCGCCGAAGAGCTGCACCGCGGAGTCGATGACCTGCTGCGCCGACTCGGTCGCGAACAGTTTCGCCATCGCGGCCTCGCGCGTGACGCGCTCCTGCACGCAGTCCTTGGTCCACGCGGCCCGGTAGACCAGCAGCGCGGCCGCATCCACGGCGAGCGCCATGTCGGCGAGGCGCGCCTGGGTCAGCTGGAAGTCGGCGAGCGGCTTGCCGAACACCTCGCGGCTGTGCGTGCGCGCGAGCGCCTCGTCGAGCGCGCAGCGCGCCAGCCCGAGCGCCGCGGCGCCGACCGTGGTGCGGAACACGTCCAGCGTCGCCATCGCTATGCGGAAGCCCTCGCCGGGCCGGCCGATGAGCGCGTCGGCGGGAATGCGGCAGGCGTCGAACTTCAGCGTGGCCATCGGGTGCGGGGCGATCACCGCAAGGCGCGAGGCGATTTGCAGCCCCGGTGTACCCGCCTCGACCATGAAAGCCGACAGCCCCTTGGTACCGGGCCCCTCGCCGCTGCGCGCGAATACCACGTAGTGGTCCGCGAGCCCGCCGTTCGAGATCCAGGTCTTGGTGCCCTCGAGCACCCAGTCAGTCCCGGCGCGTCGCGCGCTCGTCGCAACGGCGCCGACGTCGCTGCCGGCCTGCGGCTCGGACAGCGCGAATGCGGCGATCGCCTCGCCGCGTACCACGGGCGGAAGGTATTTCTGCCTCTGCCGGTCCGAACCGAACAGTGAAACAGGACCGGTGCCGAGGCCCTGCATCGCGAACGCAAAATCGAGCAGGCCGTCGTGCCGCGCGAGGATGTCACGGCTCAATGCCAGCGACCTGACGTCGAATTTTTCCTGCGCAGTCGGAACGCAGCAGGCTTTCAGGAATCCCGCCGCACCCAGTTGGCGCACGATCGAGCGGCAGGCCGCATCCAGCGTCGCGTCGTCGCCGTGCGCGGGCACCGCCAGGCTTGCGGCGAACCCCGCCAACCCGCGCGCCAGTTCGCGGTGCCGCTGCTCGAAAAACGGCCAATCGAGAAAGCTCTCGTCGGCCATCGCGGTCAATCGCCCTGGAACTGAGGTTTCTGCTTGGCGACGAAGGCGTTGTAGGCGCGCTCGAAGTCCTTCGTCTGCATGCAGATCGCCTGCGCTTCGGCCTCGGTCTCGATCGCCTGCTCGATCGACAGGTTCCACTCCTGGTGCAGGCACTTCTTGGTCATGGCGTGGGCGAAGGCGGGTCCGTCGGCGAGGGATTTCGCCATCTCCTGTGCCCGCGCGAGCAGCTTGTCGGCCGGCACGAGCTCGTTGAAGTAGCCCCAGGCGGCGCCTTCCTGCGCGCTCATGGAGCGCCCCGTGTAGAGCAGCTCCGAGGCGCGCCCCTGGCCGATGATGCGCGGCAGGATCGAGCAGGCGCCCATGTCGCAGCCCGCGAGCCCCACGCGCACGAACAGGAACGCGGTCTTCGCCTCCGGCGTCGCGTAGCGCAGGTCGCTCGCCATCGAGATGATCGCGCCCGCGCCCGCGCATATGCCATCCACCGCAGCGATCACCGGCTGCGGGCAGGTGCGCATCTGCAGCACCAGGCTGCCGGTCATGCGCGTAAAGCGCATCAGGTCCGGCATGTCCATCTTCACCAGCGGCCCGATGATTTCGTGTACGTCGCCGCCGGAGCAGAAATTGCCGCCTTCGCCGGCGAACACCACGGCGCGCACGTCCCCGGCGTAATGCAGCTTTTGGAACGTGTCGCGCAGTTCCGCGTAGCTCTCGAAGGTGAGCGGATTCTTGCGCTCGGGGCGGTTCAGGGTGATGGTGGCCACCCGGTCCGCGACCTGCCATTTGAAATGCTGCGGCTTCCATTCCGCCGCCTTGAGCCTGTACATGGGCGTGGTTCTCCTGGTGAGGGGATCAGCCGGCCATTGTGAGGCCGCCGCTCACCGAAAGCACCTGGCCGGTGACGAACGCCGAGCGCTCGCTCGCGAAGAACAGGATGGCGTCGGCCACTTCGGAGGGCTTGGCAAGGCGGCGCATCGGCGTGGCGTTGGCGAATGCGTCCTTGAGCTTGTCCGGCACCGCGGCCATCAGCGGGGTGTCCGTGGGCCCCGGGCAGACGCAGTTGACGTTGATGTCGAAGCGCGCCATCTCGCGCGCCAGGCCCTTGGTGAAGGCGATGACGCCGCCCTTGGTCCCCGAGTACACGCTCTCGCCCAGGCTGCCGACGCGGCCGGCGTCGCTCGCGACGTTGATGATCTTGCCGGCACGGCGCTCGATCATCGGGTCCAGGAACGCGCGCGTCAGGAATATGGTGCCGAGCAGGTTGAGATCGATGATCTTGCGCCAGAACTCCGGCGTGTTGTTCACGAACGGCTCGGTCTTGCCCCAGCCGGCGACGTTGGCGACGATGTCGACGCGCTCGCGCCTGGCGAGCGCCGTGGAGCGCAGAGCCTCGATCGACGCGGCGTCGGTAAGATCGACGCGCAGGAAGTCCGCGCCGTGGCCGCCGGCGCGCAAGGCCGCCGCCGCCGCTTCGCCGTCCTTCTCGTTGAGATCCGCAAGAATGACGTGCGCGCCCGCCCGTGCAAAGGTTTCCGCCGTCGCGCGGCCGATGCCGGAAGCCGCGCCGGAGATCACGGCCGTCTTGCCGTCGAGCTTCATGGGGCCCCCAGTGGGGCGACCTTAGCGCCGTGTTTCGCCCACTAACTTGATCTGCCTCAAACAAAGGCGCAGCCCCCGCACCGCGCGCTAGTGGCGGATGCAGACCTTGCCGAAGTGCGCGCCGCTCTTGAGGTAGGCCAGCGCTTCCTTGAGCTCCTCGAACCGATAGACTCTGTCGACGACCGGCCTGAGCTGGTGCCGGGCGATCGCGCGCGTCATGGCCTCGAAACCGTTGCGGTGCCCCACGCCGATGCCGCGCAAGCGTGCCTGCTTCATCACGATGCGGCCGATCTGCGCGCTCACCGTGGCGCCCGAGAGCACGCCGATGATCGAGATCGCGCCGCCCGCGCGCAAGCACATCAGCGACTGCGGCAGCGTCTGTTCGCCGCCGAGCTCGACGATGTGGTCGTAGCCGCGTCCGGAGGTGACGTCGCGGGTCGCCTTGTACCACTCCGGCGTCTTCGCGTAGTTGATCGCCGCGTCGGCGCCGAGCGCCTTGGCCTTCGCAATCTTCTCGTCGCTTGACGAAATTACGGTGACCTGCGCGCCGCGCAGCTTGGCGAATTGCAGCGCGAACAATGCCACGCCGCCTGTCCCCTGGACCAGCACCTGCGCGCCGGGCTCCAGGTTGTCGTAGGTCACCAGCGCGCTCCAGGCAGTGAGCGCGGCGCAGGGCAGGCAGGCGGCCTCTTCGTCGCTGAGATGCGCGGGTGCCCGTACCACGCCTGACTCGGGCAGGACCATGTACTCGGTCATGGTGCCGTCCAGCGGACCGCCGAGATTGGCGTGCGCGCCGTCGGGCGGACCGTCGATCCAGCCCTGCACGAAGCAGGGGCAGACCCGGTCGCCGGGGCGCACGCGCGTGACGCCGGCGCCGACCTCGATCACTTCGCCGACGCCGTCGGAAAGCGGAATCAGCGGCAAGTTGCCGGTGTGCGCGCCGTAACCCCGGTCCGGAACCAGCAGGTCGCGGTAGTTGAGTGAAGCGGCTCTCATTCTCAAGAGCACCTGGCCGGGGCCGGGCCTGGGGTCGGGGCGGCTGGCGAGCCGAAGGTGCTCCATGCCCCAGTCGTCCTGGATCTGGAAGACTTTCATGGCGCGATTGTAGTAAAGTACCAATTGTTTGGGGTCCAAACAATCGGGGTCCGCGCCGCATGGCTGCCGTACCGGAACGCTTGCACCTGACGCTCAACGTCAACGGCGAGGATTTGCCCGTGTCCTTCGCGCCCTACAAGACACTGCTCGAGGTGCTGCGCGAGGACCTCGGCCTCACCGGCACCAAGCACGGCTGCGAGCTGGGCGAATGCGGCGCCTGCGCGGTGCTGGTGGACGGCGCGCCGGTGCTGTCCTGCCTCGCGCTCGCGCTGGAATGCGAGGGCCGCAGGATCGAGACCATCGAGGGCCTCGCGCGCGGCACCGAGCTGCACCCGCTGCAGGCCGCGTTCGCCGACCTGGGCGGCTCGCAGTGCGGCTATTGCACGCCGGGCGTGATCATGACGGCGAAAGCGCTTCTCGACAAGGATTTGAACGCGAGCAAGGAAAAAATAAAGGAAGCGACCGCGGGCAATCTTTGCCGCTGCACGGGCTACCTGCAGATCACCGAGGCAATCGAGCGCGCCGCGGCGGAAATGCGGGCGCAGGCCAAATGAGCGGGGCGTCCTCCAAGCGCCGCTTCGAGGTCGTGGGCCGGCCGCGCCGGCGCGTGGACGGGCGCGCCAAAGTCACGGGACAGCTGCGCTTCGCCGACGATCTTTCGCTGCCGCGCATGCTCCACTGCAAGCTGTTGCGCTCGCCGCACCCGCACGCCCTGGTCGAGTCGATCGACACGGGCAAGGCGGGGAAGCATCCGGGCGTGCACCTGGTGCTCACGCGCAAGGACTTCCCGGTTCCCTTCGGCATCATGCCGGTGTCGCTGGACGAGCATCCGCTCACCGATCGCGTTCGCCACGTCGGCGACCCGGTGGCTGCGGTGATCGCGATAGATGAGCAAACGGCGGATCGGGCATTGGGACTGATTCAGGTTCGTTATGCGCCGTTGAAGACGATCTCGGACCCTGAAGAGGCCCTTAAGAACCCCGAGCCGCGCATCCACGACTACGGCGAACAGGGCAACATCCACCGCAACCAGTCCTACGAGTTCGGCGACGTGGACGAGGCGCTGGCGCAGTCGGACCACGTGTTCGAGGACCTGTTCTTCTACCAGGGCAACACGCACCTGCCGATGGAAGAGCAGGCGACGCTCGCCACGGTCGAAGGCGACGGCAAGCTGCTGGTGACCTCGAGCACGCAGAACCCGCACTACCTGCACCGGCAGCTCGCGCGCGTGCTGCAGATGCCGGCCGCGCGCATCCGCGTGGTCGCTTCGCCCAACGGCGGCGGCTTCGGCGGCAAATGCGACCCGGCGAATCACGAGATGGTGGTCGCGAAGGCCGCGCTCGTGCTCGGCCGCCCGGTGAAGATCTGCCTCACGCGCGAGGAGGTGTTCTACCAGCACCGCGGCCGCCACCCGGTGCTGATGAAGATGCGCACGGGCGTGACCCGGGACGGCAAGCTCACGGCGATGCACCTGCAGACGCTGCTCGACGGCGGCGGCTACGGCTCGCACGGGCCGGCGAGCACGTTCTACACCGGCGTGCTGACGCCCGTGACCTACGAGCTGCCGCGCTTCAAGTTCGAGGCCTGCCGCACCTTCACCAACAAGCCCGCCTGCGGCCCCAAGCGCGGCCACGGTACGCCGCAGCCGCGCTTCGGGCAGGAAGTGCAGCTCGACAAGATCGCCGAAAAACTGAAGATGGACCCGGCGGAGCTGCGCCTGGGCATCGTCAACAAGCCCGACTCGCTGACGGCCAACTGGCTGCGCATCGGCTCGATCGGTCTTGCCGACTGCATCCGCGAAGTCGTGGCGCGCTCGGACTGGAAGAAGAAGTTCGGCAAGATGGGGCTCGGCAAGGGCGTCGGCCTCGCGTGCAGCACCTACATGTGCGGCGCCGGGCTGCCGATCTACTGGAACAAGCTGCCGCACTCGGGCGTGCAGCTGCTGCTCGACCGCAGCGGCCAGGTCACGGTGTTCTGCGGCGCCACCGAGATCGGCCAGGGCTCGGACGACGTGCTGGCGACCATCGTCGCCGAAGTGCTGGGAATCGGCACTGATCTCGTGCGCTGCGTCACCGGCGACACGGGCATCACGCCGGTGGACCTCGGCTCGTACTCCAGCCGCGTCACCATCATGATGGGCAACGCCGCGATGGAAGCTGCCGAAAAGGTCAAGGCCCAGCTCGCCCAGGCCGCCGCCGAGCAGCTGGAAGTGGTGCCGAATGGGCTGGTTTTCTCTCAGGGTCGTGTCTTTCACCCGGAGAACACGAACAAGTCCATGAGCTTCGGAGAGGCCGTGGAGTTTGCCGAAGCAAAATTCGGCACGCTCGGCGCGGTCGGCTCCTACACGCCGCCCAAGCCGCCGGGCAAATACAAGGGTTCGGGCGTCGGGCCGTCGCCGGCGTACAGCTTCACCGCCTGCGTGGTGGAGGCCGAGGTGGATCCGAAGACCGGCTGGATCCACGTGCCCAAGATCTGGATCGCGCACGACATCGGCCGCACGCTGAATCCCGTGCTCGCGAAGGGGCAGGTGATCGGCGGCGTCTACATGGGCCTTGGCGAAGCCCTCATGGAAGAGCAGGCGTTCCGGCGCCTGCCGGAGAAGCTCTCGCAGGCGCTCGTGCACCGCATGCCCTCGATGCTCGAGTACAAGAGCCTCACCGCGCTCGACATGCCCGAGGTGGACGTGGCGCTGATCGAGGACCCGGACCCGAACTGCCCGTTCGGCGCGAAGGAAGTAGGCCAGGGGCCGCTGCTGCCCGTGATGCCGGCGCTCGCGAACGCCATCTACGATGCCGTAGGCGTGCGCATCGACGAGATCCCCGTGACGCCGGACAAGGTCCTGAAGGCGCTGGAGCTGAAGGCGGAGGGCAAGCCGCCCCGGGTCGGCCCCGATTATTTTCCCGCGGTTCCCTATCCGGAGCCCGTGTTCGTCGCGACGCCCCAGGAAGGCGGCGACGGCAAGGAAAGCAAGAAAGAGGAGCGCAAGCGTGCTTCGGCTGCCGTGGTTTGAGCACCGCGCGCCACGCACCGTCGCGGAGGCGGCGCAGATCCTCGCGGGCGAGGGCCCCGATGCAATGCTCATCGCCGGCGGCACAGACCTGCTGCCGAACATGAAGCGGCGCCACCAGACGCCGAAAGTACTGGTGTCGCTGAGAGGCGTCGAAGCGTTGAAGAGCATCTCCAACGGTTCCGGAATTGTTCTGGGTTCCGCTCTTACGCTTACGAAGATTACGCAGGAAAAGAAAGTCAAAGAGCAATTCACTGCGCTGCATCAGGCCGCCGCGCAGATCGCCACGCCGCACCTGCGCAACATGGGCACGCTGGGCGGCAACCTGTGCCTGGACACGCGCTGCACCTACTACAACCAGAACTACGAGTGGCGCCAGGCGATCGGTTTCTGCCTGAAGAAGGAGGGCGACATTTGCTGGGTGGCCACCGCCAGCAAGCGCTGCGTCGCGGTCTCGTCCACCGACACCGCTCCGGCACTGATTGCCCTGAACGCCAGGGTCGTGCTCGAGAGCTCCTCGGAGAAGAGAGAGATTCCGGTCGACGGCCTCTACAGGAACGACGGCATCGACTACCTGTCGCGCAGGCCTGACGAAATTCTCACCTCGGTGACGATTCCGGAGGGGTGGAAGAGCACGTACTGGAAGCTGCGCCGGCGCGGCTCTTTCGATTTCCCCATCCTGGGTGTTGCGGCTGCCTTGCGTCTTGATGAAGACGGTTCGATACGGGAAGCAAGGATCGCCCTGGGCGCTGCCGCCTCCAGGCCGTTCTTGGTCGAGAAGGCGTCGCAGTTCCTGCTCGGCAAGAGGCTCACCGACGAAGTGATCGCCGAAGCTTCGACTTTGGTTGCCAACCGTGCCAAGCCGATGGACAACACCGACATGGACCTGTACTGGCGCAAGGAAGTCGCCGACGACTTCGCCGGCTACGCGCTGCGCGAGCTGCGCGGCGACGACATGCGCGAGACGCGTCGGCGCACCGCGCGCTACGTGGTCTAGCCGAGCGCGGCCAGGTCTTCCATCGCCAGCTGCAGCTGCGCAGCGGCGACGTTTTCTTCCAGGTGCGCAATGGAGGCGGTGCCGGGGATCGGCAGCATGACCGGCGATTTTGCGAGCAGCCAGGCAAGCGCCACCTGGGCAGGGGTTGCACGAATCTTCGTTGCGATTTGCCTTACCCGGGAAGCTTTCAGCGCGTTGCCTGCGCCCAGCGGGTACCACGGCAGAAAGGCAATGCCCAGCCGCTCGCAGGCCTTGAGCACCTCCTCCGAGCTCCGGTCTTCGAGGTTGTACTCGTTCTGCACCGAAACGATCGGGCAGATGCGGCGTGCCTCCTCGAGCTGCTTCACGCTCACGTTCGACAGGCCGACGTGGCGGATCTTGCCGGCTCTCTGTCCATCGGCGAGCGCGCCCACCGAGTCCGCGAACGGGACTTTGCCGTCGGGCGCGTGCAGCTGGTAGAGGTCGATGCGCTCGAGCTTCAGGCGCTTGAGGCTGCCCTCGAGCGCGCGTTTCAGGTGCTCGGGACGCCCGTCGGGGTCCCACGCCGATGGGCGCGGCCGCAGCAGGCCGCCCTTGGTGGCGATGACGAGGTCTTGCGGATAGGGGTGCAGCGCTTCGGCGATCAGCTCCTCGTCCACGTGCGGGCCGTAGCTGTCCGCGGTGTCGAAGAAGTTCACCCCGAGCTCGATCGCGCGGCGAAAGACCTGGTGCGCGGTGGCGCGGTCCTTCGGCGGCCCCCAGACCTGCGGGCCGCAGACGCGCATCGCGCCGAAGCCCATGCGGTTGACCTGCAGGTCGCCGACCTTCATGCCGCGAGTTTAGACTATGCGCATGAGCGTCAAGGCCGAAACGGTGAAGGCCTGGGTGCGCGACGCGCAACGCGTCGTGGTGCTCACGGGCGCGGGCATCTCCACCGACTCGGGCATCCCGGATTTCCGCGGCCCGCAGGGGGTGTGGACGCGGAACCCGATGGCCGAGAAGCTCTCCAACATCCACTACTACATGGCCGACCCGGAGGTGCGCAAGGCGTCGTGGCAGGCGCGCATGGACCATACGGCCTGGAAGGCGCAGCCCAACGCCGGTCACCGCGCGATCGCGGCGCTGGAGAAGAGCGGCAAGCTGCACGCGCTGATCACGCAGAACATCGACGAGCTGCACCAGATGGCGGGTAACTCGCCCGAGAAGGTGATCGAGGTGCACGGCACCATGCGCAAGGTCGTGTGCATGAGCTGCGGCATGACCGCGCCGATGCAGAAGGCGCTCGAGCGCGTGCGCGCGGGCGAGGCCGACCCGCCGTGCCGCGATTGCGGCGGCATTCTCAAGAGCGCGACGATTTCCTTCGGCCAGGCGCTGGTGCCGGAGGTGATCGACCGCGCGCTGCGCACCGCCGAGGAAGCGGACCTGTTCTTCGCCGTGGGCAGCACGCTGCAGGTCTACCCGGTGGCGGGCGCGGTGCCGGCGGCGCGCTCGGCGGGCGCGCGGCTCGTGATCGTCAACGCCGAGCCCACGCAATTCGACGACCTCGCGCACGCGGTGTTCCGCGACCCGATCAGCCAGGTCCTGCCCAGCCTGCTTCAGCCGTAGGGTGTATCGGCCTTCCGCTTGAACGGGTAGGCGAGCTGCCCGAGGTAGGTCTCTGGCGGCTGAAACTTCACGGTGCCGTAGCGTTTCGGCCAGTGGCCTGGCAGGTGCGCGGTGCCGAACAGCCGGTCCCAGAACGGCAGGAAGGCGGCGAAGTTCTTGTCGATGCCTTCCTCGTCCGAGCTGTGGTGCCAGTGGTGGTACTCGGGCGTGGCGATCGCCCAGCGCAGCACCGGGAAGCGCCAGCGCGTGTTGGAGTGGATGTAGACCGCGTGGAAGGACACGAAGGCCACGTAGGCCACCAGCGCGGCCTGCGAAAAACCCAGGATGAAGATGGGCACGAAGGCCGCGGCGCGCGTGACCAGCGCGTCCACCAGGTGCATGCGCGAGCCCGCGAGCCAGTCCAGCTCGCGGCTGGAGTGATGGATGGCGTGGAAATGCCACAGCCAGGGCAGCCGGTGGAAGGCGCGGTGCACCCAGTAGGTGACGAGGTCCGCCGCCAGCAGGATCTCGATGAACTGGAGCCACACCGGCTGCGCGGCGACGCGCGCCTGGAAATCGAAGGACACCGCCCAGGAGAAGAAGGTCTGCGCCGGGATCAGCACGGCGAAGGAGAGCAGCTGCACGCCGGCGTGGCTCACGAAGAAGTGCTTGAGGTCGGTCTGCCAGCCCCTGCGGAAGATCTTCTGCTCGTGCAGCGCAAACGCGCGCTCGAGCGGCACGAAAATCAGGCCCAGCACCAGCAGCTCGAGCACGAAATAGTCCAGGCCTGCGCTCACCGCCGCGGTACCCGTGTCCACGGCCTCGGCTTCCGCACCGCCCATCAGCAGCGCGATCGCGGCGAGCGCGATGCCGAGCAGCCCGTGCGCCTTGGAGCGCAGCAGCAGCAGGCTCGCCGCGCCCAGCACGAAGGTGGCGGCGATGCTCGCCCAGAGGATCGCCTTGAACACGCCGAGGTTCGCCTTGTACAGCGGCAGCGCGTCGCGCGTCACCAGCAGGTCCGGGAAGATGAAGCAGAACTCGGCGAGGATGCACAGCACGCCGAGCACGCCCGAGGTGACGCCCGCGCGCTTGCCGAAGTCGATGCGCAGGCGGCGGTTCATTCAGCCGCAGGCATCCTTGAGCGCGGCGATCTCCGCCGGGACCGAGTAGTCGCTCGGGAACACGCGCTTGGCCTCGCCGTACCAGTAGCGCGCGTTGGCGAGGTCGCCTTCCATGACGTGCACGATGCCGTGCGCCCAGCACGACAGCGGCGAGTCCTCGTCCTTCTGCACGATCTCGTGCGCGGCCCGCCAGTCGCCGCGCTCCAGGTGCGCTACAGCATCTCGAAGTACTCGCGCTGCTCCCATTCGCTCACCTCGAGGTTGAAGCGGGCGATCTCCGCCTCCTTGATGCGGCAATAATAGTCGACGAACGCCGCGCCGAGGGCGTCGTGCATGAGCTTGCTCGATTGCAGATGCCCGATGGCTTCGTCGAGCGTTCTCGGCAGGTGCTGCGCCTTGGATTCGTACGGGGTCTGCTCGGGCTCCCCGGGGAGGAGCTTTCGGTTCAAGCCGTCCAATCCGGAATGGATCTGCGAGGCGAAGTAGAGGTAGGGATTGGCCGCCGGCTCGCCGATGCGGTTCTCGATGCGCGTGGCCGGGTCGCCCGGCCCGCCCAGCACGCGGATCATCGCGCCGCGGTTGTCGCGGCCCCAGATCACGCGCTCGGGCGCGAGCGAGTAGGGCCGGTAGCGCTTGTAGCCGTTGAGCGTGGGCGTGGCGAACGCAGCCGACGCGCAGGCGTGCTCCATGAGACCCGCGAGGAACTGCTTTCCAGTTTCCGACAGGAAATCCTCTTCCGAAACGAAAGCATTCTTCCCGTTGGCGACCAGGCTCTGGTGCAGATGCCAGCCGCTGGACATGACATTGGGCAGTTTCGGCCGGCACATGAAGGTGGCGTGGTAGCCGTGGCGGCGCAGGATCTGCTTGGTGGCGCTGCGAAAGAGCACCATCGCATCGGCGGCGGCGAGGCCGTCCTGCACGCTCAGCGTCACCTCGGCCTGGCTCGGTCCGAACTCGCACTCGAAGCTGCGCAGCGGCAGGCCGAGGCCCTGCAGGTTCGCGCGCAGGATCTCGAGCGCGGGCTCGAGCTGGTCGTAGCGCGTCTCCGAGAGCAGCTGGTAGCCGCTGGAGAGCAGCGCGACCTCCGGCGGCGCGCCCGGCTGGCCCGCGTCTTCGGGCCGCAGCCGCGGGTCGAGCAACCTGAAGACGTGGAACTCGATCTCCAGGCCGGCCCTGTAGCCGTAGCCCGCCGCTGCGAGCACCGCGAGCGCCTGGCGCAGCAGGCCGCGCGTGTCGAAGGGCACCGCTTTGCCGCTCGGGAACCTCAGGTCGCACAGCAGCCAGCCGGTCTTCGGCGCCCAGGGCAGCACGCGCCAAGTGGACGGGTCGGCGATCATGAGCGCGTCGGCCGCGCTCTCGAACTCCGGCATGCCCAGGCCCGCACCGGGCGTGAACACCGGGAACACGGTCTTGTTGGACGTGTCCTTGGTGAGCAGCGAGCTCGGGAAGGCGACCCCGCTCATCAGCGCGGCAGGCACTTCGGCGGCGGCGATGGACTTGCTGCGCAACAGGCCGTGCTGGTCGGCGAACGAGAAGCGAACCGTCTCGATGCCGCGGTCCGCGATTTCCTTGAGGATCTCCTTCATGGAAAAACGGGGTCAGAGCCGAATTTCAGGAAGTTGAAAGCGCAGAGATTGGGCTCTGACCCCATTTTTCCGCCACCCAGGGCGCCCGGTTGCGGCGCGCGGCATCGGCTTCCTTGTAGTAGTCCTCCCAGCGGCCCGTAGGGCCGATTCCGTCCACCGCGGGCGGGCCGGTGAACGAACGGGCCTGCGCTTCGTCGAGGACCATGAGGGTTTTCTCTCCCAGGGAATTTTTCCTTATGGCATCGACAAGCAAACGGCGGTAAAGAACGATGCCCTTGTCGGAACTGCCGAGGTTCTCCTTGGTGCGGTCGGCGATGCGCCCCGGCGACTCGCAGGCGAACTGGTCGTGGACGTTGATGTCGAAGCCCATGCCCGTGTAGGTCGCCTTCTGCTGCTGCTCGGCATCAAAGCCCCAGCCGTTGCCGCGGTTGTGGATCGGCTTGTAGTCGGGCGCCGGATAGGTCTTCAGCCGCTGCTCGCGCATGGTCTTCTTGTCCACGGGCGCGGTGAAGCTGGTGAAGATCGAGTACCAGTAGCAGCCGTAGTCGTCCACGGGCACGTGCCATTGCGTGATCGTCATCTCCGCGTTCATCGGGATCACGAACGCCTGCGGGAACAGGATGTGCGTGGCGCGGCCATGCGTCTGCTCGTCGTCGATCCTGCGCAGCGTCACGAGGCGGATGCCGTAATCGGTCTTCGCTACCGTGATCTCGGGCCGGTCGTACTCGCGCAGCACCCTGGAGATCGGAAGGTCCGAGTCCGCGGGCTTGCCGCGGAACTGCTTGCCGTAGCTGGTGGCGGTGTCCTCGTCCTCGAAATAGCGGTGCAGGAACGAGGCGTGCGCCGGGTCGATGCCGACCTCGAGCGCCTGCAGCCAGTTGCAGTCCCAGTAACCCTTGAAGGCGAACGTGTAGGCATCGGGCGCGGTGAAGCAGTCGAAGTGCGGGAACGCGGAGGGTTCGCCGGCGCCCAGCCAGGCGAACACGATGCCGCTGCGCTCGACGACCGGGTACCTGCGCTGCCGGATGTGGTCGCACAGCCGGCTGCCCTGCGGCTCGGCCGGCGTCTCCAGGCAGCGGCCCTCCACGTCGAACAGCCAGCCGTGGAACACGCAGCGCAGGTTGCCGTCCTCGTAGCGGCCGTAGGCGAGGTCCGCCTGGCGATGGGGGCATCTGCGGTCGAGCAGGCCATACTGATTCTTTGAATTCTTGAACAAGACAAATTCTTCCCCGAGCACCTTGATCGGCAATACGGGCCTTGCGGAATCCAGGAACTGGTTGACGAGCGCCACCGGCTGCCAGTAGTTACGCAGCAGCTTGCCGGCGGGCGTGCCCGGCCCGACGCGCGTCATCAGGTCGTTCCGCTCCTGGCTAATCATGCGCTTCCCTGTAGAGGCCCAGGGACTTCATCGCCGGGAAGTCGTTGAACGAGAACAGCACCGCTTCGCTAGCCGCGCCGTGCCGGTAGCGCGTCCAGGAGGGCACGCAGAAAATGTCCTTCTCTTCCCACTCGAAGCGCTGGTCGCCGATCTCGGACCAGCCGTGGCCGATGGCGACCTGATAGATGCTGGTTCCGGTGTTTCTCTTGAACTGATTTTCAGTAGAAATCATTTCCAGCCGGGCACCCATGGTCGGCATCACCGGTCCTCCCGTAAGAGGGTTCTTGTATTCGAAGACCTTTTCCTTTCGCAATTCGGAAAAGCACGAATCCCACTTGTACAGAAACACGGGCGAATAAGGCTTCGTCCAGTTCTCGCGTGAAAGCGGCGAGAGTGTCTGCACGACCTTCGGGTGCACCTCGTAGAAGTTCGCATCCAGCGAGTTCATGAGCGGGATGTCGAGCCCGTCCTGCCAGACGCATTGCGTGCCGTCCGCCTCGACGCCGTGGTCGTGCCAGGTGCCGTTCGGCGTGAGCACGAAATCGCGCGCGCCGAGCGCCAGGCGCTCGCCGTCCACCACCGTGTAGGCGCCTTTGCCCTCCATCACGAAGCGCAGGGCGGAGGCCTGGTGGCGGTGCGCCGAGGTGAACTCGCCCGGGTTCATGATCTGCACGCCGGTGTAGAGGAGCCCGGCGGCCGCGCTCCATTCCTTGCGCCCCGGGTTGACCAGCATCACCACGCGGCGCGCGGCTTTCTCGGCGGAGACCAGCTCGGGCGCCTTGCGCACCAGCGGCCCGATGTCGCGCCACTTCCAGAGCATCGGCACCGACCTGGGCTGCGGGTACCAGGGCTCGATCTCGTTGGCGACGTTCCAGAGCGCGCCGAGCTCGCGTGCTTCCAGCTCGCGGTAGTAGGCCTCGAGCGCCGGCGTGTCCTCGACATTCGCCCGGCCGACGACGTTCTCGCGCTTCATGGCTCAGACTCCGAGATAGCGATGCTGCACGTCCTGGTTGGCGGCCAGGTCGGCGGAACTGCCGGTCCAGACCACGCGGCCCTTTTCCAGCATGTAGTGTACGTCCGCCACGCGGGTCAGGGTCCTCACGTCCTTGTCGATGACGAGGATCGAGAGGCCGGCCTGCTTCAGCCGCTCGAGGGAGCGATAGATTTCGGCGCGGATCTGCGGCGCGAGGCCTTCGGTCGCTTCGTCCAGGATCAGCAGGCGCGGGTTGGTCATGAGCGCGCGGCCGATCGCCAGCATCTGCTGCTCGCCACCCGAAAGCTGGTTGCCGTAGTTGTTCGATCTGCCTTTCAGGTTGCCGAACAGTCCGTACACCCGCTCGAGGGTCCACGGGTCCTTCGCGTTGCGCCGGTTGGCGGCGGTCGCCACGAGGTTCTCGCGTACCGTGAGGTTGGGAAAGATCTGCCGGCCCTCGGGCACCAGGCCGATGCCGGCCTGCGCGATGCGGTAGGAAGGCAGGCCGGTGATGTAGGCGCCATCGAAAGAGATGCTGCCGGCCCTGGAGCGCACCATGCCCATGATCGAGCGCACGGTGGTGGTCTTGCCCATGCCGTTGCGCCCGAGCAGCGTGGCGACTTGGCCCGGGGCGATGCGCAGCGACACACCGAACAGCACCTGGCTCTGTCCGTAGGCGGTTTCCAGTTCCTGCACCGCCAGCATCGGCTCGGGCATCAGCCTTCCTCGCCCAGGTAGGCAGCGCGAACCTCCGCATTGGCGCGGATCTCCGCCGGCGTGCCGGTGGCGACGATGCGCCCGTAGACCAGCACGGAGATGCGGTCGGCGAGCGAGAACACGGCGTCCATGTCGTGCTCCACGAGCACGATGGTCTTCGTGCCCTTCAGCGTCTCGAGGAACTTCACCATGCGCGCGGACTCGTCGGTCCCCATGCCGGCCACGGGTTCGTCCAGCAGCAGCAGGCGCGGCTGGGTGGCGAGCGCCATGGCGATTTCCAGCTGGCGGTGCTCGCCATGGGAAAGCTTGGTGGCGAGGACTTGGGCCTTGTCTTCGAGGCCGACGTGCTTCAGGAGTTGCATCGCGGGCTGGTTCAGAGAGTCGTCTTCGCGCGCCGAACGCCAGAAACGGAAGCTGTGGCCGGCATGCGCCTGGACCGCGAGCGCCACGTTGTCCAGCGTGCTGAAGTCGTGGAAGATGCTGGTGATCTGGAAGGAGCGCGCCAGGCCCTTGCGCGTGCGCAGGTGCGCGGGCAGGCCCGTGACGTCCTCGCCCGCGAAGCGCACGGCGCCATGGTCCGGCTGCAGCTCGCCGGAGAGCTGCTTGAGGAAGGTGGTCTTGCCGGCGCCGTTCGGTCCGATCACCGCGTGCGTCTCGCCTTCGCGCACGTCGAAATCCACGCCGTCGGTCGCCACCAGCGCGCCGAAGGTCTTGCGCAGCCCCAGGGTCTCGAGCAGCGGGCTATTCATGCTTGCCGGGAATCAGCCCCGCCAGTCCGCGCTTGGCGTACAGCACCACGAGCACCAGGATTAGGCCGAGGTAGAGCTGCCAGTGCTCGGTGACCGCCTTCGGCAGCACGCTCCAGCCCTGCAGCAGATCCTCCAGCAGCAGCAGCGCCGCGGCGCCCAGCAGCGGGCCGGAAGCGGTGCCGATGCCGCCGAGGATCACCATGAACATCAGCTCGCCCGAGCGCGTCCAGTTCATGAATTCGGGCGTGAGGAACGAAGTCTGGTTGACGAGCAGCGCGCCGGCCAGGCCGCAGATCGCGCCGGCGATGACGAACGCCGCGAGCCGGTAGGGGTAGGGCGAGAGCCCGAGCGCGCGCGTGCGCGCCTCGTTCGAGCGCGCCGCCCTGATCACCCGGCCAAAGCGCGAGTTCACCAGGCGGTGCACCAGCAGCAGCGTGCCGGCCAGCAGGCCGAGCACCAGGTAGTAGAAGGACGCGGCGTCGGCGAGGTCCATCACGCCCGGGAACTGGCTGCGCGACGAAAGCCGCAGGCCATCGTCGCCGCCGTACTCGGCGAGCGACACACCGAGGTAGTACAGCATCTGCGTGAAGGCGAGCGTGATCATGATGAAATAGATGCCGCTCGTGCGCACCGACACCGCGCCGATGGCGAGCGCGACCAGCGCCGAGGCGCCGATCGCGACGCCCCACTGCAGCCAGCCGTCGTGGATGCCGTAGAAGCCGAGTATGCCCACCGCGTAGGCGCCGATGCCCAGATAGGCCGCGTGGCCGAAGGACACCATGCCGCCGTAGCCGAGGATCAGATTGAGGCTCGCCGCCGCGATCGCGAAGATCATCACGCGGCGCATCAGGTCGAGGTAGAAAGGCTCGTTGAGCCAGGCGGCGAGCGTCGGCACCGCCGCGAGCAGCGCGAGCAGGCCGACCAGCACCCAGGTGCGCAGCGAGGCCTTCATCGGGCCGCCGGAAACAGGCCGGCCGGGCGGAACGCGAGCACCACCGCCATCAGCAGATAGATCAGCATCGAGGCGAGCGCCGGCCCCGCCGCGTCGGCGGCCGATTGCGTGAACATCGTCGCGAGCGTCGGTTTGAGGAACGCGCGGCCGAGCGTGTCCACCATGCCGACGATCAGCGCGCCGGCGAGGGCGCCGCGGATCGAGCCGATGCCGCCGATGACGATCACGACGAATACCTGGATCAGGATCTGCTCGCCCATTCCCGGCTGCACGGCGTAGATGGGGCCCGCGAGCAGCCCGGCGAGGCCCGCGAGCGCTGCGCCGCAGCCAAACACGATGGTGTAGAGCAGGCGGATGTTGATGCCGAGCGCCGCGACCATAGTGCGGTTGGACGCGCCCGCTCGGATCAGCATGCCGAGGCGCGTGCGTGCCACGACGTACCAGAGTCCCGCGGCGGTGGCGAGGCCGGCGCCGATGATGACGAGGCGGTACAGCGGGTAGCGCAGGCTGCCGCCGAGCTCGACGTGCCCGGTCAGGTACTGCGGCAGCGTGCTGTAGATCGAGGATCGCCCCCAGAGGATCGCGATCAGCTCGTTGAAGAACAGGATCAGGCCGAACGTCGCGAGCACCTGGTCGAGGTGGTCGCGCTCGTAGAGGTTGCGCAGCGCGACCAGCTCGACCAGCATGCCGACGACGAGCGTGCCGCCGAGCGCGAGCAGCGCGCCGAGCGGCCAGGAGCCCGTCGCCTGGTAGAAGTAGGTGGCGAGGTAGGCGCCGACCATGTAGAGCGAGCCGTGCGCCAGGTTGACGAGGTTCATGATGCCGAACACGAGCGTCAGCCCGGCGGCCATCAGGAACAGCGTCACCCCGAGCTGCAGCCCGTTCAGCGCTTGCTCGGCGACAAGGACGAAATTCATCAAAAAAAAGGGGCGCCCGGCGCCCCTCGTTTACGGCAGCCCGGCAAGGCTACCACTTCATCTTGCAATTCTGCCCGTAGGAGTCCTTGTAGTTGCTGAACACGGTCTTCTGGATCTCCATCACCGGGTCCTTGCCCGCGGGGCCGGCGACGGCCTTCAGCAGGTAGAAGTTCTGGATCGGCGTGTGGTTGTGGCCGAACGTGAACTTGCCGCGCACCGAGCTGTAGTTAGCCTTGCGCATTGCCGCGATCATTCCTTTCTGGTCCGAGAGGTTCCCCTTGACCGCGCGCACCGCGGAGTCGATCAGCAGGATGCCGTCGTATGTCTGCGCGCCGTAGAACACGGGCAGCTTGTTGAACTTCTTCTGGAAATCGGCGACGTATTTCTCGTTGGCCGGGTTCTTCAGGTCCGGGCTCCAGATGCGTGTCTCGTATTGACCGAGCGCCGCATGCTTGAGCGCGGGCAGCGTGATCTCGTCGACCGTGAAGACCGAGTAGATCGGGAACTGGCCGCGCAGGCCGGCCTCGGAGTACTGCTTGAGGAAGTTGATCCCCATGCCGCCGGGGTAGAACACCATCACTGCCTTCGGACTCTTCGCGCGCAGCTGGGCGAGCTCGGCCTGGTAGTCGGGCTGGTTGACCGTCGTGTACACCTCGCCGACGATGCGCCCCTTGAAGGTGCGCTTGAAGCCGGTGAGCATGTCCTTGCCGGCGGCGTAGTTGGGCGCCATCAGGTAGACGTCGTTCAGTCCCTGGTCGCTCATGTACTTGCCCATCGCCTCGGGCGTCTGGTCGTTCTGCCAGGAGGTCGTGAAGTAGCGCTCGTTGCACAACTCGCCCGACAACTGGTTCGGGCCGGCGTTGGTGCCGATCATCAGCGTGCCGGCCGAGGTCACCGAAGGCGCCACCGCGAGCATCACGTTCGACCAGATGATGCCGGAGACGAAGTTGACCTGGTGCTTCTTCACCATCTCGTCGGAGACCTGCTTGCCGACGTCGGGCTTCTGCTGGTCGTCGCCGTAGATCACTTCGACGGGCAGCCCCGCCATCTTGCGGCCGAGGTGATCGAGCGCCAGCTCCACCGAGTTTTTCATGTGCTCGCCGATGATGCCGCCGGGCCCCGAAAACGTGGAGATGAAGCCGATCTTGACCTTCTGTTGCGCGAAAGCGGGCGTGGCGACGAATGCGGCCGCGATGACGCCTGCGAGCAGGGTACGGGTGGCTGTTTTCATGCGCTCCTCCTAGGAAAAATCAGTCTAGCAAGGGCGATATAAGGTGTCTAGGATGCGTGGGATGCTGGATATTGCAGGTCTCGAGAAGCGCTTCGGCGAACGTGCCGTGCTGCGCGGGGTGTCGCTGCGGGTCGCGCCGGGCGAGTACGTCGCCATCGTCGGCGAATCGGGCGTCGGCAAGTCAACGCTGCTCAACGTGATCGCCGGGCTGGAGCCGGCCGATGCGGGGCAGGTGCGCTTCGAGGGAACGGACCTCGCCGGCCTGGACGACGACGCGCGCACGCTGCTGCGCCGGGACAAGTTCGGCTTCGTGTTCCAGGCCTTTCACGTTCTGCCTCACCTCACGGTTGAGCAGAACGTCGGCCTGCCCTTGCTGCTCAGGGGATTTGACAGACAGGAGATCGACATGAGGGCTCGCAAGGCCCTCGCAGCGGTCGCGTTAGCGACCCGCGAGAACAGCATGCCCAGAGAGCTTTCCGGTGGAGAACTCCAGCGCGTAGCCATCGCGCGCGCGCTGGTTGGAGATCCAAGACTGGTCCTGGCGGACGAGCCCACAGGCAACCTCGACCAGGAGAGCGCCCGCCAGGTGCTCGCGCTGCTGCGCGGGCAGGTGAAGGCGCACGGCGCCGCGGGCATCCTCGTCACGCACTCGGAGGCGGCCGCGGCGAGCTGCGACCGGCGCTACCGGCTCACCGGCGCGGGGCTCGCGCCGCTCGCCGTCAGCGCCTGAAGAGCCTGCGCGCCGGGTAGGGGAGCTGGCTGCCGCCGAGCGCCTCCTCGATGCGCAGGCCTTCGTTCCACTTCGCCATGCGCTCGGAGCGCGCGAAGCTGCCGACCTTGAGCTGCGGCACGCCCCAGCCCACGGCCAGGTGCACGATGCTCACGTCCTCGGTCTCCCCAGAGCGCGCCGACACGATCGCGTTGTAGCCGGCCGCCTGCGCCGCCTGCCAGCAGGCGAGCGTCTCGGTGAGCGTGCCGGCCTGGTTGGGCTTGAGCAGCACCGCGTTGCAGGCGCCGATTGCTTTCGCCCCTTCTACTTTCAATGCATTCGTAACCAGAAAATCGTCGCCGACGATCTGCAATCGCGCGCCTGCAGTGCGCGTGAACGACGCCATCGCTTCGGCGTCGTGCTCGGCGAAGGGGTCCTCGATGGAAACGATCGGATAGCGCTCGATCCATTGCAGCAGCAGCGCGTGCAGCTGCGAGGCGGTGAGCGCCCGGTTCTCCAGCGCGAGGTGATAGCGCCGGTCGCGCCAGAGCTGCGTGGCCGCGACGTCCAGCGCGATGCCGATGTCGGTGCCGGGCTCGAAGCCGGCGTCGGCGATCGCGCCCGTGAGCTCGGCGAGCGCCTCCTCGTTGGCCTTGAACGCCGGCCAGTAGCCGCCCTCGTCGGCGACGCCGCGCAGCGCGCCGCGCGCGGCCAGGCGC
>JBASCW010000075.1:0-2082 GCA_049651845.1 Burkholderiales bacterium | reverse complement strand
ATTCGCATCGACCTCGCACGAACCTCTGCGGCTGTAAATTGACGGGCGCCGCACCGAAATTCCCGAAAAGTGACACCCGGCACAACTTCAACTCGCACAAATTTCGTCTGCCGCGCAGACTCCTAGGACGCGGCAAGCCGCGCGCGCATCTCGCGCACGGTGGCCGCGTAGTCCTTGGCGCCGAAGATCGCCGAGCCGGCGACGAAGGTGTCGGCGCCCGCCCTGGCGATCTCGGCGATGTTGTCGGTCTTGACGCCGCCGTCGACCTCCAGCCAGACGTCGCGCCCGGACTTGCGGATGCGGCTGCGCACCTCCGCGATCTTGGGCAGCACCGAGGCGATGAACTGCTGGCCGCCGAAGCCCGGATTGACCGACATCAGTAGCACGAGATCGAGCTTCTCCAGCGTGTGGTCCAGGTGCGCGAGCGGCGTCGCCGGGTTGAGCGCGAGGCCCGCCTTGCAGCCGCATTCCTTGATCAAGGCGATGGTGCGGTCGACGTGCTCGGAGGCTTCCGGGTGAAAGCTGATGATGTCGGCGCCGGCCTTGGCGAAATCCGGCACGATGCGGTCCACGGGCCTGACCATCAGGTGCACGTCGATCGGCAGCCTGGTGCGCGGGCGCAGCGAGGCGCAGACCAGCGGCCCGATGGTCAGGTTCGGGACATAGTGGTTGTCCATGACGTCGAAGTGCAGCAGGTCGGCGCCCGCGGCTTCCACCGCCGCCACCTCCTCGCCGAGGCGCGCGAAGTCGGCCGACAGGATCGACGGTGCGATGCGGAACGTGCGAGCAGGCGCGGCGGCAGCCATGGCGGCGGCCATTCTAGCTTGAGGTCATACAATGCGCGCATGGCGAACGAGCGGCGCTACGAGATTTCGGTGGGCGCGCGGGTCAAGTATCTGCCCGAGCAGTCGGACGAGAAGGCGGGCCGCTATGTGTTCGCCTACACCATCACCATCCGCAACACCGGCAACGCCACCGCGCAACTGATCGCCCGGCACTGGGTGATCACCGACTCGCAGGGCCTGGTGCAGGAAGTGCGCGGGCTGGGCGTGGTCGGCGCGCAGCCGGTGCTGCGTCCGGGCGAGCAGCACGAGTACACGAGCGGCACCGCGATCGCCACGCCGGTCGGCACCATGCGCGGCAGCTACCAGATGGTGGCCGAGGACGGCACGCGCTTCGAGGCGCCGATTCCGGAGTTCACGCTGTCGGTGCCGCGCGTGCTCCACTAGGAGCGGGCGATGGCGCCCTGGTCGATCGCGCCGGTCATCGACTGGCTGCTGCACAAGGGCCGGCGCCTGCCCACGCGCGAGCACGTGGTGCGCGAAATCTGCGAGCGCGTGCGCGCCGCCGGCATGCCGATCGAGCGCGTGGCGTTCTTCTTCTACGCGCTGCACCCGCAGTACTTCGGCGTCGCGCTGTACTGGGACGGCGAGAAGGTGACGACGCGGCCGGGCAACCACGACGTCCTGCTCACCGGCGAATACCGCGACAGCCCGGCGGCGCGCATCAGCGCCGGCGAGCGCGCGATCCGGCGGCGCCTCGAGGGGCCCGGCGCGCAGCTCGATTTCCCCTTCCTGCGCGAGCTCAAGGCGGCCGGCCTCACCGACTATGTGATCGCCGAGGTGGTCTCCAGCGACGGCACGCGCAATTCGGTGAGCCTCGCGACGCGGCGCCCCGGCGGCTTCACCGATCGCGACATCGCCGAGATCGAGCAGCTGCTGCACCCGTTCGCGCTGGTGATGGAGATCCATTCCGGCCGCGAGCTCGCGCGCACCCTGCTCGAGACCTACCTCGGCCGCATCTCGGGCTCGCGCGTGCTCGACGGCCAGATCAAGCGCGGCGACGGCCAGAGCATCGACGCGGTGATCTGGTTCTCGGACCTGCGCGACTCGACGCCGCTCTCGGCGGCGCTCGGCGAGCAGCGCTTCCTCGAGCTGCTCAACGAGTACTTCGCCGCCACCGCCGGTGCGGTGCTCGAGCACGGCGGCGAGGTGCTGCGCTTCATCGGCGACGCCTCGCTCGCGGTGTTTCCCACCGCCGGCGAGCCCGCGCGCGCCGCCTGCGAGCGCGCCGTCGCTGCCG
>JBASCW010000074.1:0-1917 GCA_049651845.1 Burkholderiales bacterium | reverse complement strand
GCCGGCGCGCTGCGCCGCAGCTGCGAAGCCGCACGCGGGCTGCCCGCCGACGACGAGGCCGCGGCGCGCGCGTTCGTCGAGTCCGCGTTCGAAGCCTGGGCGATCGCCGCGGCGGACGGAACCGCCGAGGGCATGATCACCGGCTATTACGAGCCGGTGCTCGCCGGCAGCCGCACGCGTACCGAGCGCTTCCGTTTCCCCGTCTACGGCGTGCCGGCCGACCTGATCGCGGTGGACCTGGAGAGCGTGGTCCCGGAGCTGAAAGGGCTGCGCCTGCGCGGGCGGCTCGAGGGCAACCGCCTGGTGCCCTACCGAACGCGCGCCGAGATCGAGAACGGCGGCGAATTGCGCGCCGCGGCGATCGCCTGGGTCGAGGACCCGGTGGAGCTGTTCTTCCTGCAGATCCAGGGCTCCGGCCAGATCGTGCTCGATTCGGGCGAGCGCCTGCGCATCGGCTACGCCGAGCAGAACGGGCATCCCTACCGCTCGATCGGGCGCTACCTCGTGGAGCGGCGCGAGATGACGCTAGACCAGGCCTCGATGCAGGGCATCAAGGCCTGGGCGGCGGCCAATCCGCGCAAGCTGCGCGAGGCGCTCGATTCGAACCCGAGCTACGTGTTCTTCCGCGAGTCGCCCGACGGCGGCGCCGGCGAAGAGCGCGGCCCCATCGGCACGCTCGGCGTGCCGCTCAGCGCCGGCTACAGCCTGGCGGTCGATGCGCGCACCGTCCCGCTCGGTGCGCCGCTCTTTCTCGCCACCACCTTTCCGCTCTCGGCGCAGCCGCTCGAGCGCCTGATGGCGGCGCAGGACACCGGCGGGGCGATCCGCGGCGCGGTGCGCGCCGACTTCTACTGGGGCAGCGGCGCCGAGGCCGGCACGCTCGCCGGCCGCATGCGCCAGCGCGGGCGGCTGTGGATCCTCTGGCCCAAGGGCGAAGGCGCGCCGAAACCCTAGTTCTTGCGCGTGGGCGCGCGCGCGATTTCATCCAGCCTGGCGCGCAGCCTGCCCACTTCCAGGGCGCCGCTGGCGCGCTCGCCGTTGGCAAAGAACAGCGTCGGCGTCCCGGTCACGTGCAGCGAGCGGCCGAGCTCGAGCACCTTGTCCACCGGGTTGGGGCAGCTGGCGCCGCCCGCCGGAACTTTCGGCGTGTCGCCCACCGCGAGCTCCAGCCAGGCCTTGGCGCGGTCCGGCGCGCACCAGACGGCGCGCGAATGGTCGGCGAGGTCGGGCCGGATCACGGGATACATGAACACGTAGACGATGAGGTCGTCGATCTGCAGCAGCGTCTGCTCCAGGCGGCGGCAGTAGGGGCAATAGGGATCGGAGAACATGGCCAGCACGCGCTTGCCATTGCCGCGCTGCACCTTGACCGCGAGGTCGAGCGGCAACGCGCTGAACTCGATCGCCGTCAGCTTCTGCAGGCGCTCCTCGGTCAGATTGCGGCCGGATTTCGCCTCGATCAGGCTGCCGTCGATGAAGTAGGTCCCCTGCGGATCCGCGTACAGGAGCTGCGGCCCGCCGCGGCCCTGGAAGCGGATCTCGTAGAGGCCCGGCATCGGCGCGGGCTGGACGCCGTCGATGCGGACATTCGGCAAGCGCGCCTTGAGCGCCTGGCGGATCTCGGCTTCGCCGGCGAACGCCGGCAGCGCGAGCAGGAGCATTGCGATCAGCAGCAGTCTGTTCATCGTCGGTATCATCCCATGGCGTGGCGCATCAGCAGGTTCTTTAGGACAGGCAGGCGGTCCGCAAGTTTCAGGCCCGAGTTGCGCAGCCTCGCCGCCACCGGACCCGGCGCGTCGAACAGGCGGTGCAGCCCGTGGACCGTGGCGCGCATCGCGAGGATCGCCTCGGCGCGCGAGCGCTCGTAGCGGCGCAGCAGCGGCAGGTCGCCCGCGTCGCGCCCGGGCTCGCGCGCGC
>JBASCW010000073.1:0-11862 GCA_049651845.1 Burkholderiales bacterium | reverse complement strand
TCTCCTGCGCGCTGATCGCGTGCTGCACGTCGCCCGCCGTGGCCACGGCGCGCCCCGCGGCGCCCGCCCAGTAGTCGGCCTCGCGCAGCAGGTCGGACAGGTTCTCCAAGTGCGTGGACAGCTTGCCCGCGGCGCCCGCGCTGCGCGCGGCGTGCTCGATCACGCGCGCCACCGCGCCGCGGTCGAGCGCACGCAGCTTGCAGCGGCGCGCGATGGTCGCGACCGTGCGCGCGTAGAGCCGGTCGGCGGCGGGCCCGCGCTCGAAGTCGTCCTCGAAATCGGCCGCGACCTTGAACAGCTCGGCGAACTCCGGGTCGTAGGCGTGCAGCAGGTAGTAGACCAGGCGCGACCCGACCAGCACCACCTTGACGTCGAGCGGGATCGGCTGCGGCGCGAGCGACACCGTGCTCACCAGGCTCAAGGCTTGGCCGAGCGACTCGGTGCGGATCTCGTGCGAGCGCAGCGCGCGCTTGAGCGCCTCCCAGGCGAAAGGCTGGCCGAGCACCTTGAGCGCGTCGAGCACCAGGTAGCCGCCGTTGGCCCGGTGCAGCGCGCCCGCCTTGATCAGCGAGAAGCCGGTGACCAGCGTGCCCATCTGCGCGATGTGCTCGATGCGGCCGACCAGGTTGTCGTGGGTCGGGTTCTCCTCGTAGACGATCGGCGCGCCGCGCTCGCCGGCGTGCGCGACCAGCACGTTGACCAGGTAGCGGCGCAGCGGCGGCTCGGCGCCCTCGGCGGGCGGCAGCGGGATGCCGAACAGCGTGGGCCGCTCGCCGTCCTTGGGCTGCTGGAAATACTCGGCGTGGTCGAGCACGTCCTCGCGCACCGCACCCAGGTAGGCCGCGACCTCGGGCAGCTCGCGGTACTCGGCCTCGAGCTCCTCGAGCAGGCTGTTGACTGCGGCGCTCGTGACCTGGCGGTTGAGCTCGCGCAGCCGGCGCTGCGCCTCGCGGCGCGCCTTCGGCACCTCGTGGATCACCTTCTCGAGCTCCTCCTGCAGCGCGGCGATCTTCTTCTGCAGGCTGTCCTGCTCGGCCTCGGGCAGCTTGTGGAAGTCCTCGGGGCTCATCACCGCGTCCTTCTTGAGCGGCGCGAAGCCGAAGCCCGAGGGCGTGCGCAGCAGCGCGATGCCCTCGGCGCGCGCGTGCTCGCCGACGGCGCCGAGCGTGCGCTCCTGCTGCTGCTCGAAGCCGCTCTCGATCTCCTTGAGGCGCGTGCGGTACTCCTCGGTCTCGAAGGCCGCCGGGATGCCGGCGCGCAGGTCCTCGACCAGCTGCGCCATGTCGTCGCGGAACTTCGGCGCGCTGCCGGCCGGCAGGCGCAGCGCGCGCGGCAGGTGCGGCGCATCGAAGTCGAAGACGTAGCACCAGTCGGGCGGCGTCGCGCTGCCGCCCGCCTGCTGCTCGAGCAGGCGGCGCACCAGCGTGCGCCGGCCGATGCCCTCGGGCCCCATCGCGAACAGGTTGTAGCCCTCGTGGCGGATGTCCACGGCGAAGCGGATCGCACCGTCGGCGCGCGCCTGCCCCGGCGGATCGGCCAGGTCGGCGAGATCGTCGGTGGTGCGGAACTCGAAGCCCTCCGGATCGCAGCGGCGATAGAGCCGGTCTACGGAAAGCGGCGGCGCAACGGTCGTGGCCATCGCCTCTAGGTAACCACGCCGGCCGGGCGCGGGCTTGACCGAAGTCAAACCGCCGGGGTGGCGCGCGCGTAGGCTGAATTCATACCGACAACAACACAGCTCCGAGGAAATCCATCATGCAGATCCCGATCCAGGTCACCTTCCACGGCATGCCGCAGTCCGCCGCGCTCGACACCGCGATCCGCCAGCACGCCGGCAAGCTCGACCGCTTCCACCCGCACATGATGAGCCTGCGCGCAGTCGTCGAGCAGGTGGCGCGCCACAAGCAGCAGGGCAAGGAATTCACGGTGCGCCTCGACATCAAGGTCGCGGGCAGCGAGATCGCGATCAACCGCGACCACGACGAGGATCCCTTCGTCGCGGTGCGCGACGCCTTCGGCGCCGCGCGGCGCAAGCTCGAGGACCACGCGCGCCGCCAGCGCGGCGACGTCAAGCGCAAGGAATAGCGGCGGACCTCAGGTGCCGGCGCCGCGGCGCTCCGGCATGCGCAGTTCGCGGCGGTGGCGCTCCTCGCAGCGCGGGTGCTGCAGGATGAAGTTGCAGATCACCAGCTTGAGCGCGAGCTCGCGGTCGCGGTTGCCGCTGGCGCGTGCGTGCAGGATATCGTCGCGGATCATCGACTTGATCGCCTGCTCGCCCTCGGGCGTCTGGCACAGGTAGTTGCCGAGCTCGATCGCGGCCATCTCGGGGATGTGCTCGTGCTCGGCGATCGCGAGCACCTCGTCCTCGCTGAGGCCGCACAGGCCCAGGCAGTCTTCAAGGGTCAGCATGGCACCATCCTCCTCTGTTGCGCGGCCGCGCCCTTGATCCGCGTCAAATACAGGCCTCGGCGCAGCATGCGGCGACGCGCTCGATGCCGGCACGCAGCGCGGCGTCGCTGCCGGTGTCGATCTGCAGCGCATGGCCGGCTTCATCGGCGGCAAGCGGGTCCGCGCTCTCCAGCTGCTGCGCGAGCACCGCGGCGCCCGCTTCCGAGGCATCGCTTGCGCGTGCCTGGCGCTCCGCGACACGCCGCTGCAGCGTCTCCCGTCTCGCGCCGCAGGCGGCGACCAGAAAGCCGGCGCCGAGCGCCTGCGCGAGGCTGCGGAAACGGTCGCGCTCGTCGCGGCGCAGGAAGGCGGCGTCCACGATCGCAGGATAGCCCGCCCGAAGGATCGAGCGCGCAAGCTCCGCGAGGCGTTCGTAGGTGCGCGCGCTGGCCACGGCGCTGTAGATGCCCGCGTTCAGGCCCGCGCCGCTGCGCGCGCCCGGATCCTCGATGCCGTGCAGGCGCTTGCGCTCGACGTCCGAGCGCGCGCGCACGGCGCCCAGCCGCTCCAGCAACGCCTGCGAGACGGTGGTCTTGCCCGAACCGGACACACCGTGCATGAGCACCAGCACCGGGCGGCGCTCGGCGGCAAGGGTTTGCGCGAGCGCGAGGTAGCTGCCAAAGCCCTGTGGCGCGGCGCGCAGGCAGGCGATCTTGGCGCGCACCATGGCGCGATAGACCAGGTAAAAGCGCAGCACCTCGACGCTGGCGTAGTCGCCGGTCGCCTCCAGCCAGGCGTTGAGCAGCCGCCAGCTCGCGGCGGCGAGGCCGTGCGCGCGCAGGTCCATGATCAGGAACGCGGTCTCGCTCGCGACGTCGATCCAGCGCAGCGCGGGATCGAACTCGATGCAGTCGAACGGCACCGCGCGCGCACCGAGGAAGGCGATGTTGCCCAGGTGCAGGTCGCCGTGGCATTCGCGCACGCAGCCGCCCGCGCGGCGCGCGGCAAACAGGACCGCGAGCCGCGCGCCCTCGGCCTGCGTCCAGTCCCGCAGCCGGCCGAGGACCGGCCGCGCGGCCGCGTCCGGATGCAGGGCGGCGATCTCGTCGAAGTTGGCAAGAGCCGGCGCGACGACCCGCTCCGGCGTGCCGAAGTCATCCTGCGCGTCCGCACGCGGCGCCGCCGCATGGAACCGCGCCACTGCCGCCGCGATCGCGTCGACGCTCGGCGCGTCGAGCGCTCCTTTGCGCGCCATCTGCTCGGCGAGCGCCTCGGCACCGAAGCGACGCATCCTGACCGCGTACTCGAGCGCCGTGCCGTGGCCGCCGAACGCCGCGCCGCGCGCGCTGCGCACGATCGGCACGACCTCCAGGTAGAGCTCCGGCGCGGTGCGGCGGTTGAGCCGGAGCTCCTCCTCGCAGTAGCGGCGTCGCGCCGCCAGGCTGCTGAAATCGAGGAACGCCAGCCGTACCGGCTTCTTCACCTTGTAGGCGTACTCGCCGGCGAGCAGCACCCAGGAGATGTGCGTCTCCACGACTTCCACGCGGTCCACCGGGTGCGCGTAGCACGCCGGATCGCGCAGCGTTTCGATGAGTGGTTCCACGCGTGGAAAGCATGGGCCTTCCGGCAGGCCCTGCAGTTGACGGCGGTCAAAACGGACTGCGGCCGCGCGTATATAGATCGTCCATGTTCGACAGCCGCGTCGATGCGGCACGCAGGCTGGCCAAGGTGCTGGCGCCGTTCGCCGGCGACCATCCGCTCGTGCTCGCGATCCCGCGCGGCGCCGTGCCGATGGGCCGGGAGCTCGCCGACGCCCTGGGCGGCGACCTCGACGTGGTGCTGGTGCGCAAGCTCGGCGCGCCGGGCTCGGGCGAGTTCGCAGTGGGCGCAATCGACGAGTCCGGCTGGTCCTACGTCGCCGACTACGCCGCCGAAGTCGGCGCCGACGAGGGCTATCTCGCGCGCGAGAAGCGCGCGCAGCTGGAACTGCTGCGCAAGCGGCGCTCGCTGTACACGCCGGCGCGGCACCCGATCGACCCGGCCGGCCGCGTGGTCATCGTCGTCGACGACGGCCTCGCCACCGGCGCCACGATGATCGCGGCGCTGCACTCGGTGCGCGCGAGGAAGCCGGCGCGCTTGCTGTGCGCGGTGCCGGTCGCCGCGCGCGATAGCCTCGCCAAGGTGGCGCCCTACGCCGACAAGATGATCTGCCTGGAAGTACCCGAGGACTTCCACGCCGTCAGCCAGTTCTACCGCGAGTTCGGCCAGGTCGAGGACCGCGAGGTCGTCGCCATCCTGAAGCGCCCCGCGTAGCGCGAAGGGCCTAGCCCTTGATGCAGATGAGCGGCTCGAGGCGCGCGACCTTGCGCGCGAGCCCCGCCGCGTCGGCGGCGTCCACCACCGCCGCGACGTCCTTGTAGGCCTCAGGCGCCTCCTCGGCGACGCCGCGCATCGACGGGCTCTTGATGAGGATGCCGCGCGCGGCGAGATCGTCCACCACCTTGCGACCCTGCCAGGTACGCAGCGCCTGGTGGCGGCTCATCGCGCGGCCCGCGCCATGGCAGGCGGAGCTGAAGGCGAGCGTTTCGGAAGCGCGCGTGCCGGCGAGCACGTAGGAGCCCGTGCCCATCGAGCCGCCGATCAGCACCGGCTGCCCCGCCTCGCGCAGCGGCGCGGGAATGTCCGGGTGCCCCGGCCCGAGCGCGCGCGTGGCGCCCTTGCGGTGGACGTAGAGCTGCCGTCCCTGGTGCTCTTCGAGCTTGCAGGTGTTGTGCGAGACGTCGTAGAGCAGGGACAGCGCCGCCTTCGGCAGCATGGTGCGAAACACCTCGCGCAGCAGGTGGGCGATGATCTGGCGGTTGGCGAGCGCGCAGTTGATCGCCGCGCGCATCGCGCCGAGGTAATCCTGGCCGACCTCCGAATGGATCGGCGCGCAGGCGAGCTCGCGGTCCGGCAGCCGGATGCCGTGGCGCGCGGCGCTGAGCACCATCTGCTTGAGGTATTCGGTGCCGATCTGGTGGCCCAGGCCGCGCGAGCCGCAATGGATCATCACCACGATGTCGCCCGGCGCGAGCCCGAATGCCGCCGCGATCTTCGCGTCGTAGAGCGCCGTGACCTCCTGCACCTCCAGGTAGTGGTTGCCGCTGCCGAGCGTGCCCATCTCGTCGCACTGGCGCTTCTTGGCCTGCGCGGAGACCTTGCCGGGCCTGGCGTGCTTCATCTGCCCCTGCTCCTCGATGCGCTCGAGGTCCGCGGGCTCGCCCCAGCCGCGCTGCACCGCCCACTGCGCGCCGCCGGCGAGCATCGCATCCATCTCGCGGTCGTCCAGATGGATCGCGCCCGTGCTGCCGAGGCCCGCGGGAATGCTGCGCGACAGCTCGTGCGCCAGCTCCTTCTGGACCTTCAGGATGTCGGGGCGCTTGAGGCCGGTATGCAGGCAGCGCACGCCGCAGGAAATGTCGAAGCCGACGCCGCCCGCCGAGACCACGCCGCCCGCCTCGGCATCGAAGGCGGCGACGCCGCCGATCGGAAAGCCGTAGCCCCAGTGCGCATCCGGCATGGCGTAGGACGCCTTCACGATGCCCGGCAAGGTGGCGACGTTCACCGCCTGCTCGTAGACCTTGCGGTCCATGTCGCGCATCAGCGCTTCGCTCGCGTAGATCACCGCCGGCACGCGCATCGCGCCCTGCTGGGGGATCTCCCACTCGAAATCGGAGCGCCGCTTGAGGAGGCCGAGTTCCATGGGTCAGACGTCCACGACCGTCTGGGCCACCCAGCCGTCGTCGTGCGGCGCGACGCGCAGCGTCGTATAGGTCGCGCCTTTCACTTCGACCGCCGGGTGGTGGCGCGCCGAGTCGACCGGCTCGCCCCAGGCCTCGCCCGAGAGCCTGCCGCCGTCCAGCTGCAGCGCGAAGCGCGAGAACAGCATCCTGCGCACCGACATTTCATAGACCACGGCGTTCAGCCATTCGGCGAGCAGCAGCTCGTCGTCGGGAGCCTCGCAGCGGATCGCCACCCGCTCGCGAGGCGAGACCGCGGCTGGATCGACCGCAACCGCCGTCATGGCGAGCGCCGCCTGCTCGAACGCTTGCGCTTTGGTCGCGCCGAAGCCGCGCACGCCGATGTCCGCTCCGTGCTCGTAGTGCTCCCAGTGCGACGCGAAGTGTTCCAGCGCCTGGCTACCTCCGTGGCACGGTCAATACTTCTCCGTGTTTCCGTCGACGCTTTGACATGTATCAAGCTGGCTCTGCGATTTGCGCTAGGCTAGCGGAGAATTCTGGCAATGACCCCTAGAACCGCCCTCCGCTGGCTGATCGCCCTCGCCCTGCTCGCCGCCGCCGCGGCCGCCGCTTGGCTCTGGACGCGGCCCAAGCCCGTCGCCGTGCTCGCTGCCGCGGCCAGCGCGGGACGCGTCGAGTCGACGGTGGCCAACACGCGCGCCGGCTCGGTGTCGGCCTGCCGCCGCGCCAAGCTCGCGCCGCCGCTGGGCGGGCGCATCGAGAAGCTGACGGTGAAGGAAGGCGACCGCGTCCGGCGCGGCCAGCTCCTGGTGCAGCTGTGGAACGACGACCTCGCGGCGCGCGAGCTGGTGGCGCGCGAGCAGGCGGGCGCGGCGCGCTCGCGCGTCAACGAGGCCTGCCTCACGGCCGAGAACGCGCAGCGCGAGGCGGCGCGCACCCGGCAGCTGCGCGACAAGGGCTTCGTCTCGGAGGACCGCGTCGATCGCGCCGAGAGCGAGGCCAAGGCGCGCATGGCCGCCTGCGAGATGGCGCGCGCGCAGGTGAAGGAGGCGTCGGCGCGTATCGACGCCTCGCGCGCCGACACCGCACGCACCTACGTGCGCGCGCCTTTCGACGGCATCGTCGCCGAGGTCAACGGCGAAGTGGGCGAGTTCCTCACGCCGTCGCCGCCCGGCATCCCCACCCTGCCCGCCGTCGACCTGATCGACGACTCGTGCCTGTACGTCTCGGCGCCGATCGACGAAGTCGACGCCGCGCAGCTGAAAATCGGCATGCCGGCGCGCATCAGCCTGGACGCCTACCGCGGCAAACAGTTCGCGGGCAAGCTGCGCCGCATCGCGCCCTACGTGCTCGCGGTGGAGAAGCAGGCGCGCACGGTGGAAGTCGAGGTCGATTTCGACGCGCCGGGCGAGGCGCGGCACCTGCTGGTGGGCTACAGCGCCGACGTCGAGATCGTGACCGCCGGGCGCGACGGCGTGGTGCGCGTGCCCACGCCCGCGCTGATGCCGGGCAACCGAGTGATGGTGCTGAACGCCAGCGGCCGGCTCGAAGAGCGCCCCATCCAGGCGGGACTGTCCAACTGGGAGTACACCGAGGTGCGCGCGGGCCTGGAGCGCGGCACGCGCGTGGTGACCTCGCTCGAGCGCGCCGGCGTCAAGGCGGGCGCCACGGCCGTCGAGGAAGCGGCGGCGCCCTCGCGGTGATCCGCCTGCAGGGCATCGAGCGGGTGTTCCGCGTCGGCGGCGAGGAGGTGCACGCGCTGCGCGGCATCGACCTCGACATCGAGGCCGGCGAGTACCTCTCGATCATGGGGCCCTCGGGCTCGGGCAAGTCGACGCTGCTCAACATGGTCGGCCTGCTCGACCGGCCCGACGCGGGGCGCTACGCCCTGGACGGGCGCGACGTCACCTCGCTCTCGGACGACGAGAAGGCCGCGGTGCGGCGCGACAAGCTCGGTTTCGTGTTCCAGTTCTTCCATCTCGTGCCGCGCCTGTCCGCGGCGCAGAACATCGAGCTGCCGATGGTGCTGGCGGGCGTGGAGCCGGCCGAGCGCCGCGGCCGCCTGGAGCGCGTGCTCGCCGAGTACGGCCTGGCGGAGCGCGCGCGCCATCGCCCGAGCGAGCTCTCGGGCGGCCAGTGCCAGCGCGTGGCGATCGCGCGCGCGCTGGTGATGGGGCCAGCGGTGATCCTCGCCGACGAGCCCACCGGCAACCTCGACCGCCACACCGGCCAGGAGGTGATGGCGGTGCTCGAGCGCGCGCACCACGCCGGCGCGATCCTCGCCGTGGTGACGCACGACGCCGAGATCGGCGCGCGCGCGCACCGCCGGCTGCGCATGATCGACGGCGCGATCGTCAGCGACGAGCGCGGCTAGCGATGCGCTTCGCCGACCTGCTCGCCTTCGCCTGGCGCGTGCTCGCCGGCTACCGCGCGCGCAGCCTGCTGATCCTGCTCGCCATGGGCATCGGTGTCGCCGCCGTGGTCGCGGTGAGCGCGATCGGCGAGGGCGCGCGCCTGTACGTCGTCAACCAGTTCGGCGCGCTCGGCACCAACCTCGTCATCGTGCTGCCGGGCCGCAGCGAGACCGCCGGCGTGTCGCCCGGCGTGGTGATCGCCCGCACGCCGCGCGACGTGACGCTCGACGATGCGCTCGCCCTCAGGCGCAGCTATGCCATCCGCCGCATCGCGCCGCTGATCGTCGGCGCGGGCGACGTGCACAGCGGCACGCGCCGGCGCGAGTCGCCGGTGCTGGGCTCGACGGCCGAATTGAAGGAGATCCGCAGCATGGAGCTCGCGCAGGGGCGCTTCCTGCCCGAGGGCGACCCGCGCCACGCCGCGCCCGTGTGCGTGATCGGCGCCACGATCGCCGTCGAGCTGTTCGGCGCGCGCGCGCCCCTGGGCGAATGGCTGCGCGTCGGCGACCGGCGCTTCCGTGTCATCGGCGTGCTGGCGCGCCAGGGCGAGTCGCTCGGCTTCAACACCGACGAGGTGGTGATCGTGCCGGTGGCGGCGGCGCAGTCCCTGTTCAACACCGAGGCGCTGTTCCGCATCCTCGCCGAGGCGAAGAGCCGCGAGCAGATCCCGGCGGCGAAGGCCGACATCGAAGCGATCCTGCGCGAGCGCCACGAGGGCGAGCGCGACGTCACGGTGATCACCCAGGACGCGGTGCTCGCCACTTTCGACCGCATCCTCACCGCGCTCACGCTGGCGGTCGGCGGCATCGCGGCGATCAGCCTCGCGGTGGCCGGCATCCTGATCATGAACGTGATGCTGATCAGCGTGGCGCAGCGGCGCGCCGAGATCGGCCTGATGAAGGCGCTGGGCGCCTCGGGCGGCCTGATCCGCCTCGCCTTCTTCGCCGAGGCGGTGATGCTGGCCCTGGGCGGCGCGGCGCTCGGCCTGGCCGCCGGCAAGCTCGGGCAGC
This sequence comes from Burkholderiales bacterium, assembly GCA_049651845.1. GTDB lineage: Bacteria > Pseudomonadota > Gammaproteobacteria > Burkholderiales > SG8-39 > RBG-16-66-20. Next base: position 2,310 of record JBASCW010000073.1, on the reverse strand, counting down.
TGGCGATCGGCCAGGTCTACCCGGCGATCCCCTTCACGCCGCCGCTCTGGGCGCTCGCCGCGGCGCCCGCGGTGGCGATCGGCACCGCGATCCTGTTCGCGGTGGCGCCCGCGCGCGCCGCCGCGCGGCTCGACCCGGTGAGCGCGCTGTCGCGCCGATGAGGACCGGCCGATGAGGCTCGCCGACGCCGCCGGCTTCACCACCGCCTCGCTCGCCTCGCACCGCCTGCGCACCTTCCTCACCGCGCTCGGCATCGCGGTCGGCATCGCCGCGGTGATCCTGCTCACCTCCATCGGCGAGGGGCTGCACCGCTTCGTGATCGCCGAGTTCACCCAGTTCGGCACCAACATCATCAGCGTCACCCCGGGCCGGATCCAAACGCGCGGCATGTCGCTGGGCGCGGTCAACACCATCCGCCCGCTGTCGATCGACGACGCGCTCGCGCTCAGGCGCGCGCCGCACGTGCAGCTCACCGATCCCACGGTGCAGGGCAACGGCGAGGCGGTCCATGCCGGGCGCAGCCGCCGCGTCACCATCTACGGCGTGGGCGCCGATTTCGCGCGCGCCTTCAGCATGCGCGTGGCGGCGGGCGAGTTCCTGCCGCAGGACGACCCGCGCGCGGCGCGCGCCTTCGTGGTGCTGGGGTCCAAGGCGGCGACCGAGCTGTTCGGCGCCGCCAACCCGCTCGGCCAGCGCCTGCGCGTGGGCGGCGAGCGCTACCGCGTGGTGGGCGTGATGGAGTCCAAGGGCCAGGTGCTCGGTTTCGACCTGGACGACACGGTCTACATCCCGGCGGGGCGGGCCCTCGACATGTTCAACCGTGAGACCCTGATGGAGATCCACGTCATCTACGACCCGACCGCGCCGCTGGCCGAGGTCGAGGCGGGCATCCGCCGGATCCTCACCGCGCGCCACGGCGCCGAGGACTTCACCATCACGCCGCAACAGAAGATGCTGGAGGTGTTCGGCACGGTGCTGGAAGCGATCACCTTCGCGGTCGCGGCGATCGGCGCGATCTCGCTGGTGGTGGGCGGCGTAGGCATCCTCACCATCCTCACCATCGCGGTGGCCGAGCGCACCGCCGAGATCGGCCTGTTGCGCGCGCTGGGCGCAACCCGGCAGCGGGTGCTGCTTCTGTTCCTCGCCGAGGCGGCGCTGCTCGCCGCGCTTGGCGGCGCGGCGGGCCTGGGCATCGGCTGGGGCATCGCCGGCGGGCTCAAGCTCGCGCTGCCGGCGCTGCCGGTGCACGTGCCATGGCTGTACGCGGTACTTGCCGAACTGGTCGCGGTCGGCGTCGGACTCGCAGCGGGCGTGATGCCGGCACGGCGCGCCGCGCTCCTCGACCCGCTCGATGCCCTGCGCGGCGAGTAGGCCGAGGCGCTGGCGCATGGCTTGACCGAGATCAAGTCGCGCGGCAACCGCTCTGGCCCAATGGGCTCATCGAACCCGGAGGCCGCAGATGCCCTTGAGCCGCGAACAACTGCAGGTCCTGTCCCTGGCGCTCGAAGAGCGCCGGCGCGTGCTGCAGGCCGAGCTCAGGCGCGATGCCGAGCGCGCGCGCGCGGAAAGCTACAGCGAGATCGCGGGCGCGGCGCCCGACCTGGGCGACGCAGCGCTCGCCGACCTGATTTCCGACCTTGAAAACGCCGAGCTCACGCGCGATCTGAACGAGCTGCGCGCGCTCGAAGCGGCGCTCGACCGCCTCGACAACGCCGCGGCCTACGGCCGCTGCGCCGAGTGCAGCATGGAGATCCCGTTCGAGCGCCTGCGCGCCGAGCCCGCCGCGCTGCGCTGCATCGATTGCCAGCGCGTGCACGAGCGGACCTACACCGGAACCCAGACGCCGAAGCTCTAGCGGCGGCCTCCCAGTGGCGGACGCGGAGCAATTCCTCGCCGCGGTCGGCGGCGCGCGCATCGCCTACCGCGTCTGGCGGCCCGCCGCGCCGCGCGGCGCGCTGGTGCTGCTGCACGGCCTGGCGAGCAACGCGACCCGCTGGTCCGAGTTCACCGCGCGCACCGCGCTGCGCGCGGACTGGGCGCTGCTGCGCATGGACTTGCGCGGCCAGGGGCGTTCGCGCTGCTACGGCCGCATCGGCATGCGCGAATGGTGCGGCGACCTGGCCGCGCTGCTCGATGCCGAGGGCTTCGCGCGCGCGCTCGTCGGCGGCCACTGTCTCGGCGCGGGCATCGCGCTCGAATTCGCCTGCCGCCATCCCGGGCGAACCGCCGGGCTGCTGCTGATCGAGCCGATGCCGCGCGGCGCGCTCACCGGATCGGTCCGCAGCGCCGCGCAGCTGCGGCCCCTGCTGC
>JBASCW010000072.1:0-17857 GCA_049651845.1 Burkholderiales bacterium | reverse complement strand
CGCCTCGGCGATGCGCGCCTCGAAGCCGAGGCGGCTCAGCCCCGCGCGCAGCCGCGCGAGGAACTTCCAGCGGCCGCCGAAATAGCGCAGGCTGCCCTCGACCTCCAGCAGCAGCGCCTGCGGCGGCTCGAGCGACACGCGTGGCGTGAACTGGCAGGCCCAGGCCGCGATGCCCACGAGCGCGTCCCGCTCGGGCTCAGGCGGCGCATGCCCGCGCGCGATCGCCTGGCGTCGGAGCTGCGGAAAGTGGAGCGCGACCCAGAGCATGGGGTTTCGGCGCGAGCGGCCGTTCGATGGGCAGGGGCAGCGGCGCCGCGAGCGGCAGGCCGCGCCGCTTGAGGATGCGCACCGAGGGATGCCCCGCGGCCTTGGCTACGGGCTCCAGAATCATCCGTAGCACTGCGGGGGAAGACTCGCAGCCGGCCTCCGGCGGCCGGAACGCGAGCGCAAAACCCGGACCGGCCTGCGCCGCCACCGCCAGCCGCCGCAACTCCGGGTAGCTCGCCCTGGGCAGCCACAGCAGCAGGGCGTGGAACGCCCCCGAGCGCAGCGCCTGCTCGGCCGCCCAGAGCGCATCGCGCCGCCCGGGGGCCCGCACCACCGTCAGGCCCGCCAGGCGCACGCCAGCGGCCTTCAGGGCCGGTGCATAGGGCAGATACGGGGGCGCGAGCCAGGCGATCCTATGCCCGGCCGCCGTGAGCGCCGCCAGGGCCGGCAGGACCACCTGCAGCTCCCCCACCCCCTCGGCATCGCACAGCAACTCAGCCAAGCCCCCCGCCGGCCACCCCCCGCCCGGCAGCACGGCATCCAGCGCCGCATAGCCGGTGGGGGATGCTGGAGCAGCCGCGCCGGAGGGAGCGCCGCCGCGCCAGACGGATTGCCGCTGGAGGAGTTCTGCGAGGGAAGCCATCGATACTGTTTTTATATACAGTATTAGGTCGCTTGGCAAGCCCCCTGAGGTGTATTGGATGTCGCCGGTTAGACTTACCATCGCTAGGTTCCTCCGCCCAACTTATCGTCATGCCCACACCGACAACCGAATCTAGCCAGCGGCCGAGCACGGTCCCGCAGGCGATGCAGCTGGCACTGGAACATCATCAAGCTGGGCGCTTGGCCGAAGCGGAGCAACTCTATCGCCAAGTGCTGGGGGCACAGCCGAACAATCCGGAAGCGTTGCATTTTCTCGGTGTAATTGCACTTCAGAACAACAAACACCAATCCGCTGTCGCGTTGATCGAGCAGGCTCTTCGAAACAATCCATCGAATTCGGCAAGCATGATCGCCCTTGGCGCTGCCTACCGCGGCCTAGGCCGGTTTGGCGAAGCTGAAAGCTGCTATCGCAAAGCGCTCGCACTCTCGCCGGACCACCCCGAAGCGCACAACAATCTTGGCAACATCCTGCGAGACACCGGGCGCAGAGAGGAAGCAGAATATTGCTTTCGCCGGGCACTGGCGGTCCATCCGGGCTACATCGAAGCGCACAACAACCTGGGCAATACGCTGATAGACCTGCAACGCTTCGCCGAGGCTGAGGCGTGCTTTCGCCGGTCGCTCGAGCTGGATCCGAGGCGTGCTGAAACACATTTCTTCTTTGCGTTGACGCTACAGACTCTTGGCCGGGTGCAGGAGGCTGGGCAGTCCCTGCGCCAGGCGATCGCGCTAAATCCCGATCACGCTGGAGCGCACGTCAATCTGGGCATGGTACTGCGGCATCTTGGACGACTCGATGAGGCCGAGCAAAGCTTGCGTCGGGCAATCGCGCTCGCCCCGAATTCGGCAGAGGCGCACAACAATCTTGGCATAGCGTTGACAGAACTCGGGCGATTTGAGGAGGCTCAAGCAGCTTTTCAGCGCGCGATCGCACTCAATCCCGCGTTTGCCGAGGCCCACAACAACATAGGAAATGCGCTCAGGGATCGCGGTCGCTTCCAGGAGGCCGAACCTTGCTATCGCGAGGCGTTAAGACTCAAACCTAGCTATGTCGAGGCATATAACAATCTTGCGAATGTCCTCAAAGATCTCGGACGCATAGATGAAGCGGAGAAGACTGTGCGTCAAGCAATCGCTCTCAAGCCCGACTATGCGATCGCGCATTGCAATCTTGCAAACATTCTGAAGGACTCGGGCCGGCTTGACGAAGCCGAGAAGAGCTGTCGGCAGGCGCTGAGCCTTAAACCGGATTTTCCAGCAGTACATTCAAATCTAATATTCCTGCTGGATCTCCTCGAAGGCCGCGGCATCGAGGAACAACAGCAAGAGCGGCGGCGTTGGTACTTGCAGCACGCACGACGGTATGCGGACGCATCTGGCCGTTATGAAAACACCTGCGAACGTGACCGCAAGCTTCGTGTCGGGTATGTTTCCGCAGATTTTTTTCGGCACTCCGCTTTTTGCACCTTTGGTCCCATCATTCGCGCGCACGATCGCTCCGCATTCGAGGTGTACTGCTATTCAGGGGTCAAGCGAGAGGACGAAGTCACCTCTCGACTCAAAGCGATCGCGAATGGCTGGAGATCGACCGTCGGCATTGCTGACGATGCGCTTGCGGACCAAATTCGCCGCGACCGGATTGACATCTTGGTCGATCTCTCCGGCCATAGCGGAGGAAATCGGCTCCTGCTATTCGCTCGAAAGCCGGCTCCCGTACAGGTCACTGCGTGGGGGTATGCAACCGGCACTGGCCTCCCGACGATCGACTACTTCTTTGCCGATCCGATCAGTTTGCCTAAAAAGGATCGAGCGCTATTTGCGGAAAAGGTGATCGATCTGCCATGTCTCATCGTCTATGAGCCGCACGGGCGTACGCCTGATGTTCAACCACTCCCGGCACTTACCGGTGCGCCATTCACGTTTGGATGCGTATGTAGGATCGAGAAGATTTCTGCCAGGTCTCTAGACCTTTGGAGCAGAATCCTCGCGGAGGTTACAGATAGCAGGTTGCTGATCAAAGGCCGGGGCCTTGAGGATGAACGACACCGACAGGCTTTTAGTCAGCGCTTGGAAAATTCTGGAATCACCTCGAATCGCGTCGAGCTGCTCGGATCCTCGTCTTATTTTGAGCACTTGGAAGTGCATCACCGGGTGGATGTTGGGTTGGATCCTTTTCCACATTCCGGTGGGGTCGGCACTGCTGAAGCGCTGTGGATGGGTGTGCCGATCGTGACCTTGTCGGGGGGGACAATTCCAAGCCGCCTCAGTGCGTCGATACTTACGGCGCTCAATATGAAGGACTGGATCGCTCGTGACGACGCTGACTACGTGCAAATAGCAGTTAAGGCGACGCAGGATCTGCAGCATCTGGCGAAGCTTCGACAAGGGCTTCGTGCACGGATTGTTAGCTCTGTCTTTGGAGACGCGAAACGCTATACCTTTGCTGTTGAACGCGCCTACCGATCGATGTGGAAACGCTGGTGCGTACAAGCTAAGCGGGATGCATCCTCGCGCGGCAAGAATGAGCGCGGCTAACAGCGCGAGCGTGCAGAACGCGATGCACCTTGCCCTCGAGCACCATCGAGAAGGGCGATTGCCCGAGGCAGAGCAACTATTTCGCAAAGTGCTCGAGTTGAATCCGAACCAGCCGCAAGCGCTGCATCACCTCGGCGTCATCGCACTCAAATGCGGGAAGGCTCAGCTGGCTGCAGAATTGATTGAACGGGCGCGCTCAGTTGAGCCGTCGAATGCTTCGATATTGACGGATCTTGGCGCAACATGCCGCGTTCTCGGAAGACTGAAGGAGGCCGAGCAGCTTCATCGCCGCGCGCAAGCGCTGTCGCCCGACCGCCCGGAAGTGCACAACAATCTTGGCAATGTTCTTCGCGATATGGGGCAACTGCCGGACGCTGAGGAATGTTTTCGACGTGCATTGGCTTTGAAGCCAAATTACGTTGATGCACTGAACAATCTCGGGCATACGCTGATCGATCTTCAGCGTCTGGAAGAAGCCGAACGCTGCTTTCGCCATTCGCTGACACTCGACCCGGGGCGTCCGGAAACCCATTGTCGCATCGGGATTGTCCAGCAAGCCCTTGGGCAACTGCAGGAAGCAGGGCAGTCGTTGCGCCGGGCGCTGGCGCTGAAACCGGATTACGCGGAGGCGTATCACAACTTGGGAATCGTGCTGCATCTGATGGGACGACTTGACGAGGCAGAGCTAGGCTTTCGCCGTGCACTCGATCTTGCACCGAACTCTGCGGAAGCCAGAACGGGCCTCGGAGATCTATTTGTGACTAGGGCGAACGTCCAAGACGCCGAGCTTTGCTATCGTCAAGCACTGGCTTCGGATCCCGCATGTGTGGGTGCATACAACAGCCTCGGCCATCTCCTGCGCCGCCTAGGGAGACTAGAGGATGCTGAAAAGTGCTATCGAAAGGCGTTGACGCTTTCGCCCGATGGGGCCGAATTGCACAGTAACCTCGGCAGCTTGCTGATCGATTTCGGGCGGCACGAAGAGGCCGAGGCGTGTTATCGGCAAGCGTTGGAGCTCAAGCCCGATTTCGCCGGCGCGCACTCCAATCTGATCTTCCTGATGGACCTCATGAACCGCTACGACATCAGAGAACAGCAGGCGGAACGGCGGCGCTGGTATGCACAGCATGGTCTCAAGTACGCTACGGAAATTCGGACGCATCAGAATTCGCCTGATCCGGAACGAAAACTGCGCGTCGGGTACGTGTCGGCGGATTTCCGCCGGCACTCCGCCTACTACGCGATCAGCCCCGTGATTTGCGGCCACGACCATTCGGCGTTCGACGTATATTGCTATTCCGGCGTGCTGCGGGAGGACGATGCAACCGCCCGCCTGAAATCGGCGGTGCAGCATTGGCGCTCCACTGTGGGGATCGCCGATTCGGCTTTGGCCGAACAGATCCGCAACGATCGTATCGACGTCCTAGTAGACCTTTCCGGACACAGCGCCGGGAATCGGCTTCTGGTATTTGCGCGGAAGCCCGCGCCAGTGCAGATTACAGCTTGGGGGCATAGTACGGGGACAGGGCTGGACACTATGGATTACTTCTTCGCCGATCCCGTTCTGGTCCCGCAATCGGAGCGAGCGTTTTTTGCTGAAAAGATTCTTGATCTTCCCTGCGTCTTTTGCTATGAAGCTCCCGACTACGCTCCCGCTGTCAATGATCTGCCGGCGTTTAACGGAAAACCGTTCACGTTTTCATGCATCAACAGGATCGAGAAAGTTTCCGACAGGGCGCTCGAGACCTGGGGGAAGATCATGGCTTCGGTGCCCTTGGCTCGGTTGCTTGTCAAAGATCGAAAGTTGGGGGATGCCAAACTCAATGAGAGCTTTCTCAGGCGTGTCCGCGCTGCGGGCATCGAATCCTCGCGAGTTCAGCTTGTCGGAGGCTCGCTGCACGCCGAGCACCTACAGACGTATCACGAAGCGGATCTCGCGCTTGACCCCTATCCTCATGGCGGCGGAATAAGCACCGCCGAGGCTATTTGGATGGGAGTACCTGTAGTCGCACTGAATGGAAATACGCCTACAGGCCGTTTGTCGGCGTCGATACTAGTAGCACTGAATATGCAGAGCTGGGTCGCGCACAGTGAGTCCGACTACGTCCGGATCGCTGTAGAGGCCGCAAATGATTTGACGCAACTGCGCAACCTGCGACGAAGTCTACGCAACCACGCGGCGGGATCCGAGTTTGGCGACGCAAGACGCTACACCGCCGCTGTGGAACGCGCCTACCGCACTGCTTGGCATAGTTGGTGCAAGCAAAGGGAGACGGCGCGGTCTTCCTGATTATCCGCCGCTCTTGAGGCGCTTCACCTGGGCCATGTAGGTGCCCATGAACTCGCGGCCGAAGACCTTGTTGAAATCGTCCTCGGCGTCGCGCGCGAGCTTTTGCTGGAAGGCGGCGAACTGCTCCCAGAGCTTGGCCTTGCGGTTCAGGCCGAGGCCGCCGGCGTTCTTTTCGAGCTCGGCTTCGAGCGTCTTGGGATCGAAGCGCTGGATCGCGCCGAGAAGCGCCGCGCGCATGCCCGCGAACAGCGCCACTTCGTGCGCGCGCAGGTCGTCGAACGCATCGCCGACCGCGCGCACAGGGTCGAGGAAGCCGCCGGTGCGATCCTTGGTGTCGAACAGGAAGGTCAGCGCTTCCTGCGGGTCCTGCATCAGCTTGAGCGGGTTGTTGTCCTTGGAGGCGACCATGGTGCGGTCTTCCGCACGCAGCTCTTTTTTTGCGGTCGCGCGCGCCGCGAGCAGCGCCATCGCGCCTTCGACCGCGGCGCGCATGATCTTGCCCGATTGCAGCAGGAACGCTTCGATCTCGGCGTCGGAGATTTCCTTGCCTTCGAGGCCCGCGCCCGTGAGGAAGGCCTGAACAGCTGCACGCGCGCCGCCAGAGCCCGCGGCCTGCACCGGCGCAGCTGCTGGCGCTCCGGCTGAGGGCGGTGCCTGCCGCCCGACATAGGTCGCCTCATCAAAGATATTCGTCGCGGTCGTGTTGGCTGGCGACGAGCCTACAAAGGTCGCTTCGGCAAAGACATCGCCGGACGGTGCCGGTGCGGGCGCTGGTGCCGCAACAGGCGCTGGCTCAGGAGCGGGTTCCGGCTCGTCGAAGATTCCGGGCTCGACGGGCGGCAGCTTGCCCGTGTCCAGCACATGCTCTTCGGCCGACGGCGGCGCCACGGGTTCGACGGGCACCGTCTTCTCCTGGCGTGGCGCTGCGGCGACTTCCCTGGGAACCTGCAGCATCTGATTGTTCGGCCGCGTGGTCTCCTCGACTTCCAGGGTCGGGAACTCGGTGCGCGCTGCGCTCGGCGGCGCGAGGAGCTCGAGCTCGTATTCGCCGAGCTCGAAGCGGTCGCCGGCGCTCAATTCGAGCTTGGCGCCCGGCGCGTGGCGCTTGCCGTTCACGAAGATCGGGTTCACCTTGGACACGACCGTGACCAGGTAGTGGCCTTCGTCCTTCTCTTCGAGCTCTACGTGGACGCGCGAGACGTGCTTCTTCGGGTCTTCGAGCACGAGCGTGCATTCTTCGCCGCGCCCTACGGTGATCTTGCTCTGCGGCCAGCTGCGGCTCGCAATCATGTCGGATCGCGAGCCGACCTTCTTCAGAATCTTGATGGAGAGGGCCATGGCCGCTCAGGCGCTCCGGCGCTCGGCCGGGTGACTGTGCCACTCGCCGTTCAGCATCGCACAAAACTGGTCCACCCCGGGCAGCTTCTCGCACAGCATCAGGCTGCGTCCGAAGATCTCGGACTCCTCCGCGAGCCAGGCCGAGTACGGTGCCGCGAGGGGCTTCGCCAGCCCTCGCAGACCCGCCTCCCCCTGGAACTCCGGTCCGAGCGGGATCCACAGCGCGCGTGGCGCACGCGAGCGCGGCGGGATGGTCTCCTCAGTCTCCTCCAGCATCGCCACGAGCTCGCCCGGGAAGCGCCGGTTTGCGAGCTGCGCATCGAACGTTTCCAGCTCGGCCTCCGGCGACAGCGCGATGCTCACCACCGGCTCCACCTCCGCATACCAGTTGCGCGCGCGTACGAGTGTCGCAACCGGATCGATGCTTCGAGCCGGCAGCCCGCTCGCGACCGTGAGCGGGAAGTACCGGCCTACGGAATCGACGCTGGGCACAATAAGGCCCGCCCAGCCCTGCAGGCCGATGACGCCCGGCGCGAGCACGAAACGCCATGCCGGCGCGGACAGGAACGCGTCGCGCCAAGCCGCGCCGAGCCGCTCGCGGCTGCCCGCGAGCATGGTGTTCAGCCATGCATCCCAGGGCTCGATGAACGCCGCCGGCAGGCGGCGCGTTACGAAGTCCCCGTTCACGGGCAGCTTGCCGTACCAGCCGGTTTCGAAGGAATCGCTCATGTCTTTCTTGCCGGCGCCAGCTTCTGGCGCGCTTCTTTGATTATCGCCTCGTCTCGCGGATGGCGCATCTCCGGCGCGCCACCTTCCAGGCCGGCCCGCAGGTGCGCCAGCAGGGCCGCGCTTTCGGCGTCCGGCAGGCGCCAGAGTCGGCGCGCGACTGCTTCGACCTGCTTCGGATCGGCCTTGGCACCCTCGTAGAGGTTTAGATAGGCCTGCAGCGCCTCGTCCAGCCCGTCCCGCCGTGACGAGCGTACCGCGTCCCGCAGCTCGGTCTCCAGGAGGAGCGCCAAGCGCGGAAACAGAGCATCGCGCAGCGCATTGCGATAGGCGCGCAGCGCCTGCGCGCCGATCTTACCGGCCTGGGAAAGCCCCAGGCCTGGGGCCGGCGCTTTGCCGGCATGCTGGTCACGGTAGCCGCCAGGAAGCGTCCGCAGTGCGTTGAGCGTCCGTACCAGCTGCTCGTCATCGCCTGCGCGTGGCGGACCTAGCTTGGCCAGTTCTTCTTTCGCGGTCGCGGTCTGGGCCCGCGCGACCTCTACAAACTCGCGATTGCCGCGATAACTCCAGGTCCAGAGCACCACAAGCAGTGCGCCGAGGAATGCGATTGCTCCATACGCAAGGACCCGCAGGCGGCGTTCCCGCCTCTCGACGCCAGGATCGCTTCCCGCAAGCCCGGATTCCGGAAAGATCACCTCGCGCAGCAAGCGCATGAGGAAGAAGCTCTTGCCGCTGCCGGAGAGCGCGGGCCCCGCGGCCCGCTCCAGGCCGAAGCTTCGGGCGAGCGTCCCCAGCACGCGGTCGATCGGGCTGCCTTCCTGCGTGCCGCTCGTGAAATAGACGCCGTGCAGCATCGGCTCCGGCGCGCCGGGCACACCGACGAACGCGGAATCGAGGAACTGCTCGATCAGCGGCCCCAGGCTGCGGAACTGCTGCGGGAAGCGGTATGCCGCCGCGCGGCGCTGGAGGTCGCGCTCTTCGTGCAGCCGCTCGAGCATCTCGCCGTACAGGCGTCCCTCCAGGTCGCGGAACTCCTCGGCGAAGCGCTGTCCGGGGCTGCCCAGCACGAAGCCGTCCGCGGCATGGCCGAAGGTCGCACCCCAGACGCGCGCGCGCGCGTCGGCGTCGAGTTCGCCGAACGTCTCCATGAAGCCCGCCAGCAGGTCAGTCTTGGTGACCAGCAGGTAGACCGGGAAGCGCACGCCGAGGCGCTCGTAAAGCTCGGACACGCGCGCACGCACGTGCCAGGCGTAGCGCTTGCGCTCCTCGTCGCTCCACAGCATCAGGTCGGAGACGCTCAACGTCACGAGTGCGCCGTTCAGCGGCCGGCGCGGCCGGAAGCGCTTGATGAGGTCGAGAAAGCCCTGCCAGGCCGCCGCATCGGCCTCGAGATCGCTCTCCTGCGTCGTGTAGCGGCCCGCCGTGTCGAGCAGCACGGCATCCTCTGTGAACCACCAGTCGCAGTTGCGCGTGCCGCCGATGCCCGCGAGCGACGGGTCGGCATCGGCGCCGCGCGCCTGCTCCTTCAACGGAAACCTGAGGCCGGAGTTCACCAGGGCCGTGGTCTTGCCCGACCCGGGCGCGCCAATGAACACGTACCACGGCAACTCGTGGACGTAGCGTTGTTCGCCGTCCGGTCCCTTGAAGCGCGCGTTCTTGAGGACCGCAGCGGCCTCCTCGAAGCGCTGGCGCAGCACGGCGATCTCGCGCGCGGCGCGTGCCGCGGAATTGCTCTCGCCGCCCGAGGCGAGCACTTCGAGCAGGCGTGCGTTCTCGAGCCGCGCACGCCGTGCGCGCCACCATTCCCAGGCGAGCCATGCCGCGCCGGCAAGAGCGATGAGCACACCGCGCGCGGCCTCCGACTCGAGCGGCCGCCAATCGCCCAGCACCAGCAGGTCGCCGGTCAACCAGGCCACCAGCCCGAACGCAGCCAGCCCAACGCCGCCCAGCAGCCAGCGGTTGCGCAGCATGCCCATGAGCTGCTCGCCGCTCATTGCGCGCTCCTGAGGATGATCTCCACACGCCGGTTGCGCGCTCGATTGGCGGCGGAATCATTGGCTGCAGCCGGTGCGGAATCGGCAAGGCCCTCGGCCTTCAAACGTGCCGGCTCCTGCAGCTTGCCGGCCATCAGCTTGACTACCGAAGAGGCGCGCTCGGTGGAGAGCTCCCAGTTGGACGGGAAACGCGCGGTGCGGATCGGCACGTCGTCGGTGTGCCCCGTCACGACGATCGTGCCCGGCACCCGGTCGAGCGCCTCGGCGATGCGCAGCACCGCCGGCTCGATGGCCGGTTCGAGGCGCGCGCTGCCGGAGGCGAACAGCCGGTCGCTCCGGACAACGATCGTGCTCATGCCCGCCGCATCCGCGACCGCGATCTCGCCGCGTGCGATCTCGGCCGCGAGCTGTTCCGCAATGCGCGGCGTCGCGGACGCCGCTATCGCCGCGCGCGGCTTCTCTGGCGCAGGCACGGCCTTCAATTGCGCGAGTTCCTTCGCTACAGGATCCGACGAGCCGCCAAGCGAGATGCTGTAGGCGGTGTAGAGGGCGGCGAGCAGCAGCGCCGCCGCGCAGCCCGCTGCCCACAGGCCGATGCCCCCCGCAGGCCGCCGCGCAGGGGCCGCCAGGCCGCGCCAGTGCGCCGAGAGCTCGCCGTCACGTGCCGGCCGCAGTGGACGCAGTCGTTCGAGCAGGCCCGCGCGCACATCCGCAAGCGCCTGGCGGCCGTCCGGCACCCCGCGGTACCGGCCCTCGTAGCCGAGCGCGAGACATACGTAGAAGAACTCAAGCAGGTCTCGGTTCGCGGCCGGATCGGTGCCGTAGCGCTCCAGCGCGTCGAAGAACGATGTGCCGTCGCCCGACGACCAGGCCGCGCCCCAGGGCGTGGAGGCCGCCGACTCGTAGGCCAGCGCGCTCAGCGCCGCGCTCGCCGCGGCGATCGTGTCCTCCGCGGCGCCCGCGTCGCGCGCTGCCTGCTCGAATGCAACGACGCCCCTTGCAAGGGTCATGCGCAGGCCGTCCGGATCCGGGTGCTTGAGCGCGTGGCGGATCTGGGCCGCGATCGCGAGGATCGGATTCGCCGCGGCCACCAGCGGATTCAGGCCCCCCATCGCGCCGATATCGATGCTCGCCGCCTCGCTGCCGGCGGCGGGTGCCGCGGGCAAGGCTGGCGCGCCGGCGTCGCGCTTGCGGCCCGGCGTGGGAATGGCAATGGTGGCGTCTGGATCCGGCTCCGCGGCCGCTGCCGGCGGAATCATCACTGTCGCGTCCGCATCGACCGCCGGTGCGGGCGCCGGCATCATCACCGTCGCATCGTCGTCGGCCTTCGCCGCCGGAATCATGACGGTGGCGTCGTCGTTGACTTTCGGCGCCGGAATCATGACCGTGGCATCGTCATCGGCTTTCGCCGCGGGCAGCACCACGGTCGCATCGGGGTCAGCGCCGTCCCTGGGACGTTCGCTCATTGCGGATCCATGTCATGGTCCTGCGCTGGACAGGCAGGAACCAATTCTAAGGCTTAGCGCTTGCCGGCCGTCTCGACCGTCTCGCCGAGCTGGCGAGCGGTTTCGTACCACTGCAGGGATTCGGCGTAGTCCCGCGGCACGCCGGACACGCCGCGGTCGAAGATCTCGCCCAGGCGCTTGGCGGCCTTGCCGCTGCCCGCGCGCGCGGCGCGCCGGTAGATGCGGATTGCGCCCTTGGCGTCGCCGCCGCTCTCCATCGCCAGCGCCTGCTGGTAGAGCACTTCGAACTCCGTCTGGGTCTTGGCGGCCGTTGACTGTTCAGTCGTCGCACCCGGGGTCGCAACTGCGGTCGGGGCAGCCGAGGCGAGCTGGGTCTGCTGCGATGACGGCGCCTTGCCGGCTTTCTCGAGCGCCCTGCGCGCCGCCTCTTCGTCAGCCAGCCGCTCGCGCTCGGAGCGCGACGTCGGCGACCTTTTCGGGGCCTCGGCCTTGGGTGCCGCCGCCTCGGCTTTGGGTGCCGCCGCCTCGGCCTTGGGTGCCACTTCGGCTTTCGGCGCCGGCGTCTCGGCCTTGGGCGCGACGGCCGCGACGGTCGTCTCAGCCTTCTTCGGCTCGGCCTTCGCCTCCTGAGCGGCCTTGCGCGCGTCGTCCGCCTTCTTGCGCGCATCCGCGGCTGCCGCCTCGCGCTGCTTCACGAGTTCAGCCTGCTTCTTCGTCTCTTCCTCCAGGCGGCGCGCGTCCTCCTGCGCCTTCTTCAGGGCCGCCGTATCGCCGCTCTTGCGCGCCGCTTCCTCGGCCGCGCGAGCCTGCTCGAGCGCCTTCAGCGACTCGAGCTGCTTGGCCTGCGCCTGCTTGAGCTCATTGGATGCCTTGGCGGCCTCCTCCAGCATCGCGAGCGCTGCCTCCTCCTTCGCGCGCTTTTCCTTCGTCAAATACCAGTAAGCGCCGCTACCGACGCCCGCTACCGCGATGATCGCAGCGATGATCGGCGCCACCGGCACCTTAGCCCTGGGCGCTTCGGCGAGCTTCTTCTTCAGATCGGCTTCGCGCTTGGCGGCCTCGGCGTCGTGCTTGGCGCGCTCTTCCGCATCTTTCTTCGCGCGCGCGTCGGCTTCCGCCTTGGCCTTGGCGAATTCCTCGGCTTGCTTCTTCGCCTTGGCCTCCGCTTCGGCGCGCGCCTTGGCCGCGAGCGCCTCTGCTTCGAGCTTCGCCTTGGCCTCGGCCTCCTTGCGCGCCTTCGCTTCCGCCTCGGCCTTGGCGCGCGCTTCCGCCTCGCGCTTCTGGTATTCGGCCTCCTTGCGGGCGAGTTCGGCGGCCGCTTCCTGCTTCGCTTTTTCGATCGCCTCGAGACGGGCCTTCTCGTCGGCCGCCTGGCGCGCCTTGAGTTCGGCCTCACGCTTTGCGTCGGCTTCGGCGCGCGCCTGCGCCTCCGCCTGGCGCCGCGCCTCGGCCTCGGCCTCGCGCTTCTTGTACTCGGCTTCCTTGGCGGCGAGCTGCGCCTCGAGTTTGGCCTTCTCATCGGCGAGTTTCTGCTTGACTTCGGCCTCGCGCTTGGCAGCTTCCTCGGCTTCCTTCCTCTCCTGCTCTTTCGCCTTGGCGCCCGTCTCTTCGGGCGCGACGCCCTTGAGCTTCGCGATCTTGCGCTTGGCGAGGGCGGCATAGATGCCGTTGGGGAACTGCTGGACGTAGAGCTCGAAGTCGTCCGGATCGTTGCCGTCCTTGATCGCACGCCAGAACTCGAGCTCGACCTCTTGGCTGCCGGTGGCCGTGGCGCCCTTCGTAGAGTCGGCCTTCGCGCCAGCCATCTGCGCGGCCGGCTTGGCGATGCTGCCGAGGTCGGCCATCGAGCCGACGACCGTCTTGTCGGATTCGTCCTCGTCGGAGCGGCCCTCCAGCGCGCGTTTGAGGGCCGCAGCGAATTCCTTGGCTGTCTGGTAGCGGGTCTCGACCTGCTTCGACAGCGCCTTGTTGACGACGTGATCGAACAGCGGCGAGATGGTGTTGTTGATCGAGGATGGCGACGGTGGATGGTCCTGGATGATCTTCTTCGCGATCGTCCATGCGCCCGAACCCGTGAACGGCTTCTCGCCGGTCAGGAACTGATACAGGATGATGCCCGCCGAGAAGATGTCGGTGCGCCGGTCGACGCTGCCGCCGGTGATCTGCTCGGGCGACATGTAAGCCGGCGTGCCGACCATGGTGCCGGCCTGCGTCTTCTCCGCAGCCGAACGGTCGTCGGTGACGCGCGCCACGCCGAAGTCCGCCAGCTTCACGCGCGCCTGCCCGTCCAGCATCACGTTGGCCGGCTTGATGTCGCGGTGGACGATGCCGCCCTCGTGCGCGAAATCGAGCGCGTCGAGCAGCTCGCACATGATGCGCACCGCTTCCTTGAGCTCGAAGCGCTCGTTGGCGTCGAAGAAGTTCTTGAGCTCCTTGCCCTTGATGAACTCCATGACGATGTACGCGACGTCGCCTTCCTCGCCGAAGTCGTACACCTGCACGATGTGGGGATGGTTCAGCCGCGCGACGGCCTGGGCCTCGCGCATGAACCGCATCGAGTATTCCTTGGCCGCGTCGTCGTCGTCGAGGTGGCCCTTGAGGATGGTCTTGATCGCGACCTTGCGGTGCAGCTTGGGGTCCAGGCCCTCGTAGACGATGCCCATCGCGCCCTTGCCGAGCACGCGGGTCAGATCGTATCGCCCCAGCTGCTTCAGTTCCGCCGGCGCGGTCATCTGATCGTAAACTGCAGATTTTCTGGACGATTTACCACAGCTTTATATTATCTTGGCCGCGGCAGCGGATGACAAGGGCGTAAGTCGCACTGCCGGACGGCCCCGGCGCACAACCCCGGCTCTACTTCGTGGGGGTGGTCCGCGGCAGGGGCTTTTCGATCTCCACGCCCTGCTCGCGCGCCTTCTGGTACCAGCGCAGCGAGGCCTGATAGTCCCGCTGCACCGCGCGGTTGCCCTTGTCGTAGATCTGGCCCAGCCTGCGCTGCGCCGGTCCATACCCTGCTTCCCCCGACTCCAGAAAGGCCTTGAATGCGCCCTGATCGTCTCCCTTGCGCTCGAGCGCCAGTCCGTCCTGGTAGCGCCGCGCCGCCTGTTCCTGCCCCAGCGGCACGGGCAGCGGCGGCTTGGGCGCGACGGTGGCGGGCTTGATCGCAGCCACCTGAGCCGCCGGCGGCTTGGCCAGGAGCTCCCGCACCTGCCGGTCGGCATCCGCAGAAGTCAGCGCGGCGACCGCTTGCAGCGACGGGATGTTCAGCACCGTGCCCACCTCCAGCAGGTGGATGTTGCCGCCCGGGAACGCTTTCTGATTCGCCTGCCAGAGCGCAAGCATCATCTGGTTGCGGCTCACGCTGTCGTACTTGAACTTGAGCGTGATCGCGAACAGGGTGTCGCCGCGCCGGACCTCGTAGGTGGCTGTGCCCTGCGGCCACGCCGGGGCGGCGGCGATCGCCGTGCCTGCCAGCACCAGGGCCGCCAGGCCGCGGCGCAGCCTCATTCGCAGTAGTACTCGAGGATGTCGGTCGCCGTCGTCTTCGACTGGCCGAAGGCGATCCAGCCCCTGCCGCGCAGCGTGAACTCCTCCCGGCGCAGCACGATCTCCCGGTCGCCCTCGACCATCACGAAGGTGCCGTTCGCGCTGTGGTCGGTCAGCACGAACTTGTCCAGCCGGCGTTCGATCTTGCCGTGCGAGCGCGACGCCATGCGGTCCTTGATGACCAGGTCCGCGGTCGCATCCCGGCCCATGGACACCGCGGTGCGCTCGTCGGTGATCAGGTGCTCCTGCCCCTGCAGCACCAGCCGCAGGGTGGTCTTCTTGGGCTTGTACACCGAGCGCGCAGCCGCCATAGTGGTGGCGTCCTCGCTCTGCTGCCACATCAACTCGTAGACCTCGACTTCGGCCGCCTTGCCCTTGATCTGGATGGCGGTGATCTTGCGGGTCGCTGACTTGAGCATTGGCGCCATCTGCATGACCGTATCGCGCGCAGTGATGATCTGGCCCTTCACCGCCACGTGCGAGAGACGCGAGGCGACGTTGACCGCATCGCCGAAGATGTCACCGTCCGGCTGCACCACGATCGGGCCCCAGTTGAAGCCGATGCGGATGCCGATCTTGGTGTTGCCGACCGGCTTGAGCTCGTTGATCGCCTCCTGCATCTGGATCGCGGCATCGGCCGCGGCGTCGGCACTGGGGAACGAGGACATGACCTCGTCGCCGATCGTCTTGATGACCCGGCCCTTCGCGGACTCGGTGCGCTCGCGCATGATGCGCACGCACTCGTCAATGGCCGCCTTGGCGACCTGATCGCCCGCAGTCTCGTAGAGCTTGGTGCTCCCGCTCACGTCGGCGAAGAGCACCGCTGCCTGGGCTTGCTGCTCGGCCATCTTTCCGCTTCGGCTCCCCTGGATCCCTGGATACGCTCGCTAACCGTGCAATTTTACACGGCCCAAAAAAAAGGGGCGCCGAAGCGCCCCCCCAGTTCCGCTTTCTGCTGCCCGGGATTGCCCGGGGAGGCTAGCAGCCCTCCCCTTCGCGGCTCTCGTTGAAGCACTTCGGCACCGAGATGCCGACGCCCTGCAGGCGGTGGTCGATCGGCGGCAGCACGCCGACGTCGCCCGCGAAGCCGTACTCGATCTGTTCAGCCACGCTATCGGTTCCGAACGTGTTCGCCGCCTCGTCTGCCGCGGACGCCGCCGCCGTTGCTGCCGCGGTCGAGGCCGCGCTACCCGCCTGCTGTTGCAGCGTGCTCTGCTTCAGGCTCACGCCGCCGACGGTCACGCCGATGTTCGAGCCGCTCGGCGTCTGCACGGCGTTGCTCAAGACCGTGCCGCCGAGGCTCCAGCTGGTGTTCGCGCCGCTGATGGTCATATCGGTCACGTTCACCGTGACTGCGTTGTTCGGCGGCGGCGTGTTCGCATTGAGCCGCAGCAGTCCCGTGGTGTACGTCCCTCCCGTCAGGCCGGAAAGATTCGCCGCGCTCAGCGTGATCGTCCCCGTAGTCGGGCTCGAGCTCGTGATGTTGGACGCGCTGACGATGGCGCCCGCCTTCGGGATGTTGGTGAGATCCGCGAACGGATTCGGCTCGGCGGCCGTGGGCAGCGAGCCGGCGACGTAAAAGTTCGTCATGCCGCTCACCGGACCGCCCAGCGTCACCGTCCCGCCGGTCGCGATCTCGAAATTGGTGCCGCCAGTGATGGAGCTGCCGAAGCTGATCGCGCCGGACGACGACTGCACGTAATTCGTCGTGCCGCTCGCCGTCACGGCTCCCGTGTAGGTCTGCGCGCCTCCGCTTGTGATCTGGGCGCTGTTCATCGCGGTCGTGCCGCCGACCGAAAGAGCCGCACCGCCGGAAAGAATTCCTCCCAGCGTCGCGTTTCCGCCGATCGTCAGGTTTCCGCCCGCGGCAAGCGAACCGCTCAAATTGCCGTTCGTCGTGATGTTAATGTTGCCTGCGACGCTGCCGTTACCGGAGATCGTCGCGCTGCCGGTGTCGGTCAGGTTCTCGAACGAGGACCAGCTAATGCCGGCGCCGGTGCCCGCATTGGCGCCGGAGATGGTCCAGGTAACGTTGGTGCCCTGGATCGTGTCCGTATTGCCGCTGCCGGCCACCGTTGTCGCTCCGCCGAGCGCGCCCGCGAAGCCCGGGCCCGTGCGCGCGGACACGTCGAACGTAACCGGCGCGCCGTAGCTGGCGTACGTCAGCGTTCCCGTGTTCGCCCCGCCCGTGATGACACCAGAGGTGCCCATATTGAGCGTGCCGGCATTGTTCATGTTCACGCTTCCGCCGACGTTGGTGCCGGCGCCCAGCGTGACCGAGCCGCCCGTCGTGGTTACGTTGCCCGTGACGCCGCCGCCAGCCGTCGCGGCGGACATGTTGACCGTCGCCGCGCCCGAGTCGTTGATGATCTCGAAGCTGGTTACCGCGGCCGGGCCGGCGGTGAAGCTGCCAGCAGTTCCGCCCAGGAACGTGGTGTAAGTCGCTCCGGTACCCGTGACCGTATCGTTGCCCGCAGTACCGGTGACTGCTGTAATACCGCTGTACGTGGTGCCGATGCCAGTAGTGCCGCCAGACACGTTCGAAGCGCTGAACGTCACGCCCGTGCTATAGCCCGTGTAGTTCAGCGTTCCTGTGCCGGTGCTCGTGATACTTCCGGTAACGCTGCCATCGCCCGTGCCTCGCATGTTGAACATGCCGACGCCTAGATCGACCAGATTCGCCATGCCGGCGAATGTGCCCGTCAGGTTGCTCACCGTGCCCGTGTTCGAGGTGTTCAGCGTCCAGGTCGCATTGGTCGCTCGCAATGTGCCGCCGCTCGTATCGCTCAGGTTTTCGATCGACGTCCACGCGACTGCACCGTCATTGCCTGCGTTCGAACTCGTCACGGTATAGGTCCGCGCCGCTCCCGTGAGCGTGTCGGTGCCAGAGCCGCCGGTCAGGTTCGTGATCGCGCTGAACGTCGTGGTCGTGTTCAGCGTGCCGGAGTTCGCGCCGCTGATGTTCCAGGCGTTCGTGCCGTCGGTCGCCGCCAGCGTGTCGGTGCCACCGCCACCGGCGATCGAGCCCCCGA
>JBASCW010000071.1:0-12176 GCA_049651845.1 Burkholderiales bacterium | reverse complement strand
GTGCAGCACGGCGCCGCGCGCGGTCGTGCATTCGCCTGGCGCGACGTTCCAGCGCTTCGCCGCCGCGGCGACCAGCATC
This sequence comes from Burkholderiales bacterium, assembly GCA_049651845.1. Taxonomy (GTDB): domain Bacteria; phylum Pseudomonadota; class Gammaproteobacteria; order Burkholderiales; family SG8-39; genus RBG-16-66-20. The sequence goes on along the minus strand of JBASCW010000071.1, from coordinate 12,097 downwards.
GCGCGCGCGACCGCGCCCGCCTGGCGCATCACCGGGAACGCGTCGCGCACGCTCGAGGAGCCGCCGGTCGCCTGGATGCCGAGCAGCTCGCCCAGGCGGAACTGCGACAGGCGCGCGACGCGCGCCAGCCAGCCGTGGTCGTCGGGGCGGAACGGCACCGCATCGCCGAGCATCGTCGCGTTCGCATACACCGGATCCACCGGCGCCTGCTCGAAGCGCACTTGGGCGAGTTCGCAGTCGAGCTCCTCGGCGACGAGCATCGGCAGCGCGGTGGTGATGCCCTGGCCCATCTCCTGGCGCGGCACCATGACGGTGACGACGCCGTCTCCGCCGATGCGCAGCCAGGCCGTCAATGCATGCGCGCCGGGCGGCTCGGCGAGCGCCGCGGGCCGGCGCAGCCGGTCGGGCGCGCGGTAGAACAGCCAGCCGCCCACCACGAGCGCGCTGCCCGCCGCGCCCGCAGCGACGAGCAGCCGCCGGCGCAGGCGGCTCTTCGGCGCAGCGCCCGCCATCCTCAGGCCCTCATCAGCACGAAGTCGTAGTGCACGCGCGATGCGCCGTCCTTGCCCCTCTTGAAGTCCACGATGAGCTCGGGCTTGACGCCGAACACGGCGTCCGAATCGAGATACTTGCCGCCCTTGCGGAACAGGTGCGTGATCAGCGGCTTGTAGCCCTTGGCGGTGATCCAGAAGTGCAGGTGGGGCGGGCGCATCGGGTGGCGGCCGGTGGCGACCAGCATCTTGCCCACCGGGCCGTCGTTCGGCACCGGATAGAAGGTCGGCGTGACGCAGCGGAAGCTGAAGCGGCCCTGCGCGTCGGCATGGAACACGCCGCGCAGGTTCATCTCGTCGCCCTTTTGCGCGTCGTACAGGCCGTCGGCGCCGCCCTCCCATATGTCGAGCTTGGCGCCGGCGACCGGACGGCCCTTGGTGTCCTTGACGGTGCCGGTCACGATGCAGGGCTCGCCGTCCGAAGCGTGCTTCGCGACGCTGGCGCCGAGCGGAAATTCCGGCGCGCCCTCGCGGTGGAAGGGCCCGAGCACCGTGGATTGCGTGGCGCCCGCGCCCGCCTTGTAGTTGATCGCATCGACCAGCATCGACACGCCGAGCGTGTCGGACATCAGGATGAACTCCTGGCGCTTGCCCGTGGACCAGTGGCCGGTCTCGGTGAGGAACTGGATGCCGGTCATCCACTCTTCCGGCGTCGGCTTCACTTCGCGCACGAAAGCGTGCAGGTGCTTGACGAAGCTCGTCATCACCTGCTTCAGGCGCTTGTTCTTCGTGTTGCGCATGCGGTGCAGGACTTCGGCGGTGAGTTTCTTATCGCTGAATCGCTTGACGGCCATGGCGGCTCCTCCCCGCGGGAATGCTACCATCGCCGCCAGAGGAGGGAACCGTCCCATGGCACGGATTTCGGCACTGCTGTTCGCGCTGCTGCTCGCCTGTTCCGCGGCGGCGCAGGAAAAGGCACTCAAGTTCCTGCTCGCCTATCCGCCCGGCGCTTCCAGCGACATCCTCACGCGCCTGCTCGCCGACAAGATGCGCGCCTCGCTCGGCCAGCCGGCCATCGTCGAGAACAAGGCGGGCGCCGGCGGCATCGTCGGCACCGAAGCGGCGAAGAACTCCCCGGCCGACGGCACCACGCTGCTCATGACGCCGCTCGCGCCCATGGTTGCGTTCCCGCATTCGCACGGCGCCGCGGTGCGCTACGACCCGTTCAAGGACTTCGAGCCGGTCGCGCACCTGACCAACTTCCAGATCGCGCTCGTGGTCAACGCCGAGCTGCCGGCGAAGAACGTCGCCGACTATGTCGCGCTGGTGAAGAAGGACCCGAAGGCCGGCGACTACGCCTCTGCCGCCGCCGGCAGCCTGCCGCACTATGCCGGCGTGATGTTTGCGAAGGCCGCGGGGCTCGACATGACGCACGTGCCCTACAAAGGCACCGCGCCCGCGCTGCAGGCGCTGCTCGGCGGCGAGGTGAAGGCGGCGCTGTTCGTGCTTTCGGACGCGCTCACCACGGTGCGCTCTGGCAAGGCCCGCGTGCTCGCGGTCGCCGGCGCGCAGCGCTCGCCGCTCGCGCCCGAGGCGCCGACTTTCCGCGAACTCGGCTACCCGATCGAGGCGAGCGCCTGGTATGCGCTGTTCGCGCCGGCCGGCACGCCGAGGGACGCCATCGAGAAGCAGGCGAAGGCGGCGGTCGCCGCGATCCGCTCGCCCGACATGAAAGAGAAGCTCGAGCAGATGGGCCTGGAGCCGACCGGCCTCGGACCCGCCGAGCTCGCGAAGATCCTGCGCGCCGACTACGACAAGTGGGGCCCGGTCATCCGGGCCTCCGGCTTCAAGCCCTAGCGCGGGCTTCCCGGACTTGAACATCCTCTTCGCCTCCGCCAAGGAGAAGCCGGAGTACTGGGTGCCGCGCCTGCAGCCGCTGCTGCCGGCGGACCGCTTCTTCGGCTGGCCCGACAACAACGGCGGCGACATCGACGTCGCGGTGGTCGCCACGCACCCCAGGGGCGCGCTCGCCGGGCTGCCGAAGCTGCGGCTCATCCAGTCGCTCTGGATGGGCGTGGAGAACATCGTCGCCGATCCCGACCTGCCGAAGGGCGTGCCGGTGGCGCGCCTGATCGACCCGGGCATGGTCGCGGCGATGGGAGAGACGGCGATTGCGTACGTCCTGGATTGGCACCGGCACTTCTGGTGCTATCGCGAGTTTCAGCAGGACAAAGTCTGGAAGCGCCGCCGGCAATACCTCGCTGCCGACCGCACCGTCGGCATCCTCGGTCTCGGCGAGCTGGGCAGCACCGTGGCGGCGAAGCTGCGCGCCATGGGCTTTCACATCGCCGGCTGGAGCCGCCGGCCGAAGGCGCTCGACGGCGTGTACTGCTCGACGGACCTGGAAGACGTCATGCGCCGCAGCGATGCAGTCATTTGTCTTTTGCCGCTTACGGATAAGACGAAAGGCATCCTCAACGCGAAAACCCTTTCGTTCATCAGGAAAGACGGCTGCATCATCAATCTCGCGCGCGGCGGGCACCTCGTCACGGCCGACCTCGTGGCCGCGCTGGATTCCGGCCGCCTCGCGCACGCCTACCTGGACGTGTTCGAGACCGAGCCGCTGCCCGCCGACAGCCCGCTCTGGGCGCACCCGGGCATCACCATCACGCCGCACATCGCCGCGCTCACCGAGCCGCGCACCTCGGTCGGCAAGGTCGCGGAGAACATCGAGCGCATCCGCCGCGGCGAGAAAGCCGCCAATACCGTGGATTTCGACGCGGGATACTGACGTGCGGCGCAAGGACATCCAGGTCGCGTCCGCCGGGGGCAAGTCGTTCGACTGCTACGTCGCCACGCCAGCGAGCAAGGAACTCGTGCCGGCGATCGTGGTGTGCTCGGCGATCCACGGCGTGGACGAGGACCTGCGCGGCATCGTGGACGAGTTCGCGCAAGAGGGATTCCTCGCGGCGGCGCCGGACCTGTTCTGGCGCTCGGTGCCGGGGCCGCTGCCGCACGACGACCCGCGCTCGCGGCCGCGCGGCCAGCCGCGGCTGGAGAAGATCAAGGCGGGCGAAGCGGACCTCATCGCGGTGCGCGAGACGCTGCGCGCCGAGCCGGCGTGGAACGGGCGCGCGGCGGTGATCGGCTTCTGCTACGGCGGCCCCTACGCGATCCTCGGCCCCAAGCGCCTCGGCTACGACGCGGGCATCGCCTGCCACGGCACGCAGATGCTCGACTACCTGCCGGAGATGGAGGGGCTGGAGAAGCCGGTGTGCGTGATCTGGGGCGACCAGGACATGATGGCGCCCGCGCCGGTGCTGGAAGCCTACCGCGCCGCGGCCGCGAAGATGAAGAACCTCGACCTGCACGTCTTCCCGGGCGTGCAGCACAGCTACATGATGCCGCACAGCACGCAGGCCTACGACCCGAAGGTGCGCGCGTTCTCCTTCGAGCGCGCGTTCGCGATCCTCACGGCGCTTCGTTAGCGCCGTCCTGCCGTGCGCTCCACCAGCGGCGCGCGGCCGTTCCGGCGCGAGCGGCCGGTCGGGATCGATGCGCGGCATGCTCTTCAGCTCACCCCTTTTCCATGGGCTTCGCTTCCGGTGCCGCCGACCAGATGCGGTAGCGCACTTCGGCGTTCACGGGCACGTACACCACGACCGGCAGGCGGCTGCTGTAGCGGACGAGGTACGGTTCGCCGCCCAGTGCGATGAAGCGCGCGACCTTCGGCGCATTCGGGTCCACCACCATCAGCGTGCCGGCCATCGGCCCGAGCTTCGCCACCACGTAGCGCGCCATGCCCGCTTCCGCGGGCGGAAACGCCTGCATCGGATCCGCTGCGCGCGCGCCGGAGGCGCCCGCCGCGAGCAGAACGAGGCCGATCGCCCAGAACTTCATGCCAAACACGCTAGCGGCCCCGCAGCTTGCGCAATGTGTGCCGGCGATTGCGCGTATAGGGGCGCACCTGTGCCGGCCAGCGGCCCTTCTCCACCGCCTTCGCCCAGGCCTCGCTCGTGAGCACCTCGGCGTTCTCCAGCTCGTAGACCGCGCTGTACTTGGGCTCGCCCTCGGCGACCACGGTCTTCACCTCGCCGCCGATGCTCATTTTCAGCGGCGCCAGCGTGAAGCGGTAGACCGCCAGGCATCCCGGCACTTTCATCAGCTCCGGAATGTGCTCGGTGTCGTAGACCTCGTTGAACAGCGCCTCCTTGTCGGGATCGACGTCCATCGCGGCGGTGAACAGGTATCGGGTTTTCGGGTTCATTCTTTCCTCTTTTTGCTTGGAAGCTTGCCGACATAGCGCTCGGCCAGGGCGATCCAGTGCCGCAGGCCGGCGCCTGCGTGGCCTTTCTCGCCCACCCAGACGAAGCCCTTCATCGCCTTGCCGGTGAAGTTCATCGGTCGCGCGCCCTTGCGGGCGAGCGCCGCGGCGTGCTGCTCGTTGCCCACACGCACCATGAGCCTGCCCTTGCTCGTGCCGCAGAGCATGTTGCCGCGAAGAAGAAAGCAGACACCGCCGAACATGCGCTTCTCGGCGATCTGCCTGCGTCCGGACAGCGCCCGGCGAACCCGGGCGGCGAGCGCGTCGTCGGCCATGAGGGCCGAATTTACACCCGGAATCGCCGCTTTAGCCAGAGCTCATTGCGCCAGGTAGCCGGAATCGACCGGCAGCGTGACGCCCGTGATGCAGCGCGCCGCGGGGCTGGCGAGGAACAGGATCGCGGCGGCGATGTCCCCGGTCTCGGGCAGCACGCCGAGCGGCGTGCTGCGCATGACCTGCTTCAGCAGGTCCGGGTTCGAGAAGATCGGCGTGGTGAGATCGGTGCGCACCCAGGTCGGCGCGACGGCGTTGACCCGGATCGCGTCCGCGGCGAACTCGATCGCCAGCGCGCGCGTCAGGTTCACCACCGCCCCCTTGGTCGCCTTGTAGGCCGGATTCGGATAGAAGCCGCCCGACAGGCCCATGATCGAGGCGAGGTTCACGATCGCGCCGCCGCCTTTCGCCTTCATGCCGCGCGCCGCGACGCGCGAGCACAGGAACAGCCCGGTCATGTTGACGCCGACCACGCGGTTCCACTCCTCCACCGTGATGTCGACCGAGGTCTTGCGCACCGCGATGCCCGCGTTGTTGACGAGGATGTCGACGGGACCGGTCTCCTTGAACGCCTTCTCGACCTGCGCTTCGTCCGAAACATCGCAACGTATGCCGGATTCGAGGTCGAGGCGATGGACCTTCGCGCCCGCCTGCTCCAGCAGATCGGCGGTCGCCTTGCCGATGCCGCGCGCCGCGCCGGTGACGAGCGCTGTTTTGCCTTTGAGGTCGAATAATTCCATGGGCTGCGTAGTATAGAGGCATGCACGATCTGGTCATTCGAAACGCCCTGCTGCTCGACGGCCTGGGTTCGCCGCCGGTACGGGGGGATTTGGGGCTTGCCGATGGAAAAATCGTTGAAATCGGAAAGGCGAAAGAGCGATACAAGGAAACCCTGAACGCCGATGGCCTGGCCTTGATGCCGGGCATCATCGACAACCACACGCACTACGACGCGCAGCTCACCTGGGATCCGCTCGCCTCGCCCTCTTCCTCGCTCGGCGTGACCACGGCGGTGATCGGCAACTGCGGCTTCACCATCGCGCCCTGCCGGCCCGCCGACCGCGAGCTGATCCTCAGGAACCTCACGCAGGTCGAAGGCATGTCGCTGGAGGTGCTCAAGGCGGGTACGCGCTGGGACTTCGAGTCGGTGCCCGAGTTCTTCGCCATGCTCGAGCGCCAGGGCGTGGCGATCAACGTCGCCGGCTTCGTGGGCCATTCCTCGGTGCGCACCTACGTGATGGGCGAAGATGCCCCCAGGCGCGCCGCGACCGCGGCCGAAGTCGAGAAGATGAAGGACATCGTTCTCGGCGGCGTGCGCGCGGGCGCGGTGGGCTTCGCGACCTCGACCTCGCCCAACCACAACGGCCACGGCGGCATCCCGATGCCCTCGCGGCTCGCCGACGACGCGGAGCTGCGCGCGCTGGTGGGCTGCCTGAAGGAGGCCGGGCGCGGCGTGTTCATGCTCACCAAGGGCGGCCAGACGAAGGTGGAGTTCCTCGAGGAGCTGGCGGCGGCCTGCGGCCGTCCGGTGGTCGTGGCCGCGCTGTTGCACAACAACACCAACCCGCGCGGCGTGTTCGAGGATCTCGAGAACATCGCGGCGGCCAACCGGCGCGGGCGCAGGCTGCTCGGCGCGGTCTCCTGCTGCCCGCTCACCATGGACTTCACGTTGCGCTCGCCCTACGTCTTCGAGGGCCTCGCGGCGTGGAAGCCGGCCCTTTCGTTGAAGAACGAGTCCTACAAGGCTCAGCTTCGAGATCCTGAATTCAGGAAAAGAGTACGAGAGGAAATTCAGAACCCAGCAGCGGGCGTGCGGCTCTTCAACGGCGAATGGGACAAGGTCTACGTCGAGAACGTGCGCCGGCCCGAGCACGGCCAGTGGCAGCAGGCGACCGTCGCCGAGATGGCGCGCGCCACCGGCGCCGATCCGCTCGACGCGATGCTGGATCTCGCGATCGCCGAGGACCTGGACACCGAGTTCAGCGCGCTGCTGCTGAACTCGGACCAGAAGGCCGTCGCCGAGATGCTGCGGCACCCGCATTCGCTCGTTTCGCTGTCGGATGCGGGCGCGCATCTGACGCTGTTCAACGACGCCGGCTTCGGCCTGCACCTGCTGGGCCATTGGGTGCGCGAGCTTGGCGTGCTCGCGCTCGAAGAAGCGGTGCGCAAGATCACCTCGCACCCGGCCTCGGTGTTCGGCATTGCGGGCCGCGGCGCGCTCAAGGCCGGCTACCACGCCGACCTGCTGCTCTTCGACCCGAAAACGGTCAATCGCGGCGCGAAAAAACGCGTGCACGACCTGCCCGGCGGGGGCGCGCGGCTGGTCACGCCCGCGAGCGGCGTGCACGGCGTGTGGGTGAACGGCATGCGCATTGCAGATGCGCGCGGCGCGGCACCGCCCGCGCGGCTTCCGGGCCGGGTGCTGCGCGAATTCCTGTCGTAGCCCGGCGACGAGCGCGCCGCCAAGTGCTTGATTGCGCTGGCGCCGAAGTCGGGCACGAACACTGCATTGCGGTTCACCTTGAACCTTCACCAGGAGAACCTCGATGCTGCAAAAGAACAGCTTCTTCCGTGGCCCGGATCCCGCTCCCGCGCGCGGGCTGATGCCGCCCTCGCCCACGCCCACGCCCGCGCCCGAGGCGCCCAGGCCCGCCGAAAAGTCCGAGCACCGCAAGGAGGCGCGCTTGGTGGTCGGGCCCGACATCAAGATGAAGGGCGTGGAGATCAACGACTGCGACACGCTGCAGGTCGAAGGGCGCATCGAGGCGACGCTCGATGCGCGCGTGCTCGAGATCACCGAGAAGGGCGTGTTCAGCGGCACCGTGGCGGTGGACAACGCCGAGATCCACGGCCGGCTCGAGGGCGAGCTCACCGTGCGCAAGCAGCTCGTGGTGCACGGCACCGGCCGGGTCTCGGGCAAGGTGCGCTACGCGCGCATCAAGGTCGAGGAAGGCGCCGAGCTTGCGGGCGATCTCAGCGTGCTCGACAAGTCGCAGCCCGGCGGCCTGCAGGCGAAACGCGTCCAGCCCGTGTGAGGCCGGCGCGGGCTTCATGCCTTATGCTATGAGGCATGAAGCCCGCGCTGGTGCTCGCGGCCGTCGCCATCCTGGCGCTCGGCCTGTGGGCTGACATCCACGTAGACATTCCCGGCCAGCTCGCGATCGGCGCGCTGGTCTGGGCGCTGACGTTGGCGCTGATCTGGCCGCTACCGGCGCGCGAACGGCGCTTCTACCTCGCCTGCATCGCGATCGCCACCGCCGGCGAGCTGTTCCTGTCGCTGGTCTGGGGCCTGTACACCTACCGCCTGGGCAACGTGCCGCTGTTCGTGCCGCCCGGGCACGCGCTGATGCTGATGCTCGGCCTCGGGCTCAGCCAGCGCATGCCGGAGGCGGCGGCGCGGGCGATCCTCGGCGGCGCGGGTGCCTATACGGTCCTCGCCGCGATCTACGGCCTCGACACGCTGGCCGTGCCGCTGTACCTGCTGCTCGCGGTCTCGGTGCTGTCGCTGCCCTCGCACGCGCGCCTGTTCGCGAGCTCGTTCGTGCTCACGCTCACGCTCGAGCTCTACGGCACCACGCTCGGCAACTGGTACTGGGACCGCGAAGTGCCCTGGGTGGGTCTCGTCACCACCAACCCGCCCGCCATCGCCGGGGCGTTCTACTGCACGCTGCACGCCCTGGCGATCGGCTTCAAGTACCTGCTCGAAAACAGGACCAGGACGGCAGCCGCGACAACGTGATCGTCGACATCCACGGCCATTTCACGACGGCGCCGCAGGCGCTCTGGGACTGGCGGAAGAAGCAGGTCGCAGGCCAGAAGCCCGATGCGCTGAAGATTTCTGACCAGGCGATCCGCGATTCGCTCGAAGGCGCGCAGCTCAAGCTGCAGCGCGAGCGCGGCTCGGACCTCACCTTCTTCTCGCCGCGCGCGGGCTCGATGGAGCACCACGTGGGCGACGCGGCGGTGAGCCGCGCCTGGTCGCGCGTGTGCAACGACCTCATCCACCGCGTCTGCAGCCTGTATCCGCAGAACTTCGCGCCCGTGTGCCAGCTGCCGCAGTCGCCCGGCGTGCCGCCCGCCGACTGCGCCGCGGAGCTCGAGCGCTGCGTCAAGGAGCTCGGCTTCATCGGCTGCAACCTCAACCCGGACCCCTCGGGCGGCTGGTGGAAGGAAGCGCCGCTCACCGACAAGTGGTGGTACCCGCTCTACGAGAAGATGGCGGAGCTCGACGTGCCGGCGATGGTGCACGTGAGCTCGTCCTGCAACCCGGCGTTCCACTTCACGGGCGCGCACTACATCAACGCCGACACCACGACGTTCATGCAGCTCATCCAGGGCGACCTGTTCAAGGACTTCCCCACGCTCAAGTTCGTGATCCCGCACGGCGGCGGCGCCGTGCCCTACCACTGGGGCCGCTACCGCGGCCTCGCGCAGGACATGAAGAAGCCGCCGCTCAAGGACCACCTGCTGAAGAACGTCTACTTCGACACCTGCGTCTATCACCAGCCCGGCATCGACCTGCTGCTGAAGGTGATCCCGGCCGACAACATCTTGTTCGCCTCCGAGATGGTCGGCGCGGTGCGCGGCATCGACCCCGAAACAGGTCACCACTACGACGACACCAAGCGCTACATCGAGAACGCGGCCGGGCTCTCAGCCGCCGACAAGAAGAAGATCTTCGAAGACAACGCGAGGAAGGTCTACCCGCGCTTCAAGCGCTAGGCGCGCGCCATCTTTGCGCGAGTCCTTGCGGGACGCGTCGCTAACCGTCGCGGGCGGTTCTTCTGAAGTACGGATCTCAGCGCCTTGTTGACGGCGGCCGAGTCAGGGAACGCCTTGGCGACGTCGCGATCCAGCACTACGACGTTGGACCCCTCCTTCAGCAGGCGCCTGTAGTACTTGCCCCGCACAGCCTGAATCTTGAACTCCAGCGAGTAGCGGTGAACCTCCTTCGGCCCAACCGGTGCTGCCATGAACACCTCCTCAATCGTTAGGTCGAGGTGTCCACTTTATCGAGTGAGGTTCCGCGTCCGGCACCACCGCCAGTTTAGGCGGCACGGTCATGCGGGCGCGATGCCTGAACATTTCTGCACAGCAAGCTGAAAAAACTTTCCATTTTCATTCATGAAGGCGCTCGCTATTGTAGTAGGCGCGCGGGTGCCGCCGGGCACCCAATTCATTGCGGAGCTTCAGATGCCAAATTTTGAACTGATCAGCAACCATCTGTGCCCTTATACCCAGCGCGCCGCGATCCAGCTGGCTGAGAAAGGAATCGCTTTCGAGCGGGTGTATATCGACCTCGCCAACAAGCCGGAATGGTTCCTGCAGGTATCGCCGCTGGGAAAAGTGCCGCTGTTGCGCGTGGGCGATGCGGTAATCGTCGAGACGGCGGTGATCTGTGAATATATCGAGGAAGTGGAACCTGCGGTGCCGCTGCATCCAGCTGGGCCGCTGGATCGTGCCCGCCATCGCGGGTGGGCGGAATTCGCCTCGGCCATCATCGCCGACGTCTTCGCTTTCTATATGGCGCCCGACGCGGCGGCCTTTGAGCGCAAAGGCAGCGACCTGCAGGCCAGATTTCGCTGGCTGGAGCGCCACCTGGGAGATGGGCCGTACTTTGCCGGCGCGCGGTTCTGCCTTGTCGATGCAGCGTTCGCGCCGATCTTCCGATTGTTCGACACATTCGATCGGATCGGGGAATTCGGCATCTTCAAAAGGCTGCCCCGGGTGCCGGCCTATCGTGCAGCGCTCGCCGAACGCGCTAGCGTCCGGCAGGTGGTGGTGTCCGATTATTCGCAGCGTTTTCGGAAGTATCTCGCTGAGCGCGGCTCGCATCTATCGGGGCTGATACAGCAAGGCGCAGGCGGCTAGGGCGCGCCGGTCAACAGAGGAGCCGCCTGTTTCAGTTTCGCCGCCAGGGCATCGCTGGCGCGGCGAATCCTGGGCAGGCGGGCTATCTCAGGATGAACCAGCTGCCATAGCGGTAGGGAAAGGGTTGCTAGCGGCGCGCCGATGCGGACCATATCCGGGATGGACCCGCCCACGAAGCAGGGCAGCAGTCCACAGCCGATACCGGAACGGACAGCTTGGGCGGCCCCCAGCAGGGTGTTCGCGCGGAAACGGATGTCGCTTTCCGGGATGTTGCGGGCAACCCAGGTTCCCGGCCCGCTGCAGGCGAGCGCGGCGTCGAAACCAACCCAAGGAATGCCGGTGACAGTCCCTAATGTTTCGGGGACCGGAAGCGTTCGCGCCGCGTAGATGGCCATGGCGACTGTGCCGACCCGGCGCCCGTGCAATGACTCGGCGGGCCTTCCGGTGACGCGCAGGGCGATATCGGCCGAACCCTGAGCCAGCGAAAGCACCTCGTTGGAGACGATCAGGTCGATGGTCAGTCCTGCATGCTCCCTGCAAACGTCAGCTAGGATGCCGGGGAGCAGGTATTCCGATACAGCGTCGGGCGCTGTAAGGCGGATCGGGCCGCCGGGGCCGGTATCGCGGCCGCCAATGCGGCGCTCGAGAGCCGCAATGTCGTCGCGCAGACGCACGGCCAGCCGCCGCATGTCCTCGCCTGCGGCAGTGAGGCGGAGACTGGACGGGGTTCGTTCAAACAGGCGAGTGCCCAGCCGCTGCTCGATCCGCCGCAGTCGCCGCGACAGGGTCGGATGGCTGATGTGGAGACGGGCGGCGGCGCCGGAGAGTGTGCGCTGCTCGGCAACGGCCAGCATGACGCGCAGGTCGTCCCAATTCAGGACCGTCGCCATCGACGCATGAGAGAGCTGGTTCATTGCTGCGTGCCTTTTTACTGCGCTAGCGCCAGCATACGTTCCATGGCGCCTAGACGTCCCGGTTTTGCCGCGCGGAACGCGTCGGCCAACAACCGGCTGATACTGATTGAGGCCCCCGTTTTCGGAGGGCTTGGTAGCTCGACGCTAGCATCGAAGAACGTGTTTGCCGACACGACCATTCTTTCCGAGAAGGAGGCCTCGAATGCGATTCTATACCCGGCAAC
>JBASCW010000070.1:0-50285 GCA_049651845.1 Burkholderiales bacterium | reverse complement strand
GGCTTGGCGGCCTCCGGCTTCTGCAGCGCGGCGAGGTTCTGCTCCGAGTACGGCAGGCGCAGCGCCTTGGGCGTGGTCTTCATCCCGGCGTCGGCGGGCGGCGCGCCAGTCGCGGCGCCCGCGGTCGTACCCAGGGGCCGCGCCTCGAGGTCGCCCGCGGTGCGTACGCTGCCCACCCGCACGCCGGCCGCGGGCTTTTCCTCGGGTGCGCGCACGCGTAGCGACTGCCCCACGCGGATGCGCGCGGGATCGTCCAAGCCGTTCCAGCGCGCGAGCTCGCGGTAGTCGACGCCATGCTCGAGCGCGATCGAGTAAAGCGTATCGCCGCGCTTGATGGTGTAGGTGTCGGCGCGCGCCGTGGGCGGGGCCGCCTTGACGGCGGACGGCTTGGCCTGCGCGGCCGGCCTGCGGTCGTCGACCGGCGCGGGCGCACGCGTGGTGCAGCCCGCCAGCACGGCGAGCAGCGTCAAGACTGCAAGCGCAAGCCTCATCAGATCCTTCCCCGCCGGAGCGGAACGAATCGCACTGGATCGAGCGCGGTCTCGGTGTAGCCGAGCCGGCTGCGCTCGACCAGCACCAGCCGCTGCGCGTCCGCCCTGGCCTCGCGCAGCGGCAATATCATTCTGCCACCGCGCGCGAGCTGATGCAGCAGCGCCTGCGGCATTTCCGGGGCCGCCGCCGCGACGATGATGGAATCGAAAGGCGCGGCCTTCTCGATGCCCGAGGCGCCGTCGCCGTAGGCCAGGCGCAGGTTCTTCAGTCGCAGCTCGCGCAGGTTGGCGCGCGCGCGCTCCTGCAGCTCGCGGATGCGCTCGACCGAGTACACCTCGGCGGCGAGCTGGGCGAGCACCGCTGCCTGGTAGCCGCATCCGGTGCCGACTTCCAGGACTTTGCCGAGGTTCCTGCCCTTGATGAGCACCTCAATCATGCGCGCGACCACATAGGGCTGGGAGATGGTCTGGCCGAAGCCGATCGGCAGCGCGGTGTCCTCGTAGGCGCGGCTGGCGAGCGCCTCCTCGACGAACAGGTGGCGCGGCACCGCGGCCATCGCCTCGAGCACGCGCGCGTCGCCGATGCCCTGCTCGCGCAGCCGCTCCACCATGCGCGCGCGCGTGCGCTGCGAGGTCATGCCGATGCCGGCGACGCTGCGGCCCGCGGTTCGTGCGGAGGGCGGCAGACTCATTTCTCGAGCCAGTCGCGCACCAGCGGCAACTGCTGGTGCAGGCTGAGGTCGATCTGCAGCGGCGTCACCGACACGCGGCCGGAAGCGACCGCGTGGAAATCGGTGCCGGGTCCGGCATCCTGCTCGCCGCCGGCCGCGCCGATCCAGTAGGCGGTCTCGCCGCGCGGCGTCTGCATCTTCACCACGGGCTCGGCCTTGTGGCGCCGGCCGAGGCGCGTCACCTCGATGCCACCGATCTCCCCGGCCGGCAGGTCGGGCACGTTGACGTTGAGCAGAACCGGCGCCGTGAACGGCTCGCGCGTGGCGCGCTTGACCAGGTCCACGGCGATCGCGGCCGCGGTCTCGAAATGCCGGCCGACCTTGCCTACCAGCGACATCGCGATCGACGGGATGCCAAACAGGTAGCCCTCGGTCGCCGCGGCGACCGTGCCCGAATAGATGGTGTCGTCGCCCATGTTGGCGCCGAAATTGATGCCGGACACCACCAGGTCGGGCGGCGGATCCACCAGGCCCGTGAGCGCCAGGTGCACGCAGTCGGTCGGCGTGCCGTTGACGTAGCGAAAGCCGTTCGCCGCGCGCCGCACTGTGAGCGGCCGGTCGAGCGTGAGCGAGTTCGAGGCGCCCGAGCGGTCGCGTTCCGGCGCGACGACGGTGACCTCGCCAAGCTTGCCCAAACGCTCCGCCAGCAGCGCGATGCCGGGCGAGAAATAGCCGTCGTCGTTCGAAACAAGGATGCGCATCGTCGGGCCGCGCGATGAACGGCGAAACAAGTCCGTTCGATCGCGCGTCCAATTCTATCCGACCGCTAGAATCCGCCGATGAACGCCGCTGCCTCGGTCGCCGAATCGCCCTACGCCTGGCTGCGCCTCGCCACCTCCCTGTCGATCACGGCGCTGAGCGGCGTCGGCATGTACGCCGCCGCGGTCGCGCTGCCGGCGATCCAGGCCGAGTTCGGCGCCGACCGCTCCGGCGCCTCGCTGCCCTACACCGCGCTGATGATCGGTTTCGGCCTGGGCGGCATCCTCATGGGACGCCTGTCGGACCGCTTCGGCGTGATGGTACCCGTGCTCGTCGGCGCAACGGGCCTGTCGCTGGGGTTTCTCGCGGCCGGCAGCGCCGCCAGCCTGTGGCAGTTCGCGCTCGCGAACGGGCTGCTGATCGGCATGCTGGGCGCCTCGGCCGGCTTCGCGCCGCTGGTGGCCGATACCTCGCTCTGGTTCACGCGCCGGCGCGGCATCGCGGTGGCGATCTGCGCGAGCGGCAACTACCTCGCGGGCGCCGCCTGGCCGACCGTGCTGCAGCATTACTTCGATACCGTAGGCTGGCGCGCGACCTTCACGGGCATCGGCGTGTTCTGCTTCGCGACCATCGTGCCGCTCGCGCTCGTGCTGCGGCGCCGCCCACCGACGCTCGACGTTCATGAATTCAAGGCGCAGGGCACCAAGAGCATCGACGTCCCGCGCCCGGCCATGCTGCTGCTGCTGCTCTGCGTCGCGGGCGTGGCCTGCTGCGTGGCGATGTCCATGCCGCAGGTGCACATCGTCGCCTATTGCACCGACCTGGGGTTCGGTGCCGCGCGCGGCGCCGAGATGCTGTCGATCATGCTCGGCACCGGCATCGTCAGCCGCCTCGCCTCCGGATGGATCTGCGACCGCATCGGCGGCCTGCGCACGCTGCTGCTCGGCTCCGGGCTGCAGGGCGTGGCGCTGCTGCTGTTCCTGCCTTTCGACGGCCTCGTGTCGCTGTACGTGGTGTCGGCGATGTTCGGCCTCTTTCAGGGCGGCATCGTCCCCTCCTACGCGATCATCGTGCGCGAATACTTCCCGCCCTCGGAAGCCGGCGCGAAGGTGGGCCTGGTGATCATGTGCACGCTGCTCGGCATGGCGCTCGGCGGCTGGATGTCGGGCGCGGTGTTCGATCTCACGGGTTCCTATCGCGCCGCCTTCCTGAACGGCATCGCCTGGAACGCGCTCAACCTGGCGATCGCGTTCTACCTGCTGCGCAAGAGCCTGGCCCGCCAGGGGCCGCAGTTGCGCGAGAAGCTGCCGGCCTAGGTCCGCTGCGCGAAGCTCAGAAGGGCTCGATCCAGGGGCGCAGATCGAGCTCGTGCGTCCAGGCGCTGCGCGCCTGCTGGTGCAGGTGCCAGTAGTTCTCTGCGATCGCCTCCGGATCGAGGATTCCCTCCCGCTCCTTGAGCTGGTAGCGCTCGGGAAAGGTCTCGCGGATGAACGGCGTGTCGATCGCGCCGTCGATCACCACGTGCGCGACATGAATGCCCTCGGGGCCGAGCTCGCGCGCCATGCTCTGCGCGAGCGCGCGCAGCGCGTGCTTGGCGCCCGCAAAGGCGGCGAAGCCCTTGCCGCCGCGCAGGCTGGCGGTCGCGCCGGTGAACAGGATCGTGCCGCGGCCGCGCGGCACCATGACCTTCGCGACCTCGCGCCCGACCAGGAACCCGGCCAGCGCCGCCATCTCCCAGACCTTGGTGTAGACGCGCGTCGTGAGCTCGCGGATCGGGAAGCGCACGTTGCCGCCGACGTTGAACACGCAGACCTCGATCGGCCCGACGTCGCGCTCGATCGCCTGCACGAGCTCGACCACCTGCTCCTCGCGGCGCGCGTCGCTGGCGAATGCGCGCGCGCTGCCGCCTTCGGACTCGATCTGCGCGACCAGCGGCGCGAGCTTGTCGGCGTTCCGGCGCGTCACGCAGGCGACAAAGCCCTCGCGTGCGAAGCGGCGCGCGATCGCGCCGCCGGTCGCCGCGCCCGCGCCCACCACCAGTGCCGCTTTCGCATCGGTCATGGGCGCTAGTGTAGTCTGCCGCCGTGCGCGAAGCCCGGCTCCAGGCGTTCCTGCTGCTCGCGGTGGCGAACCTGCTGTGGTCGGGCAACTGGATCGCCGGCCGGGCCCTGCGCGACGCCTTCGACCCGGTGACGCTCAACTTCTGGCGCTGGCTGCTGGCCGCGGCGGTGCTCGCACCCTTCGCGCTGGGCGAGCTGCGGGCCAAGGGCGCGCTGCTGCGGCGCCACGCCGGCATCCTGCTGCTGCTCGCCTTCGCTGGCGTCGCGGCCTTCCACAGCCTGGTCTATCTCGGCCTGCGTAGCACCACGGCGGTCAACGCAGTGCTGCTGAATTCCTCGATCCCGCCGTTCATGCTGCTGTGCTCCTGGGCGATCGAGCGCGAGCGCGCCACTCCGCGCCAGGTCGCCGGCATGCTGGTGTCGCTCGCCGGCATCCTCGCGATCCTGTCGCGCGGCGAGCCGGCGAGCCTGCTGCGGCTCGAGCTGCATGCCGGGGACGCCTGGGTCCTGCTCGCGATGCCGATCTGGGGCGTGTACTCGGTGCTGCTCAAGCGCCGGCCGCCCGAGCTGGGCGGGCTCGCGTTTCTGTTCGTGATCGCGGCGGCCGGCGTGCTGATGCTCGCGCCCGGCGCGGCGCTGCTCGCGCTGCGGTCGCCACCGCGCTGGCCGGGCGAGGCCGCCGCCGCGGGCGTGCTCTACATGGCGCTCGGCGCCTCGGTGCTTGCCTACGTGTGCTGGAACCGCGGCGTGGCGGTGGTGGGCGCCAATGCGGCGGGCTTTACCGTGCACCTGCTGCCCGCGTTCGGCACGCTGCTGGCGATCCTGTTTCTCGGCGAATCGTTCGCCGCCTACCACGCCGTCGGCATCGCGATCATCCTCGCGGGCGTCGTGCTCGCGACGCGCGCCCCGGCGGCGACGTAAAATACGCGCATGAACCGCACTCTCTTTGCCGCGCTGCTGCTCGGCGCGCTCGCCGCGGGCGGCGCGTAGGCGCAGGACCCGAAGCCCGCCGCCGAGACCAAGTCCGAGGCCGCGAGCCCGGCGCCGGCGCCCGCCCAGGAGCCGGACCCGAAATTCATCGATGGCATCATCAAATGCCCATCCGTCGGCCTCACCGACGACTGGCAGAAGGCCTGGATCGAGGTGCAGCAGATCAGCCGCGATTCCACACTCGCCACGCGGCAGTTCGTCGCCGAGTTCTTCCTGGCGACCAACATGGTCGACGTCGAGGGCCAGCGCATACGCACCTGCGGCGACGAGAGCGTGCTCGAGAACATCGTCGCGCTGAACGCCACCTGCCCGAAAGCCAGCGGCGCTGGACGAGCGCGACCTTCACGTTCTTCCGCGACGGCCGCTACACGGTCTACTACGACTACGCGCCGGTCAAGCCCGCGCCCGCCGCGAAGCCCGCGGCGAAAGCGCCGGCGAAGAAAAAGCAGGACGCCAAGAAGTAGGCGCCTCATCGGCGGATTTTCCCTGCTGGTGCTGGCGAGGTGAACGCGGCCTCCTGACGGAAGCCTTTGAAATTTCTGGTCGGGGCGAGAGGATTTGAACCTCCGACCACCTGCACCCCATGCAGGTACGCTACCAGGCTGCGCTACGCCCCGAGGGGGCTGATTTTACCCCACGCGGGGTGCGCGCTACTGCGAGGCGCGCAGGCTGTCGAGGAGATCGCGCAGCTCGCGCTTGAGCGCAGCGGCGTCCGAGAGCGGCGCTGACGCGGCTGCGGGCGCGCGCGCCGCGCGACCGCCGCTGTCCTGGCCGTTGCCGGTGGCCGCGTTGTCCAGGCGGTTGCGCGCGCCGCTGATGGTGAAGCCTTCCTCGTAGAGCAGCTCGCGGATGCGCCGGATCAGCAGCACCTCGTGGTGCTGGTAGTAGCGCCGGTTGCCGCGGCGCTTGACCGGCTTGAGCTGCGTGAACTCCTGCTCCCAGTAGCGCAGCACGTGCGGCTTCACCCCGCAGAGCTCGCTTACCTCACCGATGGTGAAGTAGCGCTTTGCCGGGATCGGCGGCAGATCAATTCTTTTCCGGCTGGGCTCCATGGCGCGACTTCTCGACCATGGCTTTCAGTTTCTGGCTGGCGTGAAAGGTGACCACGCGGCGGGCGCTGATCGGGATCTCCTCGCCGGTCTTGGGGTTGCGCCCCGGGCGCTGCGGCTTGTCGCGCAGCTGGAAATTGCCGAAGCCCGAAAGCTTCACGCTCTCGCCCCGCTCCAGGGCCCCCCGGATCTCCTCGAAGAACGCCTCGACCATGTCCTTTGCCTCGCGCTTGTTCAGCCCGACCTTCTCGAATAAGAGATCGGCCAGTTCGGCCTTGGTCAAAGTCATTACCACTCCCAGATAAGTCTTTGATTTATATTATTATGCCCGCAGGATGGCGCCGAAGCGCCGCCCCCACAGTCCGACCAGCGCATCGCGCGCGGCGTCGGCCTCCGTATCCGTGAGGGTTCGTTCAGTATCTTGCATAACTACCCGGAAAGCAAGGCTTTTTTTCCCGGCAGGCAAGTTGGCGCCCTGGTACAAGTCGAACACTCCGAGATCGCGGACGATCGCCGGTTTTTCGGCCTGGGCCGCGTCCAGCAGCGCCTGGGCCGCGAGCCCGGAATCGACCAGCAGCGCGATGTCGCGCACCACCGGCGGGAACCGCGAAGGGCGCCGCGGACGGGGCAGCGGCGCAGCGGCGAGCAGTTCCGCGTCCAGCTCGAACAGCACGACCGGGTGCGGCAATTCGTACTTCTGCTGCCAGCGCGGATGCAGCTCGCCGAGCCAGCCGGCCGGCACGCCGTCGATCAGGACCTTCGCCGATCGGCCCGGATGCAGCGCGGGATGCGCGGCGGCCTGCACGCGCAGCTCGCGCGGCGCGCACAGGGCCTCCAGGTCCGCCTTGACGTCGAAGAAATCCACGCTGCGTGCGGGAGCGCCCCACTGCTCCTCGAGCGCCGGCCCGAAGGCCGCGCCGCCGACGCGCACCGGCTGGCGCAGGCCGGCGACCTGCAGCGGACCGTCGGCCGCCGTGTCGTCGCGCAGGTAGACCCGCCCGACCTCGAAGACGCGGATGCGGCCGACCTTGCGCGCGTGGTTGCTGCGCACGTTGTCGACCAGCGAGCCGATCAGCGTGGTGCGCATGACGGACGCCTGGCTGGCGATCGGGTTGAGCAGGCGCACCGGCGCCTTCTCGACCGCGAGATCGGCCTCCCAGGCGGGCTCGACGAACGCGAAGTTGATGGTCTCCTGGTAGTCGCAGGCGGCGATGCGCTCGCGCAGCTCGTGCAGCGAGCGGCGCGCCTCGGGCTGCGCGCGCATCTGCGCCGGCACGCGCGGCGGATGCGCGGGGATCCGCTCGAAGCCGTGCACGCGCGCGACCTCCTCGATCAGATCCTCCTCGATCTGCAGGTCGAACCGATACGAAGGCGGCGTGACGACGAGCGCTTTGTTGCCTTTCTTCTGTGCAAAACCAAGCCTCTTGAAAATCGAAGCCATTTCCCGCTCTGGAATCGGCATGCCGATGATCTTCTGCGCGCGCGCCACGCGCATCTTCACGGCCTTGCGCCCGGGCAGGCGCTTGACCAGGTCCACGGTCGGCCCGGGCTCGCCGCCGCAGATCGCCAGGATCAGCTGCGTCGCGCGCTCGATACCGTCGGCGTTGTTGGCGAAGTCCACGCCGCGCTCGAAGCGGTGCGCGGCGTCGCTGGTGAAGTTGTAGCGCCGCGCGCGGCCGGCGATCGCGTCGGGGAAGAAGAACGCCGATTCGAGGAACAGGTTCTTCGTCGTGGTCTCGGCCTTGGTGGTCTCGCCGCCCATGATGCCCGCGAGGCCGATCGGCCCGGAGTCGTCGGTGATGCACAGCACCGACGGGTCGACGTGCACGGTCTGGCCGTTCAGCAGCAGCACCTGCTCGCCCTCGCGGCCCCAGCGCACGCCGATCGCGCCCGCGAGCTTGTCCTGATCGTAGACGTGCAGCGGCCGGCCGAGCTCGAGCATCACGTAGTTGGTGACGTCCACCAGCGCCGAGATCGAGCGCTGCCCGGCGCGCTCCAGGCGCTCGCGCATCCAGGCCGGCGTCGGCACCGCGGCGTTGACGTTGCGGATCACGCGCCCGGTGAAGCGGCCGCAGCCGTCGGCGGCCGAGATCGTCACGGGGTGTTTGTGCTTGTTTTTCTCAATGGTTTTCCCGATCTTCCGTTCTTTCAGCTCCGAGCCCGTGAGCGCGGCGACTTCCCTCGCGATGCCCAGAATCGAGAGGCAGTCGGCGCGGTTGGGCGTGAGCTTGAACGTGAGCACGTGCTCATCCAGCCGCAGCGCGCGGTACACGTCCTGGCCGACCTTGCCATCGGCGATCTCGAGCAGGCCCGAATGGTCCTCAGAGAGCCCCAGCTCTCTTGCGGAACACAGCATTCCTGCGCTCTCGACACCGCGAAGATTCGATTTCTTGATTTCAAGCTTGCCGAGAACCGTGCCGACGGTCGCCAGCGGCGCCCGCATGCCGGCCCTGACATTGGGTGCGCCGCAGACGACCTTGAGCTTGTCCTTGCCCGTGCTGACGGTGCACACCGTGAGCTTGTCGGCGTTCGGGTGGCGTTCTACGGCGAGAATCTCGCCCACCACCACGCCCTTGAACGGCGCCGCGACAGGCGCGCAGGTCTCGACTTCCAACCCCGACATGGTCAGAAGCTGCGCCAGCTGCTCTGTCTTGATCCTTATTTCTACGAAATCCTTCAACCAATTCTCCGGAACGTTCATGAGAATTGCCCCAGGAAGCGCAGATCGCCGTCGAAGAACAGGCGCAGGTCGTCGATGCCATAGCGCAGCATCGTCAGGCGCTCCAGGCCCGAGCCGAACGCGAAGCCGATGTAGCGCTCCGGGTCGAGCCCGAAGTTGCGCACCACCTGCGGATGCACCTGGCCCGCGCCCGAGAGCTCGAGCCAGCGGCCCTTCAGGGGCCCCGCGCCGAACTGCAGGTCGATCTCGGCCGAGGGCTCGGTGAAGGGGAAGTAGGACGGCCGGAAGCGCACCTGCAGGTCGTCGGACTCGAAGAAGCGGCGCAGGAAGTCCACGTACACGCCCTTCAGGTCGGCGAAGCTGATGTCCTCGTCGATCCACAGGCCTTCGACCTGGTGGAACATCGGCGAATGCGTTGCGTCCGAGTCCACGCGATAGGTGCGGCCCGGCGCAATCACCTTGATGGGCGGCACTTTCGCGGCCCTGCCGCCAAATCGCTGCACCCACATGCGCGCGTACCGGACCTGCATCGGGCTGGTGTGCGTGCGCAGCAGCAGCGGCAGGCCCTGCGCGTCGTTCATGTCGACGTAGAAGGTGTCCTGCATCGAGCGCGCCGGATGGTTCTCGGGGTTGTTGAGCGCGGTGAAGTTGTACCAGTCGGTCTCGATCTCCGGGCCATCGGCGGTGTCGAAGCCGATCGAGCCAAAGATTTCCTCGATGCGCCGCCAGGTGCGGCTGATCGGGTGCAGGCCGCCGCGGCCGCGGCCGCGGCCCGGCAGCGTGACGTCGAGCGCCTCGCCTGCCAGGCGGGATTCAAGCTTCTTCAGTTCCAGGTCTTTTCTGCGGGAATCGAGCGCGGCCTCGATTCGCTGGACCGCCGAGTTGTAGCTCTGGCCCGCGCTTTTCCTTTCCTCGATGGGCAACGAACCGAGCGACGCACGAAAGGCGGCAAGCTCGCCGGACTTGCCGAGGTACTTCGCCTTGGCGTTCTCGAGCGCGGCGGGATCGCCGGCGGCGGCGAAATCCGCCACGGCACGCCCGACGATAGACTCGATGTCCTGCATCCCCATGCCCCAGGGCGGGCGGGGGTCAGTGCGCGAGGCTGGCCTTGACCTGGCCCGCGATCTTCGCGAACGCGGGCTTGTCGAGCACCGCGAGGTCGGCGAGCACCTTGCGGTCGATCTCGATCTTCGCCTTCTTCAGGCCCGCCATGAAGGCGCTGTAGCTCATGCCGAGCTCGCGCACCGCGGCGTTGATGCGCTGGATCCACAGCGCGCGGAAGTCGCGCTTGCGGTTGCGCCGGTCGCGGTAGGCATACTGGCCCGCCTTCATCACCGCTTCCTTGGCGACTCGGTAGACGTTGCCGCGGCGGCCGCGGAAGCCCTTGGACTTGGCGAGAACCTTCTTGTGGCGCGCGCGCGCCGTGACTCCGCGTTTGACTCTTGGCATGGCGCGACCTCTAGCCGGAGTACGGCAGCATCGCGCGTACAGCCTTCACGTTGCTGTCGTGCACGTTGGTGATCCCGCGCAGGTTGCGCTTGGTCTTGGTCGACTTCTTGGTCAGGATGTGGCGCAGGTAAGCCTTCGAGCGCTTGATCGTCCCGCCGGGGCGCACCTTGAACCGCTTGGCCGCCGATTTCTTCGATTTCATCTTGGGCACAGCATGACTCCTGTTGATTACCCCGCCGTGGCGGGCTTTGTTTCGTCCTTCTTTGCTTCCTTCGGCGCCTTGGGCGCTTTCTCCGCTGCCGGCTTCTTTGGCGCCTTCACCGGCACCACCTTCTTCTTCGGCGCCAGAACCATCACCATCTGGCGGCCTTCCAGCCGCGGGAACTGCTCGATGATCGCGTGGGCTTCCAGGTCCTTCCTCACCCGCTCCAGCAGGCGCACGCCGAATTCCTGGTGCGCCATCTCCCGTCCGCGGAACCGCAGCGTCACCTTCGCCTTGTCGCCCTCGTCGAGGAACTGGATCAGCTTGCCAACCTTGATCTTGTAGTCGCCCTCGTCCGTGCTCGGACGGAACTTGATTTCCTTGACCTGGATCTGCTTCTGCTTGAGCTTGGCCTCGTGGGCCTTCTTCTGCTCGCGGTAGCGGAACTTGCCGTAGTCCATCAGCTTGCAGACCGGCGGCACCGCGAGCGGCGCGATCTCCACCAGGTCCACGTTCTGCTCTTCCGCCATTCTGAGCGCATCGGTCACTGCCACGATGCCCAGCTGGTCGCCGTTTTCCGCCACCAGCCTGAGCTGCGGCGCGGTGATTTCCCCGTTGATGCGTTGCGATCTCTCGAGTGCGATGGGTGAAAAACTCCTCTTCTCGTCAAAAAAAGCGGCCGTGCCGCTACGCGCCAGCCTCGTTCTCGAGGCGCTCGATGAAGACCGCGAGGCTCATTGCCCCCAGGTCTTCGCCGCTGCGCGTGCGCACAGCCACGGTTCCAGCCTGCTTTTCCTTGTCGCCGACCACCAACTGGTAGGGCAGCTTTTGCAGGCTATGTTCGCGAATTTTATAGGAAATTTTCTCGTTTCGCAAATCCGATTTGACCCGAAAACCCGCCTCGCGCAGGCGTAAAGCGACGCTTTCGGCGTACCCGGCCTGGGCCTCGGAGACATTGACGACTACCGCCTGCTCCGGGGCGAGCCAGACCGGGAAGGCGCCACCGAAGTGCTCGATCAGGATGCCTATGAAGCGCTCCATCGAGCCGATGGTGGCCCGGTGCAGCATCGCGGGGGTCTTGCGCGTGTTCTCCGCCGTCACGTACTCGGCGCCCAGGCGCCCGGGGAGCTGGAAATCGACCTGCATGGTGCCGCACTGCCAGAGGCGGCCAATGGCGTCCTTCAGGTGGTACTCGATCTTCGGCCCGTAGAAAACGCCGTCGCCGGCCGCGATCTCGTACTGCGCGCCGCATTTTTCCAGCGACTCCTTGAGCGCGCCCTCGGCGCGGTCCCACTGCTCGTCCGTCCCTAGGCGCTTTTCGGGGCGCGTCGCCACCTTGTAGGCGATGTCGGTGAAGCCGAAATGCGCGTAGACCTTCTGCACCAGCGCGGTGTAGGCCACGCACTCCGGAATGATCTGTTCCTCGGTGCAGAAAATGTGGCCGTCGTCCTGCGTAAAGCCGCGGATGCGCATCAGGCCGTGCAGTGCGCCCGAGGGCTCGTTGCGGTGGCAGGAGCCGAATTCGCCGTAGCGCAAGGGCAGATCGCGGTAGCTCCTCACGCCCTTGTTGTAGATCAGCACGTGGCCCGGGCAGTTCATCGGCTTGAGCGCGTAGTCGCGCTTCTCCGACTCGGTGACGAACATGTTCTCGCGGTAGTTCTCCCAGTGCCCGGTGGTCTCCCAAAGGCTCCGGGGCAGTACCGTAGGCCCGCGCACTTCCAGGTAGCCGCTGTCGCGGTACACCTTCCTCATGTACTGCTCGACCTGCTGCCAGAGCGCCCAGCCCTTGGGGTGCCAGAACACCATGCCGGGCGCGTCTTCCTCCATGTGGAACAGGTCGAGTTGCGTGGCGAGGCGCCGGTGGTCGCGCTTCTCCGCTTCCTCGAGCATCTTCAGGTAGGCGTCCTGCTCTTCCTTGGTCGCCCAGGCGGTGCCGTAGATGCGCTGGAGCATCTCGTTCCTGGAGTCGCCGCGCCAGTAGGCGCCCGCGACGCGCATCAGCTTGAAGACCTTGAGCTTGCCGGTCGAGGGCACGTGCGGGCCCCGGCACAGGTCGATCCAGTTGCCCTGGCCGTACAGCGAAATCGGCTCGTTGGCTGGGATCGCGGCGATGATCTCGGCCTTGTACTTCTCGCCGATGGATTCGAAGAACTTGACCGCCTCGTCGCGCGGCATTTCCTTGCGATGCACCGGCAGGTCCTTCTTCACGATCTCGGCCATCTTCTTTTCGATGGCAACGAGGTCCTCGGGCGTGAACGGCCGCTTGTACGAGAAGTCGTAGTAGAAGCCGTTCTCGATCACCGGGCCGATGGTGACCTGCGCGCCCGGAAAGAGCTCCTGGACCGCCTGCGCCATCAGGTGCGAGGTGGAGTGGCGCAGGATCTCCAGGCCTACCGCGCTCTTGCCGGTGACGATCGAGACCTCGGCGTCCGACTCGATGCGAAAGCTCGTGTCGACGAGCTTGCCGTTCACCTTGCCGGCGAGCGCGGCCTTGGCCAGGCCGGGGCCGATGGCCTGGGCCACCTCGGCGACGGTGGCGGGCTGCGGGAACGACTTCGACGAGCCGTCGGGGAGACGGATATTGGGCATCAGGCGCGAACTGCCGATTCTACCGAATCAGTATCGACGTCCCTGGTTGAACTCCACCTTCAGGCGCGCGATCTCGCGCCGCAGGGACTCCACCGCGGCGAGCGCGGCGACTGCCTCCGATTTCACCTCGACGCTCGGCGCCGGGCCGGCGAGCCCCGCGAGCGCGGCGTGGTGGCGCTCGGTGGCTGCGGTCCAGCGCGCCACCAGCGATTGTTCCTGCTCGCGCCATGTCTTGCGTTTATCCATCGTCTTCCTTGGTGCCCTGACCTCGGGCTCAGACCTGCCGCGTGAGATGCCATCCTCCGCAATTGCCGCAGCGGTAGGTGTCCAGCGCCGGCACGCCCTCACGCTCCTGCTGGCGCGACGCCATCACCAGCGCATCCACCTGCGACCAGTAGCGTCGCTTCATGAGACAGCTGCGCTGCTTGTTGCTCGGCTGCGACTGAACCAGGGCCATGCGCACAGTATGGCCGGTGCGAGGGGGAAATGATAGGCGCGACTGGACTCGAACCAACGACCCCTACCATGTCAATCGTGCAACTGGCAATGCGGTCGTTCCGAATTAATATTCTACGTTACCCGGCTCCGGGCCGGAACAACCGCAGACGCCAGAAAACGACACGACCGGACGCAAAGGTGTGCCCACTCGGGGCCGCACTCACTCCGCGCATTCAGGCCGGAGCGCCTTCCCGACGCAGCGCGTTCACACTATCGGGTCAGCGTAGCAATTATTGGGCAGGCAACCTTGCCCCGCCGGACATCGCAGCGCGCAACCAGATCCTTGAGAACGCCACGCATCCGGTCGAGGTCGGCAAGTCGGGCTTCGACCAGCGCGAGTTTCTCCGCGGCGAGCGCGCGCGCCTTGCTGCAGCTCTGCGGGTCTTCAAGAACCAGCAGGCGCTGAATCTCGGCAAGCGAGAAACCGAGTTGCTGCGCGCGCTTGATGAAGCGCAGGCGTCCTACGAATTCGGCTCCATATCGGCGCACACCGCCAGGCGGCCGTACGGGCTCCGCCAGCAGACCCGAGCGCTGGTAAAAGCGGACGGTTTCGACATTCACGCCGGCAGCTTCCGCGACCCGGCCTATTGTCAGATTGGAACTCATGGGGCGACTAACCCTCCAGTTGGAAGCGTGAAAAAGAGCGCTTGACTCCGTATATGACTACGGAGATTAGAGTACACCCAACCGACTACGGACGGAGAGCTCAATGGATGCAACAAGGATGGATTCGGTCGTCAAGTTCGATGCGCCGGCCAAGCCAGATACGGACGGACTGAGCAGAGCCACACTCGCGGGCGGGCTCGTTGCGGCAATACTTGCTTCGGTTTGCTGTCTCGGGCCGCTGGTGCTCGTCATGGTTGGTGTAAGCGGGGCGTGGATTTCGAATCTCGCTCTGCTTGAGCCGTTCCGCCCGGTTTTCATCGGTGTCGCACTCATCTTCATGGGGCTGGCATGGCACCGGATTTACCGGGCGCCCGTGGCAGCAGAGTGCGAGCCCGGAACTTTGTGTGCGCTACCGCAAACAAATCGCGTCTATCGGGTCATGTTCTGGACGGTGTCTGCGCTAGTGTTGCTCGCCCTTGCATTCCCGTACTTCGCTCCGCTCTTTTACTAGGAGGCAAATCATGAAAAGTCGTTCGTTGTTTGTTGTGCTGGCGTCGATCGGCATTGCGGCCGCTCCGCACGCTGCGCTCGCCGCGCCGCAAACCGTGGTGCTTTCGGTCCCGGGCATGAACTGCTCGGCGTGCCCGATCACGGTAAGCCAAGCGTTGAAGAAAGTCGCTGGCGTGCAGAATGTCAAAGCTACCCTTGAGCCGCCCGAGGCGACGGTGACGTTCGACGACGCGAAAACGAGCGTTGAGAAACTGACGGAGGCGACCAAGCAGGCGGGATACCCGTCGAGCGTCAAGCCGGGCAAATAACGTGAGCGTCGTTTTGCTCGAAGTGGGAGGCATGACGTGCGAGAGATGCGCGCGCCATGTCGAGCGGGCGCTCAGGGCGGTGCCCGGCGTAGATGGGGCCGAGGTTTCCTATGCGGAGCGATCCGCAAAAGTCTCGGCTGGAGAAGGGACGATGAGCAGCGGTCTGATCGCGGCTGTCGTTGGAGCCGGATACAGCGCCAAGGCACTTGAGGGCGGCGTGCGCGAATCAAAGGGCGCGACTGAAGGCACGGGCCGTTCCATTTTGCGCTCCGCAAAAGATTTCTTCAGTCCCCGCAGGGCCGGCGGCTCGAAGCTGCATATCGCCGTCATCGGCAGCGGCGGGGCGGCGTTCGCGGCAGCGTTGCGCGCCGCGGACGAAGGCGCGTCGGTGACGATGATCGAGGCGGGCACGCTCGGGGGAACCTGCGTCAACGTCGGCTGCCTGCCCTCGAAGATCATGATCCGGGGCGCGCACATCGCGCACCTTCTCGCGGAGCATCCGTTCCAGGGTATCGGGCGGCAGGCGCCGGTAGTCGATCGCCGCGCTCTTGTCGCGCAACAGCAGGCACGGGTCGAAGAGTTGCGCCACGCCAAGTACGAATCCATCCTTGAGAGCCGCGCCGAAAGCATCCGGCTATTGCGTGGCGTTGCCCGCTTCGAGGATGCACGCACGCTGGCCGTTACGCTGCCCGGTGGAGAATCGAAGATTGTGCGCGCGGACCATATTCTGATCGCCACCGGCGCTTCGCCCATGATTCCGGACGTACCGGGCCTGAAGGGCACGCCGTACTGGACTTCCACCGAGGCACTGGTGGCCGAGGAACTGCCGGAGCACCTGATCGTCTATGGCGGGTCGGTCGTCGCTCTCGAACTCGCCCAAGCGTTTCTGCGCCTGGGTTCGCAGGTGACGTTGGTCGCGCGATCCACCCTGCTTTCAAAAGAAGACCCGGCCATTGGCGCAGGGCTGATGCAGGTCCTGGAAGGTGAAGGCATGCGCGTGCGCACCCATACAACGCTGCGGAAAATCGGGTACGAGGGCGGACGTTTCCAGGTGGATACCGGCTCGGCGCAGATCGCGGGCGACCGGCTGCTCGTCGCTATTGGACGAGGCGCCAATACCCGGACGCTCGAATTGCACAAAGCGGATGTGCGAACC
Organism: Burkholderiales bacterium; assembly: GCA_049651845.1. Lineage (GTDB taxonomy): Bacteria > Pseudomonadota > Gammaproteobacteria > Burkholderiales > SG8-39 > RBG-16-66-20. The sequence goes on along the minus strand of JBASCW010000070.1, from coordinate 34,267 downwards.
GACGACCGCGGTGCAATCGTAGTCGACGCACGCATGCGGACGAGCGCAGAAGGCGTGTACGCGGCCGGCGACTGCACGAATTCGCCGGAGTATGTCTATGTGGCCGCCGCTGGCGGCACGCGCGCGGCGATCAATATGACGGGCGGCGATGCGCGGCTCGATCTCTCGGTACTGCCCGCCGTTGTGTTCACCGACCCTCAGGTCGCGACGGTGGGCTTGAGCGAGGCGCAGGCGCGGAAACGCGGCATGGAGACCGACAGCCGAGTGCTTACGCTGGACAACGTACCGCGCGCGCTGGCGAACTTCGATACCCGTGGCTTCATCAAGTTGGTTGCCGAGAAACATTCCGGGCGGCTAATCGGCGCTCAGATCCTTGCCACCGAAGCAGGCGAGATGGTCCAGACTGCCGCGCTTGCCATGCGCGCCGGGATGTCCGTAGTGGATCTCGGTGGACAGCTCTTTCCGTACCTGACGATGGTGGAAGGAATCAAGCTGTGCGCGCAGACTTTCACCACGGACGTGAAGCAGCTTTCTTGCTGCGCCGGGTGAACGCGACAAAGTCCAAGACCGCGTATCGCGGTCGCGAACTGCTGAGCTGCGAAATGTGCTGCAAGGAGATTTCGCAGTCCGAAGCGCTCAATGCGGAGGCCGCGGACTACATCTACCACTTCTGCGGTCCGGAATGCTTTGCCAAGTTCGGGGCTGCAGGTTCACCGCAGCGTGGGCGCGTCTCAGTGTTCCAGGTTCGGCTGCGCTGCGAAGCGGCGCCGAAAATCGGGTGCGGACTTCGCGCGAAGCCCGTATTGCGGGATCTTGAGGGCACGGCGGGCATCGGCGAGGCGTGGCTAAACGGGGCTGGAAATCTGCTCGCGGTAGTCCGCACCGCCGCGCGACTGGGAGCGGATGCGGTCGATCCGGCGCTCGCCGCCTTTCGCAAGCATCGGATCTCGGCCAAAGCGCTTCGTGGCGAACAGTTTGCCGCAGCGGTAGCCGACTTCGCCGCGCGTTCCGGATGGCATCGCGAGGCTGACGTAGACCGGCTGAGCGCAGAGGAGGCTCGTATCATCGCCGCGAGGTTTGTCGCAAGGATGCGCGCGGAAACCGTGCTGCCGGAATCCCGTGCTAACGCGCTCGAATCAGCGGTCGCGGAGGCGTGCGCGCGCGAGCTTATCCAAAATCCCGCGCAGTCGGCGGCGGCAAGGAAGCGGCGGCTCGCCAGCGCTGCGCTTGAAGTGGGGCGCACACAGCTAGATGCTCTGGCCTACTCGGTGTTTTCGAACGCCGTGGGGCTTGGACATCGCCCTTTGCCCGGCGAGCGGTGAGCCGGCAACGTCCTCAGGGAGAACCCTGTGGACGCGGAATCGGCGACTACCGGCTTCTGGAAGCGCCATCTGGACAAGATTGGCGTGGGTGGATCGCTCTTCGCGGCACTGTGCTGTCTCGGATTCCCTGCGTTGCTCGCCATCCTCTCGGCGGCCGGCCTTGGGTTTCTCATTCACGATGCGGTGCTGATCCCGGTCCTCATTGTGTTTCTCGCGATCACGCTGTATGGGCTTTATCACGGCATGCGCCGTCACGGCCGACGGCAGGCGCTCGGAGTCGGCGTCGTTGCTTCGCTGGTTCTCTTTGCTTCGATTTGGTTCGGCAGCGGCATTGCAGCCGGAATCGGCATTGCCGCGCTGGTGCTGTCGAGCCTGCTGAACGTCTGGTTCGCCTGGCCCCCTGCGGGCTGAGGGTCAGCACAGGACTTGGATTTCGGTACCGGTATCGCGCAGCCGGAATGTCGGCACTGGTCGGCTCACGTTCTTCAGTTTCTGCGGGCCAAGCGGGTCGAGGCCGTGCCCGGCTCTACCGAGGTGTTCCGCAACGTCGGTGCTTACCAGGATCGATCCGCCGGTCGCGAGCGCGCAGAGCCGCGCCGCGACATTGGTTACCGGCCCGGACGCAGTGAACGTCCATCGTTCTCCGGAGGAGGTCCTGAATTTGGTGAAACCAACCAGGCCGGTCCCCGCGTGAATACCAATGTTGACCAACAGAGGATCAAGGTCTGACGCCCTGCGGGCGTTCAATTCGCGGGCCTGGCGCTGAATCGTGAGGGCGGCCGAAGTCGCCGCATGAGACTCGTGGCGGATTCCGCCTTCGTCGAATATCGCCATGAAGCCATCGCCCACAATCTCGTTCACGGTTCCGCCGGCGCTTTCGACGGCGTCGAAAAAGCGGGAAAAATACGTTTCGATGAGTCGGTTCATCTCTGCGGGCGAGAGGTCTTCGCAGAGTCGGGTGCAACCCTCGATATCCACGAAGACGATGGCGACCGGTCTCTCCTCCTTCTCGAGAAACCGGAATGCCGGATCGCGGCATTTCGCCAGAACTTTATGCGGGATACAGTGGAGAAGCTTCTCGTTGTTGTCATTCATCGGGTGTTTCGCCTGTGTCCGGTAACCGTAGGAGTCGAGATCCGGCGAACTGCCGGCGTTGATTGCAGTCTAGATCCCGTACCGCACTACGAAGTCAAGGAATGCCCAAAGGACGTCGGTAGACCGTGGCTCGATCCGGCGTCGGACTTCTCAACCCTACGGGGGAAGGTTCAAACGAATTCACTCGTCACCAACCAGTGACCGAGTGAAGCCCGGCGGATGGTCATCTAGCTCTCCTGGCTCCATTCGGTCCGTAAACGAATGGAGTCGATGTGGAACAGTTTGAAAGCGAAAAACGCGGCGCGCAGGATGCGCCGCGAAGCGGCGCAACTGCGTCCGCCCCTTTTCTTGACAAAAGGGGACAGAAACGTGCCGGGGACGAACGGCCTGCCTCGGTGGCATCGGAAACAGTGGTTCACGCGTCGCACGGTCATGGACCGGTTGCGGCTGTGGCAATCGAGCCGCTATCAATGCTTGTGGGTCACGCTCACGTCCTCCCCGCGTAGTCAGGCGAAGCGCCTCCGGGCCGATTCCCAGGCGTTGAGGAAGATGACCGATGAGCGCTTGGCGTATTCAATTCGGGAGGCAGCGGAACGGCTCGGCGGAATCTCGGTGCGGTCCGTGCAGCGATTGGTGGCGCGAGGCCTGCTGCGTACGGTGCCGGGACTCAGGCGCGTGCCTATCCCTGCGGACGCTCTGCAGCAGTTTGTGGCGCGCGGCGCAAATGGCGGCTCGAGGCCCGGCAGCAGCGTCTTTGGGGTACTCAGCCGCGTTACACCTTCGATGAGTTGATGCTTCGTTACCTCAAGGAAACGACAGCCATCAAGCGCAGCGCTGAGGCCGATGTGTGGTATGCGAAGTCGCTGCATCGGTTCTTCTCGGGTCGCGTGCTCCTGGAAGTCAAGCGGGCCGACGTGCGCGAGTACATCGCGCTGCGGAAGTCCGAAGGGCTGAAGGGCGCAACGATCAATCGGGAAGTGGGTCTGCTCTCCTCGGCGATCAATCGCGCGCGCTTTGACTGGGATTGGGCCATTCCCAATCCCGCTCAGAGCATGCGCGAATCGGAAGGCGAAGGCAGGCGGGGGTGCCGCAGGGTCATATCGCGCAGGTGCTGGGTCACAGCACCCTGCGAATGTCCGAGCGTTACAGCCATCTGGCGCCCTCGAACGCCATCGCGGCGGTAAAGAAGCTGGAGGGGGTACCGAAACCGGTACCCAGTGCTCCAGCGGGGGTAGGTGCTTCGACGTAACTGCTTGAGGGAGTTGGTAGGCGCGATTGGACTCGAACCAACGACCCCTACCATGTCAAGGTAGTGCTCTAACCAGCTGAGCTACGCGCCTGCAGGGGCCGAATTTTACAGGATTCGGCGCCGCAGGCGCCCGCCATGCGACGGAAGCGCTCAGTCCCTTTCCGCCTCGAAGGCAATGACGATCTTCAGCTCGTCGCTGACATTGGGTATCTGGTATTTCATGCCGAAATCGGAGCGCTTCAGCGCCGCCGAGGCATTGCCGCCGCACATCGGCTTCTTGTTGATCGGGTTGTCCCTGCACACCCAGCGCTCGACCTTCAAGCTGAGCGGCTTGGTGACGCCCAGCAGCGTGAGCTGGCCCGCGATCTCGGCGGGATTGTCGCCCGCGAATCTGACGCCGGTGGACTTGTAGGTCATGCGCGGAAATTCGGCGACGTTGAAGAAGTCGGCCGTGCGCAGGTGCTCGTCGCGCGAGCGCGGACGGCTGCCTTTGTCGCCGTCGCCCGTGTCGATCGAGGCGGTCTCCACCGTCAGCTCGATCGACCCGGTCCTGGCCGCGCGATCGATGGTGAACTTGCCGCTCGACTTGCGGAACATGCCGCGCACGGTCGAGACGCCCCAGTGGTCGATCTCGAAATAAGGGTAGGTGTGATACGGGTTGAGCGTGTAGTTCTCGGGATTCGCGTTCGCGGCAAACGGAGCCGCGAGCACGGCGAGCGCCAGCAAAGACTTCTTCATGTATTGAGCTTCCTCTCTGAGAAATTCGAAACGAACGTCAAAAACCCAGCCGCTGCTGCATCTGCGGCCAGGACAGCAAACAGGCGGCGAGCGCCGGTATTCCACCGTACACCGACGCCGCGATGGCCTGGATCCGGATTCCGGCCTTCGGCAGCGGCACGCGCACTGCGAGCGGCACCAGCGCCAGCGCAGCGGCCGCGTACCAGGGCAGCGGCGAGCCGAGCACGGCACCGACGGCGATCAGGCCGCAGGCGACGCCGGCGCTCAAGGCGAGCGTGGCGCCCGCGGCGATGGTCCTGCCCATGAGCATCTGCGCGAGCAGGAATGCGCCCGCACCCGCGCCGACCGACGCGCCATACTGGCCGTAGGAGCCGGACGCGGACAGCAGGGCGCTCACGCCTACGCCGAGCCCGAGCGCAAGCGCCGCGGCGCCCGCGCGCAGCGGATCGTCGCGCAGCGCGAACATCGCGGCCACCAACCAGCCGACGAGTGCCGCGACGCCGCCGCCCGTGAGCAGCATTGCCGGCAGCTCCTTCTGCTTGAGCACGTTGACGCCCACCCACAGCGCCGCCAGCCCGAAAATCAGGCCGAGCACCGCGGCCGCGGCGCGCGTCGGCTTGAATGCGAGGTCGACGATGATCCCGACCACGGGCACCACGAGCGACACCAGCAGGATCTTTTGCTGAGCCGAGACCGGGGGAAACGCGGCGCCGCCCACGAGATAGACCGCCGTGCCGAGCGCCGCGCCGATCGCCAGGCCGCCCTGGCGCAACAGGAACAGACCGAACACGACGACGAGCGCGACGGCGAACGGCGCGACAACGCCCTGCACCGCCGGATTGTTCAGCAGCTCCTGCACCTAGGCGCGGCCGGCGCGAATGACGCCCTTGACCTGCTTGACCGCCGCGAGCGCGCGCCTCAGGTGCGCGGCATCCGCGACCTCGAAGCTGAAGCGCATGTGCGCGAGGTCGCCGCGGCTCTGCGTGCGCACCGCCGTGACGTTGATGCGCTCGCGCGCGAGCGCCTCGCCGATGTCGCGCAGCAGCCCCTGGCGGTCGGCGGCGATCGCCAGCACGTCGGCCGGATAGGCGGCAGCCGCCGCAGTTCCCGTGCGCGCGCCCCACTCGGCCTCGATCAGTCGCTCGGGGCTGCGCTCGGCCAGGCGCTTCAGGCTCGCGCAGTCCTCGCGGTGCACCGAGACGCCCTTGCCGCGCGTCACGAAGCCGCGCACCGGATCGGGGGGCACGGGTTTGCAGCATTTGGCGAGCTGCGTCATCAGCCGGTCCACGCCGACCACGAGAACGCCGCCGCCGGCAGCCGGTTTCTTCCTGGAGGTCTTCTGCTTTTGCTCGAGAATTTCCTTCTTCGCGACAACCCCGATCGCGTCCCTGAGCGCTGCCTGCAATTGCCTCAGGTTGACTTCATCGCGCGCGACCGCCGCAAAGAGCTCGTCCGGCTTCTCGAAACCGAGCTTGTGCGCGAGCTGCTCGAGGTTGGCCTTGAGCGCGCCCTCGCGCCGCTGCTCTTTCTCCACCGTGGCGCGGCCCTGCGCGACGGTCGCGGCGAGCGCCTGCGCGTTGAACCACTGGCGCACCTTGCCGCGCGCGCGCTGGCTCTTGAGGAAGCCGATCGACGGATTGAGCCAATCGCGTGACGGCCCGCCCGTCTTGGCGGCGATGATCTCCACGCGCTGGCCGCTCTGCAGGGGGGTGTCGAGCGGCACCATCTGGCCGTCGACCCTGGCGCCGCGGCAGCGGTGGCCGAGATCGCTGTGCAGCGTGTAGGCGAAGTCCACCGGCGTCGCGCCCGCGGGCAGGTCGATGACCTTGCCCTGCGGCGTGATCACGTAGATGGTGTCGTCGAGCGACGCCTTCCTGGTCTTTTCCGCCCAGCCCGCGCCGCCCGCGACCTCGTCGCGCCAGGCGAGCAGCTCGCGCAGCCAGGCGATCTTGTTGTCGAACGCGACGTCGGTCCTCGCAGGGGCATGCGCGCGGCCCGCCCCGCCCGTTTCCTTGTAGCGCCAGTGCGCCGCGATGCCGAATTCGGCCTGCCGGTGCATCTCCTCGGTGCGGATCTGCACTTCGAGCGTGCGGCCGCCCGGGCCGATCACCGCGGTGTGCAGCGACTGGTAATTGTTGCCCTTGGGCCGCGAGATGTAGTCGTCAAACTCCTTGGGGATCGGCTCCCAGAGATCGTGCACCACGCCGAGCACGGTGTAGCAATCGGCCGCGGTGGGCACGATCACGCGCAGCGCGCTCACGTCGTAGACCTCGGCGAAATCCAGGTTCTTGGAGCGCATCTTGTTCCAGATGGAATAGATGTGCTTCGGCCTGCCGGTGACCTCGGCCTTCAAGCCGATCTTCTTGAGCTCCGCGCCGAGCTGGTCGATCGCGTTCGCGATGTAGTGCTCGCGCTCGACGCGCCTTTGATCGAGCATCTGCGCGATCTTCTTGTAGAGCCCGGGCTCGAGGAACCGGAACGACAGGTCCTCCATCTCCCATTTCAGCTGCCAGACGCCGAGCCGATTGGCGAGCGGCGAGTAGATGTTGAGCGTCTCGCGCGCGTAGCCGGCCTTCTCCTCGGAGTCGGTCTTGGAGAAATAGCGCAGCGTCTGCGTGCGGCTCGCCAGGCGGATCAGCACCACGCGGATGTCCTCGACCATGCCGAGCACCATCTTGCGCAGGATCTCGTTCTGCTCGCCCGCCGAGGCGCGCGTGAGCACGCGCAGCCGGAAGAGCCTCTCGGTGCCGCCCGCGAGCGCCGCGACCTCGGCGCCGAAGGCCTGCTCGATCTTCTCGGTGCCGTCGAGGAACTTCGGCGCCGCGAACAGCACGCCCGCCGCCTGCGCCGCCGGATCGATGCCGATCGAGGCGAGGCTCGCGGCGAGCCCGACAGCGTGCGGCCACACCGGCTCGCCGGTGGACAGCGTCTGCCCCTCGTACAGCGGCCGGGCGAACGCGAACGCGCGCTCGACCAGCGCGTCGCGCACGCGCCCGTCCGACGCGCCCTGGGGCCGAAGCTGTACGACGGAAACCATGCTGCTATTGTAATGGCGCGATGGGATGGCTCCGTGACTGGAAGCGGCGGCGCGTGCTCGCGCGCCACCGGATCGACGACGCGCTCTGGCGCCGCGCGCTGCGCCACCTGCCTTTCCTCGCCGGGCTCTCGGCCGAGGAAGAGCGCCGCCTCAAAGAGCTCGCGATCGTGTTCCTCGCCGAGAAGCAGCTCACGCCGGTGCGCGGCCTCGCGCTCTCGGACGATGACCGCGTGGAGATCGCGCTGCAGGCCTGCCTGCCGGTGCTGGAGCTCGGCCTCGACTGGTACGACGGCTGGGTCGGCATCGTCGTGCACCCGGCCGATTTCAAGGCGCAGCGCGCGCGCACCGACGAGGACGGCGTGCATCACGAGTGGGACGACGAGCTCGCGGGCGAATCCTGGCCCGGCGGCCCGGTGGTGCTGTCCTGGGAAGCGCTCGACGGTTCCGGCTCGGTGGCCCGGGGCGGCGCCAACGTGGTGCTGCACGAGTTCGCGCACAAGCTCGACATGATGTCCGGCGAAGCCGACGGCGTGCCGCCGCAGCCCTCGCGCGCGGCGCGCGAGCGCTGGATCGAGGTCTTCGACGCCGAGTACGATCGCCTGTGCGACGACGTGAACGCGGGCCGCGAGACCTTTCTCGATCCCTACGCCGCCGAGCACGAGGCCGAGTTCTTCGCGGTCGCGAGCGAGGCTTTCTTCGAGGCGCCGAACGCGCTCAAGCGGCATTCCCCGCGCCTGTACGAGCTGTTCAGCGGGTTCTACCGGCAAGATCCCGCCAAGCGGCTGAAGAACTGACGGCTGCAAGCTGTTTTGACCGGGATCAAGGGCCGCGCATCGCTTTGCGGCGAAGCTCCGGATTCATCGGACACCACGCTAGCGGAGGCACCATGGAACTGAAGAACATCGGCGTCGTAGGCGCCGGAACGATGGGCAACGGCATCGCGCAGGCGCTGGCGATCGCTGGCTTCGAGGTGGTCATGACCGACGTCGGCGCCGCGCAGCTCGAGCGCGGCATGGCGGCGATCTCGGGCGGCCTCGACCGGCTCGTGAAGAAGGAGAAGATGACCGCGGCGGAAAAGACGGCCGTCATCGGCCGCGTCCGCACCGCCACCGAGCTCGGTGCGATCAAGGATTGCGACCTCGTCATCGAGGCGGCCACCGAGCACTTCGGGCTCAAGTCGAAGATCTTCCAGGGGATGGACGAGATCATGCGCAAGGACGCGGCGATCGCGACCAACACTTCGTCGATCTCGATCACCAAGCTGGCGGCGCTCACCAGGCGGCCCGCGCAGGTCATCGGCATGCACTTCTTCAACCCGGTGGCGGTGATGGCGCTGATCGAGCTGATCCGCGGCCTGCAGACCTCGGATGCGACCTACGCGGCGGTCGAGGCGCTCGCGCGCAAGCTCGGCAAGACCCCGGTGCAGGTGCGCAACTCGCCCGGCTTCGTCGTCAACCGGCTGCTGTGCCCGATGATCAACGAGGCCGCGTTCGCGCTGGGCGAAGGGCTCGCCAGCGCGGCGCAGATCGACGAGGCGATGAAGCTCGGCGCCAACCACCCGATCGGACCGCTCGCGCTGTGCGACCTGGTCGGCCTGGACGTGGAGCTGGCGGTGATGCAGGTGCTCTACGAGGGCTTCAAGGACCCGAAGTACCGCCCCGCGCCGCTGCTGGTGGAAATGGTCGAAGCGGGCTATCTTGGCCGCAAGACCAAGCGAGGGTTCTTCACCTACTAGGCATGAAGACGCTGCTCATTGTCTACCACACGGGCGGCGTCAAGACGGCGCAGATGGCCGAGGCGGTCGAGCGCGGCGCGCGACGCGAGGAAAACGTCAAGGTGGTGGTCAAGCGCTGCGCCGAGGCCGGGCCCGAGGATCTGCTCGCGGCCGATGGCCTGATCCTCGGCACCCCGGAGAATTTCGGCTACATGTCCGGGATGATGAAGGACTTCCTCGAGCGCGCGTTCTATCCCTGCGAGGGCAAGGTCAACGGCCGGCCGTGGGCGCTGTTCGTCGGCGCCGGGCAGGACGGCAGCGGCGCGGTGAGCTCGGTCGAGCGGATCGTGACGGGGTTACGGATGGAGAAACGCGCTGAACCCGTGATCGGCCTGAAGGAACTCACCCCTGAAATCCTGCAGCGCTGCGAAGAACTGGGCGCCGCGTTCGCCGCCGGCCTGGCGATGGGCGTCTTCTAGAAAAAGGGGGGCAGAGTAAGATTTCCGCGCACTCTCCGCGAGTGCGAAGTCTTCCCTGGAAATCTTACTCTGACCCCCTTTTTCTAAAGCACGACGTTGTCGCCCTCGGCGGGGGCTTCGCAGATCACGCGCGAGCCCAGGCGCTGCAGTTCCTTGCGCGCTTCATCCAGCTTGATGTCGATGTCGGCGTCGGTCTGGTCCGGATCGTGGTGGAACAGGTGCAGCCGCTTCACCTCCGCGCGCGCGGCGAAGTCGCAGACCTGGCTCACGCAGGAGTGGCCCCAGTCCACCTTGGAGGGGTACTCGTGGTCGCGATAGGTGGTGTCGGTGATGAGCACGTCCGCGCCGCGCGCGAACTCGGCCAGGCGCTCTACGTAGCGCGCGTCGTGGCGCTTGTCGGTGGGCAGGTAAAGCTCGTTGTCGGTGACGTAGCAGACGACGCGCCCGCGGCAGGTCATGCGGTAGCCGAGGCAGTAGCCCGGGTGGCGCAGCAGCATCGTGTCGATGCGCACCGGGCCGAACTGCAGCGTCTCCTCGCGCAGGTCGCGGAACACCAGGCGCGCGCCGAACTCGCGGATGGTGACCGGGAAGTAGACGCTCTCCATCTGCGCGCTGATCGCGCGCTCGATGGTGAGGTCGCCCTGGTAGGGGCCGTGGATCTCGATCTGGTTGCCGCGCACGTACATCGGCCCGAAGAACGGCACCGTGTTGATGTGGTCCCAGTGCGTGTGCGAGATGAAGATGCGCCCCGAGAAGCGCTCGCTCGCGGTCTCCATGAGGCGGTCCGAGAGCCGCTTGATGCCCGAGCCGCAGTCGAAGATGTAGAGCGGCTCGCCGCCGCCCACCTCGACGCTCACGCAGGGCGTGTTGCCGCCGTAGCGCGTGTAGGCTGGCCCCGGCGCGGGCAGCGTGCCGTGCACGCCCCAGTAGTGCAATGACACGCGCTCCGAGACGATCTCGAACACCTGCTGCAGGAAGGTGTCGCGGTCGATCGGCTTGGTGATGTAGCCGTCGGCGCCGAGCTCCTTGGCGCGCCGCCGGTCGAAATCGTAGGCCTTGGCCGAAAGGATCAGCACCTTCAGGTTGGCGAACGCGGGCATGGCGCGCAGCTCGCGCATCAGCTCCAGGCCGTCCATCACCGGCATCATCACGTCGGTGATCACGCAGTCGGGCATCGCCTCGGGGATGTCGCGCAGCGCGCCGGTGCTCGAGGCGCGCACGACGACCTCGTGGCCCGCGTCGGTCAGCAGGCGCGAGACCAGCGCCAGCGTGTCCGGGTCATCGTCGACGACGAAAAATTTCATGGGAGCGGCTGAATTCTAGCAGCCGGCGCGCGCCGGCGCGCCGCGCCATCGCCGAAGCCGACACCGCGCGGCCCCGCGGTCTTGCCTGCTGGAACGCGATTCGGAGCTATGATCCGCGCATGACTGACAGCGTGCTGGAACAGGCGGTGAAGGGCTGGGCGCGCTCGGCGCCCGCGAAGACCACGGAGATCCACGCCGACAAGGCGGCGTTCGGCCATTTCTGGCAGCGCGCGGGCGAGCTGCTCGCGCGCCTGCCGGCGAAACCGAAGCGCAACGCGATGGAGGCGGCGACGGCCGCCGAGATCCTCACGCTCGCGCGCGAGTCGCGCGCGCGCTTCATGCGCGCGCACGCGGCGGGCGTCTACGACGCGCTCACGTCGTCGCGCAGCCGCTTCGTGCGCGTGGACGAGCTCTGCGAGCGCGCCGCGAAGGAATTCCCGGGCCTGGTGCCGGACGCAAGAGCGCTCGCGCACGACTCGGGCATGCCGCAGGGCGAGAAGGACGGCCTCGAGATCGATCAGGGCATCTTCCTGTCCTGCGTGCTCGGCGACCCGACCGCGGGCACGCACCTGTGCCACGCCATGCTGCTGCCGCGCGAGGACACGCACCAGCGCATCAAGGGCTTCCTCGAGCACGGCGCGATGCAGTTCGTCGGCGCCAAGGTCGAGCGCCACGGCAAGGCCTCGGTCGTCACCATGCAGAACCCGCGCTTCCTGAACGCCGAGGACGAGACCACGGTCGCCGGCCTCGAGTCGGCGATCGACCTCGCGCTGCTCGACCCGAAGACCGAGGTCTGCGTGATCCGCGGCGACACCGTGACGCACTCCAAGCACGCGGGCAGGCGCCTGTTCGGCGCGGGCATCAACCTCACGCACCTCTACCAGGGCAAGATCCGCTTCCTCTGGTACATGCTGCGCGACATGGCGCTGGTCAACAAGCTCTACCGCGGCCTCGCTCGGGCCGAGGCTTCGCCCGAGGAGGAATCGGTGGAGAAGCTCTGGATCGCCGCGGTCGAGGGCTTCGCGATCGGCGGCCACTGCCAGCTGCTGTTGACGATCGATCAGGTGATCGCCGCGCACGACGCCTACATGACGCTGCCCGCGCGCAAGGAAGGCATCATCCCGGGCGCGGCCAACCTGCGCCTGGCGCGCCACGTCGGCGACCGCGTCGCGCGCCAGGCGATCCTCGCCGAGCGGCGCATCGAGTGCGCGAGCCCGGCCGGGCAGCTGATCTGCGATTACATCGTCGCGCCCGACGCGATGGACTTCGAGATCGACCGCCTGGTCAAGCACATCACGGGCTCAGGGATGGTGAGCGCCGCCGGCAACCGCCGCGCGCTGCGCATCGCCGAGGAGCCGCTCGACGCCTTCCGGCGCTACATGGCGGTGTACGCGCGCGAGCAGGCGCACTGCCACTTCAGCCCGGCGCTGATCTCGAACCTGGAGAAGAACTGGAACGCGGCGGACAGGAAGGCCTAGCGGCCGTCAGCCGAGCAGGAAATCGCGCACTATCCCGATCTGGTCGGCATGCATCAGGGTCGGCGCGTGGCCGACGCCCGGGATCTCCGCGATCTTCGCCCTGGGCCCGCGTTCTCCCATCGTGTCGCAGGTCTCGCGCGTGAGCAGGTCCGATAGCGCGCCGCGCAGCACCAGCGTCGGGCAGCGGATCGCGTCCCACATCGGCCAGAGCTCCATGTCTTTCTCCGGCATCAGCTTGCGGAAGGGCTCGGCGAGACTGGGGTCGTAGTGCATGCGCAGGCCGCCGCTTTCGTTCCGGCGCACCACCACCTCCGTCAGGAAACGCCACTGGGCGTCGTCGTGCGGCCCGAAAGTGACGCTCACCGCGCGCACGTACTTTTCCGCCGCCGCGAGGTCCGGGAACACCGGCGCCGCGCCAACGTAGCTGGCGATCCGTTCGAGCGAAGCCTTGGCCACCACCGGGCCGGCATCGTTGATGACGAGCTTGCGCACCGGCGTGCCCGGTTGCGCCGCGAGCGCCATGCCGATCAGCCCGCCCATCGAGGTGCCCAGCCACTCGACGTGCTCGACGTCCAGGCGCGCGATCAGCGTCACCATGTCCGAAACGTACTGCGGCAGCTGGTAGAGCATCGGATCGGCGAGCCACTCGGAATCGCCGCGGCCCGCCACGTCCGGGCAGATCACCCTGTACCTGTCGCTCATCGCGGTGGCGAGAGCGTCAAAATCGCGTGCGCAGCGCGTCAGGCCGTGCACGCAGACCAGCACCCGCTGGTTCGCCGGGTCGCCCCATTCCAGGTAGGACACGCGGTGCAGCCCGCGCGGCGAAGCGCAGCGCACGAAGCGTTGCCGCGCCTTCAAGCCGAATTCCTCTCGCCGGTCCATTTTTCGACCGGCCGGCCGGCCTCGATCACCACGCCGCCGCGCCGGCCGCCGTGGTTCCAGCTCGCCTCGACGCGCAGCTCGGGAAACTCGGCGCTCGCGGCGATGAAGGCCGGGAACGGCAGCCCCTTTTCCAGCTGGAACCGGTATTCCAGCGCCTCTGCGCGGTGGTGCTCGGCGTAGGGATCGACGTCCGGGTCGCGCACCAGCAGCCAGCGGACGCGCTCGCGGAAATCCTCGAAGCGCCCGGCGCTGCCGGTGACGCGAACCACCGCCGAATCGGCCGGTGTCTCCGGCGCGCTGGCCTGGCTACTGCTCAAGTGCCGTATTTGAACGACAGCGAGAGGCGGGTGCGGAACTGCGTCACCTTGCCGTTCTCGACCTTGACGTCGAGCTTGGTGACCTCGGCGATGCGCAGGTCGCGCAGGGACTTCGACGCCGTCTTCACGGCGCTGCGCGCCGCATCCTCCCAGGAAACCGAGCTCGTGCCGATGACATCCGTGACGCGATAGACAGCATTGTTACCCTTCTTCGCCATGATGTGCCCTCCTTGAGCAGTGTGCGGGAAGTCCGCGCGTTCATTATGGCCCTAGGACGGCGCATCGTGCCAGTACCGCCGGCGGCGCTGCCGTTGCGCGTCGATCTTCAGCTCGTGCGAAAGGCGCACCGTCACGGCGCCGTCCAGATCGGTGCGCAGAATTCTCGCGTTCATCCGCGCCAGCGCCTCCGCGCTCGGATGGCCGAAGCGATTGCGGTAGCCGACCGGGACCACCACGGCCCCGGCACCAACCGCAGCGAGAAACTCCGCCGTCGAGGAGGTCCGGCTGCCGTGGTGCGGCGCGAGCAGCACGTCGGCTGCGAGGCCGGCTGCGTCGCGCCGCAGCAGCTCGGCCTCGGCCGGCTTCTCGATGTCGCCGGTGAGCAGCATCGCGCGGCCACCCGCGCTCACCTTGAGCACGCAGCTGAGATCGTTGCGCTTTCTCGAGGGCGCCGCCGCGCCCGGATGCAGGATCGCGAACCGCACGCCGTCCCACTCCCAGGCTGCGCCCGCCGCGCAGCGCCGCGGCCCTGCGACGGCGCCCTGCAGCGGATGGCCATCGGGCAGCGAGCTCAGCAGCGCATCGACCTCGAAATTCTCCAGCACCGATGCAGCGCCGCCGGCGTGGTCGTTGTCGTCGTGCGTCACGATCATCGCGTCCAGGCGCGCGATGCCGGAAGCGCGCAGGTAAGGCGCGATGATGCGCTCGCCGCTGTCGGCGTCTGCACCGAACGCAGGGCCTGCGTCGTAGAGCAGCGCGCGGCTCTCGGTGCGCACCAGCACCGCGAGCCCCTGCCCCACGTCCAGGGTGGTGATCCAGGCTTCGCCTGGCGCCGGCGCAGGTGGCGGCATACCGACCGCGGGCAACATCAGCGCGAGGCCCGTCGCGCGCCACGGCAGGCCGCGCGGCGCAAGCAGCCAGGCGACGCCCGCGAGCGCGAGCAGCAGCGCCCAGAGCGGCGGCGCGTGCTGCTGCCAGACCGCGGCCGGCGACGACGCGCACCATTCGAGGAACTGCAGCAGCCAGAGCGTCGGCCAGGCCGCGAGCTCGAGCAGGCCGTCCGAGGGAATCAGCGCCGCGAGCAGCGCGAGCGGCGTCACCACGGCCGACACCACGGGAATCGCCACCGCGTTGGCGATCGGCCCGACCACCGAGACCTGCGCGAACAGGAACAGCGCCGCCGGCGCCAGGCCGAGCGTGATCGCCCATTGCACGCGCACCCACTGTTCCACGCGGCGTCTATCGTCTTCATGGACGAAAAATATGAGCGCAACGGCACCGAACGAAAGCCAGAAGCCGGGTGCGAGCGCGGCCCAGGGATCGAAGGCGAGCACCACGGCGAGCGCGAGCGCGAGCACGCGCGCCGGCACGGCGATGCGCCCGGACCAGAGCGCAAGCGCGACGATCGTCACCATCCAGAACGTGCGCTGCGCCGGCACCGCGAAGCCCGCGATCAGCGTATAGCCGAGCGCGCCCGCGATCGCCGCGGCCGCGGCCGCCTTGCGTGCCGGCAGCCGCTGCACCAGCCGCGCCGAGCGCCGCCACAGCCAGCCCGCGAGCCAGGCGCACAGGCCCGACACCAGCGTCACGTGCAATCCCGAGATGCTCATCAGGTGCGTGACGCCGGTGCGGTTGAACAGGCGCCACTCCTCCGCGCCGATCGAGCGCTGGTCGCCGACCGCGAGCGCGGCGAGGATGCCGCTCGCCGGCGTCTCGCCGAGCACGCGCTTGAAGCGGTCCCTCACCGCCTCGCGGATGCTTTCGATGCGATCGGAAAGACTCCTCCGCTCGCCCAGCCTTTCCGGCAATGCCCTCTTCGATTGGCGAATGTACCCCGTCGCACCCACGCCCCTCTCCAGCAGCCAGCCCTCGTAGTCGAAGCCGTGCGGGTTGTAGAGGCCGTGCGGCCGGCGCAGCCGCACCGTGAAGCGCCAGCGCTCGCCCGGATGCACGGCGGTGCCGAGGATCGACGGCTGGTCTTCCTGGGCGTGGCTCCGGTACCAGGAAAGCAGCAGCTTCGCGGGCAGCGGCACCGCGGCGGACTCGGGCTCGAACTCGAAGCGCAGGCTGCGCTCGCCGGCCGCGGGCAGGCTCGACACCACGCCCACCACTTCGATGTCCCGGCCTTCCAGGCCGGGCGCGAGGCGGTCGGAGAGCCGATGCTGCGCGAACGCGAGCGCCCAGCACACGCCGACCGCGAATGCCGCCGGCACGGCAAGGAATCTTTTGGCGGAAAAGCAGACCAAGGGGAATGCGGCCAGCCAGAGCCAGCCCGCGGAGGGCAGTTCCGGCAGCAGCTGCAGGAACATAACGCCGCAGGCGAACGAAAGGATGACAGCCGTCATCTACAATCGAACGCTGCAGCGCGCCCGGCGCTGACGCCGCTCCGACCCAGGCCATGAAATTCATCCGCAGGCACCTGCCCGACCGCGACTCGGTGCGCGCCAACAAGTACCTCGCCTGGTTCGGCGACTGGCTCCACCACCCGGCCCTGTGGGCGCTCAACCGCGACTCGGTCGCGGGCGGCTTCGCGATCGGCCTGTTCTCGGGACTGGTGCCCGGGCCGCTGCAGATGCTCACCGCGGCGCTGATCGCGATCCCGCTGAAGAAGAACCTGCCCGTCGCGCTCGTGACCACGCTCTATACCAACCCGCTCACCATCGGCCCGCTCTACGTGCTCGGCTACGGCTACGGGCGCCTGCTGCTCGGCGTGAACCACAACGCGCTGCCCGTCGAGCCCTTCGTCTGGAACTGGTCCGACTGGCTCGGCTCGGCCGAGGCGCTCGGCCACTGGGCGCTCTCGCTGGGCAAGCCGCTCGGCGTCGGCCTGGTCGCGCTCGCGCTCACGCTCGCCGTGCTGGGCTATATCGGCGTGCAGCTCGGCTGGCGCATCTACGTCCGGCTCGCCTGGCGCGCGCGCGCGCGCCGCAGATCGGCCTCCAAGTAGGAGGGGAGCGAAAAGCAGTCGCCTGGATTAGGATGGCTGCCGCGCATGGAACACGGCAGCAGCTTCCTCCTGCAGGGCATGGTCTTCCTCGCCTCCGCCGTGATGGCGGTGGTGATCTCGCAGCGCCTCGGGCTGGGCTCGGTGGCCGGGTATCTGCTCGCCGGCATCGCCATCGGCCCTTTCGGCGCGCGCCTGGTCGACAAGGTCGAGGACGTGCGCCACTTCGCCGAGCTCGGCGTGGTGTTCCTGCTCTTCGTCATCGGTCTGGAACTGGAGCCCAAGCGCCTGTGGCAGATGCGCGTGCGACTGCTGTCGCTGGGGCTCTCGCAGGTGATCGGCTCGATCGCGGTCATCGCCGGCGCGGCCTGGCTGGCGGGCATCGACGTGCGCGTGGGCATCGTCGCGGGCATGGCGCTCGCGCTTTCCTCGACCGCGCTCGCGCTGCAGCCGCTCAACGAGCGCGGCGCGCTCTCGAGCAAAGGCGGCCAGGGCGTGTTCGCGATCCTGCTGTTCCAGGACATCGCCGTGATCCCGATGCTGGCGGTGCTGCCGCTGCTGGGCGCCGCGGGCACGAGCCTGGGCTTTTCCTGGACCGGCCTCGCCTTCGCGGGCGGCGCGATCGCCGCCACGCTGGTCGGCGGCCATTTCCTCGCGCAGCCGGTGTTCCGCCACATCGCGCGCACGCGCCAGCGCGAAATCTTCACCGCCTTCGCGCTGCTGCTGGTGCTCGGCATCGCCTGGGTGTTCGAGTCGGCCGGCCTGTCGATGGCGCTCGGCACCTTCCTTGCCGGCGTGCTGCTCGCCGAATCGGAGTACCGCCACGAGATCGAGGCTGCCGTGGAGCCCTTCAAGGGCCTGCTGCTCGGCCTGTTCTTCATCGCCGTCGGCATGAATGTGGACTTCGGCGTGCTGCTCAGCCGGCCGATGCTCATCGTCGGCCTGGTGATCGGGCTGTTCGTGCTGAAGGGCATCGTGCTGTGGGTCATCGCGCGCGCCGCGCAACTGCCCGCGAGCGAGGCGCCGCTGTTCATCCTGCTGCTCGCGCAGGGCGGCGAGTTCGCCTTCGTGCTGCTCACGGTCGGCATCCAGCGCCAGGTGCTGCCGCTGGAGTCCGCGCAAGCAATCACGCTGGCGGTGGCGATCTCGATGCTGCTGACGCCGTTCCTGCTGGTGGCCCACGACCGGCTGCTGGCGCCGCGCCTCGCGGCCAAGGCGCCGGTGCGCCCGGCGGACGCGCCGGAGGCCGGCAAGGTGATCGTCGCGGGCCTGGGCCGCGTCGGCCAGGTGGTGGCGCGCCTGCTGAACGGCGCGGGCTACCAGCCCACCATCCTCGACGACGACCCGGACCACGTCGAGCAGTCGCGCCGCTTCGGCTTCCGCGTGTTCTACGGCGACGCCACGCGCCTGGACTTGCTGGAGGCGGCGGGAGCGGCGCACGCCGACTTCCTCATCATTGCGCTGGACGACCCGGTCGCGACCACGCAGCTCGCGCGCACCGCGCTCCGGCACTTCCCCGGGCTGCGCATCATCGCGCGCGCGCACGACATGCGTCACATGTTCGAGTTGCGCGACCTCGGCGTGGAGATCATCGAGCGCGAGACCTTCCAGTCGGCGCTCGAACTCGGCCGCGCCGCCCTCGCCGCGGTCGGTGCCGACGCCGCGCGCGCCCATCGCGCGGTGCAAGCCTTCGCCGAGCACGACAAGATCGTGCTCGCCAAGCTCTATGCCGCGCACAAGAGCGAGCCCGATTCGCACGTCTCGATCTCCAACGAGCTGCGCGACCAGTTCGCGCGCACGCTCAAAGAGGACGAAGCCGCGGGCGAGTCGAAGGCCGCGCCGACGCCCGGCAAGTCCGCCTAGGAGGGAAGACAGGGCCCTTCCCCCGTCTAACGGCTGGCGAGCCTCCCGCCCTGCAACTCGAGCACGCGGCCGGTGCGCGCCGCGAGTTCGGCATCGTGCGTGACCAGCACGAACGCGGTGCCGCGCGAGCGCGACAGGCGCATCATCGCCTCGAACACCTCGTCCGCGGTCTGCGCGTCGAGGTTGCCGGTGGGCTCATCCGCCAGCAGGCAGGCCGGCTCGGTGACCATCGCGCGCGCGAACGCGCAGCGCTGGCGCTCGCCGCCCGAGAGCTCCGAAGGCAGGTGCTTGCAGCGCTCGGCGAGCCCGAGCTCGCCCAGCACCGCGCGCGCCTTCGCGAGCGCGGGCTCCCGGTCCATCCTGCGGATGAACAGCGGCATCGCGACGTTTTCCTCGGCCGTGAACTCCGGCAGCAGGTGGTGGAACTGGTAGACGAAGCCGAGCGAGCGGTTGCGCAGGTCGCCGCGCTCGGCCTCGCTCAGGCTGCCGAGGGCCTTGCCGAGCAGGCGCACGCGGCCTTCGGTCGCGGCGTCCAGCCCGCCCAGCAGGTGCAGCAGCGTGGACTTGCCCGAGCCCGAGCGGCCCATGATCGCGACCTGCTCGCCCGCACGCACTTCCAGGTCCACGCCGAGCAGCACGTGCACCGGCGCAGGCCCCTGGTAGGTCTTCTTCAGGCCTGCACAACTCAGGACCGGCTCACTCATAGCGCAATGCCTCGGCGGGATTCACGCGCGAGGCGCGCCAGCTCGGGTAAAGCGTCGCGACGAAGGACAGCACGAGCGACACCAGGCCGATGGTGGTCACGTCGCCGAGCTGCACGTCCGAGGGCAGGTCGGAGATGTAGTAGATGTCCTTGGCGAGGAACTTGAAGCCGAGCAGGTTCTCGATGAACGGCACCACGGTGCCGACGTTGTAGGCGAGCAGCACGCCGAGCACCAGGCCCACCAGCGTGCCGATCACGCCGATCAGCGCGCCCTGGATCATGAAGATCTGCACGATCGAGGCGGGCGAGGCGCCCACGGTGCGCAGGATCGCGATGTCGGCCTGCTTGTCGGTGACCAGCATCACCAGCGTGGAGACGATGTTGAAGGCGGCCACCGCGACGATCAGCGTGAGGATGATGAACATCACGCGCTTCTCGATCTCGACGGCGCGGAAGAAGTTGGCGTGGCTGCGCGTCCAGTCGGTCGCGTAGAGGTCGCGGTCCAGGCGCGCCATCAGCCCGCGCGCCACGCTGCGCGCCGTGAACAGGTCGTCCAGCCGCAGCCGCAGGCCCGAGACCGCGTCGCCCATCTGGTAGAGCTTCTGCGCGTCCTCCAGGTGCACCAGCGCCAGGCCCGAGTCGTACTCGAACATGCCGACCTCGAAGATGCCGACCACGGTGAACTGCTTGAGGCGCGGCAGCACGCCCGCGGGCGTCACCAGGCCCTGCGGCGCGATGAGCGCCACCTTGTCGTTGGTGAGCACGCCGAGCGCGCGCGCCAGCTCCGAGCCGAGGACGATGCCGAACTCGCCGCCTTTGAGCGCCGCGAGCGAGCCCGCGCGCATGTGCAGGCCGATCTCGGCGACCTTGTCCTCGAGCTCGGGCACGATGCCGCGCACCACGCTGCCGCGCACCGCCTGCCCCGCCGAGAGCATGCCTTGCGCGTTCACGAAGGGCGCCGAGGCCACCACGCGCGGCTCCTGGGCGACCGCCTGCGCCAGGCCGCGCCAGTCCTGCAGCCGGCTGTCGCCGCCGCTGATCTGCACGTGCGAGGCGACGCCGAGGATGCGCGCGCGCAGCTCCTTCTGGAAGCCGTTCATCACCGACAGCACCACGATCAGCGCCGCCACGCCGAGCGCGATGCCCGCCATCGAAACGGCCGAGATGAAGCTGATGAAGGAGTTGCGGCCGCCGCTACTCCTGCTAGCGCGGGTGTAGCGCAGGCCGACGAGAAGTTCGTACCGCACGGTGGCGCGAGAATACTACAATCGAATCGATGGCCAATCCGCCAGACTACGCCGCCGACCTCGCCGCGCTGCTGCGCCGCGAGCGCATCGCACACCTCGCCACGCTGCGCCAGGGCGCGCCGATGGCGTCGATGACGCTGTTTTGCGCCGAAAGCGGCTTCGCCGGCTTCCTCGTGCACGTCAGCCGCCTCGCCTGGCATACCCAGGACATGGGCCAGGACCCGAACGTCGCGTTGTCGGTTGCGGAAACTGACGATCGGCGCGCCGATCCTTTCACGCTGAAGCGGATTTCGATCAGGGGAAGGGCCGGCAACCTCGAGAACCCGCAGCCGCAACTGAAGGCCCTCTGGCTGGAGCGCTTCCCGGAACAGGCGATCAACTTCGAGCTCGCCGACTTCTCGTTCTGGCGCATTGCGCCACGCGACGCGCGCTTCGTCGCCGGCTTCGGCCGCATCCACAACCTGTCGGCGGCGGACCTCGCGGCATGCTCGAGCTCCTGATCGCCGCGGCGACCGGTGGTTATGCGGCACCGGAGTGCGAGGTCGCGTTCGAGCGATTCGAGGAGACGCGCACGGTGCTGCGCCTGCGCGATCAGCTTTTCTTCCACGCAGGCAGCCGTACGGCTGATCCTCGAGCGCGCGGGCGACGCGGCGGCGGTGACGCTCGCGTTCGGCCGGCGCGCCGGTCGCGCCCAACGCGAAATTGCCCTATGACGTCATTCTCTGGGTGACGCTGCAGCGGCCGTGAAGGTCTACGGCGTAGATTTCACTTCCGCTCCACGGCAATCAAAGCCCATCGTAGTCGCAGAGGGTTGGTTGCTGCGTTCCGGACTGGAAGTCCTGGGCATCGAGAAACTCGAGTCCTTCGAAGCGTTCGAGGCGCTGCTGCGCCGGCCGGGCCCCTGGGTCGGCGGCTTCGATTTCCCGTTCGGGCTGCCGCGCGAGCTGCTGCGCGATCTCGGCTGGCCGCGCGACTGGCGCAGGCTGGTGGCGTTCTGCGCCGGCCTTTCACGCGATGAATGGCGCGGCATCCTCGACGGCTACCGCGCGACGCGCCCCGCGGGACGCAAGTACGCGCACCGGCGCACCGACCTGCCCGCGGGATCCTCCAGCCCGATGAAGCTCGTGAACCCGCCGGTCGCGCTGATGTTCCACGAAGGCGCGCCGCGCCTCGCGGAGGCGGGCGTGCACGTGCCGGGCCTGCACGACGGCGACCGCTCGCGCATCGCGCTGGAGGCTTACCCGGGACTGTTCGCGAGGAAACTTCTCGGAAGAATTTCCTACAAGAATGACAGCAAGGCAAAGCAGACCGCAGCGCGTTTCGATGCACGCAGCAAGCTCCTGGATGGCTTGCCCATCCGGGCATCCGCGATCGTCCGTCGCCGATTGCTCGATGACGCCAGTGGCGACTCGCTGGACGCCGCGATCTGCGCCGTGCAGGCGGCCTGGGGCTGGCAACGCCGCGCCCGCAATTTCGGCCTGCCGGCGCGCGCGCCCGCCGGCGAGGGCTGGATCGTGACCGCGCGCGCATAGAATCCGCCTGTGCCCTTCACGCCGCTGCACTTCGGTCCCGGCTTCGCGCTCAAGAGCGTCAGCGGCAAGTGGTTCAGCGTCACGGTGTTCTGCTTCAGCCAGGTGCTGATCGATCTGGAGCCCGCCTGGTACATGCTGGCGGGCGACGACACCATCCACCGCTTCCTGCATACCTACCTCGGCGCCACGCTCGCGGGCCTCGCGGCCGCCGGCGCGAAGCCCTTGTGCGAGCTCGCGCTGCGCATCTGGAATTCGCGCCTGTCGCCCGCGCAAGCGCACTGGCTCGGCGCACCCGACAGGATCGCCTGGACGGCGGCGCTTTGCGGCGGGCTGCTGGGCGGCTGGAGCCATGTGCTGCTGGACAGCCTGATGCACGCGGATATGCGCCCGCTCGCGCCCTGGGACGAGCGCAACGCTCTGCTCTTTGCCGTGCATCTGGACACGCTGTACCTCGGCTGCGCGCTTGCGGGCGTCTTCGGCGTCGGCCTGCTGCTGCTCCGGCGCGCGCGCCCAGGCAAGGCGGGCGAGCGGGCATGACGCTGTTTCTCAAGGGCCTGATTTTCGGTTTCCTGCTCGCCGCTACCGTCGGCCCGATGTGGGTGCTGTGCTTTCGCCGCACGCTCGCGCAGGGCCCGCTCGCCGGCTTCGCCTCGGGCATGGGCATCGCTGCCGCGGACGGCCTGTACGGCGCGGTGGCCGCCTTCGGCCTGACGGCGATCTCCGGATTCCTGCTGCAGCACGCGTTCTGGATCGGCCTGGTGGGCGGGGTGTTTCTCGCCTATCTGGGGATCAAGACGCTGGCTGCGAAACCCCGGCTCGACGGCGAACCGCAGGAGAAGGTCAGCCATTCAAGAGCATTTCTTTCGACCCTCGGCCTCACGCTCGCCAATCCGCCGACGATCCTCGCCTTCGTCGCCATTTTCGCCGGGCTTGGCCTCGCCTCGAATGCCGACTATGGTGCCGCGTCGCTGGTGGTGCTGGGTGTGTTCCTCGGCTCGGCCTCGTGGTGGGTGCTGCTCGCCGCCGGCGCGGGCTGGCTACGCGAGCGCATCGGCCCGCGGCTGCTCCGCGGCATCAATGTCGTCGCCGGCCTGACGATCCTCGGCTTCGCGATCTGGCAGCTGGCCATGGTTTTGCGGTAGATTGCGCTACTGGATATATCTACATGACGAGGCGGCGATGACGCCCCTGCTCGATGCGCCGCTGGCGATCGTCGACCTGGAGACGACCGGCGCGCACCCGGCCTGGAACCGCGTGACCGAGATCGCGGTGGTCGAGGTGCAGGCGGGCGAAGTGGCCTCCGAATGGTCCACGCTGGTCAACCCGGGCACGCCGATCCCGGCCGCGATCCAGGCGCTCACCGGCATCACCAACGAGATGGTCGCGGGCGCGCCCGCGTTCGGGGACATCGCGCCCGAGCTCCATGAGCGGCTCGAGGGCCGGGTGTTGGTCGCGCACAACGCGCGCTTCGACTACGGCTTCCTGCGCCACGAGTTCGAGCGCGCGGGACTGCGCTTTCAGGCGCGCACGCTGTGCACCGTCAAACTGTCGCGGCGCCTATACCCGGGCTACGCGCGCCACAACCTGGACAGCCTGACCGAGCGCCACGGCCTGACTTTCGGTCCGCAGGGCGGTGCGCGCGACCGTGCGCCGGAAGGGGCGCGCCATCGAGCGCTTGGCGACGCTCGGGCGGTCTGGCAGTTCCTGCGCGTCGCGGCCGAAGAGCGCGGCGCCGAACTGCTGCAGGACACCGTGCGCGAACTCGCACAGCTGCCCTCGTTGCCCGCGCACATCGAGCGCGCCACGGTCGATGCGATTCCCGAAGCGCCCGGCGTGTACCTGTTCTACGGCGAACGCGGCGCCCCGCTCTATGTCGGCAAGAGCGTCTCGCTGCGCAACCGCGTGCTGCAGCACTTCGCCGACGACCTGCGCTCGCCGCGCGAGGCGCAGATCGCGCGCGAGATCCGGCGCATCGAGTGGCGGCGCACCGGCGGCGAGCTGGGCGCGCTGCTGCTGGAGGCGCGGCTCGTCAAGGAGCTCGCGCCGGTGTTGAACCGGCAGCTCAAGCGCGCGAGCGAGCTGTGCGGTTTTGCTTTCGATTCGAAGAAACTGAACCTGATCCAGCAAGGCGACATCCATTCCGAATCGCTGCCGCACCTCTGCGGCGTGTTCCGCTCGAAGCGCGCGGCCATGGCGGCGCTGCGCGGCCTCGCCGACGAGTACAAGCTTTGCTTGCGCGCGCTCGGCTTCGAGCGTGCCGGCAAGGGTGCGTGCTTCCGGCACCAGATCCGGCGCTGCGCGGGCGTCTGCGCGGGGCGCGAGAGCGTGCACGCGCACCATGCGCGCGCCGCCGCCGCGCTCGCAGGCCTGAAAGCGCATGCCTGGCCCTGGCGCGGTCCGATCGGCATCGTCGAGGAGGATCCGCATCTCGACCCCGAGCGCGAGTCGGTGGAGGTCCACGTGGTAGACAACTGGTGCCTGCTCGGCAGCGCGCGCTCGGACGCGGAGGTCGCGGACCTGCTTCAGGGAAGATCGCGCCCGCGCTTCGATCTCGATCATTACAAGATCCTCGCCCGGCACTTGAGCGCGGGACGCGCCAAGGTGGTCGAACTGGCAGCCGCGCTGCACTGACATGCATCTCGAGCTCCTCGTTCCGGCCCTCTTCGAGGCGCAGGCCCCGGCGCCGTCGCTCGAGCTGCTGCTCGCGCGCGGCCGCCGTGCCGACCACGAAGGCGCGTCGCCGGAGGACTGGCTCGCAAGCGCTTTCGGCCTGAGCGGCCCGCTGCCCGCGGGCGCGCTCACGGCGCACGCCTTCGGCGCTCCGGCCGCCGAGGGACACTGGCTGCGCGCCGACCCGGTGCACCTGCGCGCCGACCGCGACCGGGTGCTGCTGCTGCCGGGCCACGGCCTCGATCTCGCCGAGGCGGAGGCGCGCGCGCTCTGCGCCGAGCTCAACCGCCACTTCGCCGGCGAGTTCTCCGTGGAGGCCTTCGCGCCGGCCTGCTGGGGACTGCGCGCGGCCGCCGCGATGGCGGTCGAAACGCGCCCGCCGCTCGAGGCTTCGGGCCGCGACGGCGGCGCGCAGCCGGCCGACCGGCGCCTGCGCGCGCTGCTCGCGGAAATCCAGATGGCGCTCTACCGGCACGAGGTCAACACGGCGCGCGAAGCGCGCGGCGCGCCGGTGGCCAACAGCCTCTGGTTATGGGGCGCGGGCGCCCTGCCCGAGGCCGCCGCGCTGCAGGACGCCGTGCCGTGGCACTCGCTGAGCGCCGACGACCCGGTGGCGCTCGGGCTCGCGAAGCTCGCCGGGATGCGCCAGCGCGCGCCCGGCGAGGGCGCCGCGGCGTGGCTCGAGCGCGCGCCCGAGGACGGCCGCCATCTGGTGCTGCTCGATGCGCTGCGCGCCACCGCCGCGCTGGGCGACCTCGAGACGCTCGCGCAGCGCCTGCGCGCGCTCGACGAGAACTGGTTCGCGCCGCTGCTCGCGGCGCTGCGCGCCGGACGCATCGGCATGTTCTCCGTGCACGTGCCCGAAGCCGGCGCCTCGTTCGAAACTGTGCGCGGCGACTTGCGGCGCTTCTGGCGCCGGCCGCGGCCGCTCGCGAAATACAGGACGCGACAGAGCGAAGCAAGCGTAGGGGCGCGTCCGTGAAGATCGTCACGCGCGCCTACAAGGAAGCCGACCGCATGCGCCTGCAGCAAGCCGGCCTGCACCCGCTGCTCGCGCGGCTGTACGCGGCGCGGCGCATCGGCTCGGCGGGCGAGCTCGAGCAGGACTTCTCGCGCCTCGCGCCGCCCTCGGCGCTCGCCCATGCGGACCGCGCGGCGAAGCTGCTCGCCGACGCGATCGCGCAGCAGAAGAAGCTGCTGATCGTCGCCGACTACGATGCCGACGGCGCCACCGCCTGCGCGGTCGGCGTGCGCGCGTTGCGCGCATTCGGCGCGCGCGTCGAGTACCTGGTGCCGAACCGCATGGAGCTGGGCTACGGCCTAACGCCGGAGCTCGTGGACATCGCTGCGAAGCTCGGGCCCGATCTGCTGATCACGGTGGACAACGGCATCGCCAGCGTGGAGGGCGTTGCGCACGCCAGGCGCCTGGGCATCGGCACGCTGATCACCGACCACCACCTGCCGGGCGACGCGCTGCCCGAGGCCGAGTGCATCGTCAATCCGAACCAGCCTGGCTGCGCGTTTCCCTCCAAGGCGCTCGCCGGCGTCGGCGTGATGTTCTACGTCATGTTGGCCCTCAGGGCCGAGTTGAGAAACCGCGGAGCATTCGAGAACAAGACCGAACCCAACCTGGCTGCGCTCACCGACCTCGTCGCGCTGGGCACGGTCGCCGACGTGGTGCCGCTCGATGCCAACAACCGCATCCTGGTCGCCCAGGGCCTGAAGCGCTTGCGCGCGGGCAACGCGCGCCCCGGCCTCGCCGCGCTCGCGCGCGCCGCCGGGCGCTCGGCCGCGCGCGCGACCTGCTTCGACCTGGGCTTCATTCTCGGCCCGCGCCTGAACGCCGCGGGGCGCCTGGCGGACATGGGCCTCGGCATCGAGTGCCTGATCACGGACGATGAAGCCCGGGCAGCCAACTGCGCGCAAGAGCTCGACCGCCTCAACCGCGAGCGGCGCCGCATCGAGGGCGAGATGCTGGACGAGGCGGCCGCGGTGCTCGATGGCCTGGGCGAGCCGCCCGGGGCGACGGTGACCCTGTTCCAGCCGGGTTGGCACCCGGGCGTGGTGGGGCTGATCGCCTCGCGCGTGCGCGAACGCGTGCACAGACCTGCCATTTGTTTTGCCAGAGACAGGAAAAACAATGAATTGCGCGGCTCGGGCCGCTCCATTCCCGGTTTCCATCTGCGCGATGCGCTCGACCTCGTCTCCAAGCGCGCGCCGGGGCTGATCCTGCGCTTCGGCGGCCACGCGCAGGCTGCCGGATTGACCATCCGGGAAAAGGATTTTCCGCTCTTCCAGGAATCATTCGAGAACGTTTCGAACGAAATGCTCCCGCAAGAAGCGCGCTTGCGCGTGGTCGAAACCGACGGCGAACTGGAGGCGGCCTACCACTCGCTCGAGGTGGCGCAGATGCTCGAGGCGCAGATCTGGGGCCAGGGCTTCCCGGCGCCGCTGTTCTGCGACCGCTTCGGCGTCGAGGAGCAGCGCGTGGTCGGCGAGCGCCACCTCAAGCTGCGGCTGGTGAAGGACGGCCGGCGCCTGGAAGCGATGCGCTTCAACTCGCTCGAGCCGCTGCCGGCCCGCGTGCGCGCCGCCTACCGGCTCGGCGTGAACGAGTTCAACGGCCTGCAGCGGCCGCAGATCACCTTCGAGAGCGTAGAGCCTGCCTGACCTCTGATAGAGTCCTTTTTTTCCGATTCAGAATGCAGAGACCCTTCATGAACCGCGCATTGCCATTGCTGGCGGCGATCTTCCTGTCCTTCCCGGCGTCCCTGTGCGCGGCCGACAAGAAGCCGGTAGACGCCGGCCCTTATGTGCCTTCGCCCACCAGCGTGGTCGCGGACATGCTGACCCTGGCCGAGGTCGGACCCAAGGATTTCGTCATCGACCTGGGCTCGGGCGACGGCCGCATCGTGCTCACCGCCGCGAAGGTGTTCGGCGCGCGCGGCTTCGGCGTGGACATCAACGAGAAGCTGGTGAAGGAGGCGAACGAGGCGGCCAAGCTGCAGGGCGTGGCCGACCGCGCGAGCTTCACCATCCAGGACCTGTTCAAGACCGACATCCGCAAGGCGACCGTGCTCACCATGTACCTGCTGCCCAACACGGTGAACATGCTCAAGGACAAGCTGCTCACCGAGCTCAATCCCGGCACGCGCATCATCTCGCACGATTACCCGCTCTCGGGCTGGATCCCGGAGAAGTACGTGCAGATGGACCTCGAGGACAAGGTCGCGATCAGCGGCGTCACCACCACGCTGATCTACCTGTACATGGTGCCCGCCAGGGCCGACGGCGTCTGGACCGCCAAGCTGCCGCCCGCGCTCAGCAAGGCGCCGGTGCGACTCACGCTCACGCAGCAGATCACGCGCGTCGCGGGCGCGGCGCAGATCGGCGGGCGCGAGGTGCTGCTCGAGGAAGCGCGCCTGCGCGGCGAGCGGCTGAGCTTCCGGCTCGCGCTGGGCGCCAAGTCCTACGAGTTCTCGGGCGCGGTGAAGGGCAACGCGATAGAGGGCAATCTGGCCGAGGCCGGCGGCGGCGGCAAGGCTGCCTGGAGCGCAACGCGGTAGGCCAGCCATGGAACGCAAGCGCGTCAATTCCTCCAAGCTGCGCTCGGTCGGCTACGACGAAAAGACGATGACGCTCGAGGTCGAGCTGTCGAACGGCCAGGTCTACCAGTACGTGAAGGTCTACCCCGAGGTCTACCGGCGCTTCATGGCGGCGCCCAACCCGACCGCTTTTTTCGACGACAAGATCGACGAGGAATACACGGGGCGCCGCGTATAATTGCGCCCCCATGGAAGCAGAGCAAGTCAACCAGATCGCCTCGACGCTCGCCGGGCTGCAGACGCAGTCGGCCGAGCTGCGGAGGTATCTTTGACTTCGACGGCAAGAAGCAGCGCCTCGAAGCCGTAGACAGGCTCCTCGCCGATCCCGACGTCTGGAGCGACCAGAAGAAGGCCCAGGAGCTGGGTCGCGAGAAGAAGGCGCTCGACGCCGCCGTCGCGAGCCTCGCCTCGATCGCCAGCGGCCTGTCGGATGCGCAGGAGCTGTTCGAGCTGGCGCGGTCGGAAGGCGACGACGCCACGCTTTCCAGCATTTTCCTCGATGTGAAGAAACTCGAGCAGGACGTCGGCGCGCTCGAATTCCGGCGCATGTTCTCCAACCCGCTCGACCCGAACAACTGCTTCATGGACATCCAGGCCGGCGCCGGCGGCACCGAGGCGCAGGACTGGGCCTCGATGCTGCTGCGCATGTACGTCAAGTACTGCGACAAGAAGGGCTTCCGCGCCGAGATCCTCGAGCAGTCCGACGGCGAGGTTGCGGGCCTCAAGAGCGCGACGCTGAAGATCGCGGGCGAGTACGCCTACGGGCACCTGCGCACCGAGAACGGCGTGCACCGGCTGGTGCGCAAATCGCCGTTCGACTCGAACGCGCGCCGCCACACCTCCTTCGCCAACGTCTTCGTCTACCCTGAGGTGGACGAGTCGATCGAGGTCGAGATCAACCCGGCCGACCTGCGCATCGACGTGTACCGGGCGTCTGGCGCGGGAGGCCAGCACGTCAACAAAACCGAGTCCGCCGTGCGCATCACGCACCTGCCGACCGGCATCGTGGTGCAGAGCCAGAACGACCGCTCTCAGCACCGCAACCGCGCCGAATGCATGGCGATGCTCAAGTCGCGCCTGTACGAGCTCGAGCTGCGCAAGCTCAAGGCCGAGCAGGGCAAGCTCGAGGCCTCCAAGACCGACATCGAGTGGGGCCACCAGATCCGCAGCTACGTGCTCGACCAGTCGCGCATCAAGGACCTGCGCACCGGCGTCGAAAAGGGCGCCACGCAGTCGGTGCTGGACGGCGACCTGGACGACTTCATCACCGCAAGCCTGAAACAGGGCGTCTAATGGAAGAAGACAACAAGCTGGTCGAGGAGCGGCGGGAGAAGCTGAGGGCGCTACGCGCGCAGGGCATCGCCTTCCCGAACGACTTCAGGAGGAAAGACCTCGCTGCCGACCTGCACGGCAAGTTCGCAGGCAAAAGCAAGGAGGAGCTCGAGCCCCTGAAGGCCGAGGCCACCGTCGCCGGGCGCATGGTGCTCAAGCGCGTGATGGGCAAGGCGAGCTTCGCCACGCTGCAGGACCAGTCGGGCCGCGTCCAGATCTACGTGCAGAACGACGCCGTCGGCGCCGAAGTCCATGATGCGTTCAAGCACTGGGACCTCGGCGACATCGTCGGCGCCTCGGGAACGCTGTTCAAGACCAAGACCGGCGAGCTGACGATCCAGGTCACGGCGCTGCGGCTGCTCGTCAAGGCACTGCGCCCGCTGCCGGAGAAGTTCCACGGCATGGCCGACCAGGAGATGAAGTACCGGCAGCGCTACGTGGACCTGATCGTCACGGACCGCACGCGGGACGTCTTTGCCAAGAGGATGAGGATCATCCAGGCGCTGCGCGGCGCCATGGACGGCGACGGCTACCTCGAAGTCGAGACGCCGATGATGCAGCCGATCCCCGGCGGCGCGGTGGCGCGACCGTTCCGCACGCACCACCACGCGTTGGATATCGATCTCTACCTGCGCATCGCGCCCGAGCTGTACCTCAAGCGCCTGGTGGTGGGCGGCATGGAGCGCGTCTACGAGATCAACCGCAACTTCAGGAACGAGGGCATCTCCACCAAGCACAATCCCGAGTTCACGATGATGGAGTGGTACTGCGCCTACGAGGACTGCGAGTACATGATCGCGCACACCGAGAAGCTCGTGCGCGAGGCGGCGCGCGCCGCGCTCGGCAAGGCCGTCTTCACCTACCAGGAGCGGAGCATCGATGCCGAGAAGCCCTTCGCGCGCCTGTCGATCCCGGAGGCCATTCGCCGGCAGGGCATCGACGGCGACCTTAGGGATCGCGCCTTGCTCGCCGCGAAACTGACCTCGCTGGGCGTCGAATTCTCGAAGCATCAGGACTGGGGCGCGCTGCAGCTGATGCTGTTCGAGAAGGTCGCCGAGAAGCACCTCGTGCAGCCGACCTTCCTGACCGAGTTCCCGGCCGAAGTGTCGCCGCTCGCGCGGCGCAACGACCGGGATCGCGGCATCGTCGACCGCTTCGAGCTGTTCATCGACGCCAAGGAGATCGCCAACGGCTTCTCCGAGCTCAACGACCCCGAGGACCAGGCCGAGCGATTCAAGGAACAAGCGGCGCGCAAAGAGGCGGGCGACCAAGAGGCGATGTACTACGACGCCGACTACATCCGCGCGCTCGAGTACGGCCTGCCGCCCACGGCGGGCGGCGGCCTCGGCATCGACCGCCTGGTGATGCTGCTGACCGACAGCGCGTCGAT
Source organism: Burkholderiales bacterium (assembly GCA_049651845.1). GTDB lineage: Bacteria > Pseudomonadota > Gammaproteobacteria > Burkholderiales > SG8-39 > RBG-16-66-20. The sequence goes on along the minus strand of JBASCW010000070.1, from coordinate 3,147 downwards.
CCGCGACGTGATCCTGTTCCCGCACATGCGTCCCGAGGCGTGAGCGCGGACCGCGGCGGACGTTAGGCCCGCGTGGCGCCCGAGCTGCGCGGCATCCTGCTGATGATCGCGGCGGTCGGCGCGTTCGCGCTGATGGACACCACCGCGAAGTACCTGTCGCGCTGGTACCCGGTGCCTCTGATCGTCTGGGCGCGCTATGCCGCGAACCTGCTGATCCTGCTTTCGTTCCTCGCGGCCACCGGCCAGCTCGGCCGGCTGCGCACCGCGCGTCCCGGCTTGCAGCTCGCGCGCGGCCTGCTGCTCGCGCTCGCGACGCTGCTGTTCTTCACCTCGCTCGGCGTGCTGCCGCTCGCCGACGCCAACGCGATCGCCTTCGTGATGCCGTTGTTCGTCGCCGCGCTCGCGGTGCCGATGCTGGGCGAGCGCCTCGAGCTGGCGCGCATGATCGCGATCCTGGTCGGCCTGGCCGGCGCGCTGGTGATCGTGCGGCCGGGCTCCGAGCTGTTCACGCCCTACGCGCTGCTGCCGCTCGGCATGGCGGTCTGCAACGCGCTCTACCAGATCCTCACGCGCAAGATCGCGGGCGTAGAGCACCCGCTCACCTCGCTCATATGGGGTGCCATCGTGGGCGCCGTGCTGCTGTCGATGCTCGCGCCCTTCGTCTGGGTGCGCCCGCAGGCGCTCTCCCACGGCGTGCTGATCCTGGTGATCGGCGTGCTCGCCTCGATCGGCCACTTCCTGCTGATCAAGGCCTACGACCATGCGAGCGCCTCGCTGCTCGCGCCCTATACCTACACCGTGCTGGTCTGGGCGATCCTGCTGGGCTGGCTGGTGTTCGGCGATTTTCCGGATGGCTGGTCGCTCGCCGGCATGACGATCATCGTGCTCTCGGGCCTGTACCTCGCGGCGCGCCAGCGCCTGACGACGCACCGCGCTCAGAAGTAGCGCCGGCGCACGAGGTAGTTCATCGCGAACGAGAAGCCGTTCGAAAGCACCTTCGCGAGCACGTGGTGCACGCCGAGGAGTTCCATCAGCGCGGCGTAGATGCCCATCGCCAGCAGGATAAAAAAGCCGTTGCTCGCCATGCTGAGCGCCAGGTCCTTGCCGAACGGATGCCGGCCCGCGGCGAAGAACCGGCGCAGCAGCAGCACGTTGCAGGTGGTGCCGATCGCGAAGCTCAGCAGGTAGGCGAGGTAGAGCAGCACCCCCGCTTCGGCCATGGCGACGTAGGAACCGAGATCCACCGCATAGCCCACGCAGACGATCCAGAAATATTTCGCTACGGGCGGCGGGCGCATGCGGCGCGCAGTATAGGTCTAGAATTCCCCGCATGCCCAAAGCCCTCTGGAACGGAAAAGTCCTCGCGCAGGCCGAGCCGGGCGAGGTCCAGCTCGTCGAAGGCAACGTCTACTTCCCGCCCGGCAAGGTGGAGCGCGCGTTCCTCAAAGATTCCGCCACGCACACCGTCTGCCCCTGGAAGGGCACGGCGAGCTACTACGACGTCGTCGTGAACGGCAAGGTGAACAAGGACGCGGCCTGGACCTACCCGGAAACGAAGGACGCCGCGAAGCACGTCCAGGGCTTCATCGCCTTCTGGAAAGGCGTGAGCGTGGAGAACTGAAGCTGGAGCAGCTCGCGAAACTGGTCGACCGTCAGGCCCGCATCTCGCGCGATACCACCCATGGTGTAGGCGTTGACGGGATTGTTTCTCGGCACGACCACGATGCGCCGGCCGTTGGTCATGACGATGTGCTTGCCCTGGCGCGCGACCCTGAATCCCGCCTCTCGAGCGCCCGAACGGCGTCGAGATGATTGACGCCAGGAATCTTCGGCAAGGCTAGGCGCTTACTTCGATTTCCCTGACATCCTCGCCGCGCAACTGCTCGTCCACGACCGAGAGGTATTCGCGCACTGCGTCGCGAACGTTGTCCAGCGCCTCCTTTTCCGTACTGCCTTGGGACCAGCAGCCGGGCAGACCCGGCACCGACACGCTGAATCCCTCGTCCGATTTCTGAAGCGCGACTCGATATTTCATGGCTGCCTCCAGCGTCAGATTCTAGTCCGAAAGAGCATTACTGCTTAACGTTCACGGCGAACCGCGCGCGCGGCCCTTGCGCGCGTCGGTTTCGGCCGTGGGGTTAGCCTGCAACAGGCGAAACGTGTCTGCCTTAAAGCCAAGCGAGGACTGTGACCCTATCGCAGTTACCTTTGCACCAGGATTGATGCTATCGAACACTTCGCGCGGAACACATACCTTTCTCACGTATGAGAAGGCTAATTCCGAAAAGCCTACGTAATGCGGGCAGCGGCCCGGTAGGTAGCCATTGAGAACTTCGTACGCAATTGCTCGATGACAGTGTGCATGCAGGCTAGACGTTCGCGCTCACGCGCGGGCGCACGAGATGCTTGGCCAAGGCGCGACGCTTCTCGCCCGTCGCGGTGGGGCGCGCTGTTAAACGGCAGTAAGTACTGCCCGTCGAACGGCCTGAGGAAGTTCGATTGGTGCGAAGAATCTTCGAGGGTAGAGATAGTCTTCGCCCGATTCGTCGATGACCCGAATCAGCCGGTGCTTCGCCGCATCGGCGTCCGGGAGAACGCGATAGATTTTTCGGCGCTCCAACGACACCTCGTAGCCATCATTTTCAAGGCAGACGACGAACTGTTTCGCTGTCGATCTCATAGGCGTCAGTCAGTAAAGTGCTTGATCTTGAAATCTCGGCGTCCGATCCCGTGCGCCTCGTACCGGTGTACCTCGGCTTGTCGGATGGTGCCGTCTTCCAGGCGGACGCGAGCGATACCCTTGCGCTTTCTCCACCGACCCCGGCCATGGCGCTTTCGAAGGCGGGCGATTTCCCGAATGGAAGTGCCAATAGCGAAGGTCTCGGCATGCGTGATGTCGCCAACGATCTCAAAGTACATCGTGCGCCAATCTTCTGCCGTTTAACGTATGCAGTGACCGGCGCGCGCCCGCGAGCCCATGCACAGCAGGGTGGCCGCGCGCGCGTCCGAGTTGACTGGAATGATACTGATTGAGGCCCCCGTTTTCGGAGGGCTTGGTAGCTCGACGCTAGCATCGAAGAACGTGTTTGCCGACACGACCATTCTTTCCGAGAAGGAGGCCTCGAATGCGATTCTATACCCGGCAAC
>JBASCW010000069.1:0-36465 GCA_049651845.1 Burkholderiales bacterium | reverse complement strand
CGTCGGCGACGGCCGCGGCAACGGCGAGATCCAGGTCGTCGTGCGGTCCGACGCCCGGCGGACGATTCAGGAAGCGCAGGCCCGGGCGCGCCAGGTCGCGCACCCCGCGCACGCGCACGCCGGGCCGCACGATGATGCCTTGCTCGCGCGTGACGAAATGCAGCAGCTGGTGGCGTTGCGGATCGAGCCAGCGCCCGAGCGCCGCCGCCGCGGCCGCGGCGCGCGGCAGCGCGTCGGCGACGTGGAATCCGGCGAGGTCGCATTCGCCGCGCGCCAGCGCGGCCAGGCACTCGTCGGCGCCCCGGAAAGCGATGTCCAGGCGCAGGCGCGGCGCGCAGATTCTCGCGAGCAACGGCAGGGCCAGATCGTGGCTTGCGTGCAGCGACAAGCGGGGATCGCGCCCGGGCGCCGCCGTTGCCAGCATCTCGTGCACCTCCCTGCGCAGCCGCTCGAGCTGCGCGTCGAGGACCGCGCGGATGTGGGCATCCGCTTCCAGGAGCTTGCGGCCGTAGGCGGTGAGGCGAGCCCCCCGGCCGCGCTGCATGTCCACCAGCGGCGCGCCGAGCGCACGTGCGCCGCTGCCGAGCAGGCCCCAGGCGTGGCGGTAGGAGAGGCCGGCTGCGCGCGCCGCCTCGCGCAGGGAGGCGGCGCGCTGCAGCGCCGCGAGCAGGCCGATCAGCGCCTGGCCGTGCCGGGGCGACAGCCCCTCGGCTGCCAGCCAGCGCGTCTTCAGGTCGATATCCGGGACGATATGCAACGACAAGCCTATTTTTTAAGAGGCCAAGGTTCGAATACAGTGATATTGAGCCGATTAATATGCAAAAGCAAACATAACAATGAACGCGCTTGGCGAAGCCCTGCGTGGCGCCCTGGTCCTGATGGCCTCGGGCGATACCACGCTCGGCGGCATCGTGGCCCTCAGCCTGGCGGTCAGCCTCTCGGCGGTTTTGCTCGCGTCGCTGATCGGCCTGCCGCTGGGCGCGGCGATCGCGGTCGGCCACTTCCCCGGGCGGCGCACGCTGATCGTCCTGCTGAACGCGCTGATGGGCCTGCCGCCGGTGGTGGTCGGGCTGCTGGTCTACCTGCTGCTCTCGCGGGCAGGCCCACTGGGCGAGTTCGGACTGCTGTTCACGCCGCCGGCCATGGTGATCGCGCAGACCATCCTTGTGCTGCCGATCGTCGCCGCGCTCTGCCGCCAGTCGGTCGAGGACGCCTGGGCCGAGTACCAGGAGCAGTTGCGCTCGCTGGGAGCCGACGGCTGGCGCGCAGCGCTGACGCTGGTCTGGGACATCCGGTTCTCGCTGGTGACCGCGGTGCTGGCGGGGCTGGGGCGCGCGCTTGCCGAGGTGGGTGCGGTGATCATCGTCGGCGGCAACATTGACGGCGTCACGCGCGTGATGACCACGACGATCGCGCTCGAGACCTCCAAGGGCGACCTGCCGCTCGCACTGTCGCTGGGCTTCATCCTGATCGCGCTGGTGATCGTGCTCAACGCTGCGGCACACCTCATCAAGGAAGGCGCGCAGCGGCGCTACGGTTGATGACCGGGTCCGGAAGCATCCTGCCGCTGGACCTTCGCGACGTGCGCTTCGCCGCGGGCGCGCGCGACATCATCCACGGAATCTCTGCGCAGATTGCCGCCGGGCCGGCGACGATCATCCTCGGCGCCAACGGCGCGGGCAAGAGCGTGCTGATGCGCCTGATGCACGGGCTGCTGCAGCCGAGCGCAGGCTCGATCGGCTGGGGCTCGCAGGACGCGGAGCGCGTGCGACGCGGGCAGGCGATGGTATTCCAGCGGCCGGTGATGCTGCGCCGTTCTGCGCTCGACAACATCCTGTATGCGCTGGAACTCGCGCGCGTGCCGGCCGCGGAGCGGGAGGCGCAGGCCAGGGAAGCCTTGCGCGAGGTGGGCCTTCTCGAGATCGCGCACCGGCCTGCGCGCGTGCTTTCCGGCGGCGAGCAGCAGCGCCTGGCGCTCGCGCGCGCCTGGGCGCTGCACCCGGAAGTGCTGTTCCTCGACGAGCCGACCGCGAACCTGGATCCCGGCGCGGCGCGCGAGATCGAGAACGTGATCAAGGCCTTCGATGCGTCGGGCACCAAGATCGTGATGTCGACGCACAACCTCGGCCAGGCGCGGCGCCTGGGCGACGAGGTGCTGTTCATTCACCAGGGGCGCCTGGTGGAGTGCGTCGCGGTCGATCGGTTCTTCAAGCAACCAACTTCTCCAGAAGCGATGGCATTCATAAGAGGAGAGCTTCCCTGGGTTTGATGAGATTCTTGCTGGCGCTTTCGTTGTTTTTTTCCTTTTCGATTGAAGCGCAACAAGCCTTCATTACAGTGGCTTCCACGACCTCGACCGAGCAGTCGGGCCTGTTCAAGCACCTGTTGCCCATCTTCGAGCGCAAGGCCGCGTTCCAGGTGAGGGTGGTCGCCCTGGGCACGGGCCAGTCGCTCGACATGGGCAGGCGCGGCGACGCCGACGTGGTGTTCGTGCACGCCAGGCCGCTCGAGGAGAAGTTCGTCGCCGAGGGCTACGGCGTCAAGCGCTTCGAGGTGATGTACAACGACTTCGTGCTGGTCGGGCCGAAGTCCGATCCGGCGAAAGTGGGCGGCACCAAGGACATCGTCGCCGCGCTACAGGAGATCAAGGCCGCGCAGGCGCCATTCGCCTCGCGCGGCGACAAGAGCGGTACGCACTTCGCGGAACTCGAGCTCTGGAAGGCCGCCGGCATCGACATCGCCAAAGACAAGGGGCCCTGGTACCGCGACACCGGCTCGGGCATGGGCCAGACGCTGAACGCGGCCGCGGGGATGAACGCCTATGCGCTCACCGACCGCGGCACCTGGCTTTCTTTCAAGAACCGCGCCGACCTCGTGATCTCGGTGGAGGGCGACCAGCGGCTGTTCAACCAGTACGGCGTGATCCTCGTCAACCCCGCCAGGCACCCGCACGTCAAGAAGGACATGGGCCAGGCCTTCGTTGACTGGGTGATCTCGCCGGAAGGCCAGAAGGCGATCGCGGATTACAAGATCGGCGGCGAGCAGCTCTTCTTCCGGAACGCGAGGTAGATCAAGGGCGATTGGCGCCGATCGCGCGATTGCGTTCCATGGTATATGACGCACGCCATGGATTCGTCGCTCATCGTGATGCTCGCCGCCGGCGTGCTGGTGGCCGCGTTCCTGTATGCCTCGGTCGGCCACGGCGGCGCCTCGGCCTACATCGCGGCCATGGCGCTGGCCGGCGTCGCGCCGGCCGAGATGCGCCCGGCGGCGTTGCAGCTCAACGTGCTGGTCTCGGCGCTGGCGACCTACAAGTTCTGGCGCGCCGGGCACTTTCGCTGGGGACTGTTCTGGCCGTTCGCCGTGGCATCGATCCCGGCCGCCTATGTGGGCGGCGCCATCACGCTGCCGGGAGCCGCCTACAAGATCCTGGTCGGGCTGGTGCTGCTCTATGCCGGCTGGCAGCTCTGGTGGAGCGCCCGCGCCGGTGATGAGCTGCGTACCCAGCGTCCCTTCCCGAAGCTGTCCGCGATAGTCATCGGCGCCGCGCTCGGGGTGCTGTCGGGACTCACCGGGGTGGGGGGCGGCATCTTCCTCAGCCCCTTGCTGCTGCTCTGCGGCTGGGCGGGAACCAAGCAGACCTCCGCGGTCGCGGCGCCATTCATCCTGGTCAATTCGATCGCCGGGCTCGCAGCCGGATTCGCAATGAATCCCGCCCTGCCGCCCGATTATGTCTGGTGGCTGATGGGCGCGGTGCTCGCGGGCGGTTACGCGGGCGCGGAATATGGCAGCCGCCGCTTCGCCAATCCGCGCATCCGGCGGCTGCTCGCGCTGGTCCTGGCGGTCGCCGGCGGCAAGATGGTTCTGGTGTAAGCGGATCGTCGCTCCCGCGACAAAAGGCAATCTTGCGCCCCCGAAGCGAATCCTCGTCCGTGAACGCACCTGGCCGGTCCTGCCCGCTGCGCTACCGCTACGGGCCTGGCGCGCTCGCACAGGCGCCCGAGCGGCGCGCCGAGGTCCTGTACGTGGTCGGCGGCCTGTACGGCAACCTGCAGGCGCTCGAGGCAGTCGAGGCGATGGCCGCCGCCGAATCCGGGCCGGTGACCTTGTGCTTCAACGGCGACTTCAACTGGTTCAACGTGGACGATGCGGGCTTCCGCGCAATCAACGAGCGCGTGCTGCGCCACGACGCCATCCTTGGCAACGTCGAGGCTGAGCTCGGCGAGGCCTCGGCGGCTGCGGGCTGCGGCTGCGCCTATCCGGCGAGGGTGGAGCAGGGCGTCGTCGAGCGCTCGAACCAGATCCACGCCGCCTTGAAGCGGACGGCGGCGCGGCACGCGGATCTGCTCGCGCACCTGCAAGGGTTGCCCATGGTGGCGCGCTACAGGGTGGGTGGTGTTCGCGTCGGCATCGTGCACGGCGATGCGGAGTCCCTGGCGGGCTGGCGCTTCGATGCTACGCTGCTCGACGATCCCGGCGAGGATACCTGGCGCGCCGAGGCGTTCGAGGAAGCGAACGTCGACGTCTTCGCGAGCTCGCATACCTGTCTGCCGGCGACGCGCCGCTTCGATTTCCACGGCCCGAAGCTCGTGGCAAACAATGGCGCGGCCGGGATGCCGAATGCGCAGGGCTCGCGCTTCGGCATCCTCACGCGTATCGGCACCGGGCCCTCTCCTCATGCGCCCCTGTACGGTTGCGAGCTGGACGGCGTCGCGATCGACTCGTTGGCGGTCGACTACGACGCACCGCGCTGGGAGCGGGATTTCCTGAGGAATTGGCCGGAAGGCTCGCCGGCCTGGCAGTCCTACTTCGACCGGATCGCGAACGGCCCGGATTACCGGCTGCAGCAAAGCGTTTAGACTCTCTGCAGCATTTCACCGGGGATTTCCATGAGCAGCTACTACGAATCGGCAGACCTGAAGAAATTCGGCGGCATCGGCGAGCACGCCAAGGCGCTCGCCGACGACTTCTTCAAGTATTACGGCAACGCCACCGGCACCGACGGCGCGCTCACGAGGCGCGAGAAGGCGCTGATCGCGCTCGCGGTGTCGCACGCGCAGAAATGCCCCTACTGCATCGACGCCTACACGACGCAGTGCCTGGAGACCGGGGCGAACCCGGAGCAGATGATGGAGGCGGTGCACGTGGCCGCGGCCATGCAGGCAGGCATCACGCTAGTGCACTCGGTGCAGATGCAGAACCACCTCAAGAAGATGGTCCTTTGAAGAGCGCCGTCCAGCTCAAGCCGGTCCGCGAGAAATCGAAATACGATTTCGAGGCTCTGCTGCGCGAGCGCGGCCTGGATCTGCCGCCCCTCGCGCTGGACACGCTGCAGGTGAACCTCACCCGGACCTGCAACCAGGTCTGCCGGCACTGCCACGTCGATGCCTCGCCTACGCGTACCGAGAAGATGTCGCCGGAGGCCATGGCGAAGTGCCTGGAGATCCTTGCGAAGCATCCGCAGATTGCGAACCTGGACATCACCGGCGGCGCGCCCGAGCTGCACCCGGGCTTCGACGGCTTCGTAGCGGCGGCGGTCGCGCTCGGCAAGCACGTCATGGTGCGGCACAACCTCACGGTGCAGCTGGATGGTCACCCGCAGACCAAGGAAAGCAAGGAGTACCTGCCAAGCTTCTTCGCAAAGAACCGCGTCGAGGTGATCTCCTCGCTGCCGTACTACCAGCCGTTCTTTACCGACTCGCAGCGCGGGCAAGGCGTGTTCGGCAAGAGCGTGGAGGCGATGCGGCGCTTGAACGCGGTGGGGTATGGCGCGGAGGGCAGCGGCCTCGCGCTGAACCTCGTCTACAACCCGGTGGGTCCGTACCTGCCGGCGGCGCAGGCGGGGCTGGAAGCCGACTACAAGCGCGAGCTCAAGGGCAAGTTCGGGCTGGCGTTCAACGGCCTGTACACCATCACCAACATGCCGATCAACCGCTTTCGCCTGCACCTGGAAAAATCCGGGCAGTACGAGGCGTACATGGACAAGCTGCTCGCGGCCTTCAACCCGGCCGCCGCCGAGGGCGTGATGTGCCGCAGCCTGATCAGCGTCGGCCATGACGGCCGCATCTACGACTGCGACTTCAACCAGATGCTCGAGATGGACGCGGAAGATGCCCGAGGCCGGCCGCTGAGCGTCTTCGATTTCGACTTCGAGCGGGTGCTCCGGCGCGCCATCCGCTTCGACGACCATTGCCTCGGCTGCACGGCGGGGGCGGGCAGTTCCTGCGGCGGGGCGACGGCCTGACATTGCGGTAAAGTCCGCAATTCCATGAAGAACTTCGGCTGGGATTGAAAACCTTCGGGTTTGCGGGCTGGTCCGGCAGCGGCAAGACCACGCTCATCGAGAAGCTCATCCCGCTGTTCGTGAAGCGCGGGCTGCGCGTCTCGCTCGTCAAGCACGCGCACCACACCTTCGACGTGGACAAGGAGGGCAAGGACTCGTACCGCCACCGCCAGGCCGGCGCGACGGAGATTCTCGTCACCTCGTCGCGGCGCTGGGTGCTGATGCACGAGCTGCGCGGCGCGCCCGAGCCTTCGTTCGACCAGCAGGTGAAGCACCTCGCACCCTGCGACCTGCTGATCGTCGAAGGCTTCAAGTTCGCGCCGATCCCCAAGCTGGAAGTCTGGCGCGCCGAGACTGGCGAGGGCCTGCTGCATCCGAACGACCCGCACATCGTGGCGGTGGCGAGCGATGTGAAGGTGGAGACCCGGTTGCCTCTGCTCGATTTGAACGATGCGGCGGCGATCGCCGAGTTCATCGTCAAGCACCAGAAGCTCGCGTGAACCAGGGTCTGCTCTCGGTAGACGACGCGCTCGCGCAGCTGCTCGCGGGCGCGAAGCCGGTCGCCGAAGTCGAGCAGGTGCCGACGCTGGAAGCCTCGGGGCGCGTGCTCGCGCGGGCGCAGACCTCGGCGATGGACGTGCCACCGATGGACAACAGCGCCATGGACGGCTACGCGGTTCGTCTGGCGGACCTGAAGGCCTCGAATACGAAGTTGCGGGTGGCGCAGCGCATTCCCGCCGGATCGGTCGGAAAGCCGCTGGAGGCAGGCGCTGCGGCGCGAATATTCACGGGGGCACCCGTTCCGGCGGGTGCCGACGCCGTCGTGATGCAGGAATTTTGCGTTCTTGAGAAAGATGAAGTCACGATAAAGAAGATTCCCAAGCCTGCCGAATGGATCCGGACTGCCGGCAGCGATATCCGCAAGGGCGGCCAGGTCCTCGCCGCGGGCAAGCGGCTGCTGCCGCAGGACACCGGGCTCGCCGCTTCAGTCGGCATCAAGACGCTGCCGGTTTACCGCAAGCTGCGCCTCGGCCTGTTCTTCACCGGCGACGAGCTGGTGATGCCGGGCGAGCCGCTCGCGCCGGGCCGGATCTACAACTCCAACCGCTTCACGCTGAATGGCCTCGCACGCGCTTTCGACTGCGAAGTGCACGACTACGGCATCGTGCCGGACAGGCTCGATGAGACCCGGCGGGTTCTGCGAACGGCGGCTCAGGAGAACGACGTCATCGTGACCTCCGGCGGCGTGTCGGTCGGCGACGAGGACCACGTCAAGCCTGCGGTGGAGGCCGAAGGATCGCTGCTGATGTGGAAGATCGCGATGAAACCCGGCCGGCCCTTGGCCTTCGGCAGGGTCGGCGATGCGGCCTTCATCGGGCTCCCGGGCAACCCGGTTTCGAGCTTCGTGACCTTCCTGATTTTCGTCAGGCCCTTCCTTCTCAAGACCCAGGGCAATGCGGCAACCGAACCCAGAGCCATCGATGCGCGCGCCGATTTCGACTGGCCCGAGCCCGACGCGCGGCGCGAATTCCTGCGCGTAAAATGGAACGCGCGGGGCGGCCTCGACCTCTATCCGACGCAAGATTCGGCGGTGATGACCTCCACCGCCTGGGCCGACGGCCTGGTGGACAACCCGGCGGGCCGCCCGATCCGCAGCGGCGAGCGCGTGCGCTTTCTGCCCTATTCGGAGCTGTACTGGTGAGCAAAGTCCGCATCCTCTACTTCGCGAGCCTGCGCGAGAAGATCGGCAAGGACGCCGAGGAGATCGAGCTGCCCGCCGGCGTCGCCACCGTGGCTGCGCTGCGCAACCATCTGAGGGCCCGGGGCGGCAAATATGAGAATGCCCTGTCGGACAAGGCGCTCCTGAGATCCGCCGTCAATCAGGAGATGGTGCAGCCTGCGGCCGCCGTGAAGGCGGGCGACGAGGTTGCGTTCTTCCCTCCGGTCACTGGCGGATGAAAGTCAGCATTCAAAAAGAAGATTTCGATCTGGGGGTCGAAGTAAAGGCAATATCGAACAACCCCAAGATCGGCGCGGTCGCCAGCTTCGTCGGCCTGGTGCGCGACGTGGCGATGACGCTCGAGCACTACCCGGGCATGACCGAGCGCGCGATCGGCAAGATCGTCGAGGAGGCCAAGGGCCGCTGGCAGGTGATGGACTGCACCGTCATCCACCGCTACGGTGCGCTGAGGCCCAACGACCAGATCGTGCTGGTGGCGGTGGCGAGCGCGCACCGCGGTGACGCCTTTGCCGCCTGCGAGTTCATCATGGACTACCTGAAGACGCAGGCGCCGTTCTGGAAGAAGGAGCAGGCCGCCGGCGGCGCGCGCTGGGTGGAAGCCAAGGTATCGGACGACCAGGCCGCCGAGCGCTGGAAATGAACGCCGCCGGGTTCGCCGCAGTGGCGGCCGGCGCGGTGCTGGGTGCGTGGCTGCGCTGGGGACTGTCGGCCTGGCTGAATCCCTCGACGCCCGGTCTGCCGCTCGGCACCCTCATCGCGAACCTCGGCGGCGGCTACGCGATCGGCATCGCCGTCGCCTTCTTCTCCGCCAACGCCTCGATCGCGCCCGAGTGGCGACTGGTGTGCATCACCGGTTTCCTCGGCGCGCTGACGACGTTCTCGACGTTTTCCGCGGAGTCGGTGGAATTGTTGATGGCCGGCCGCTATGGCGAGGCGATCCTGCATTCGGGCTCCCATCTGTTCGGCTCGATCCTCGCGACTTTTCTGGGTTTTGCCAGCTACCGCGTGCTCTCCTGAGCCCGATGCACGCGACCGGCATCCCGCGCAGCATCTGGATGCTGGGCTTCGTCAGCATGTTCATGGACATCTCGTCCGAGCTGATCCACAGCCTGCTGCCCGTGTTCATGGTGAGCGCGCTGGGCGCGAGCGCGCTCGCGGTCGGCATCGTCGAGGGCATCGCCGAGTCCACCGCGCTGATCGTCAAGGTGTTCTCCGGCGCGCTCAGCGACTGGCTCGGCAAGCGCAAGGCGCTGGCGGTGCTGGGTTACGGCCTCAGCGCGCTGTCCAAGCCGCTGTTCGCGCTCGCGACCACGGTGCCCCTGGTGCTCGGCGCGCGCTTCGTGGACCGGATCGGCAAGGGCATTCGCGGCGCGCCGCGCGACGCGCTGGTGGCGGACCTCGCGCCGCCGGAAATCCGCGGCGCGGCGTTCGGGCTGCGCCAGGCGCTCGACACGGTGGGCGCCTTCCTCGGGCCGCTGCTGGGAATCGTCCTGATGATTGCGCTCGCGGGAGATTTCCACGCCGTGTTCTGGTTCGCGGTCATCCCGGGCGTGCTCGCGGTGCTGCTGCTCGTGCTGGGGGTTGAGGAACCTGCCGGCGCCGCGCGCGCGGGCGCCCCCGTGAATCCGGTGCGCTGGTCCACGCTCGCCTCGCTCGGCGGCGCCTACTGGTTCGTCGTCGCCGCGGGCGCGGTGTTCACGCTGGCGCGCTTCAGCGAGGCCTTTCTCCTCCTGCGCGCGCAGCAGCTTGGGCTGCCCGATGCCTGGGCGCCGCTCGTGCTCATCGTGATGAACGTGGTGTTCGCGGCCTCGGCGTACCCGTTCGGCAAGCTGGCCGACCGCATGAGCCACCGCAAGCTGCTCGCCTGGGGCCTCGGCCTGCTGATCGCCGCCGACCTCGTGCTCGCTCAGGCCGGCGGCCTCGCGGCAGTCGCCGCGGGCGTCGCGCTCTGGGGCCTGCACATGGGTATGACGCAGGGCGTGCTTGCCGCGATGGTCGCGGACGCCGCGCCGGCGGACCTGCGGGGGACGGCCTACGGCTTCTTCAATCTCGCGAGCGGCGTCGCGATGCTTGCCGCCAGCGTGCTCGCGGGCCTGCTCTGGGACCGGCTGGGCGCCGGAACGACGTTCGCCGCAGGGGCCGCATTCGCGGCGGCCGCCCTCGCGTTGATCTTGATTCCGCACAAAACGCCCCCAACTGCCGTCGGGTAAAAGACTATTGGGATCAGGACCATGCGCTTCGACAAGTTCACCACCCAGCTGCAGACGGGCCTGGCCGAGGCGCAGAGCCTCGCGCTCGGGCGCGACCACCAGCAGATCGAGCCCCAGCACCTGCTCTTCGCGCTCCTGGGCCAGGAGGACGGCGGGGTGGCCGGGCTGGCCGCCAAGGCCGGTGGCAATGTCAACACGCTGAAGCAGGGTCTGCTGCAGGCCATCGAGCGCCTGCCCAAGGTGCAGGGCACGCCGGGCGAAGTGCATGTCTCGCGCGACCTCGCGAACCTGCTCAATGTCGCCGACAAGGAAGCGCAAAAGCGCGGCGACCAGTACATCGCCTCAGAGCTGTTTCTGCTGGCTTGTGCCTCCGACAAAGGGGAAACCGGACGCCTTCTCAAGCAGAACAATATTGATAGGAAAAGTCTCGAAAAAGCCGTCGAGCAGGTGCGCGGCGGACAAAGCGTCTCGTCGCAAGCCGATGAAGGGCAGCGCCAGGCGCTGAAGAAGTACACGCTCGACCTCACCGAGCGCGCGCGCCAGGGCAAGCTCGACCCGGTGATCGGCCGCGACGACGAGATCCGCCGCTGCATCCAGATCCTGCAGCGCCGCACCAAGAACAACCCGGTGCTGATCGGCGAGCCCGGCGTCGGCAAGACCGCGATCGTCGAGGGCCTCGCGCAGCGCATCGTCAACGCCGAGGTGCCCGAGTCGCTCAAGAACAAGCGCGTGCTGGTGCTCGACATGGCCTCGCTGCTCGCGGGCGCCAAGTACCGCGGCGAGTTCGAGGAGCGCCTGAAGTCGGTGCTCAAGGAACTCGCGCAGGACGAGGGCAGCACCATCGTCTTCATCGACGAGATCCACACCATGGTCGGCGCGGGCAAGGCCGAGGGCGCGATCGACGCCGGCAACATGCTCAAGCCCGCGCTCGCGAGGGGAGAATTGCACTGCATCGGCGCGACCACGCTGGACGAATACCGCAAGTACGTGGAGAAGGACGCGGCGCTCGAGCGCCGCTTCCAGAAGGTGCTGGTGGGCGAGCCGACGGTGGAGGCGACCATCGCCATCCTGCGTGGCCTGCAGGAGCGCTACGAAGTGCACCACGGCGTCGAAATCACCGATCCGGCGATCGTCGCCGCGGCCGAGCTCTCGAACCGCTACATCACCGACCGCTTCCTGCCCGACAAGGCGATCGACCTGATCGACGAGGCCGCGGCGCGCATCAAGATGGAGATCGACTCCAAGCCCGAGGCCATGGACCGGCTCGACCGGCGCCTGATCCAGCTGCGCATCGAGCGCGAGGCGGTGCGCAAGGAAAAGGACGAGTCGTCCCTGAAGCGTTTGCAGCTCCTGGAAAGCGAGATCGAGAAACTCCAGAAGGAGTATTCCGACCTCGAGGAGGTCTGGAAGGCCGAGAAGGCGCAGGTGCAGGGCAGCCAGCACGTCAAGGAGGAGCTCGAAAAGCTGCGCCTGCAGATGGAAGAGGCCAAGCGCAAGGGCGACTGGCAGAAGATGTCCGAGATCCAGTACGGCAAGATTCCGGCGCTGGAGGCGCAGCTCAAGAGGGCGGAGAAAGGCGAGAAGAAGACCGGGAAGGCGAAGCTGCTGCGCACCCAGGTCGGTGCCGAGGAGATCGCCGAGGTGGTGTCACGCGCGACCGGCATCCCGGTCTCCAAGATGATGCAGGGCGAGCGCGAGAAGCTGCTGAAGATGGAAGAGCGGCTGCACGCGCGCGTGGTCGGCCAGGACGAGGCCGTGCGCCTGGTCTCGGACGCGATCCGGCGCTCGCGCTCGGGGCTGTCCGACCCGAACCGGCCCTACGGCTCGTTCCTTTTCCTCGGGCCCACGGGCGTGGGCAAGACCGAGCTCTGCAAGGCGCTCGCCGCCTTCCTGTTCGACTCGGAGGACCACCTGATCCGCATCGACATGTCCGAGTACATGGAAAAGCACTCGGTCGCGCGCCTGATCGGCGCGCCGCCGGGCTACGTCGGCTACGACGAGGGCGGCCAGCTCACCGAGCTCGTGCGCCGCAAGCCCTACGCGGTGATCCTGTTCGACGAGGTCGAGAAGGCGCACCCGGACGTGTTCAACGCGCTGCTGCAGGTACTGGACGAGGGCCGCATGACCGACGGCCAGGGCCGCACCGTGGACTTCAAGAACACCGTGATCGTGATGACCTCCAACCTCGGCTCGCAGATGATCCAGGGCATGGCGGGCAGCGACTACCAGGTGGTCAAGCTCGCGGTGATGGGCGAGGTGAAGAGCCAGTTTCGGCCGGAGTTCGTCAACCGCATCGACGAGGTGGTGGTGTTCCACGCGCTGGCGGACGACCACATCCGGTCAATTGCGCGCATTCAACTGGGCATTCTTCAGAACAGGGTGTCCAAACTGGAATTCAATCTGGATGTGACCGAGGCCGCGGTCAGCGAGCTCGCGAAGGTGGGCTTCGACCCGGTCTACGGCGCGCGGCCGCTCAAGCGCGCGATCCAGTCGGAGATCGAGAACCCGCTTTCCAGGGCGATCCTGGAAGGGCGCTTCGCGCCCAAGGACGCAATCCGCGTGGACTACCGCGGCTCGAAGATGACGTTCGAGAAGGCGCCCGCGAAAGCCGCGGCGTAAGGCTCATTGCCCCCGGCGCGGATTCGCCGGGTCTGCTGCAGCAGCTCCTCCCAGAGGCCTTCCATGTCCTTGCGGAACACCACGTCCACGTCGGCGCCGAGCACCGACCAGATGCCGCGGTCGATCTCGTTCTTGAGCTCGCCCGGGCGCCAGCCCACGTAGCCGACGTAGTAGCGCGCGTCATTCGGGTGCGCCTCGATCACCTGGTCGATGGTGTTGACGCGGAACGCCATGTATAAGTTCTTCATGAGGCGCACCGTGCCCTCGCCGGGCGCGTTGCCGGCCTTGACCAGCGCCACCAGCGCGCCGCGCGAGAAGGGGCCGCCGTAGTACACCGGCTCGATGACCTTCTTCGAGGGCTCATGCTCCGGGAACAGGCTCGACAGCGAGCGGCGCGTCGGGCGGTTGAGGATCACGCCGACGTGGCCGCCGTTCGGCGCGGGCGCCGCGAGCAGCACCGTCTGGCGGTAATCGAGATCGCGGAATCCCGGGTGCGCGACCAGCAGCATCGCCTCTTCCTCCTGCGCGCGCGCAGGCAGCGATGCCGCGATCAGAACGGCGAGCGCCAGCAGGATGCGGGCAGCGGGGGCCATGGCCGAGCTATTGTAGCGCCTCAACTGCGGCCGCGGGGATCGGCCTTCTGCGCGCGCTCGAGCAGTTCCTGCCATAGCCCCTTGGTGTCCTTGCGGAACACGGTGGCTTCGTCCGCCTGCAGAAAATACCAACCGTCGCGCATGAACTCGCTCTCGAGCTGTCGCGGCGACCAGCCCGAGAAGCCGGCGTAGACGCGATAGCGCGCGGACTTGTCCGCGAGCAGCGGCTTGATGTTGTCCGCATGCATCGTCAGGTAGACGTCCTTGAGAACGTGGAACGCCGGCGCCGCGGGCCGGGATTTCGAGCGGAACAGCGCCACCACCGCCTGGCGCATCACCGGGCCGCCGATGTAGACCGGGTCGCGGTAGTTGCTGGTGTCGAACTCCTCCGACAGGAACTGCCGCAGCCTGAGCGTGGTCGGCCGGTTGACGATCACGCCGACGGTGCCGCCGTCCTCGGTCTGCGTCACCAGCACTACGGTCTGCGAGAAGTTGGGATCCGAGAGCGTCGGCTTGGCGATCAGCAGCAGCCCGTTGGCCGGCTGTTCCTGCTGCGCGGCCGCACACAGCGGCAGGACGAGGCAGGCCGCTGCGAAGAGGCGGCCGAGAAGGGCGCGCATGCCGCGGATTATCGCGTCAACCCTTGGGCTTGTCCCCGGCGTGCGCCTGGGGCTTGGTTGGGGCATAGAGTCATGTAAGACCTCTTTCGGGAGCCACCGTAGCGCGCGGGTTTGAGATAGGTCAAGTGTAGCCTGCGGGGGCACGAACATCATTGCGATCTGGTTGCGACAACGGAAAGGGAACCTCATGGCCGAAGAAGTCCGGGCCCCGCTTGCGGGCAGCATTTTCAACGTGCTCGTCGAGCCGGGCGCGAAGGTGCAGGAGGACGACGAGTTGCTGGTGATCGAGGCGCTGAAGATGGAAAACCTCGTGTATTCGCCCTGCGCCGGCACCGTCAAGGAGGTGCGCGTCAAAAAAGGGGACAAGGTCGACGAGGACGCGGTCCTCCTCGTGATCGAGTGACATGGACTTCGATCTGACCGAGGAGCAGCGCCTCATCCAGGACACGGCGCGGCGCTTCGCCGCCGAGCAGATCGCGCCGACGCTCGATCAAGAGGAGCGCAAGCACGAATTCCGCGCCGAGCGCGTGGCGCAGATGGGCGGCCTGGGATTCTTCTCCTGCGCCGTGCCCGAGGCGCTGGGGGGCAGCGGCATGGGGTTCATGGAATCCGTGCTGATGGCCGAGCAGATCGCCAAGGTATCGGCCTCGTGGCGGCTGCCGTTCAACATGCAGAACCTCGGCCCTGCGCTCACCGTGAGCAAATTCGGCAGCGAGGCGCAGAAGAAGAAATACGTGCCCGGCTGGGTGGCGGGGACGCAGCTCGGATTCTTCGCCATGACCGAGCCGAACACCGGCTCGGACGTGGCCAGCATGAAAACCCACGCGATCGACAAGGGCGATCACTGGGAAGTGCACGGCAGCAAGATGTGGATCTCGCAGGCGCACGTCGGCGATGCCGGACTGCTCTATGCATACACCGACAGGTCCAAGGGCAACAAGGGCATCACCGCGTTCCTCATAGAGCCGAAGAAAATGAAAGGCTGCAGCGCGCGCGCGATCGAAACCAAGCTGGGGCTGTATTGCGCGCCGACCGGCGAGTTCGTGTTCGAGGGAATGCCGGTGCCGAAGGAAAACGTGCTCGGGCAACCCGGGGAGGGCTTCCGCATCTGCATGTGGCAGCTCAACCAGACGCGCCTGGGCTGCGCGGCGGGCGCGCTCGGCGTGGCCGGCGGCGTGCTGGATCTGGCGATCGAATACGCCAATGAGCGCACCCAGTTCGGCAAGCCGATTTCGCAGCACCAGATGATCCAGGCGCAGATCGCCGAGATGACGGTAGAGCACCAGGCGGCGCAGATGCTGGTGTACCGTGCCGCGTGGCTCAAGGACCAGGGCAAGCCGAACCAGTACGAGACCTCGGTGGCGAAGTTCGCAGCATCCGAAGCGGCAGTGCACGCGGCCAACGAGTGCATGAAGATCTACGGCTCGTACGGCTTTTCTACCGAGTTTCCCGCCGAGCGCTTCTACCGCGACGCGAAATCGCTGCAGGTCGTGGAAGGCACCTCCAACATCCAGAAGATCATCATTTCGGGCATGGCCTGCGGCCAGACGCCCAACCGGGAATAGACGGAAGGAGAGTCAGCGCAATGAGGCCGTATTTCGAGAAGATGCCTGGGTTCGGCAAAGCACTGACGGAAAACCGCATCGCGCGCACGCGCGAGAGCCGAGCGAAGCTCGAGGCGATCGAGGCGGAGATCGCGGCGGCGCGAAAGGCGAAGGAGAACGTCGGCCAGCCGACGGACGCAATCAACAAGCGCGGCTCGTTTACCGTCTGGCAGCGGCTTGAGGCGCTGGTCGAACCGGGCACCTGGCAGCCGCTGCACAGCCTCTACAACCCGCGGGACAACGAGGAGGGCACCACCAACGTGGTGGACGGCCTCGGGAAAATTTCGGGGCGCTGGGCGGTGATCGTCGGTTTCGACAACAAGGTGCTCGCGGGCGCCTGGATCGCGGGGCAATCGGAGAACATCCTGCGCGTCACCAATCTTGCCAGGCGGCTGCACATCCCGCTCGTCTGGCTGGTCAATTGCAGCGGCGTGAAGCTGCCCGACCAGGAGAAGTTCTACGCCGACCGGCGCGGCGGCGGCACGCCGTTCTACCGCCACGCCGAACTGGAGCAGGAGGGGATCCCGATCATCGCCGGCATCTACGGCACCAATCCGGCGGGCGGCGGCTACCAGGCGATCAGCCCGACCATCCTGCTCGCGCAGAAGGACGCCAACCTCGCGGTGGGCGGCGCCGGCATCGTCTCGGGGATGTCGCCGCGCGGCGGTTTCGACGTCGCCGGGCTAGAAGAGCTGATCGCGAGGACGCGCGACATCAAGGAGCGCCCGCCGGGGCGCGCCGAGACGCACTTCGGCGAGACCGGATTTCTGACCCGCCTGTACGACGACGAAAAGGGCGTGCTCGACGGCATCCGCGAATACATGCGCGCGATTCCCGCCTACGATCCGATGTTCTTCCGCGTCGCCGAGCCCGCCGAGCCACGGTTGCCGGCGGGCGATCTCTACCACCTGCTGCCGTTCAACCAGAAAGAAGGCTACGTCTTCGACGACATCCTCGCGCGGCTGGTGGATGCGAGCGAACATATGGAATTCCGGCCCGGCTACGGGCCCGAGGTCTACACGGGCCTGGTCAAAGTGGACGGCATGCTTCTCGGCGTGATCGGCAACCGCCAAGGCCTGCTCCCCAAGGGTTATCCCGAGTACGCCGACTATCCGGGCATCGGCGGCAAGCTCTATCGCCAGGGCTTGATCAAGATGAACGAGTTCGTCACGCAGTGCGGGCGCGACCGCGTGCCGGTGATCTGGTTCCAGGACACCACCGGCATCGACGTCGGCGACGCCGCCGAGAAAGCCGAGCTGCTGGGCCTCGGGCAATCGCTCATCTACTCGGTCCAGCAGACCGACGTGCCGATGATGCTGGTCGTGCTCAGGAAAGGCAGCGCCGCGGCGCACTACATCATGGGCGGCCCTACGGCGAACCGCCACAACGCCTTCACGCTGGGCACCGCGGCCACCGAGATCTACGTCATGCATGGCGAGACCGCCGCGGTGGCGACCTATTCGCGCCGCGCCATCAAGGAAAAGGACTCGGGCAAGCCGCTCGAGCCGATCGCGCAGAAAATGAACGAGATGGCGAAGAAGTACTACGACACCTCGCGCCCGGCCTACTGCGCGCGCTACGGTTTCGTCGACGAGATCGTGGACCTCAAAGCCCTGCGCGGCTACCTGAAGGCCTTCGCCGGCGCGGTGTACCAGAATCCGCAATCCATCTGCCCGCGGCACCAGATGCTGCTGCCGCGGCTGATCAAGGGGTGAGGCGGCCGGCTGCGTCAGGCGGTCCGGGCCGCCCGGTACTTGTTCGCGACGATCAGCGCGAGCGCGCAGGAGGCAATGCGGCTCTCCACAGAGTCGCCCCGGTTGGCGAGCACGAGCGGCACCTGGCCGCCGAGCACCACGCCGCCGGAGATCGCATCCGAGAGGTGCTCGAGCTGCTTGGCGAGCATGTTGCCCGACTCCAGGTCCGGTGCCAACAGCACGTCGGCTTGGCCGGCGACCGCGGACTTGATGCTGGCGGTGCGCGCCGACATCAACGATACCGCGTTGTCGAATCCGAGCGGACCGTCCAGGATGCCGCCGGTGATCTGGCCGCGGTCGGCCATCTTGCACAGCGCCGCGGCGTCCAGGGTTGCGCGCATGCGCGGCGTCACGGTCTCCAGGCCCGCGAGGATCGCCACCTTGGGCTCGGGTACCCCCATGAGATGCGCGAACTCGATCGCGTTCTGCACTATGTCCACCTTGTGCGACAGCGTCGGCTCGATGTTCACCATCATGTCGGTGATGATGATCGGGCGCGGGTGGTTGGGCAGGTCGATGTACAGCGCGTGCGACAGGCGCCGCACCGTGCGCAGGCCATGCGGCGCGATGGCCGCGCGCAGCATCTCCTCGGTGGTCAGGTCGCCCTGCACCAGCGTTTCGACCTCATCCTTGCGCGCCATCTCCACCGCGCGCGCGGCCGCCGCGCGGCCGTGCGGCACGTTGATGATTCGCGTCGTCCCCAGCTTGAACTCGTGCTGCTCGATCAGCGCGCGCAGGCGCGCCTCGGGGCCGATCAGCACCGGTTGCATGAACCCGGTTTCCCGCACCGAGAAGGCCGCCCGGAGTGAATTGAGGTCGCAGGGGTGCACGAACGCGGCCGCCACCGGCCTCAAGCCCCGCGCGCGCTCGAACAGCCTGCGGTAGCGCGCGTCGCGGTCCGAGATCGTGATCTCGGGCATGGCCACGCGCGCGCGCTTGATCTTTTCGGTCGGCGCCAGAACCTCCGCTTCGCCGCCGATCACCTTGAGGCCGTCCTGGTTGGTGCACAGGCAGTCGAAGAGGATGTGCTTGTTGTGGTCGAATTTCTGCGTGCACTTCACGGCGATGGTGATGGTGTCGCCGACCTTCACCGGGCGCGAAAACTTCAGCGTTTGGCTGATGTAGATGGTGCCCGGCCCCGGGAACTCGGTGCCCAGTACGGTGGAGATGAGCGCGCCACCCCACATGCCATGCGCGATCACCTCCTGGAACATCGACGAATGGGCGTACTCCGGATCGACGTGGGCCGGATTGACGTCGCCCGACATGATCGCGAAGAGCTGGATGTCCTCCGGGCGCAGGGTGCGGGTCAGCACCGACTGGTCGCCAATCTGAATCTCCTCATAGGTCCGGTTCTGGATGAATTCGGACATTTCCAGGGCTGGCGGTGCGGCGAGGGGATCGTTCATGGCGGTGCGCAAAATCGTTCCGATCCTGGAAAGATATCAGAACCTTAGACTTTGTGCGCCGCAACGCCGCCGCAGGCGCGGCGCCCGCCGCGCGCGACCGGACGCTGAAGCAACTCGGTCCCTCGTATGCCGCTTCCCAAGCTGCCCACGCAGGTCTGACCGTCGAATGTCTTCGTTGGACCGCAGCCGACCTCCAGCGCGGTTGGCCGGAAACGCTTAGATGAGGCCCATTCCCTTGAGAACGGACAGCATCACCGCCGCGGCGACCACCGAGCCGATCTGGCCGCCGGTATTGGCGCCGGCGGCGTGCATCAGGAGGTGGTTCTTCTTGTCGTAGCGCAGGCCCTGCGTCTGGACCACGCGCGCGGCCATCGGGTAGGCGGAGATGCCGGCGGCGCCGATCAGCGGATTGACCTTGCCGCCGGTCATCCAGCACACGATCTTGCCGAACAGGACGCCGGCGACGGTATCCATGCAGATCGCGATGAAGCCCAGGCCGAAGATCGCGAGGGTGGTGGGCTTCAAGAAGGCGTGGCCCTCCATCGTGCCGCCGATCGCGAGGCCGAGGAACAGGGTCACGATGTTGGCGATCTCGTTCTCGGAGGCCTTGGTGAGGCGCGCGACCACGCCGCATTCGCGCATGAAGTTGCCGAGCATGATGGTGCCGATGAGCGGCAGGCCCTTGGGCGCGAGCAGGCCCGTGATCAGCGTGACGACGATGGGGAACAGGAGCTTGGTCTGCGGCGAGACGCTCTTCTGGATCGACTTCATGCGGATCACGCGCTCGGCGGGCGTGGTGAGCGCCTTCATGATCGGCGGCTGGATGATCGGCACCAGCGCCATGTAGGAGTAGGCCGCCACCGAGATGGGCCCCAGGAGCTGCGGCGCGTACTGCGAGGCGACGTAGATCGCGGTGGGGCCGTCGCAGGCGCCGATGACGGCGATCGCGACTGCATCGAGCTGGGAAAAGCCGAGGGCGAGAGCCAGCAGCAGGGTGACGAAGATGCCGACCTGGCCAGCGGCGCCGAACAGCAGGATGCGCGGGTTTTCCATCAGCGGCCCGAAGTCGGTCATGGCGCCGATGCCGACGAAGATGAGCAGCGGAAAAAGCTCGTTGGCGATGCCGGCGTCGTACAGCGTGCGCAGGACGCCGCCCTGGTCCATCAGATCGCTCAACGGGATGTTGACCAGCAGGCAGCCGAAGCCGATCGGCACCAGCAAGAGTGGCTCCACGTTCCTCTTCACGCCGAGGTAGAGCAGCACCGCGGCGATCGCGAGCATGACGACGTTGGGCCCGCCCTGCGTGAACAGGTAAACGACGCCGCTCGACAGGCCGCCCAGTCCCGTCAGGATGCTGTCGGTCATGCAGCCTTCTCCGGCTTGTCTTCCTTGAGCGGATAGATCTTCTTCAGCAGGTCGATGACCAGGCTGATCACCCACAGGGTGAGGAAGGTCCCGCCCACCCCCACGACCGTCATCGTCAGGCCGAAAGCCCAGACGTCCATATCAGCTAAATCCCTGGATGCCGGTCATCGCGCGTCCGAGGATCAGGGCATGGATGTCGTGCGTGCCCTCGTAGGTGTTCACGACTTCGAGATTCACCATGTGACGGATGACGCCGAACTCGTCCGAGATGCCGTTGCCGCCCATCATGTCGCGCGCCAGGCGCGCGATGTCGAGCGCCTTGCCGCAGGAGTTGCGCTTGAGCATCGAGGTGATCTCGGGAGCATCGGTGCCTTCGTCCTTCATGCGCCCGAGGCGCAGGCAACCCTGCAGGCCGAGCGTGATCTCGGTCTGCATGTCGGCGAGTTTTTTCTGGATCAGCTGGTTGGCGGCGAGCGGCCGGCCGAACTGCTTGCGGTCCATGACGTACTGGCGCGCGCGGTGCCAGCAGTCCTCGGCGGCGCCCAGCGCGCCCCAGGCGATGCCGTAGCGCGCCGAGTTGAGGCAGGTGAACGGACCCTTCAGGCCGTGCACCTCGGGGAAGGCGTTCTCCTCCGGACAGAACACCTCGTCCATGACGATTTCCCCGGTGATCGAGGTCTTCAGTCCGACCTTGCCGTGGATCGCGGGCGCGGAGAGCCCCTTCATGCCCTTCTCCAGCAGAAAGCCGCGGATCGGGCCGGTGTGCCCCTTGGCGTCCACTTCCTTCGCCCAGACGAGGAACACATCGGCGATCGGTGAATTCGAGATCCACATTTTCGAACCGGCGAGGCGGTAGCCGCCCTTCACCTTCGTGGCGCGCGTCGCCATCGAGCCCGGATCGGAGCCGAAGTTGGGCTCGGTGAGGCCAAAGCAGCCGATCGCTGCGCCGCTGGCGAGCCGGGGCAGGAACTTCTGCCGCTGCGCCTCGGTGCCGAACTCGAATATCGGCACCATCACCAGCGAGGATTGCACGCTCATCATCGAGCGATAGCCGGAGTCCACGCGCTCGATCTCGCGCGCGATGAGTCCATAGCAGACGTAGCTCAGCTCCGGACCGCCGTAGCGCGTCGGGATCGTCGGTCCGAGCATGCCCAGTTCGCCCATCTCGCGGAAGATGCGCGGATCGGTCTTCTCGCTGCGGAATGCCTGCAGAACGCGCGGCGCGAGCTTGTCGCCGCAATAGGCTCGCGCTGCATCGCGCACCATGCGCTCGTCTTCGCCGAGCTGGTCGTCCAGGAGCAGCGGATCCTCCCAGACGAAGGCGGCCTTCGGCCTGGACTTGGACTTGAGACGGGCGTCGATGGTGTACTCCTAGGTGCGTTCCAGGATCACGGCGAGGCCCTGGCCTACGCCGATGCACAGCGACACCGCGGCATACTTGGCGCCCGTCTCCTGCAGCTGGCGCGACACCGTGAGCGCCAGGCGCGCGCCCGAGCAGCCGAGCGGGTGGCCGATGGCGATGGCGCCGCCGTTCGGGTTGACGCGCGGGTCCTTGAAGTCGACGTTCATGATCCGCAGGCAGCCGAGCACCTGGCTCGCGAACGCCTCGTTGATCTCGATGACGTCCATGTCCTTGAGCGTGCGGCCGGCGCGCTCGAGCGCCTTCGGGATCGCGTAGGCGGGCCCGACGCCCATGATGCGCGGCTCGACCGCGGCCGAGGCGGCCGACAGGATCCGGGCGATGGGTTTCTTGCCGTTCTTCTCGCCCCATTTCCGGCTCGCGACGATCAGCGCGGCCGCTCCGTCGTTGACGCCCGAGGCGTTGCCGGCGGTCACCACGCCGCCCTCGTAGAGGGGCTTCAGCTTGGCCAGCATTTCCATGGTGGAATCGCGGCGCGGATGCTCGTCCTGCGAGATGACCGCCGGAGGGGCATCTTTTTTCTTTTGCGGCAAAGACACAGGCAAGATCTCGCCCTTGTAAAACCCCTCAGCCTCCGCTTTGGCGTACTTCTTCTGCGAAGCCAGGGCGAATTCGTCGGCCTGCTCGCGCGTGACGTTGAACTCCTTGGCCACGTTGTCGCCGGTCTCCGGCATCGCCTGGTCGCCGTACAGCTTCTTGAAGCGCGGATTGGTGAAGCGCGAGCCGATGGTGGTGTCGTACATCTTCACGTCGCGGCCGTAGGGGGTCTCCGACTTGGCGATCACGTAGGGGGCGCGCGTCATGCTCTCGACGCCGCCCGCGATGTAGAGCTCGCCCTCGCCGGCGCTGATTGCGCGCGCCGCGTCGGTCACCGCCTGCAGTCCCGAGGCGCACAGGCGGTTCACCGTCACGCCGGGCACGGTGGGCGGCAGGCCCGACATCAGCGTGGCGAAGCGCGCCACGTTGCGGCAGTCCTCGCCCGCCTGCGTGACGCAGCCGAGGATCACGTCGCCGATCTCCTCCGGCTTCACGCCATTGCGCTTCACGACCTCGGCGATCATCTCGCCGGCGAGGTCGTCGGGGCGCACGGGCGCGAGCTTGCCGGCGTGCCGGCCGATCGGGGAGCGGATTCCGTCATAGATGTAGGCATCGAGCATTTTGGGGCCTCTTTTCGCTCTGACTCTTAAGGTTCCACTGAAAGCAAAGACACGCCGAGATTGGCTCGGCGCTTCAGCCACGGGCTTGGCCGGTAGCGCGGCTCCTGATAGCACGCGTGCATGGCTTCGAGCACGGCGAGGATCTTCGCCGGCCCGGCCGCGTCGCCCATGCCGAGCGGCCCCTTCGGGTAGCCCAGGCCCAGCATCACCGCCGAGTCGAGGTCCTCGGGCGAGGCGATGCGCTGCTGAACGATGTCGCAGCCGACGTTGACGATATGCCCCACCACGCGCTGCGCGACGAAGCCCGCCGAGTCGCGGATCACCGACACCGGCACGCCGTCGGAGGCGAGCAGCGCATGCGCCGCGTCGCGCACTTCGGGCCTGGTCACGGGCGTGGTCATCAGCGTGCGGCGCTTGGCGAAGCCGAAGAGGGGATCGATCGCTACCGTGTTTTCAGCCTTCAAATTCAATTGAAGGGCGGTAGAAGTGGCGTCATGGCCCAGCGGGGCGACGAAGCAGACGGAGTCCGGCGTGGGTTTGGCTTCAATTCTCGTGAACTTGGAAATGAAATCCTTCAACTCTGGAACGCACCAGACGGCAACCGGTTTGGCGCTCGGCACGGGGATTTCAGGAATTTTCTCTGCTATCCCGTCTTTCCCATACTTGTACCAACCCCTTCGGGTCTTTCTTCCCAGCAACCCCGCCGCGACTCGCGGGTCGGAGAGGAAGGAGGGCTGGTACTTGGGCTCGCCGTAGTACTGGCCGTGCATCGACTTCATCACGCCGTGCGCGATGTCGAGGCCGACCAGGTCGAGCAGCCCGAACGGGCCGATGCGGAAGCCGCAGGCGTCCACGAGGATGCGGTCGATGGTGGCGAAATCGACCACGCCTTCCTGCAGCACGCGCAAGCTCTCCGGTACGAAGCCGCGGCCGGCATGGTTGACGATGAAGCCCGGCGTGTCCTTGCAGCGCACCGGCTTGTGGCCGTAACGCTTGGCGAGCGCGACCATCGCGTCGCCCACCCAGGGCTCGGTCAGCTCGCCGTCCACCACCTCCACGATCTTCATCACCGGCACCGGGTTGAAGAAGTGGTAGCCGACGACGCGCCCGGGCTTCGCGCAGGCCGAGGCCATCGCGGTCACCGAGAGCGACGAGGTATTGGAGGCGAGGATGCAGGAGTCCGCGACGATTTTCTCCAGCGCCTGGAACAGCTCCTGCTTGGGCGCGAGCAGCTCGACGATCGCTTCCACCACCAGGTGGCAGGGCTTGAGCGCGGCGAGCGCGTCCACGATCTCGATGCGCGCGAGCGCGGCGTCCGCATCGGGCTGCTGGACGCGGCCCTTCTGCACCAGCGCTGCGAGAGATTTGCCGATGGCATCCTTCGCCGCCCGCGCGGCGCCGGGCTTGGCGTCGAAAACGAGCGTGCGCACGCCGCACTGGGCGAGCACCTGCACGATACCGCGCCCCATCGTGCCGCTGCCGGCGACGCCGGCCACGAGATCGGGGCGGTGGATATCGAGCATGGAGCGCCGATTGTAGAGGATATAATTCCCAGAACGACGCGAGACGGGAGAGCTCGCGGCGACAATGCGAACCGCAACACCGGAGGAGGCGCGCATGAAGTATCGCAAGATTCTTCTCGCATACAACGGTTCCCTGGAAGGCAAGCGGGCGCTGTTCGAGGCCGCCGACCTGGCCGGCTTCCTGAAGGCCGAGACGCACCTGCTCGCGGTGGCGAGCATGCCGCCGAGCCTGTTCCTCACCGAGGGCTTCGTGCCCGAGGAGCTGCTCGAGGAAGAGAAGAAGCGCACCCAATCGGTGCTCGACGAGGGCATCAAGTCCCTCACCGACAAGGGTTTCAAGGCGAACGGCCACCTCGCGGTGGGCGAGCCGGTCGAGGAAATCTGCCGTGCCGCCAAGGAGGTGGGCGCCGACCTGATCGTGCTGGGGCACAACCAGAGCACCTCCTGGGCGGCGCGCTGGTGGAAGGGCTCGGTCGGGGCGTCGTTGCTCGACTACGCGCCGTGCAGCATATTGATCGCGCTCTCCAAGACGTAAAAACACCCATAGAATTCCCGCCATGACTTCATTCGGCGGGTACAAGGGCAGGCTCGAGGACGAGCGCATGCTCAAGGGCAGGGGGCGCTATGTCTCCGACTGGAACTTTCCCAACCAGGCGTGCGGGCATTTCCTGCGCTCGGACCGCGCGCATGCCGAGATCGTCTCGATCGACAAGGCCGCGGCGCTGGCGATGCCGGGCGTGCGAGCGGTCTACACGGGCGCCGACGTACAGGCGGCGGGGCAGAAGCCCATGCCGGCAGCGGCGCCGATGAAGGGGCGCGGCGGCACCGACCAGCGCGTGCCACCGCGCTATTCGCTCACCGGCGGCAAGGTGCTTTACGTCGGCGAGCCGGTCGCCCTGGTGGTCGCGGAAACGGCGGCGCAGGCGCAGGACGCTGCCGAGGCGCTCGTGGTGGACTACCGCGAGCTGCCGGCGGTCACCGGCGCGCAGCAGGCGCTCGCCGCGGGCGCGCCGCAGCTGCACGACTCGGTGCCGGGCAACCTGGTGCTGGATTTTGTCGGCGGCGACGAAGCCGCGACGCGCGCCGCGTTCGCGCGCGCGGCCAAGGTGGTCAAGCTCGCCGCCTACCACTCGCGCGTCGTCGGCAACCCGATGGAGCCGCGCGCGGCGACCGGGTCCTACGATCCGGCCACCGGCCTCTACCAGCTCCACGCCACCACGCAGGGCGCGGGGCCGATGCGCAACCAGGTCGCGGCGATGGTCGGCGTCACGCCGGAGCAGGTCCGCGTCGTCGCAGAGGAAGTGGGCGGCGGTTTCGGCGTGCGCTTCAACGCCTACCCGGAGTACGGCGCGCTGCTGCTGGCGGCGAAGCAGCTCGGCCGCCCGGTCAAGTGGGTGAGCTCGCGCTCGGAGGTGTTCGTCGCCGACGAACAGGCGCGCGACATCGTGCACCAGGGCGAGCTGGCGCTGGACAAGGACGGGCGCATCCTCGCCATGCGCTTCGAATACGTCGCCAACGTCGGCGCCTACCTCGCCTTCACCGGGTCCTTCGTCAACACCGTGAACCTCGTCAACGTGGTGAGCGGCGTCTACGACGTGCCAGCGGTGTACGTCGAGGCCAGGCTCGCTCTGACCAACACCGCGCCCACCGCCGCCTACCGCGGCGCGGGGCGGCCGGTGGCCTCCTATGCGCTCGAGCGCCTGGTCGACCAGGCCGCGACGGAGATCGGCATGGACCCGGCCGAGTTCCGCCGGCGCAACCTGGTACCGAGGTCGAAGTTCCCCTACAAGATCGCCACCGGCTTCGAGTACGACTGCGGCGACTTCGAAGGCGTGCTCGACAAGGCGCTCGAGGCGGCCGACTGGAACGGCTTCGAGAGCCGGAAGAAGGCCTCGCAGGCGCGCGGCAAGCTGCGCGGGCGCGGCATGTCCTGCTACATCGAGGCCACCGCATCGGGCGGCTTCGCGCCCTTCGACCAGGCGCACATCACCTGGGAACCGGATGGCAGCGTGACACTGCGCACCGCCTCGCACAGCCACGGACAGGGGCACGAGACCACCTTCGCGCAGATCGTGTCCGGCGTGTTCGGCATTCCGATGGACCGGATCCGGCTGCGCACCTCCGAGCCCGGGCTGCACCTCACCGCCAATCCGACCGGCGGCTCGCGCTCGCTGCTCGGCATCGGCAGCGCCATGTACTTCGCCGCGCAGGAGATCGTGAAGAACGGCATGCCGCTCGCGGCGGAGGTCCTGGAGAGCGCCGATGCCGACCTGGAATTCGTTTCCGGCTCCTACAGGATCAAGGGCACGGACAGGGCGATCAGCGTCACGGCGCTCGCGCAGAAGTATCCCGGCAAGCTGGACCTCGATTACAGAGATCGGCCGAAGGTGCCGTCCACCTTCCCGAACGGCTGCCACATCGCCGAGGTGGAGATCGATCCGGAGACCGGCGAAGCGGAGATCGCCTCCTATGTCGCCTGCGACGACGCCGGCACCATCGTCAACCACCAGATCGTCGAAGGCCAGATGCAGGGCGGCATCACGCAGGGCGCCGGCCACATCTTCCAGGAGCAGGCGATCTACGACGAGAGCGGCCAGCTGCTCACCGGAAGCTTCATGGACTACGCCATGCCGCGGCCCGGGCTGGTCGGCGGCCTGAAGGTGATCGCCCATCCGGTGCCGACCGCCACCAATCCGCTCGGCGCCAAGGGCGTGGGCGAGGCCGGCGTCACCGGCTCGATGCCCTGCCTGATGAACGCGGTGATGGACGCGCTCCGGCAGGCGGGCGTGACGCGCTTCGACATGCCGGCGAGCCAGCAGCGCCTGTGGAAGGCGATCCAGGAATCGAAGGCCGGCCGCCCCGAGGCGCTCGCCGTCGCACCGCTCTGATCCCGGGCCCGCGCCGCCCATGAAGCGCCTCGTCCTGCCCGAAGGCGGCGACCCCCGCGTGCGCGAGGCCGCGCGGCGCATCGAGGCCGAGGGCATCGCGCAGGCCATCGTCTTCGAGACGCCGCCGCCTGACAAGCTCGAACGCTACGCCGATCTCTACCTCGCCGGTCGCCCCGACGCGGGCGCCAAGGTCGCGCGGCGCCTGGTGTCGAAGCCGCTCTATTGCGCCGGTATGATGGTGACGGCGGGCGACGCCGACGCCATGCTCGCTGGCGTCGCGCACCCGACCGCGCGCGTCATCGAGGCGGGCCTGATGACCGTCGGCCTCGCCGCAGGCATGCGCACGCCCTCCAGCTTTTTCCTCATGAAGCTGAAGGACCGCGCTCTGATCTACGCCGACTGCGCCGTCAACGCCGACCCCGACGCCGAGCAGCTCGCCGACATCGCGCTCGCGTCCGCCGAGAGCGCGCGCCGCGTGCTGAACGAGGAGCCGCGCGTGGCGCTGCTGTCCTTCTCCACCAAGGGTAGCGCCAGGCACGCGCACGTCGACAAAGTCCTGCGCGCCCTAGAACTCGTCCGCGCCCGCGCGCCCGGCCTTGCCATCGACGGCGAGCTCCAGGCCGACGCCGCTCTCGTGCCCGCCGTCGCGGCGAAGAAAGTGAAAGGCGACAGCCCCGTCGCCGGCAAGGCGAACGTCCTCGTCTTCCCCGACCTCGATGCAGGCAACATCGCCTACAAGCTCACCCAGTACCTCGCGGGCGCCCAGGCCATCGGCCCCGTCCTGCAGGGTTTCGCCAAACCTCTCTCGGATCTGTCCCGCGGCGCGAGCGTCGACGACGTAGTCGCTGCTGCGCGCCTGCTCCTCGGCTAGCGCCGGTCGATGGGGACGTAGTCGCGCGGCGCGGCGCCGTTGTACTCGGTGAGCGGGCGGATGAGGATGTTGTTCTCCATCTGCTCCAGCACCGAGACCGCCCAGCCCGGCACGCGGCCGATGGCGAAGATCGGCACGAAGAGGTCGGGCGGGATTCCGTTCAGGTAGTAGACCACGCCCGCATAGAAATCCACGTTCACGTTCACGCCGTGGCGCGCATAGGGCTTCATCGCCTCGACCAGCGCCTCCAGGATCTGGTACCAGTGCGGCTGGCCCATTTCGCGCGACAGCTTCTCCACGCCGGCGCGCATGTGCCGCGCGCGCGGATCCTCGGCGCGGTAGACGCGGTGGCCGAAGCCCATCACGGCTTCCTTGCCGGCGCGCTTCGCCTTCACGTAGGCGGCGGCCTTCGATGGGTCGCCGATCTCTTTGGCCATGCGCATCACGTTCTCGGCCGCGCCGCCGTGCGCGGGGCCGGAAAGGGCGGCGATGGCCGCGGTGACCGCCGCGTGCAGGTCGGCATCCGTGCCCGCCACCACGCGCGCGGTGAAGGTGGACGCGTTCGAGCCGTGCTCGGCGTGCAGGATCATGTCGGTGTCCATCAGCCGCGCGGTGTCGGCGCTCGGGCGCTTGCCGAGGAGCATGTAGAGGAAGTTCGCGGCGTGCCCGAGCGAAGGATCGGGCGCGATGGGCGCGCGGCCGTTGCGGATGTGCTCGTGCGCGGCGACGATCATCGGCACCTGCGAGGTAAGGCGGATGCCTTTGCGCAGCGTCGCGGCGGGGGACTTGTCGGCGGTCTCGGGGTCGAAAGCGGCGAGCGCCGAGACCGCGGTGCGCAGCACGTCCATGGGGTGGGCGGCCTTGATGCTTTCGATGATCCGGAAGATCGGATCGGGAAGAACCCTGGCCGATTTCAGCCCGGCATCGAACGCCTGCAGTTGAGCCGCGGTCGGCAGCTCGCCGTGCAGCAGCAGGCAGCAGGTCTCCTCGTAGGTCGAGTGCGTCGCGAGGTCGTGGATCGAATAGCCGCGGTAGCGCAGCTCGCCCGCGCGGCCGTCGATGTCGCAGACCTTCGAGCGGTCGAAGTACACGCCCTTCAGGCCGCGGTGGATGTCGATTCTTTCCGGTCGTTCGCTCATCGGGTGCCTCCCAGGCCGTGCACGGTTCCGCTCACTGCTCGACGGGCGCGCCCTTGTCGAAGCTTTCCTCCGGGAAATACTTCGCGAGGCGGTCGTCCGCGGTGCGCGCGTGCGCCTCCATGCCCTCCAGGCGCGAGATGCGGGCGGTGACCTGGGCCACCTCGCGGTTCGCCTCGCGCGTCATGCGTTGCCAAGTCACGGTCTTGATGAACTTGTGCACCGACAGGCCGCCGGAATAGCGCGCCGCGCCCCCGGTGGGCAGAATGTGGTTCGGCCCGGAGGACTTGTCGCCGAAGGCCACGGTGGTTTCCTCGCCGAGGAACAGCGACCCGTAGCAGGTGAGCGTGGCGAGCCACCAGTCGAGGTCGCGCGCGTGCACTTCCAGGTGCTCCGCCGCGTAGCGGTCCGAGACGCGCGCCGCTTCCTCGCGCGTGCCGCACAGCACCACCTCGCCGTAGTCGCGCCAGGCTGCTGCGGCTGCGTTGCGTGCGGTCGGGGGAAGTTTTGCTATCAGCTCTGGAACTATTCTGACGATTTCAAGGCCGAGATCCTTCGAAGTCGTAACGAGCCAGGCCGGCGACTCGGGGCCGTGCTCGGCCTGGCCCACTAGGTCGGAGGCGACGAGCGCGGGGTCGGCACTGTCGTCGGCAATGACCGCGATCTCGGTCGGGCCGGCGAAGACGTCGATGCCCACCTTGCCGAAGAGCGTGCGCTTCGCTTCGGCGACGAACTTGTTGCCGGGGCCGACCACGATGTCGGCGGGCTTGCCGCTGAACAGGCCGTAGGCGAGCGAAGCGATCGCCTGCACGCCGCCCAGCGTGAGGATCACGTCGGCGCCGGAGACCTTCATCGCGTAGAGGATCTGCGGGTGGATGCCCTCGCCGCGGAAGGGGGTGGACGCCGCGACCACGGTAGGCACGCCCGCCGCCTTGGCGGTGGCGATCGCCATGTAGGCCGACGCGATGTGCGCATAGCGCCCCGCCGGGATGTAGCAGCCGGCGACGTTGACCGGGATCAGGCGCTGGCCGGCGACCAGCCCGGGATGGATCTCGCGCGAGAATTCCTGCATCGACCGGCGCTGCTCGAGCGCGAAGCTGCGCACCTGCGCGGTGGCGAATTCGATGTCGCGTTTGACCGACGCGGGCAGGTCGCGCGTGCGCCGCTCGATCTCGGCGGGCGTGACGACGATCTCGCCCGTCCACTTGTCCAGCGTCCGCGCGTAGTCGCGCACCCCCTGCTCCCCGCGCGCCTCGATCTCCGCGAGCATTTCCTCGACGACCTTGCGCGCATTGCCCGACTCGGACTCGGGATTCTTGGCGGCTTTTTTCAGGATTTCGACGGCCATGCGGCCTCCGCTACTTGGAATACAGGACCCCCGGCAGCCACAGCGCGATCTGCGGGAAGACCATCACGAGAATCAGGCCGACAACCTGCAGCACCATGAACTGCACCATGCCCTTGTAGATGTTCGACAACGCCCACTGCGGGGCGACGCCCTTGAGGAAGTAGGCCGATAGTGCCACCGGCGGCGACAGCCACGCCGTCTGCAGGTTCACCGCCACCAGGATGCAGAACCAGATGATATCGAAGCCGAGCTGCTTGACCATCGGCAGGATGATCGGCACGAAGATCAGCACGATCGGCACCCATTCGAGCGGCCAGGCGAGCAGGAAGATCACTACCATGATGAGGACAAGGATCGCGAACGGCGGCAGGTCCAGGCCGAGCAGCGCCTGTGTCATCACCTCCGGGGTGCCAAGGCGCGAGAACACGCCGCCGAAGAAGTTGGACGCGGCGACGAGGAACAGGATCATCGTCGACACCTCCAGCGTCTTCATGATCGCGTTGTACAGCAGCGCCCGGCTGAACTTGCCGTAGGCGACGACCAGCACGAGCGAACCGAGCGCTCCCAGTGCCGCGCCCTCTGTAGGGGTGGCGACGCCCATGAGGATGCTGCCGAGCGAGGCCATCAGCAGCACGCTGATCGGCACCATGCCCTTCATGAACTCGACGAACACCACGCCGCCCGTCAGCGCCCTCTCCGAAACCGGCAGCGCCGGGCCGAGGGAGGGATTCAGGTAGCAGCGGATCAGCGCGTACGCGGCGTAGATCGCCGCCAGCATCAGCCCCGGCATCAGGGCACCGGCATACAGGTCGGTCACCGGCACGCCGACCACGGGCCCCATCACCACCAGCATGACGCTCGGCGGGATCAGGATGCCGAGGGTTCCGCCCGCGGTGATGATGCCCGCGGACATCTGGACGTCATATTTCGATTTGTCCATGGCCTTCGCCGCCATGATGCCCAGCAGCGTGACCGAGGCGCCGACGATGCCGCTCGCCGCACCGAACAGGGTCGCGACGAACATCGCCGACAGGTAGAGCGAGCCGTTCAGCCGGGCGAGCGCCATCTGCGTGACGTAGAACAGGCGCTCCATCAGTCCGGCGCGCTCCAGCAGCAGGCCCATGAACACGAAGAGGGGCACCTGCGCGAGCGTCTGGTCCTTCATGGTCGCGAAGGTCTGGAAGACGAGCAGGTGGAATACGGTGTCGCCGAACCCGGCGTAGCCGAAGCTGATCCCCAGGATGATCAGCGTGAAGGCGATCGGGAAGCCGATGAATATCGTTCCCAGCAGGGCGACCAGCATCCAGGCGCCGATGGCTTCCGGGCTCATTTGGGCGCCATGTCCTCGCTGATCACTTCCTCGAGCGAGCGATGCTTCTCCAGCCATTCGCCCGCGCGCAGGGCATAGATGCACTTCAGCAGCTCGGCGACGCCTTGCAGCATGAGGAGGGCGGTGGCGACCGGCAGGGCGAACTTGAGCGGGTAGATCACCGGCATCCAGGCGCTGCCGACCGAGCGCTCGTTCTGCAGGTAGGAGCGCCAGGCGAAATCGGAGCTGATCCAGAGGAACACGGCGATGCCGGGAAAGAACAGGAGGATGTAGCAGGCGGCGTCCACCGCGGCCTGCGTCTTGACCGGCCAGTTCTGGTACAGGAAGTCGGTGCGGATGTGGGCGCCGCGCGACAGCGTGTAGGCGGTGCCGAGCATGAACATGGCCCCATAGAGCATGTAGCTCAGGTCGTAGGCCCAGAGCGTCGGGTGCAGCAGGTAGCGCACCGTGATCTCGTAGGACATCACCGCGATCAGCGGCAGGACCAGCCAGGCGACGAGAATTCCCGACCACTTGCTGATCGCGTCGATGATGCGGATCGCGCGTACCAGGCCCGCGAACCGCCGCTCCCGCTGCTCCATCACCACTCCCAAAAAAAGAGGCGGCCCCGGGCCGCCTCCGACGCGCCCGCCGGCGCGCGCGTTACTTGCCCTTCAGGTAGGCCTCGCCCACGGAGGTGTTCGTCTTCTGGATCATCACCCAGTAGGGCACCACCTGCTGCGCGAACGCGGTTTGCGAGTCGAGCACCTTCTTGAAGAAGGGATCCTTGGCCGCCTGTTCCGCCATCACCTTCTTGGTCGCCGCCATGAATTGCGGGAAATACTCCGGCGGCGTCTCCATGACCTTGACGCCGTGCTTGGTCGTCAGCTCGGTGAGCGCGAGCGCGTTCGCGCGGATGCGGTAGGCCTGCGACTCCATCATCGAGGCGTAGGTCGCGCCCTCGAAGATGGCCTGCACGTCCTTCGGCAGCTTGTTCCAGAAGGTCTTGTTGATGTAGATGTCGGCGTTCACCGTGTTCTGGTGCAGGCCCTGCAGGTAGTAGTACTTGAACGCGCGGTGGAAGCCGTAGGCGAGGTCGGTCACCGGGCAGCACCATTCGGCGCCGTCGAGCACGCCGCGCTCGGCCGACGGGATGATCTCGCCGCCGGGCAGGGCGATCGCCGGCACGCCCATTTCCTTGTAGATCGCGCCGGGGATGCCGGGCGGCGTGCGGAAACGCCGCTTGCGCAGGTCCGCCATGCTGTTGATCGGCTCCTTGAACCAGCCCAGCGCCTCCGGGCCGACCGGCTGCACCACGAACGCCACCGCGTTCACCTTGAGGTGCTGCTCGAAGAGCTCCTTGTAGAGCTCCTTGCCGCCGCCGTCCATGAACCAGGAAATCCAGGCCATCTGGTCCATGCCCAGGCCCGAGCCGCCGGAGGGCGAGCCGAACAGCATCGCCGCCGCCTGCTTGCCGGACCAGTAGTGCGTCCAGGCGAAGCCGGATTCCACCAGGCCCTTGTCCACCGCGTCGAGGATCTCGAAGGCGCCGACCACGGCGCCGTCGGCGAGCACCTCGATCTTGAGGCGTCCGCCGGTCATCGCATCGACGCGCTGCGAGAACTTCTGCAGCATCTTGAATTCGTCGGCTGCGGCCGGCACGGCGGTCTGCAATCGCATTTTGGTGCTTTGGGCGAACGCCGGAACAGGCGCGAACGCGAACGCGGCAACGGCGGCCGCGCAGACGGCGAACAATCGTTTCATGATCCTCTCCTCCCGAGTGGACTGCGCGATTAGCATACCGGAAAGATTTCGCCCGAAGTATGATTTTCGAAATTCCTGCAATGGACTGTTCCAGATTTTGAGAATTCCTTCATGCCAGCAGCGCTAACCGGGATCACCGCGGACTACGTCGTCGTCGGCGCCGGCTCGGCCGGCTGTGTGCTCGCGCACCGGCTCTCGGAGGGCGGACGGCACAGCGTGCTGCTGCTGGAGGCGGGCCCGCGCGATCGCTCGATCTGGATCCACCTGCCCATCGGTTACGGCAAGACGATGTTCCACAAGGTCTACAACTGGGGCTTCTCCACCGCCCCCGAGCCGCAGATGCACGACCGGCGCGTCTACTGGCCGCGCGGCAGGGGGCTGGGCGGCTCCTCATCCATCAACGGCCTGATCTTCATCCGCGGCCAGGCCGCGGACTACGACCGCTGGGCGGCGGCCGGCAACGCCGGCTGGGGCTGGCGCGACGTGCTGCCTTATTTCCGGCGCAGCCTCATGTCCACGTCCGAGATCGGCGAGCGGCACGAGCTGATGGACGCGATCATCGGTGCGGGCAACGAACTGGGGATCCCGACCACGCGCGACTTCAACAGCGGCGACCAGGAAGGCGTGGGCTACTATCAGCTGTTCACGAAAAACGGCTGGCGCTCGAGCAGCGCGACGGCCTATCTGCGCCCCGCCGAAAAACGCGCCAACCTGCGCGTGGAGACCGGGGCGCACGCCGCCCGCATCGGCTTCGAGGGTTCACGTGCCGTCGGGGTTCGCTATCGAAAAAACGGGCGGGAATTCGAAGCTCGCGCCGCCCGCGAGGTGATCCTGAGCGCCGGTGCGCTGCAGAGCCCACAGCTCCTGCAGCTCTCGGGCGTCGGGCCGGGGCCGCTGCTGCAGTCCTTCGGCATTCCCGTGGTGAAGGACCTGCCGGGGGTGGGCGAGAACCTGCAGGACCACCTGCAGCTGCGCGTCATGTACAAGTGCACGAAGCCGATCACCACGAACGACGATTTGAGGTTTTTTCATGGAAAAATCCGCATTGCCGCGCGGTGGCTCTTCACGCGCACCGGCCCGCTCGCCATCGGCATCAACCAGGGGGGCCTGTTCACGCGCGCGCTGCCGGAATCCGCGACGCCGGACGTGCAGTTCCACTTCGCGACGCTGTCGGCGGAATTGGCCGGGGCGAAGCCCCATCCCTGGCCCGGTTTCACCATGTCCGTGTGCCAGCTGCGGCCCGAGTCGCGCGGCACGGTGCGCATCCGCTCGGTGGACCCGTTCGAGGCGCCGTTGATGCAGCCGCTGTACCTGTCGGCGGACCTCGACCGGCGCTGCGCGGTGGCCGGCATCCGCCTCGCGCGCAGCCTGGCGGCGACCCGGGCCCTCAAGCCCTACGTGGCGGAAGAATACCGGCCCGGGCCGTCGGCGGCGTCCGATGACGAGCTGCTCGAATTCGCGCGCAACTACGGCGCGACGATCTTCCATCCCTCCGGCACCTGCAAGATGGGCGACGACCCGATGGCCGTGGTGGACGACCGGCTGCGCGTGCGGGGCCTGGCGGGCCTGCGCGTGGTGGATTGCTCGATCATGCCGACGCTCGTGTCGGGCAACACGCACGCGCCGGTGGTGATGATCGCGGAGAAGGCTGCCGGGATGATCCTGGCGGACGCCGCCTAGGCCGCGGCGCGCAGCCCCAGGATGCGCCGCGCCTCGGCGGCCGTGGCCGGGCGGCGGTTGAACGTCGCGCAGTTGTCCGCGATCTTCTTCACCAGCTCGGCGTTGCTCGCGGCGAGGCGGTCCGGTTCGATCCTGAGGTTGTCCTCCAGGCCGGTGCGGCAGTGGCCGCCGGTTTCCAGGCACCACTGGTTCACTTCCCACTGGTGGCGCGCGACGCCCGCCGCCACCCAGGTGGCGCGCGGCATGACTTCCTTCAATTCCTTTCTCAGGAAATCGAAGATGGAGCGGCGCGCGGGCATCGCGTTCGGGATGCCCATCACGAACTGGATGTGCGGCGGGTCCTTGAGCAGGCCCTTCTTCACCAGGTTGGCGGCGTTGTAGAGCATCGCCAGGTCGAACACCTCGACCTCGGGTTTGATGTCGTACTCGAGCATGGACTTCGCGAGGCCCTCGACGAAGTCGGGCGGGTTCTCGTAGATGTTGGCCGGGAAATTCACCGACCCGGTGGCGAGCGAGGCCATGTCGGGCTTCAGGTACAACATCGCGCCGCGCGTCGCCTGCTCGCGGCCGCGCCCGCCGGTGGAGAACTGCACGATCATCCCCGGGCAGTGCTTGCGCACGCCCTCCTGCACGCGGCCGTAGAGCTCGGGGTCGGAGCCGGGCGATTCGTCCGGGTTGCGTACGTGGACGTGGACGAGGGACGCCCCGGCCTCGAAGGCCTCGTGCGTGGACTCGACCTGCTCGGCGGGCACCACCGGCACCGCCGGGTTGTCCTTCTTCCTCGGCACGGCGCCGGTGATCGCGACGGTGATGATGACGGGTTCGGCCATGAGCCCTCCTGGATTGGGGGAGGTGCGCTGCCGTTCCTCCCGCGGTGCATTATTGCAAAAGGGTCGCCCGCCGTGCAAACATATCCTGAAAATGAATCACCGAGTTCCGGAATATGAAATTGAAGCCGACCAAGCCAGCCAAGCCGAAAGCCGCCGCGCCGCGCGCGCCCAGCTACGACGATCTCGCGCAGATCGCCGACCTGCTGCGCTCGGCGTCGCAGTTCAGCGAGTTCCGGCTGCGCTCCGGCGACATCGACATCGAGGTGCGGCGCAGCAACGGCGCCTCGCCGACGGCCGCCGCGCCCGCACCGGGTCCGGCAGCACCGGCCGCGGCGCCGGCG
>JBASCW010000068.1:0-31319 GCA_049651845.1 Burkholderiales bacterium | reverse complement strand
ATTCGCATCGACCTCGCACGAACCTCTGCGGCTGTAAATTGACGGGCGCCGCACCGAAATTCCCGAAAAGTGACACCCGGCACAACTTCAACTCGCACAAATTTCGTCTGCCGCGCAGACTCCTAGTCCCCGATCCCCCCCCATGGCGAGAATGGTGAAATGCGTGAAGCTCGGCCGCGAGGCCGAGGGCCTGGACCGTCCGACCTACCCGGGTGAGCTCGGCAAGCGCATCTTCGAGAACGTCTCCAAGGAAGCCTGGGCGGCGTGGATCCGGCACCAGACCATGCTGGTCAACGAGAACCGCCTGAACCTCGCCGACGCGCGCGCGCGCAAGTACCTGCAGGAGCAGATGGAGAAGCACTTCTTCGGCGACGGCGCGGACGTCGCCAGCGGCTACGTGCCGCCGAAAACCTGAGCCTTGGCCTGGTAGGTCTTCACGCCCTCGGGCGTGCCCAATAGCAGCACGTCCGCCGGGCGGATGGCGAACAGGCCGTTGCTCATCGCGCCCGCGATGTTGTTAAGGTCCGCCTCGAGCGCGGGCGGATCCAGGATCGTCAGGCCGTGGCAGTCGAGCACCTGCATGCCGTTGTCCGTCACGAAATCCTTGCGCAGCACCGGCTGCGCCTTGCGCTTGACCATCTCGCGCCCGACGTAGCTGCGCGCCATCGGGATCACTTCCACGGCGAGCGGATACTTGCCGAGTACCGGCACGAGCTTCGAGGCGTCGCAGATGCAGACGAACTTCTTCGCCACCGCGGCGGCGATCTTCTC
Source organism: Burkholderiales bacterium (assembly GCA_049651845.1). Taxonomy (GTDB): domain Bacteria; phylum Pseudomonadota; class Gammaproteobacteria; order Burkholderiales; family SG8-39; genus RBG-16-66-20. The sequence goes on along the minus strand of JBASCW010000068.1, from coordinate 30,548 downwards.
GCGCGTGAGCGCGCCGCCGCCGCCCTTGATCATGTGCAGGTGCTCGGTGACCTCGTCGGCGCCGTCCACGTAGACCGGCAGCTCGTTGACGCTGTTCAGGTCGAGCACGCGGATGCCGTGCTTCTTGAGCCGCTCGGCGCTCGCCTCGGAGGCCGCCACCGCGCCTTCGATGCGGCCCTTGATCTTCGCCAGGGCATCGATGAACAGGTTCACGGTGGACCCGGAGCCCACGCCGACTACCGCGTCCTCGACGACGTATTTCAACGCCGCCTCGGCGACCTGCTTCTTGAGCTCATCCTGGTTCATCGCGTCAGAGACTAGCACGCTTCATTTCGCTTCCCGCCGGATCAGCCGCATCGTTTCCTCGTAGATTCGCTCGCGCGGACCGAATGCGACGAGGTCGACGCTTGGGCCCGGTCCGGCGCGATAGATCACCCGGAAGCGGCCGACGCGCAGGCTCCACAGCCCTTCGAGCTCCTCCTTCAGGGGTTTCCCGGCATGCGGGTCCTGCATGATCGCTTCGAGCGCCCCGCGCAGCTTGCGCTTGATGCCGGGATGCAGGTTCCGAACCGTGGCGGCGACGGCCGCGGGAACCCGCAGCTTCGGCCGGTCGCGCTTCGCCACGGCGACGGACCGGGAACTACCCGAGCAGTTCCTCGAGCGTGTAGAGGCGCGCCTTGCGCTTCTTAAGCGCCGCCAGGCCAGCTCGGATCTCGCGCATCAGATCCTTGTCCGCGCGGATCGCGCGCGTCTCCTTCCAGCTGTCGTACTCCTCCGGGCTCACCAGCACCGCCGCCGGCCGCCCGTTGCGCGTGATGACGATTTCCTCGTCGCGGCTTTCGATCTCCTCCACCAGGCCGCTCAGTCCTGCCTTCGCCTCCGACAGTGATAGGGTCTTCATGGCAGCCTGCCTCAAATGACTAGAATTCTGGTCATTCTAGCTGCCTGCCCCTCCGTCGTCAAACCAATCCACGCAGAATCATTTCTTCTTGACCGGCGGCAGGTCGGTGCAGACGCCCTCGAAGAGCTCCGCCGCCATGCCGACCGACTCGCTCACGGTGGGATGCGGATGGATGGTCTTGCCGATGTCGGTGGCGTCCGCGCCCATCTCGACCGCGAGCGCGAGCTCGCTGATCAGGTCGCCCGCACCGGTGCCGACGATGCCGCCGCCAATAATACGGTGCGTTTCGGCGTCGAAGATGAGCTTGGTGAAACCTTCGTCGCGCGCGTTGGCGATCGCGCGGCCAGACGCCGCCCAGGGGAACTTGGCGACCCCGACCTTGCGACCCGCCTTCTTCGCTTCGTCCTCGGTCAGGCCGACCCAGGCGATCTCCGGGTCCGTATAGGCGACCGAGGGCACGACGCGCGCGTCGAAGTACGACTTCTCGCCCGCCGCGGCTTCGGCCGCGACGTGCCCTTCATGAACGGCCTTGTGCGCGAGCATCGGGTTGCCCGCGATGTCACCGATCGCGAAAATGTTCGGCACGTTGGTGCGCATCTGCGAGTCGACCGGGATGAAGCCGCGCTCGTTGACCGCGACGCCCGCCTTCTCGGCGCCGATCCTGCGGCCGTTCGGCGCGCGGCCGACCGAGACCAGGACCATGTCGTAGATCTGCGGATCCTTTGGTGCCTTCTCACCCTCAAACCAGATCTTTATTCCCTGTGGCGCGGCTACGGCCTTCGCAGTCTTCGTCCTCAGGAACACGTTGTCGAAGCGGCCGGCATTGTACTTTTGCCATACGGCGACGAGGTCCCGGTCGGCGCCGAGCATGAGGCCGTCCAGCATCTCGACCACGTCGAGGCGCGCGCCCAGCGTCGAATACACCGTGCCCATCTCCAGGCCGATGATGCCGCCGCCGATCACGAGCAGCTTCTTCGGTCGCGCGCGCAGCTCGAGCGCGCCGGTCGAATCCACGATGCGCGGGTCCTCGGGCAGAAAGGGCAGCTTCGCCGCCTGCGAGCCGGCGGCGATGATGCAACTGTCGAAGCTCAGGGTTTTCTCGCCTTGTTTCGTCTTCACGAGCAAATGATGAGAATCGACAAATGAACCCAGCCCCTCGACAACGGTGACCTTGCGCATCTTCGCCATCGCGGCGAGGCCACCGGTGAGCTTGCCGACCACCTTCGACTTGAAGGCGCGCAGCTTGTCCAGATCCACTTTGGGTTTTCCAAATTCCACGCCGTGCTCGGCGAGCCCGGCGGCCGCATCCATGACCGCCGCGGTGTGCAGCAGCGCCTTGGAGGGGATGCAGCCCACGTTCAGGCACACGCCGCCCAGCACCGGGTAGCGCTCCACGAGGATCGTTCGCAGCCCCAGGTCGGCGGCGCGGAACGCGGCCGAGTAGCCGCCCGGCCCCGAACCCAGCACCAGCATGTCGCAATCAAAGCTTGAACTGGCAGGAGATTGGGAATTTGCCGGTTGCGGTTTCTCGACCGAAATCTTTTCCGGTACAGGAGCGGAAGCGGAAACGCCTCCGCTTTCAAGCCTCAAAATCACCGAGCCCTGTGACACCTTGTCGCCGAGCTTGACCACCATTTCCTTCACCACGCCCGCCTCGGGCGACGGGATCTCCATCGTCGCCTTGTCCGACTCGAGCGAGATCAGCGACTGCTCCTTGGCTACGCTGTCGCCGGGCTTGACCAGCACCTCGATGACTTCGACGTCCTTGAAGTCGCCGATGTCCGGGACCTTCACCTCCAGAATCTGCGCCATCTAGAGGAGCGTGCGGCGGATGTCGGAGAGCACGTTGGCGAGGTAGGCCGTGAAGCGCGCCGCCAGCGCGCCGTCGATCACGCGGTGGTCGTAGGACAGCGACAGCGGAAGAATGAGCCTTGCTTTGAAGATATCGTCGCCTTTCTCGCTCTTTCCCGAGTAAACCGGCTTCAGATAGGATTTGGAAACGCCGAGGATGGCCACTTCAGGCGCGTTGATGATCGGCGTGAACGCCGTGCCGCCGATGCCGCCCAGGCTCGAGATCGAGAACGTGCCGCCCTGCATGTCGCCCGCCTTGAGCTTCTTGTCGCGCGCGTTCTTGGAGATCTCCGAGAGCTCGCGCGCCAGGTCGAACACGCCCTTGCGGTCGGCGTCGCGCACCACCGGCACCACCAGGCCCTCGGGGGTGTCGACGGCGACGCCGATGTGGAAGTACTTCTTCAGCACCAGGTTGTCGCCCGACTTGTCGATCGAGGCGTTGAAGTCGGGGAACTGGCGCAGCGCCGTCACGCTGGCCTTGATCAGGAACGCGAGCATGGTGAGCTTGAAGCCGCGCTTCTCGGTCTCGGCGGTGTTCGACTTGCGGAACGCCTCCAGCTCGGTGATGTCGGCCTCGTCGAACTGCGTGACGTGCGGGATCATCACCCAGTTGCGGTGCAGGTTCGCCGCCGAGAGCTTCTTGATGCGCGAGCGCGCCTTGAGCTCGATCGGGCCGAACTTCGCGAAATCGACGTCCGGCCAGGCGAGCACGTCGAGCCCGCCGCCCGCCTTGCCCGCCGGCGCGGCGGCGGCCGCCGGCTTGCCCGTCAGCGCTCCTTTGACGTAGGCCTGCACGTCTTCCCTCTGGATGCGGCCTTTCGGCCCGCTGCCCTGCACGAGCGCGAGGTTCACTCCGAGCTCGCGCGCGAACTTGCGGATCGACGGGCTTGCGTGCGGCAGCGAGGTCACCGCTTCCTTGGGTTCCGCGGGCACCGGCTCGACGTGCGTGACGACCGCGGAAACCGGGGCGCTCGCTTTCGCAGGCTCAGGCTTCGCGGCGACCGGCTTTCCGGCCGCCTTCTCGACCGGCTTTTCGGACGCCGGCGCCCCGCCCGGCTCCAGCTTCAGAATGAGCGAGCCCTCGGAGACCTTGTCGCCCACCTTCACCTTCAATTCCTTGACCACGCCCGCTTCGGGCGAAGGAATCTCCATCGTCGCCTTGTCCGACTCCAGCGAGACGAGCGACTGCTCCTTGGCGACCGTGTCGCCCGGCTTGACCAGCACCTCTATGACTTCGACGTCCTTGAAGTCGCCGATGTCGGGGACCAGCACATCTTTCATACGGTGGTCGGGTCGGGCTTGTTCGGATCTATGCCGTACTTCTTGATCGCCTCCGAAACCGTTTTCGCCTTGACCTCGCCAGTCTCGGCGAGCGCCTTGAGCGCGGCGATCGCGACGAAATAGCGGTTCACCTCGAAGAAGTGGCGCAGCTTCGCGCGCGAGTCCGAGCGGCCGAAGCCGTCCGTGCCGAGCACCTTGTAGACGCGCTCCCTCGGCACGAACGGGCGGATCTGGTCGGCGAAGGTCTTGATGTAGTCGCTCGCCGCCACTACCGGCCCGGCGTGCTTCTCGAGGCACTGCATCACGTAGGGAACGCGCGGCTTTTCCTCCGGATGCAGCAGGTTCCAGCGCTCCGCGGCGAGGCCGTCGCGCCGCAGCTCGGTGAAGCTGGTGGCGCTCCAGACGTCGGCGGCGACGTCCCAGTCCTTCGCCAGCAGCGCGGCCGCAGCCTCGACTTCGCGCAGGATCGTTCCCGAACCGAGAAGCTGAACGCGGATCTTTGCCTTCGATTTCGACTCCTTCAACAAATAGAGGCCTTTCAGGATTCCCTGCTCGCTACCCTGCGGCAGCGCCGGGTGCTCGTAGTTCTCGTTCATCAGGGTGATGTAGTAGAAGACATCCTCCTGGTTGCCGACCATGCGGCGCAAGCCGTCGTGGATGATCACCGCGAGCTCGTGCCCGTAAGCCGGGTCGTAGGAGACGCAGTTCGGGATCACCGAGGAAAGGATGTGCGAGTGCCCGTCCTCGTGCTGCAGGCCCTCGCCGTTCAGCGTGGTGCGGCCCGCGGTGGCGCCGAGCAGGAAGCCGCGCGCGCGCTGGTCGCCCGCCGCCCAGGCGAGGTCGCCCACGCGCTGCATGCCGAACATCGAGTAGACGATGTAGAACGGCACCGTCACCTGGTTCGAGTGGCTGTACGAGGTCGCCGCCGCGATCCACGAGGACATGGCGCCCGCCTCGTTGATGCCCTCTTCGAGGATCTGGCCCGCCTTGTCCTCGCGGTAGTACATCACCTGGTCCTTGTCGACCGGCTCGTACTTCTGCCCCTCGGGCGCGAAAATGCCGAGCTGGCGGAACATGCCCTCCATGCCGAAGGTGCGCGCCTCGTCCGGCACGATCGGCACGATGCGCTTGCCGAGCTCCTTGTCGCGCACCAGCGCCGTCAGCAGGCGCACGAACGCCATCGTGGTCGAGATCTCGCGGCCTTCGCCCGAGCCCTTGAGCACCTGATCGAAGACCGACAGCGGCGGCACCGCGGGCGTCGCATCCGCCTTCTGCCGGCGCTGCGGGTAGTACCCGCCCAGCGCCTGGCGGCGCTCGTGCAGGTACTTCATCTCGGGCGAGTCGGCGGGCGGGACGTAGAACGGCAGCGTTTCCAGCTGGTCGTCCGGGATCGGCACGTTGAAGCGGTCGCGCATCTCGCGGATCGTCGCGACGTCGACCTTCTTCAACTGGTGCGTCGGATTCTTCGCCTGGCCCTGCTTGCCGAGGCCGTAGCCCTTGATGGTCTTGGCCAGGATCACCGTGGGCTGCCCCTTGTGCTTCACGGCGGCCGCGTAGGCCGCGTAGATCTTGTGCGGGTCGTGGCCGCCGCGGTTCAGGCGCCAGATGTCCTCGTCGCTCATGCGCGACACCATCTCCAGCACCTTGGGGTGCTTGCCGAAGAAGTGCTTGCGCACGAACGCACCGTCGTTGGCCTTGAAGTTCTGGTACTCGCCGTCGACCGTGTCCTCCATGATCTTGCGCAGCAGGCCTTCCTTGTCGCGCGCGAGCAGCGGATCCCAGTACGCGCCCCAGATCAGCTTGATCACGTTCCAGCCGGCGCCGCGGAAATCGCCCTCGAGCTCCTGGATGATCTTGCCGTTGCCGCGCACCGGGCCGTCCAGGCGCTGCAGGTTGCAGTTGACGATGAAGATCAGGTTGTCGAGCTTCTCGCGCGCCGCCATGCCGATCGCGCCGAGGGACTCGGGCTCGTCCATCTCGCCGTCGCCGCAGAACACCCAGACCTTGCGGTTCCCGGTCTGCGCGTGGCCGCGCGCCTGCAGGTACTTCAGGAAGCGCGCCATGTAAATCGCCTGGATCGGCCCCAGGCCCATCGACACGGTCGGGAACTGCCAGTAGTCCGGCATCAGCCACGGGTGCGGGTACGACGACACGCCCTTGCCGTCGACCTCGCGGCGGAAATTGAGCAGCTGCTCCTCGGTGAAGCGGCCCTCGAGCAGCCCGCGCGCGTAGATGCCGGGCGAGGAATGCCCCTGGAAGTAGACCAGGTCCCCGCCGTGGCCGCCTGAATCGGGATCCCCCGACGGCGCGTGCCAGAAGTGATGCTGGCCCACGCCGAACAGCGTGCCCACCGAGGCGAAGCTCGCGATATGGCCGCCGAGCTCGTCGTCGTTCTTGTTGGCGCGCGCGACCATCACCATCGCGTTCCAGCGGCAGTACGAGCGGATGCGCTCTTCGAGGTCGTAGTTGCCCGGCGAGCGCTCTTCCATGTGCGCCGGGATGGTGTTCACGTACGGCGTGTAGGGGCTGTAGGGCAGCGTCACGCCCGAGGTGCGCGCCTTCTCGGCGAGCTTCTCGATCAGGTAGTGCGCGCGCTCGCCGCCTTCGCGCTCGATGACGGCTTCCAGCGCGTCGAGCCACTCCTGGGTTTCGAGGCTGTCGGGATCGTTGGCCGCGGGTTGTTGCGGAACGGCGGACATGGCTTCCTCCGGCTTGGGCTTGTGGCCTGGGCGTCGTTGAATCGCGGTGATTTATAGTATGCCATGCCCGCAACGCTGATCGACGGGAAATCGCTCGCCGCCGCCGAGCGCGCGTCGCTGAAAAACAGGATCGATGCGCTCGCCGCGCGCGGCGTGCGCCCCGGCCTCGCGGCGATCCTTGCCGGCGATGACCCGGCTTCGCGCGTTTACGTGCGCAACAAGTCGCGCGCGTGCGAGGAGACCGGCCTGCGCTCGGAAGTGCACGAGCTGCCGCGCGACGTCCCGGAAGGCGCGCTGCTCGAGCGCATCGCGCAACTCAACGCGGCGCGCGAAGTGCACGGCATCGTGCTGCAACTGCCGCTGCCGCGCCACCTGGATGCCGACCGCATCCTGCCCGCGATCTCGCCCGCGAAGGACGTGGACGGCTTTCACGCCATGAACCTGGGCGCGCTGCTGCAGGGCCGTCCGGGATTCGTGCCGGGCACCCCCGCGGGCGTGATGCGCATGCTCGAGCATGCGGGGATCGCGCTCGCCGGCCGGCAGGCGGTGATCGTCGGGCGCTCGACCATCGTCGGCAAGCCGCTCGCGCTGCTGCTCTTGCAAAAGGACGCCACCGTCACCATCTGCCATTCGAAGACCCAGGACCTCGCGGCGGTGACGCGCCAGGCCGACGTGCTGGTCGCGGCGGTGGGACGCGCGAAACTCGTCACGGCGCAGATGGTCAAAGCGGGTGCCTGCGTCATCGACGTGGGCATCAACAGGATGGCCGACGGCAAGCTCTGCGGCGACGTGGATTTCGCCGCGGTGAGCGACGTCGCCGGCTGCATCACGCCGGTCCCGGGCGGCGTCGGCCCGATGACCGTCGCCATGCTGATCGTGAACACGGTACGCGCTGCGGAGTTGTCGCTTGAACAATCCTCTACTTGATTTTTCCGGCCTGCCCAGGTTCGCCGACATCCGGCCCGAGCACGTCGCGCCAGCGGTCGACGAGCTGCTCGCGCAGGCGCGCGCCGTGCGCGATCGAACCGCGGCGGCGCCGGCGACCTGGGACGAGTTCGTCGCGCCGCTGGAAGACGCCAACGAGCGCCTGGGCCGCGCCTGGGGACAGGTCGGGCACCTGCACGCGGTGATGGACGCGCCCGCGCTGCGCGAGGCCTACAACGCGAACCTGCCCAAGGTGACGCAGTACTGGACCGAGCTCGGACAGGACACCGCGCGCTTCGAGAAATACAAACAGCTCGCGGCTTCCGCGCAGTACGCCGCGCTCGCGCCGGCGCGCCGGAAGATCGTCGACGACGCGCTGCGCGACTTCAGGCTGGGCGGCGCCGAGCTGCCGGAGGACAAGAAGCCGCGCTACGCGGCGATCCAGGAGGAGCTCGCCTCGCTTGCGGCGAAGTTTTCCGAGAATGTGCTCGACGCGACCAATGCCTACGCGCTGGTGATCGAGGACGGGAAGCGCCTCGCGGGCATCCCGGCCGACGCGATCGAGACCGCGCGCGCCGCGGCAGAGAAGGACGGCAAGCCCGGATGGAAATTCACGCTGCACATGCCCTCGTACTGGCCGGTGATGCAGTACGCCGAGGACCGCGCGCTGCGCGAGACGCTGTACCGGGAATCGGCGACGCGCGCCTCGGAGTTCGGCAAGCCGGAGTGGGACAACACCGCGCCGATCGCGCGCACGCTCGCGCTGCGCGAGGAAAACGCGCGCATGCTCGGCTACGGCAGCTTCGCGGAAGTCTCGCTGGTGCCGAAGATGGCGCGCAGCCCGGCGCAGGTGCTCGAGTTCCTGCGCGACCTCGCGCGGCGCGCGCGGCCCTTCGCCGAGCGCGACCTCGCCGAGCTGCGCGAGTTCGCGAGGGCCGAGCTGGGGCTCGCGCAGCTCGAGTCCTGGGACCTCGCCTACGCCTCGGAGAAGCTGCGCGCGCAGCGCTATGCCTTCTCCGACCAGGAGGTGAAGCAGTACTTTCCCGAGCCGCAGGCGATCGCCGGCGTGTTCAAGGTGGTGGAGGCGCTCTACGGCGTGCGCGTCGCGCCCGCGCAGGCGCCGGTCTGGCACGAGGACGTGCGCTTCTTCGAAATCTGCAGTCCCGCGGGCGAAGCCGTCGGGCAGTTCTACCTGGATCTCTACGCGCGCGAGTCCAAGCAGGGCGGCGCGTGGATGGACGGCGCGATCTCGCGCCGGCGCATCAATGGGGGGATCCAGCTCCCGGTGACCTATCTCAACTGCAACTTCTCGCGGCCGGTGGGCGGAAAGCCCGCCCTCTTCACGCACGACGAGGTGATCACGCTGTTCCACGAGTTCGGCCACGGCCTGCACCACCTGCTCACGCGCGCCGAGGACCTCGGCGTCTCGGGCCTCTCGGGCGTGGAGTGGGACGCGGTCGAGCTGCCGAGCCAGTTCATGGAGAATTTCTGCTGGGAATGGGAGGTGCTCTGCGGCATGACGCGCCACGTCGACACGGGCGCGCCGCTGCCGCGCGCGCTGTTCGACAAGATGCGCGCCGCGAAGAACTTCCAGTCGGGCCTCGACATGCTGCGCCAGATCGAGTTCGCGCTGTTCGACATGCGCCTGCACGCGGATTTCTCGCCGGCCGCGGGCCGCAGCGCGCTCGAGCTGCTCGACGAGGTGCGCCTCGAGGTCGCCGTCTTCGTGCCGCCGGCCTGGAACCGCTTCCCGAACAGCTTCGGCCACATCTTCGCCGGCGGCTACGCGGCGGGCTACTACAGCTACAAGTGGGCCGAGGTGCTCTCGGCCGATGCCTACAGCGCGTTCGAAGAGCGGCGCGCTGCCGGCGGCGTGCTCGACGCGCAGACCGGCGCGCGCTTCCGCGACGAAATCCTCGCGGTGGGCGGCAGCCGGCCTGCGGCCGAATCGTTCCGCGCCTTCCGCGGCCGCGAGCCGACCGTCGATGCCCTGCTAAAGCACAGTGGTATGATTCCCGCATGATTTTGCAGGTCTTTTTTGCGGTTGCGGCGGGAGCGGCCGTGCTTGCCGCGGGCTCCGCGCAGGCGCAATCGAGCGCGCCGCCGCTGCCTTACGAGATCGCGCGCGCGCAGAAGGACTTCCCGGTCACGATCTACACCTCGCCGAACTGCAAGGAGCTTTGCGAGAAGATGCGCGCGGCGCTGAACCAGCGCAGCGTCCCGTTCACCGAGGAGCAGGTCTGGAACGAGGAGACGCAGGAAAATCTCAAGAAGGTTTCGGGCTCCAACCAGGTGCCGGTGATCGTCGTCGGACGCACCATGCTGACCGGATTCGACCCGGCCCAGATCGAGGATCTGCTGTCGTCGGCCGGCTACCCGGCCGCAGGCACATACCCGCCGCGCAACCAGGCCGCGCCACCGCCGCCCCAAGCTGCCGATGCCGCGAAGGCAGAAGCGCAAAAGCCCGCGCCGGGACCCAAGCCCGGGCCCTATGACACCAGCGGCCTGGTCGGCCCCGCGCCCAAGCCCGGACCCTACGATCCGAGCGGCCTGCAGGGCCCCGCGCCCAAACCCGGACCCTACGGCGTACCCGAAACCAAGTAGCTGCGCGGCCGCGAGATGAAGCTTGCGGCGTGGAACGTCAATTCGCTGAAGGTCCGCCTGCCCCAGCTGCTCGACTGGCTCGCACAGGCGCAGCCCGACGCGGTCTGCCTGCAGGAGCTCAAACTCGAGGACGCGAGATTCCCGCGCGCCGAGCTCGAGGACGCGGGCTACCGCGCCGCGTACTACGGCCAGAAGACCTACAACGGCGTGGCGATCCTCTCGCGCAGCGAGGCGGCGGACGTGCGCATGGGAATCCCGGATTTCGCCGACGAGCAGAAGCGCGTCATCGCGGCCAGCATCGGCGGCGTGCGCGTGGTCTGCGTCTACTGCCCGAACGGCCAGGCCGTGGGCTCCGAGAAGTACGAGTACAAGCTGCGCTGGTTCGCGGCGCTGCGCGGCTACCTCGCCGCGGAGCTGCAGCGCCACGCGCAGCTCGCGGTCGCGGGCGACTTCAACGTCGCGCCCGAGGACCGCGACGTGCACGATCCCAAGGCATGGGAAGGCCAGGTGCACGTGTCCGAGCCCGAGCGCGCGGCCTGGCGCGCGCTGCTCGCCCTCGGGCTCAAGGACTCGTTCCGGCTGTTCGAGCAGCCGGAAAAAATCTATTCCTGGTGGGACTACCGGATGATGGGCTTCCGGCGCAACGCGGGCCTGCGCATCGATCACATTCTAGTCTCGCCGCCCCTCGCCGCGCGCTGCAAGAGCAGCTCCGTGGACAAGGCGCCGCGCAAGCTCGAGCGCCCTTCGGACCACGCGCCCGTGGTCGCCGAGTTTTCCTGACCTAGTCGATCAGCGCGTAGGCGGGCAGCGTCAGGAATTCTACGTAGTCGCCCTCGGTGATGCGCGCGAAGAGCTTCGCGCCCTCTTCGTACTTGCCCGCCTTCCAGGCGTCCTCGCCCAGAGTGGTTTTCACCTTCGGCAATTCCTCCTTGAGCAGCCGGTCGACCAGCTCCACCGTGACCTTGCGGCCGTCGTCGAGCACGCCCTTGGGCGAGCGGATCCACTGCCAGATCTGCGAGCGAGAGATTTCCGCGGTGGCGGCGTCTTCCATGAGGTTGAACACCGGCACGCAGCCGTTGCCCGCGAGCCAGGCGCCCAGGTACTGGATGCCGACCGAAATGTTGTTGCGCAGGCCCGCCTCGGTGATCGGCGCCGACGGCTTGAAGTCGAGCAGGTCCTTCGCCGCGACGTTCACGTCCGGGCGCTGCTTGCCGTATTGGTTCGGCTGCGGCATGTGCCGGTCGAACACTTCCTTGGCGATCGGCACCAGCGCCGGGTGCGCGACCCAGGTGCCGTCGCAGCCGTCGGTCACCTCGCGCAGCTTGTCCTGGCGCACCTTTTCGAGCGCAGCCTCGTTGGCCGCCGGGTCGTTCTTGATCGGGATCTGCGCCGCCATGCCGCCCATCGCCGGCGCCCCGCGCCGGTGGCAGGTCTTCACGAGCAGCAGCGCGTAGCTGCGCATGAACGGCGCGGTCATCGTCACCTGCGCGCGGTCGGCGAGGCAGAAATCCTTGTTGCCGCGGAATTTCTTGATGCAGGAGAAGATGTAGTCCCAGCGGCCGATGTTGAGCCCCGCCGAATGCTCCTTCAGCTCCCACAGGATTTCGTCCATCTCGAACGCCGCAACGACGGTTTCGATCAGGCAGGTTGCTTTGATTGTTCCCTTGGGAATTCCCAAATGTTCCTGGGAGAAAACGAAAATTTCATTCCACAGTCTCGCCTCGAGGTGCGATTCCATCTTCGGCAGGTAGAAATACGGGCCGCTGCCGCGCGCGATGAGCTCTTTCGCGTTGTGGAAGAAGTAGAGCGCGAAGTCGAAGATGCCGCCGGCGACCGGCTTGCCGTCGATCGTGAGGTGCTTTTCGTCCAGGTGCCAGCCGCGCGGCCGCGGCAGCAGCACCGCGGTCTTGTCGTTTAGCCGGTAGCTCTTGCCGCCCTGCTCGAGCGTGATGCTGCGGCGCACCGCGTCGCGCAGGTTGAGTTGCCCGTCGATCATGTTGAACCAGGTCGGGCAGTTGGCGTCCTCGAAGTCCGCCATGAAGGTCGAAGCGCCGCAGTTGAGCGCGTTGATCACCATCTTGCGGTCGGTCGGCCCGGTGATCTCGACGCGCCGGTCGAGCAGGTCCTTAGGCTGTGGCGAGATCTGCCAGTCCGACTCCCTGATTTTTTTCGTATCAATCAAGAAATCAGGAAGAACACCTGCGTCGAACTCTTTTTGCCGGACGGCGCGGCGCGCGAGCAGCTCCTGGCGGCGCGCCTCGAACTGCCGGTGCAGCTTGGCGAGGAACGCGAGCGCTTCCGGCGTGAGGATCTGCGCGAATTCCGGCGTGATCGCGCCGGATATGGAAACGCCCTGCGGTAGCGGATGCGACATGTGCATCGCACCATTTTAGGGACTGCGATTTCGCGCCGCAACATGAAATCGTGCTGCGCCGCCGGTTGCGGCGGCCAGTTTGCGGGGGTAGTCTCGCCTTCCATAGTGCGGAGCTAGATTTCACATTATGAAAAATCCAGTGAACGTTCTGATCTTCGGCGCTTCCTACGGCTCGCTGCTCGCCACCAAGATCGTGCTGGCGGGCCACCACGCGACGATGGTGTGCACACCCGCGGAAGCCGAGCTGTTCAACAAGGAAGGCGCGGTGGTCCGCCTGCCGGTGAAGGGCCGCCAGGGCCTGGTCGAGGTCAACTCGCGCAAGCTGCCCGGCAAGCTCGCGGCGTGCACGCCCGCGGAGGCGCGCACCGCCGGCGTCGACCTCGTGGTCCTCGGCATGCAGGAACCGCAATACCGCTCGCCCGGCGTGCGCGAGCTGCTCGAAGCGGTCGCCAGGGCGAAGCTGCCCTGCATGTCGATCATGAACATTCCGCCGCTGCCCTATCTCGCGCGCATTCCGGGCCTGCAGACGGCGTCGCTGCGCGACTGCTTCACCGATGCCTCCGTCTGGGACGGCTTCGAGCCGAAGCTGATAACGCTCTGCAGCCCCGATCCGCAGGCGTTCCGCCCGCCCGAGGAAAAGGTGAACGTACTGCAGGTGCGGCTGCCGACCAATTTCAAGTCCGCGCGCTTCGACGCCGAAGCGCACACGGCGCTGCTGCGCCGGCTCGAAGCGGACATCGAGGCCGCGCGCTTCGAGGGCATGGAGCTGCCGGTCAAGCTCAAGGTCCACGACTCGGTGTTCGTGCCGCTCGCCAAGTGGGCGATGCTGCTCGCGGGCAACTACCGCTGCATCCGAAAGGACGGCATCCGCTCCATCAAGGAGACGGTGCATTCGGACCTCGAAACCTCGCGCTCGGTGTACGACTTCGTGGTGAAGCTCTGCGTCTCGCTCGGCGCCAGCGAGAAGGACATGGTGCCGTTCGAGAAGTACGCGGCCGCGGCGCAGTCGCTCCTCACCCCGTCGTCCGCCGCACGTGCCGTGGAGGCGGGCGCCCCGAACATCGAACGCACCGACCGCCTGGTCAAGGCGATCGGAGCGCAAAAGGGCATGCGCTCGGCGGCGGTCGATGAGATCGTGGCGATCGTGGACGCGCGCCTCGAAGCCAACCGCAAAAAATAAAGGGGGTCAGAGCAACATTTCCGCGAAGACCTTCGCAATGCGCAGGCCGTATGGAAATGTTGCTCTGACCCCCTTTATTCTCTAGTCGTCGGCGTCGCCGATGCCGAGCTCCTGGATCTTGCGCGTGATCGTGTTGCGGCCCATGCCGAGCAGGTTCGCCGCCTCGATGCGCCGGCCGCCGGTGCGCGCGAGCGCCTTGACGATCAGCGAGCGCTCGAACTGGCGCGAGAGCTGATCGAGCAGGCCGGTCTCGCCGCGCGCGAGGCGCCGCTCGACCTCCTGCTCGAGCGCAGCCACCCAGTCCGAGGCGGGCGCCGCGCTCGCAGCCGCCGCGGGCTCGCCGCGGAACTCGGCCGGCAGGTCGGCCACGCCGATCGCCTGCCCCGGGGCCATGACGGTGAGCCAATGGCACAGGTTCTCCAGCTGGCGCACGTTGCCGGGGAAATCCATGCGCGCGATGTGAGCGAGCACTTCGTCCGAGAGGCGCTTGGTCTCTACGCCGAGCTCCTTGGCGCTGCGCGCGAGGAAATGCCGCGCAAGAAGCGGAATGTCCTCGCGCCGCTCGCGCAGCGAGGGAATGCGCACGCGGATCACGTTCAGGCGGTGATAGAGGTCCTCGCGGAACGCGCCCTCGCGCACGCGCGAGTCCAGGTCCTGGTGCGTGGCGGCGATGACGCGCACGTTCGCCTTGAGCTGCTGGTGGCCGCCTACGCGGTAGAAGGTGCCGTCCGAGAGCACGCGCAGCAGCCGCGTCTGCAGCTCCGCGGGCATGTCGCCGATCTCGTCCAGGAACAGCGTGCCGCCCTCGGCCTGCTCGAAGCGGCCGCGCCGCAGCGCCTGCGCGCCGGTGAACGCGCCGCGCTCGTGGCCGAACAGCTCGGACTCGAGCAGGTCCTTCGGCATCGCCGCGGTGTTGATGGCGATGAACGGCTTGGCCGCGCGCGTGCTGTGCCGGTGCAGCGCGCGCGCCACCAGTTCCTTGCCGGTGCCCGACTCGCCGGTGATCAGCACCGTGGCGCTCGACTGCGAGAGCCGGCCGATGGCGCGGAACACTTCCTGCATCGCCGGCGCCTGGCCGAGGATCTCCGGCACTTCGCCGATCGGCTCGAGCGCGGCCTGCTCGCGCTGGCTCTCGTCGAGCGCGCGCCGGATCAGCTCGACCGCCTGGTCCACGTCGAAGGGCTTGGGCAGGTATTCGTAGGCGCCGCCCTGGAACGCCGCCACCGCCGATTCGAGGTCGGAGTAGGCGGTCATCACGATCACCGGCACCGCGGGATGCTTCTCCTTCACCTCCTGCAGCAGCTCGATGCCGGACTGCCCCGGCATGCGGATGTCGGAGATCAGCACCTGCGGCGCGCCGCCCGAGAGCGCGTCGAGCGCCTCGCGCGCCGAGGCGAAGGAATTGAACGAGATGCCTTCCCGGCTGAGCGCCTTTTCGAACACCCAGCGGATGGAGCGGTCGTCGTCGACGATCCAGACCGGTTTCATGCGAGTGGCAGCAATAGTGTGAATACGGTTCGTCCCGGGCGGCTGTCGAACTCGACCACGCCGCCGTGGTTTTGCACGTAGGTCTGCACCAGCGCGAGGCCGATTCCGCTGCCACCCTCCCGCCCTGAAACGAGCGGATTGAAGACCCGGTCCCGGATTTCCTCGGGCACGCCAGGCCCGTCGTCCACCACTTGCAATTCCAATGCCAGCTTGTGGCGCTTGCGGGCAATGGTGACCTGCCGGGCGGTCCGGGTCCTGAGCACGATGCTCCCTCCCCGGCCGCGGTTGGCTTCCGACAGCAGGGCCTGGGCCGCGTTCCGGACCACGTTGAGGACCGCCTGGATGAGCTGCTCCTTGTCGCCCACGATGTCCGGGACGCTCGGATCGTAATTGCGCAGGATGGTGACGCCGGCCGGGAACTCGGCCTGCACCAGGCTGCGCACGCGCTCCAGCACCTCGTGGATGTTCACCTGGGCGACCTGCACCGCGCGGCGCGGCGTCAGCAGCCGGTCGAGCAGGACCTGCAGGCGGTCGGCCTCCTTGATGATCACCTGGGTGTATTCCTTCAGGTCGGCGCGGTCGAGCTCGCGCTCCAGCAGCTGCGCCGAGCCGCGCAGCCCGCCCAGCGGGTTCTTGATCTCGTGCGCGAGGTTGCGCAGCAGCTCGCGCGTGGTCTCCTGCTGGTCGAGCAGCCGCTCTTCGCGCTCCAGGCGCAGCTGCTCCTGGATCGGCCGCAGCTCGACGAGCAGCGGCGTGGCGGGCACGTCGATCGGCGTCACCAGGCAGGCGAGCGGGACCGCCTGGCGCCCGGGGCGCTCGTAGTTCACCGTCTGCGAGCGGTAGCTCCAGTGCACCTCGAGCGCCTCGTCGAACATGCGCTCGAGCGCCGCGCGGTCGGCGAACAGGCTCGGGAAGCGCTGGCCGATCAGCGAGCGGGCGCCGGTGCCCAGCAGGTTCTCGGCGGCCTGGTTCGCATAGCGCACGACGTACTGGGCGTCGATCGCCACGATGGCGGTCGCCAGAAGATCCAGCCCTGCGTAGGCGGCGGCCATGGGCCGGTTCGGAGCGGCGGTCGGGACCGGCGTTGCCTCAGCGCGAAAGATTGCTCAACTCGCGCTTGAGGGCTTCGACGTTCTTCTGATGGACTTCGACCGTGTCCTGGTACGGCTTGAGCCGATCGAGCACGCGCTGGTAGTTCTTCTCGTCGCCCGTGCGGATCGCCTCCTGTTCGGCGAGCTTCTTGCGCGCGTCGGCGAGCATCGATTCCTCCTGCGTGAGCTCGCGCTCCAGCGTCTCGCGCTGCTTGGTCTTCGAGGCCGCGCGGTCCGATGCGCTTTCCCTCGGGAAGTTCGCGGGCGACTTGGCCGCCTTGTTCGCCGGGACCGTGCTGACGCGCTCCTGCTGCACCACGCGGCATTCCTTGCCCACGGTGTCCGCCTTCTGGTTGGTGAGAATGGTGCGGCCGTCCTTGTCCTTGCAGTTCCAGAGCGTCTCGATCTGCTGCGCGCGCAGGGGCGCCGCGAGCGCGAGGCCCAGCGTCAGGACCAACAATGCACCAAATCGGAACATGCTGTAAGTCTATGCCACAATTAGGTTTTTCACAAATTCCGCCAAAGAAAAAGGACGGGCGCAGATTTACTGCGAGCCCGTCCTTCGTTTAACGCCCGAAACCGGAATTCCGGCTACGAGCTGTAGTACATGTCGAACTCCACCGGGTGGGTGGTCATGCGGAAGCGCGTGACCTCGTCCATCTTGAGCGCGACGTACGACTCGAGGAAATCCTCGTCGAACACGCCGCCCTTGGTGAGGAACGCATGGTCCTTCTCCAGGTGCCCGACCGCCTCTTCGAGCGACGCGCACACGTGCGGTACCTTCGCCGCCTCTTCCGGCGGCAGGTGATACAGGTCCTTG
Organism: Burkholderiales bacterium; assembly: GCA_049651845.1. Classification (GTDB taxonomy): domain Bacteria; phylum Pseudomonadota; class Gammaproteobacteria; order Burkholderiales; family SG8-39; genus RBG-16-66-20. The sequence continues at coordinate 13,335 of JBASCW010000068.1, read as the reverse complement.
TCGATCGGGTCGCCCGGGTGGATCTTGTTCTGCACGCCGTCCAGGCCCGCCATCAGCATCGCCGCGAACGCGAGGTACGAGTTCGCGGTCGGGTCCGGGAAGCGAACTTCCACGCGGCGCGCCTTGGGGTTCGAGACGTACGGAATGCGGCAGGACGCCGAGCGGTTCTTCGCCGAGTAGGCGAGGTTGATCGGCGCTTCGAAGCCCGGAACCAGGCGCTTGTACGAGTTCGTGCCCGGGTTGGTGATGGCGTTCAGGGCCTTCGCGTGCTTGATGATGCCGCCGATGTAGTGCAGCGCGAACTCCGAGAGGCCGGAGTACAGGTTGCCCGCGAACAGGTTGTTGCCGCCCTTCCAGACCGACTGGTGCACGTGCATGCCCGAACCGTTGTCGCCGACCACGGGCTTGGGCATGAAGGTCGCGGTCTTGCCGTAGGAGGCGGCGACGTTCCACACCGTGTACTTGAGGATCTGCATCCAGTCGGCGCGCTGCACGAGCGGCGCGAAGCGCGTGCCGATCTCGCACTGGCCCGCGGCCGCGACTTCGTGGTGATGCACCTCGACTTCGACGCCCTGCTGCTCGAGCGCGAGGCACATCGCGTTGCGGATGTCCTGCAGCGTGTCGGCCGGCGGCACCGGGAAGTAGCCGCCCTTGACCGGCGCGCGGTGCGCCATGTTGCCGGCCTCGTAATCGATCCCCGTCGACCAGGGCGCTTCCTCGGACTTGATCTTCACGGCCGAGCCCGACATGTCGACGGACCAGGTCACGCCGTCGAAGATGAAGAACTCGGGCTCGGGGCCGAAGTAGGCGACATCGCCCAGGCCCGAGGACTTGAGGTAGGCCTCGGCGCGCTTGGCGATGCCGCGCGGGCAGCGGTTGTAGGGCTTGCCGTCGGTCGGCTCGATGACATCGCAGCTGATGTTGAGCACCGCCTCGTCGGTGAACGGGTCCATGCGCGCGGTGTTCGGATCGGGCATCAGCAGCATGTCGGAGGCCTGGATGCCTTTCCAGCCGGCGATCGAGGAGCCGTCGAAGGCGTGCCCGTCAGTGAACTTGTCCTTGGTGAAGTACTTCCCCGGCACGGACACGTGCTGCTCCTTGCCGCGCGTGTCGGTGAAGCGCACGTCGACGAACTTCACCTCCTTGTCCTTGATCATCTTCAATACGTCATCAGGCGTCATCGCCATTGCAAGATCTCCCTAGCGCTTAGGTAACGGAAATAAAAGGGCTGAAACTGCAGCCGGACTCGGCTTTCTGAGCAGAATCCATGCCAAACACCTGTCCCGGCCAGCCCCCTTCGCTGACCAAGTTGGTGCGATTCTAACCGAGGAAATTGCACTTATATGGTGCGTATCGAATCATGCGTGCACTGAAATCGGGCCCATGTTGTGGGTCCTATAATTGGCCTATGGACAACATCAGGAAAAAGGCCAAGGAACGAGGCCGGCAGCTCAAGCTGCCGTACACGGGCGCGCTCCTGCCAGCGGAGGCCTACGCGATGATGCAGAAGGGCGCCAAGCTGGTCGACGTGCGCACCGACGCCGAGCTGCTCTTCGTGGGCACGGTGCCCGGCAGCGAAACGATCGAATGGAACACCTATCCCGAGGGCCAGCGCAATCCCTCCTTCCTCGATCAGCTGGGCGAAGTGGCGCGCAAGGACCAGCCCGTCATGTTCATCTGCCGCTCGGGCGTGCGTTCGCACTCGGCGGCGGTCGCGGCGACCGAGGCGGGCTGGGTCGAAGCCTACAACGTTCTCGAAGGCTTCGAGGGCGACAAGGACGCCGAGGGCCAGCGCGGCAAGCTCGGCGGGTGGCGCAAGGCCGGCCTGCCCTGGATCCAGGGCTGATTCACCCCGTCCAGTCGACCCAGCCGGCATACGCGGTCACCAGCACCACCGCGCCGAACGCGATGCGGTACCAGGCGAACGGCCGGAAGTCGTGCGTCGCCGCGTAGCGGATCAGCCAGCGGATGACGATGAACGCGGACGCGAAGGATGCCGCGAGGCCGACGGCGAACATGCCGAGGTCGTCCGCGGAGAACAGCGCGCGGTTCTTCCATAGATCGTAGCCGCCCGCCGCAACCAGCGTCGGCACCGCGAGGAAGAAGGAGAACTCGGTCGCCGCGCGGCGCGACAGGCCGAACAGCATGCCGCCGATGATCGTCGCGCCAGCGCGCGAGGTGCCGGGAATCAGCGCGAAGCACTGGGCAACGCCGACTTTCAGCGCATCGAGCCAGGTCATCGATTGGGTGTCTTGCACTCTGTAGGTTCTTTCCCGCCGTTCGACGAGAAGAATGATCACGCCACCCACAATGAATGCGAGCGCCACGGGCACCGCGTGGAACAGGTAGGACTTGATGTACTTGCCGAACAGGAATCCCATCGCCCCCGCTGGCACGAACGCGACAAGGAGGTTCCGGTAGAGCGCCGGATCGATGCGGAAGAAGCGCGCGCGGTACTCCCAGACCACGGCCAGCATCGCGCCGGTCTGGATGGCCACGTAAAACACACCGGCGCGCTCGTCGGCGAAGCCCAGCAGGTCGCCCGCGAGGATCAGGTGACCGGTGCTGGAGATCGGCAGGAATTCGGTGACGCCCTCGACGATGCCGAGCACGAGGGCGTTGAAGAGCTCGTTCACGGATGGGTGTTTACCAGAAAATCCGTCACGCTCTGCCAGAACAGCGGGTGACTGTCGGTCGTGTTGTGGCTGGCCTCCTCGAGCAGGACCCAGCGCTTGGGCCCGCCCCAGGCCTCGTAGAGGCGGCGCGCGCGCGCGGCGGGGATCACCTCGTCGCGCGCGGCGGCGATGCACAGCAGCGGCGCGGCGATCTGCGGCGCGCGGCTCGCCGAGTCGAACGGATGGCGCAGTAGCGCCTTCACCGGCAGCAGCGGATAGTGGTGCCTGGCGACTTCGACGAGGCTGTCGAACGGCGCCACCAGGACCACGGCCTTCAGCGACCGCTGCGAGGCGAGGAACACGGCCGCGCCGCTGCCCAGGCTGCGGCCGAAGGCGATCACGTCCTTGGCGCCGAGCTCCTTCTGCGCGTAGTCATGCCAGCGCAGCGCATCGGCGCTGATCGCCGCCTCCGACGGGCTGCCTTCGCTGCCGCCGTAACCGCGGTAGCTGACCAGCAACCAGCCCAGGCCCGGCACGCGCGTGCGCGCGTCCTCGAGCATCCAGGAGACTTCCTCTGCGTTGCCGCCAAAGTAGATCACCAGTGGCCGCTGCGGTTCGCCGGGCACGTGCCAGGCCTGCAGGCGCTCGCCGCTGTCGCCCTGCAGGAACACCTCGTTCGCGAAGGCATAGCGCTGGCCGATCGCCGCGCGCGTGACGGCGTCGAGCGGCTGCTGGTAGAACAGCATCCGGTCCTGCAGCAGGTACATCAGCAGCGGAACGCCGACGACGACGATCGCGAGAATCGCGGCGAGCGACGACAAGACGTCTCCCTGCGCGGCCTTGCGCCTAGGATTTCTGATAGATCTGCGCGCCCTTCTGCACGAACTCGACGGACTTCTCCTGCATGCCCTTCTCGACGTAATCGCGCACGTCCTGCGTGATCTTCATCGAGCAGAAGTGCGGGCCGCACATCGAGCAGAAGTGCGCCACCTTCATCGAGTCCTTGGGCAGCGTCTCGTCGTGGAAGTCCTTGGCCGTGTCCGGGTCCAGGCCCAGGTTGAACTGGTCTTCCCAGCGGAATTCGAACCTCGCCTTGGAGATCGCGTTGTCGCGGATCTGCGCGCCCGGGTGCCCCTTGGCGAGGTCGGCCGCGTGCGCCGCGATCTTGTAGGCCATGATGCCGTCCTTCACGTCCTTCTTGTTGGGCAGGCCCAGGTGCTCCTTGGGCGTGACGTAGCACAGCATCGCGGTGCCGTACCAGCCGATCTGCGCCGCGCCGATGGCGCTGGTGATGTGGTCGTAGCCCGGCGCGATGTCGGTGGTGAGCGGCCCCAGCGTGTAGAAGGGCGCCTCGTGGCACCAGTCGAGCTGCAGGTCCATGTTCTCCTTGATGAGCTGCATCGGCACGTGGCCCGGACCCTCGATCATCGTCTGCACGTCGTGCTTCCAGGCGATCTGCGTGAGCTCGCCCAGCGTCTTCAGCTCGGCGAGCTGCGCCTCGTCGTTGGCGTCGTAGCCCGAGCCCGGCCGCAGGCCGTCGCCCAGGCTAAAGCTCACGTCGTAGGCCTTCATGATTTCGCAGATGTCCTCGAAGTGCGTGTAGAGGAAGCTCTCCTGGTGGTGCGCGAGGCACCACTTGGCCATGATCGAGCCGCCGCGCGAGACGATCCCGGTCATGCGCCTGGCGGTCATCGGCACGTAGCGCAGCAGCACGCCGGCGTGGATGGTGAAGTAGTCCACGCCCTGCTCGGCCTGCTCGATCAGCGTGTCGCGGTAGATCTCCCAGGTGAGGTCCTCGGCCTTGCCGTCCACCTTCTCGAGCGCCTGGTAGATCGGCACGGTGCCGATCGGCACCGGCGAATTGCGGATGATCCACTCGCGCGTCTCGTGGATGTGCTTGCCGGTCGACAGATCCATCACCGTGTCGCCGCCCCAGCGGATCGCCCAGGTCATCTTCTCGACCTCCTCGCCGATGCCCGAGGACACCGCCGAGTTGCCGATGTTGGCGTTCACCTTCACCAGGAAGTTGCGGCCGATGATCATCGGCTCGGATTCCGGGTGGTTGATGTTCGCGGGAATGATCGCGCGGCCGCGCGCCACCTCGCTGCGCACGAACTCCGGCGTAATGACATCGGGGATGGCCGCGCCGAACGACTCGCCGCGGTGCTGCTTCACCAGCAGCTCCAGCATCTTTTCGCCGGTCTTGCCGCCCGCCTTCAGGCTCTCGATGTACTGCTCGCGCTGCAGGTTCTCGCGGATCGCGATGAACTCCATCTCCGGCGTGACCATGCCGCGGCGCGCATAGTGCATCTGCGTGACGTTGTTTTTGCCTTTTCTGGGATTTCTCTTGAGATTGAACCGAAGTTCCGCGAGCTTTGCGTCATTCAGCCTTTCCTGTCCGTAGCGCGACGACGGTCCGGACAGGAGCTCCGTGTCGTTGCGCTCGAGAATCCACTTCTCGCGCAAGGCCGGCAGGCCTGAGCGGATGTCGATCTTCGCCGCTGAATCGGTATACGGGCCGGAGCAGTCGTAGACGGTGATCGGCGGGTTCTTCTCGCCGCCGAACATGCTGGGCGTATCCGACTGGCTGACTTCGCGCATCGGCACGCGCAGATCGCCGCGCAGGTTACTCACATAGACCTTGCGCGAATTGGGAAGTGGCTTGACCGCGGCGTCGTCGACGTGCGCGGTGGCGGCCAGGAACTTGGGATTGGCGTTCATGTCGCTTCCTTCGGCGGCATTACCCGCATCAGGTGCTGAGGGTTTTTCTCACCCGTTCTCCGACCCTCGGAGGCAGGACCCCTGCGTAGCCTCGGATGTTACTCTCGCCGGCCATCTGGCGGTGCAGCATAATAGCGGATTGCCATGGGCCGTCCGCTGAAAATCCTCGTTGCCGCCGCAATCGCGGTCTCGCTCGCCGCCGGCTTCGCCGCGACGCGCGGCAAGCGCGCCGACGGCAAGGCGCCCGCGCCCGCACCGGTCGCGGAGTTCCTGCAGAGCGACCTCTACATCGTCGAGCCCGGCGCGCTCGAGCGCGCGCTGCCGCTCACCGGCTCGCTCACCCCGTTCACCGAGGCTACCGTGAAGGCGAAGGTCGCGGGCGAGCTGGTCGCCGTGCCGGTGCGCGAGGGCGAGAGCGTCAAGCAGGGGCAGGTGCTCGCGCGCGTCGACCTCACCGAGGTGCAGGCGAAGGTCGCCGCGCGCGAGGCCGACATGCAGGCCGCCAAGGCGCAGCTCATCTGGGCCGAGAAGAACCGCGGCCAGCAGAAGGCGCTGCTCGAGAAGGGATTCATCTCGCAAAGCGCGTTCGACAACGTGCAGAGCAGCCACGACGTCGCGGCGGCCAAGCTGCGCGCCGCGGAAGCCGACCTGGTGGTGGCGAGGAAGTCCCTGGGCGACGCCGTGCTGATCGCGCCGTTCTCGGGCACCGTCTCGCAGCGCCACGCGCAGCCGGGCGAGCGTGTCGCGCTGGACGCGAAGGTGGTGAGCGTGGTGGACCTCTCGCGCCTGGAGCTCGAGGCCCCGGTGCCGCCCGCGGCCATCGGCGCGGTCAGCGTGGGGCAATCGCTCAGTTTCCGCGTCGAGGGCTTCGGCGAGCGCGCGTTCGCCGGGCGCATCGAGCGCATCAACCCCGCGGCGACCGCCGGCTCGCGCTCGATCAGCGTCTACGCGGTGATCGACAACCGCGAAGGCCTGCTGCGCGGCGGCATGTTCGCGCAGGGCTCGCTCACGCTCGCGCGCGTGGAGCAGGCGCTCGCGGTGCCGGTCACCGCAGTGCGCGAGGAGATCGGCCAGCCCTTCGTCTACGCGATCGAGAACGGCCTGGTGAAGCGCAAGAACGTGAAGCTCGGCGCGCCCGATTCCGCCGGGCGCGTGCAGGTGCTGGAGGGCCTCGCCGCGGGCGACCGCATCGTGCGCGTCAATCTCGGCTCGCTGCGCGAGGGTTTGCAAGCCCGGCTCGCAGGGCCCGCGCCTGTAGAGACTGCGGAAAAGAAGTAAAGGCCAGGCGGCTCCACCATGTGGTTCACGCGCGTCAGCATTTCCAATCCGGTGTTCGCGACCATGATGATGGCCGCACTACTGGTGCTGGGCGCGTTCTCCTACTCACGCCTGCCGGTGGAGCAGTTCCCAGACGTGACCTTCCCGGTGGTAGTGGTGCAGACCGAATATCCGGGCGCTTCGCCCGAGAACGTCGAGGAGGAGGTGACGCGGCGCATCGAGGAGTCGGTCAACACCATCAGCGGCATCAAGACGCTGTCCTCGCGCTCCTTCGAGGGCCTGTCGGTGGTGATCGTCGAATTCGAGCTCACGATCGATCCCAAGCTCGCGGCGCAGGACGTGCGCGAGAAGATCGCGCTGATCCGCTCGGGCTTCCGCGACGAGATCAAGGAGCCGCGCGTGAGCCGCTTCAACCCGGACGACTTTCCGATCGTCTCGGTGGCGGTGCAGTCCACGGGCCGGACTCTGCGCGAGCTCACGACGCTCGCCGACCAGGTGATCAAGAAGCGCCTGGAGAACGTCGGCGGCGTCGGCCAGGCGACGCTGGTCGGGGGCGTCAAGCGCGAGATCAAGGTCTACCTCAACCTCGAGGCGATGGAGGCGCAGAAAATCGGCGCCGACCAGGTGGTGCGCGCGCTCACCACCGAGAACCAGGAAATTCCCGCCGGCTCGATCGTCACGCCGAGCCAGGAGAAGATCGTGCAGCTGCGCGCGCGCCTCACCGGGCCGCAGGACTTCCGCAACCTGATCGTGGCGCGCCGCGGCGCCGGCGGGAAAACCACGGCCGTGACGCTGGGCGCCATCGCCGAGATCGAGGACGGCCAGCAGGAGGAGGAGAACGCCGCGCTCGTGAACGGCCAGCGCGCCCTGTCGATCGACATCGTCAAGGCGCAGGGCGAGAACACCATCGCCGTGGTGGACGGCGTGCGCCGCGTGGTGAAGGACCTGCAGGGCTTCCTGCCCGCGGACGTGAAGCTCGACATCGTGCGCGACGCCTCGACCGGCATCCGCAACTCGGTCGCCGACGTGAAGACCACGCTCATCGAGGGCGGCCTGCTCACCATCGCCATCGTGTTCCTGTTCCTCGCCTCCTGGCGCAGCACCGTGATCACCGGCCTCACGCTGCCGATCGCGCTGATCGGCACGTTCCTGTTCATCTACGCGTTCGGCTTCACGCTCAACGTGCTCACGCTGATGGCGCTGTCGCTGTCGGTGGGCCTGCTGATCGACGACGCGATCGTGGTGCGCGAGAACATCGTGCGCCATGTGGCGCTCGGCGCCGACCATCGCCAGGCGGCGATGGAGGGCACCCGGGAAATCGGCCTGGCGGTGCTCGCCACCACCTTCTCGATCGTCGCGGTGTTCCTGCCGGTGGGCTTCATGGGCGGCATCATCGGGCGCTTCTTCCACCAGTTCGGACTCACGGTGGTCGCGGCGGTGCTGATCTCGATGTTCGTGTCGTTCACGCTCGATCCCATGCTGTCGTCGATCTGGCACGACCCGCAGGCCGAGGGCAAGTACAGCGCCGGACCCGTGGGCCGGCTGCTCGCCTGGTTTCACGCCTTCATGGACCGCATCTCGGCGGCCTACGAGCGGCTGCTCGGCTGGGCGCTCGGCCGGCGCAAGACGGTGCTCGCGATCGCCTTCCTGAGCTTCCTCGCCAGCTTCCCGCTGCTCAAGTTCGTCGGCTCTGAGTTCGTGCCCGAGCCCGACCTCTCGGAGCTGCAGGTGCAGTTCAAGACGCCGGTCGGCGCCTCGCTCGAGCTCACCACGCTCAAGGCGCGCCAGGCCGAGGCCGCGCTGCGCGAGTTCCCGGAGGTGAAGTACACCTACGCCACGGTCAACACCGGCTTCGTGCAGGGCAAGAACCGGGTCAACATCTTCGTGCAGCTGGTGCCGAGAAAGGCGCGCAGCCGCTCGCAGAACGACCTCACCAAGCCCATGCGCGAGCGCCTCGCGCGCATCGCCGGCATCGAGCTGCAGCAGATCGGCGCCTACAAGACCGTGTCCAGCGGCAAGCCGCTGCAGGTGTCGATCCTCGGCCAGGAGCGCAAGGTGCTCGCCGAGATCGCCGAGCAGGTGATGGCGGCCACGCGCGAGGTGCCCGGCGCCGTCGACGTCGAGTCGAGCGACGAGGCATCCAAGCCGCAGGTCGCCGTGGAGCTGAAGAGGGAGCTTGCCAGCGACCTCGGCATCGGCGTGGGCCAGGTCGCCGCCACGCTGCGGCCGCTGCTCGCGGGCGAGGCGGTCGGCAACTGGAAGGGGCCCGACGACCAGTATTACGACGTCATGGTGCGCCTGTCGCGCGCCGACCGCGCGCGCGCCGAGGACGTTGCGCGCGTGCCGCTCGCCTCCACGCTGACCGATGCGACGGGCGCGCCCAGGATGGTCACCCTGCGCGAGATCGTCAACGTCACGCAGGGCAGCGGTCCGCAGCAGATCAACCGCAAGGAGCAGCTGCGCGAGGTGCTGATCACCGCCAACGTGTACGACCGGCCCGCGGGCGACGCGGCCACCGAGCTGCGCGCGCAGCTCGAGCGCATCGCGCTGCCGCCGGGCTACCGCTTCACCATGGGCGGCTCCTCCAAGGACATCCAGGAGTCGCTCTACTTCGCCAGCCAGGCGCTCGCGCTCGCGGTGATTTTCATCTACCTGATCCTCGCCTCGCAGTTCGGCAGCTTCATCCAGCCGGTGGCGATCATGATGTCGCTGCCGCTGTCGCTGATCGGCGTGGTGCTGGCGCTGATCGTGGCGCGCTCCACGATGAACATCTTCTCCATCATCGGCTTCATCATGCTGATGGGCCTGGTGACGAAGAACGCGATCCTGCTGGTGGACTTCGTGAATCAGGAACGCCGTAAAGACGGCGTTGGATCGGAACGCGGCTGGCAAGCCGTGAGGCGCGATGCGGTGCTCGCGGCGGGCCGAATCCGCCTGCGGCCGATCCTGATGACCACCCTGGCGATGATCTTCGGCATGATCCCGCTCGCCCTGGGCCTGGGCGAAGGCGGCGAGCAGCGCGCCCCGATGGGCCAGGCGGTGATCGGCGGCGTCATCACCTCGGGGCTGCTCACGCTGGTGGTGGTGCCGGTGATCTACACCTATCTCGACGACCTTGCCGGATGGGTGAAGCGCTTTGGTAAGATGGCGGCAGCGCGGGACAATCCCGCCGGCACCCGCACTTAGCCCCGCGTCCAATCCCCTTCCAGCCGATGAATATCGAACAGGCCCGCAGCAACATGGTCGAGCAGCAGATCCGCCCCTGGGAGGTGCTGGACCAGGACGTGCTCGACCTGCTCTACACGGTGCCGCGCGAGGAGTTCGTGCCGCCCGCCTACCGCAATCTCGCCTTCACCGACATGGAGATCCCGCTGCGCAAGAACGCGGCCGAGGGCGAGCGCATGTGGGCGCCCAAATTCGAGGCGCGCGTGCTGCAGGAAGTCGCGCCCCGGCGCAGCGACCGCGTGCTCGAGGTCGGCACCGGCAGCGGCTACCTGACCGCGCTGTTCGCGCACCGCGCCGCGCAGGTCTGCTCGGTCGAGATCGACCTTGAGCTGGCGGCCTTTGGCAAGGCGAACATCGCGCGCCACGGCGTGGACAACGTGCATCTCAGGGTCGGCGACGGCGCGCGCGGCGTGGTGCCGGGCTTTCCGTTCGAGGGCCCTTTCGACGTGATCTTGCTCACGGGCTCGGTGCCGGTAGTTCCTCGCGCGCTGCTCGAGTCGCTCGCGCCGGGCGGGCGCGCGTTCGCGGTGGTCGGCGAGCCACCGGTCATGACCGCCAAGATCTTCCATTGCGGCGCGGCGGGCGAAACCCGCGTGGTCGAGCTGTTCGAGACGCTGCTGGCGCCGCTCGCGAACTGCGAGCGGCCCTCGCGCTTCAGGTTCTAGGCGGCGGAGAGCATTCGCAGCATGCGCCGCCTCCGATTGCATCTGTTCCTGCTGTCTCTTGCTTTCGCCGCCGCGCCGGCCGCCGCCGAGGACCTGCTGCAGGTCTACCGCGACGCCAAGGCCTACGACGCGCAGTACGCCGCGTCGCGGCACTCGCTGCAAGCGGGGCTGGAGAAGCTGCCCCAGGGGCGCGCGCTGCTGCTGCCGACTCTGAATCTTTCCGGCAACACGACCGCCACGCGCATTGACGGCTACTTCCGCAACAGCTCGGCACCGCCTTCGCTTCGCGACGTGCATTCCTACGGCTACACGTTGTCGTTTGCGCAGCCGGTGTTCCGCGCGCAGAACTGGGCGCAGCACGACCAGGCCGAGCAGCAGGTGCGCCAGGCCGAGGCGAGCTTCGGCCAGGCGAGCCAGGACCTGATCCTGCGCGTCACGCAGGCCTACGTGGACGTGCTCGCGGCGCAGGACAACCTCGCGCTCGTGAACGCGCAGAAGGCCGCCATCGGCGAGCAGCTCGCGCAGGCCAAGCGCAACTTCGAGGTCGGCACCGCGACCATCACCGACACGCACGAGGCGCAGGCGCGCTTCGACCTGACGACCGCGCAGGGCATCGTCGCGCAGAACGAGGTCGACACCAAGATCCGCGCGCTGCAACAGCTCACCGGCAAGGTCTACGCGCGGCTGCGGCCGCTGCGCGCGGAAGTAAAGCTCTCGCCGCCGGACCCGGCCAACATGCAGAGCTGGGTCGAGCTCGCCGAGAAGCAGTCCTACCCGGTGACGATCCAGGAGGCCGGCACCGAGATCGCCAGCCTGCAGACCAAGTTCGCGCGCGCCGGGCATTACCCGACGCTCGACATCGTCGGCACTTATGGCACCACTTCGCAAACCGGAGCCCCGATCGCCGGGTTCACGGTCCCTGCCCAATCTTCAATCAATAGGACGGGCACTCTTGGCCTGCAATTCGCGCTGCCGATCTACCAGGGCGGCGCGATCAGCTCGCGCGAGCGCGAGGCCGCCGCCAACCACGAAAAGGCCAAGCAGGACCTGGAGAACGCGCGCCGCTCGAGCGCGCTCTCGGCGCAGCAGAACTATCTGCTGGTGATCAACGGCATCGCCACCATCGGCGCGCTGGAGCAGGCGCTGGTGTCCTCGCAGAGCGCGCTGGAGTCGAACAAGCTCGGCTACGAAGTCGGCGTGCGCATCAACATCGACGTGCTGAACGCGCAGCAGCAGGTGTTCTCCACGCGGCGCGACCTGCTGGTGGCGCGCTACGGCACGATCATGAACCACTTCCGGTTGAAGGCCGCCGCCGCCAGCCTGCGCGAGGACGACCTCGAGCAGGCTAACCGCGCGCTGGAGCCGTGACCCCGGCCCTGGCCCCGCTGCCGAGCAGTTCGCCGCAGTAGTCCAGGTGCCGGCGCGTCGCGCCGCGATGCGCCCGGCAGAGCGCCAGTCCCGCGGCGCCCATTTTTTTCCGTTCCGCGGCGTTCGATACAAGCTGCAAGGCTCTGCGGATCGCGTCCGCGGCGTCGTCCGCCTGGACCGCCGCACCCGCGTCCAATGCGAGGCGCGTGGCTTCGGCGAAATTGAACGTGCTGGGACCGAGCACCACCGGCACGCCGGCCGCGCAGGCCTCGATCAGGTTCTGCCCGCCCAGCGGCTGGAACGAGCCGCCGATCACCGCGACGTCGGCCGCCGCGTAGTAGAAGTCCATCTCCCCCATCGTGTCGCCAAGATGGATGCGATCGCCTTCGCCCGGGAATTCCTGTGTGCTTCGGCGTGACTGCGCGAGTCCGGCAACCTCGTCGAAGCGCCGCGGATGGCGCGGCACCACGACCACCAGCAGCTTGCCGTCCCAGGCGGGCAGGCTCTGGAGCAGCAGCTTCTCCTCGCCGTCGCGCGTGCTCGCGAGCAGCAGCACCGGGCGCCCCACGCGCTCGCGCCAGTCCCTGCCCGCGGCGCGCTTGGCTTCGTCCGGTGCGCTGTCGAACTTGAGGTTGCCCGCGACCTCTACGCGGGGCACGCCGAGCGCGCGCAGGCGCGCGGCGTCCTCTTCGCTCTGCGCGCAGGCGAGCGTGAGCGCGCCGAGCGCGGGGCGCGCGAGCACGCCCACGCGCCGGTAGCCGGCCGCCGACTTCTCCGACAGGCGCGCGTTGGCGAGCAGCACCGGCACGCCGAATGCGGCGCAGGCCGCGAGCAGGTTGGGCCAGAGCTCGGTCTCCACGAGAATCGCGAGGCGCGGCCGGAAATGCTCGAGGAACCGGCGCACCGCGCCGGGATAGTCGTAGGGCAGCCACACCACTTGCACCGATTCGCCATGCAGCTCCCTCAGCGTCGCGTGCCCGGCCGCGGTCATGCAGGTCACCAGCAGGTCGCATTCGGGATGGGCCTCGCCGAGCGCACGCGCCAGCCCTGCGCTCGCGCGCGCCTCGCCCACCGATACCGCATGCAGCCAGATCAGCGGCCTTTCCTCGGGTGGGCTACGGTAATGGCCGAAGCGCTCCGCGATCTCGAGCCGGTAGCCGGGCTCGCGGTGGCCGCGCCACCACAGGCGCAGCAGGATGAGCGGCGCGAGGATGCGCAGCGCGAGCGTATAGAGCGCGCGCGCGATCACCGCGCCGCCGCCTCCAGCACGGCGACCGCCTCGAATACCTCGGCCACTTCGGGCGGCCGGCCCGCGCCGCCCAGGTTGCGCAGGCGGTCGCCGCCGTACAAACCCGTCAACGCGGGATCCGAGCCGCAATAAAGCCCCACCACCGGCACGCCGAGCGCGGCGGCGAGGTGCGCAAGGCCGGTGTCGACGCCGATCACGCAGCGCGCGTCGCGCG
>JBASCW010000067.1:0-6070 GCA_049651845.1 Burkholderiales bacterium | reverse complement strand
GCCGCGTGCTGCGGCGCATGCTCCCGGGCGGCCGACGCCGCGGCGGCCACGGCAGACGCTTCCGTGGCTACCGCAGGCGCTTGGGCAGCCGAAGGCACTGGCTCCTCCGCCTCGGCGCGCGGTGCTTCGCGTGCCGCGCGCGGCGGGTTGCCGTCGTAGACCTGGCTGCGGCGGCGCTGCAGGTAGGCATCGCGCAGGAACACATACTTGTCGAGCGCGGCTTCCTCCACGATGCGGCTTGCATCCAGCAGGTCGGCGCGTTTGCCCACCGCGCGCAGCACCCAGGCCGAAGCGGCCACGCCGCTCGGTCTGTGCCGGACCACCAGATCGGCGTAGACGTCGGGAATTAAGCCGGCGGTATCGCGCATCGAGCTCGACCCCAAGAATGGCCACACCAGGTAGGCGCCGTCGCCCATGCCCCAGCGGCCGAGCGTCTGGCCGAAGTCCTCGTCGTGCTTCTCCAGGCCCATCGAGGTCGCTACGTCGTTGATGCCCAGCAAGCCGAACGTGCTGTTCAACGCGAAGCGCGCCCAGTCGGTGACCGTGTCGGCGGGCTTGCCCTGGATCAGGTTGTTGAATCCGATCCACAAGTCGCCGAGGTTGGCGAAGAAATTGCGCACCCAGCCGCGCACCGGCGACGGCACGACGTCGCGGTAGGCGGTGGCGACCGGCTTGCCGATCGCCTCGTCGAAGCCCTCGTTGAACGAGAACATGGCGCGGTTGAAACCCTCGAGCGGGTCGCGCGGGTCGCTGCCCGCGGTCGTGGCGCAGCCCGCCGCCCCGCACAGGAGCAGCGCCATCACCAGATTTCTCGCCCAGCGCATCATCACCGTCACCGTTACTTGTTGTCCTTGCCGTCCTTGCCTTCAGCCGCCTTGTTGAACAGGAACTGGCTGATCAGGTTTTCCAGCACCACCGCCGACTGCGTCAGCCGCAGCCGCTCGCCGCTCTTCAGCATCGCCGCCTCGCCACCGGCTTCCAGCCCCACATACTGCTCCCCGAGAAGACCCGAGGTCAGGATCTTCGCCGAAGTATCGCGCGGAAACTTGTAATGCGCGTCAACGTTGAACGTGACGATGGCTTCGTAGCTCTCGTTGTCGAACCTGATGTCCGACACCCGCCCGACCACCACGCCGGCGCTCTTGATGGGCGCTCTTACCTTCAGTCCCCCGATGTTAGCAAACTTGGCCTGTACCTGATAGGTCTCGGAGGTCGAAAAAGAGGCCAGGTTTCCGACCTTTAGTGCCAGAAACAACAGCCCGGCGAAGCCGGCGGCCACGAAGGCGCCGACCCAGATGTCGATGGTAGAGCGTTTCATTTTGCGTTACCTCCGGTAAACATCAGCGCGGTCAGCACGAAATCGAGCGCCAGGATGGCCAGGGACGAGGTCACCACGGTGCGGGTGGTCGCCCCGGACACCCCTTCGGCGGTCGGCGCCGCGTCGTAACCCTCGAACACGGCGATCCAGGTCACCGCGATGCCGAACACCACGCTCTTGATCACGCCGTTCATGATGTCCTCGCGCACGTCCACCGAGGACTGCATCTGCGACCAGAACGCGCCCTCGTCCACGCCAATCAGCTGCACGCCTACCAGGTAGCCGCCGAAGATGCCCATGGCGGAAAACAGCGCGGCAAGCAAGGGCATCGAGATCACGCCCGCCCAGAAGCGCGGCGCCACCACGCGCGCGATCGGGTCGACCGCCATCATCTCCATCGCGGCGATCTGCTCGGTGGCCTTCATGAGGCCGATCTCGGCGGTGATCGCCGAGCCGGCCCGGCTCGCGAACAGCAGCCCCGCGACCACCGGCCCGAGCTCGCGCACCAGCGACAGCGCGACCAGGATGCCGAGCGCCTCGGACGAGCCGTAGCGCTGCAGCGTGTCGTAGCCCTGCAGGCCGAGCACCATGCCGACGAACAGTCCCGAAACGAGGATGATGATCAGCGACAGCACGCCGGCGAAATAGATCTCGCGGATCGTCAGGTGGAAGCGGCGCAGCGCGGTGCCCGAATGCAGCAGGATGTAGACGAAAAAGCGCGCCGCGTAGCCCAGCCGCCAGATCTTGGCGGTCGCCGTGTGCCCGAGGCGCCCCAGCGCACCGAGCAGGCCGCCGTCGGGTGCGCGCTCAGCCATCGGCCGCCGCGAGGTCCGACCGGTAGTCGGGCGCCGGGTAATGGAACGGGATCGGTCCGTCGGTCTCGCCTCGCACGAACTGCCTTACGAAGTCGTCGCCGGAGCGCCGCATGTCGTCCGGCTTTCCCTCGGCCACGATGCGGCCGTCGGAGACGAAATACACGTAATCGACGATGCCGAAGCACTCCTCGACGTCGTGGCTGACCACGATCGAGGTCTGGCCGAGCGAGTCGTTCAGCATGCGGATCAGGCGCGCGATCACGCCCAGCGAGATCGGGTCCAGGCCCGTGAACGGCTCGTCGTAGAGCATCAGCTGCGGGTCGAGCGCGATCGCCCGCGCGAGCGCCACGCGCCGCGCCATGCCGCCCGAAAGCGCCGAGGGCATGAGCTGGGCCGCGCCGCGCAGCCCGACCGCCTCCAGCTTCAGGTGCACCAGGTCGTCGATCAGGTCGCCCGGCAGGTTGGTGTGCTCGCGCATCTGGAAGGCGACGTTGTCAAAAACCGTCATGTCGGTGAACAGCGCGCCGAACTGGAACAGCATGCCCATCTTGCGCCGCAACGCGAAGATCTCCGCGCCGCCCAGGCGCACGACGTCGGCGCCGAGCACCTGGGTGCGCCCGGCGCCCGCCTTCAGCCAGCCGGCGATGATGCGCAGGATCGTGGTCTTGCCGCAACCCGACTGCCCCATGATGCCGACCACGCTGCCGGGCGCGACGCGCAGGCTCACGCCGTGCAGCACCGGCCGCGCGGCATCGTAGCCGAACGAGACGCGGTCCAGCTCGACGATCGGGGTGGCGGCCAAGAGGGGCAAAGGTGATCGAGAAAAGGTAACAGCGGGTGCGTAACGACGGAAGGCAGGATTATAGTATCGCCCGAATGACGCAGGCTTCCGCGACCGCCGCCGCCCTTCGCACGCAAGGATTGGTGAAGAATTACGGCGCGCGCCGCGCGCTGGACGGCGTGAGCCTGGCGTTCGCGCCCGGCGTCGCCGCCGGGCTGGTCGGCGCCAACGGCGCCGGCAAGACCACGTTCATCAAGTGCGCGCTCGACCTGTGCGCCGCCGACGCCGGGCGCGTCGAGATCTTCGGCCGCGACGCGCGCCAGGCGGCGGCGCGCGCGCGCCTCGCCTACCTGCCCGAGCGCTTCGCGCCGCCCTACTACCTGCTCGGGCGCGAGTTCCTCGCCATGACGCTGTCGCTCGCGGGCGGCCGTTTCGACGCCGGGCGCGCCGCCGCGCTCGCGGCCGAGCTCGAGCTCGAGCCGCAGGCGCTCGAGCGCCCGGTGCGCCAGCTCTCCAAGGGCATGACGCAGAAGCTCGGGCTCGCGGGCTGCTTCCTGCAGGAGCGCGACCTGTACGTGCTCGACGAGCCGATGAGCGGCCTGGATCCGGCCGGGCGCCTCGCAGTGAAGGCGGTGCTCGCGCGGCTGCACGGCGCGGGGCGAACGCTGTTCTTCACCTCGCACGTGCTTTCGGACGTCGAGGAGCTGTGCTCGACGATCGCCGTGCTCGACCGCGGCCGGCTGCGCTTTCAGGGCGCGCCTGCGGACCTGCGCGGCCACACCGGCGAGGACAACCTCGAGCGTGCGTTCCTCAAATGCGTACGTAGCGATGGCGACGCCCCTGCAATCGGCGCCTGAGGGCCGCCCGCGGCTGCTGATCGTCGACGACGACGCGCTGATCACCGACACGCTCGCCTTCGCGCTCGGGGCCGAGTTCGAGGTGCTGGTGTGCGAGTCGCGCCCGCACGCGGTCGAGCTGCTGCGCCAGCTGCCGGAGGCGCCCGAGCTGGCGCTCGTCGACCTCGGCCTGCCGCCCACGCCGCACGTGCCCGACCAGGGCTTCCAGCTGATCGCCGACCTGCTCGCGCATTCGCCGGGCATGCGCATCTTCGTGCTGTCGGGCCAGAACGGTGCGGCGCACGCGCGCCACGCACGCGCGCTCGGCGCCGCGGAGTTCATCGCCAAGCCCTGCGACCCGGCGGTGCTCAAGAAGATCCTCGCGCGCGCGCTCGCCGTGCGCGAGGTCGAGCTGCGCGCCGAGCGCGACCGCACGCCCGGCGCCGCGGAGATCATCGGCCAGAGCCCGCCGATCCTGAAGCTCAAGAGCCAGCTCGCGCAGTTCGCCGACTCGCCGTTCCCGGTGCTCATCGAGGGCGAATCCGGCAGCGGCAAGGAGCTCGTCGCGCGCAGCCTGCACCGCCTGTCGGCGCGCGCCGACAAGCCCTATTTCGCGCTCAACTGCGCGGCGATCGCGCCGACGCTGGTGGAGCCGACGCTGTTCGGCCACGCCAAGGGCGCGTTCACCGGCGCGGCGGCCGCGCACGCGGGCTATTTCGAGGATGCACGCGACGGCACGCTGTTCCTCGACGAGATCGGCGAGCTGCCGCTCGAGATGCAGGCCAAGCTGTTGCGCGTGCTGGAGAACGGCGAGTACCAGCGCGTCGGCGAGACCTCGAGCCGCGTCTCGCGCGCGCGCATCATCGCGGCGAGCAACCGCGACCTGCGCCAGGCCGTGAAGCAGGGCGCGCTACGCGCCGACCTCTACCATCGCCTCTCGGTGTTCACGCTCGGCGTGCCGCCGCTGCGCGAGCTCGAGGGGGACAAGCTGCTGCTGCTCGAGCACTTCCGCCGCTTCTACGCCGAGCAGTCGGGCGTGCCGCCGTTCTCGCTCGATGCGGCCGCCGAGCGCCGCTGGCTCGGCTACCCGTTCCCGGGCAACGTGCGCGAGCTGCGCAATATCGTGATCCGGCTCACCACCAAGCACCCGGGGCGCGAGCTCGCCGCCGCCGATCTCGAGCCCGAGTTCGACCTCGAGACCAAGACGACCGCCGAGGACGCGCCCGGCGAAGGCGACGTCGTCGCGCAGGCGGTGCGCCATCTCGAGCGCAGCCGCGGCGTGCAGCTCGACCGCATGCTCGCGTCGATGGAGCGCGGCTACATCGAGGCCGCGCTGCGCCTGACGCGCGGCAACGTCAGCCAGGCCGCGAAGCTGCTCGGCGTCAACCGCACCACGCTCTACAGCCGGATGAACCATGCGCAAGAGAAGGATTCGTAGGCGGTGGCCCTGTACCTCGACCATTTCGGGCTGAACGAGCCGCCGTTCCGCATCACGCCGCATCCTGATTTCTTCTTCGACGGCGCCGACCGCGGCGCCACGCTCGAGGGGCTGCAGTACGCGATCCTGCACGACGAGGGCATCGTCAAGGTGAGCGGCGAGATCGGCAGCGGCAAGACCATGCTGTGCCGCGTCCTCATGGAGCGCCTGCCCGACGAGGTCGAGACGGTGTTCCTCGCCAATCCCTCGTACTCGCGCTCCGAGATCCTCAACGCGATCGCCGAGGAGCTCGGCCAGCCGGTGGCGAACGACCCCGCGGTGCCGGCGCTGCGCGAGCTGCAGGCCAAGCTGATCGAGCTCTACGCGAGCGGGCGGCGCGTGGTGGTGATGATCGACGAAGCGCACGCCATGCCCGACGACACGCTCGAGCAGGTGCGCCTGCTGTCCAATCTCGAGTCGAGCCGCCACAAGCTGCTGCAGATCGTGCTGTTCGGCCAGCCCGAGCTCGACGAGTCGCTCGCCAAGCCGACGATGCGCCAGCTCAAGGACCGCATCACGCACAGTTTCCGCACGCGGCCGCTCGCACCCGACGAGGTCGCCAAGTACGTCTCCTTTCGCATGCGCACCGCGGGTTACAAGGGGCCGGAACTGTTCAGCGACGCGGCGATCGCCGCCATCGCGCGCGCCTCCAGCGGGCTCACGCGCCGCATCAACGTGCTCTGCGACAAGGCGCTGCTCGCCGCGTTCGCGGGCGACACGCACGGCGTGACGCCGCGCGAAGTGCGCTCGGCGATCGCCGATTCCGACTTCGCGCCGGTGGGCAACGCGCGCTTGCGCCCTCGCGCGCTCGCTGCGGGCGCGGCGCTGGTCGCGCTCGGCGCC
>JBASCW010000066.1:0-7531 GCA_049651845.1 Burkholderiales bacterium | reverse complement strand
CGAGAACGCTGCCGCGCCGGCGCGCGGCGCCGAGTCCCGATCGGCAGCTGCGTCCGGTGGTGACCGTGGTCGGCAGCGCCTCCGCGGTCTCGGCGCGCCAAGCCAGGCGCCTCGCGCGCGCGCGCTCCAGCCTCCTCGTGCAGGTGGCCTGGACGCGCCGGCCCACGCGTCGCGACATCCCCGCGGTGCGCCGCCTGGGCCGCGCCGTGGCGCAGGCCGCGCCGCATGCGCACTACGTGCTGACCGGCGGCGAGACCGCCCGCGCGGTGCTCGGCGCGCGCGGCATCCGCGCGCTGCGCCTGCTGGGCGAGGTCGAGCCCGGCGTACCATTCGCCATGGCGCGCGACGGCACGCTGGTCTGCACCAAGGCCGGCGCGTTCGGCGGACCGGATACGCTGTCGAAATGCGTGGCGCGCCTGCAGCGCGAGATGACAAGGACATGACTCTCCCGATCGTGGGCATCACCATGGGCGATCCCGCCGGCGTCGGGCCGGAGGTCGTCATGAAGGCGCTCGCACGCGCGGACGCCTACGCGCTCTGCCGCCCTCTGGTGATCGGCGACTCGAAGCAGCTGGCGAGAGCCGGCAGACTTCTCAAGCTGACACTCGAGGTGCGCACGATCGAACAGACGAAGCAGGCGAACTTCAAACCCGGCCGCGTGGAATGCATCGATGCCGGGACGGTTGCGGAAGACATTCCCTACGGCAAGGTCTCGCGAGCGGCCGGCGAAGCGGCTTACCGCTACATCGAGCGCGCGGTGCAGCTCGCGCTCGAACGCGCAATCGACGCGATCTGCACCGCGCCGATCAACAAGGAGGCGCTCAATGCCGCGGGTCACCGCTATCCGGGACACACCGAGCTGCTCGCCGAGCTCACGGGGACGAAGGAGGTCTCGCTCACGCTGCTCGCGCCCAAGTTGCGCGTGATCCACGTCACCGCGCACATCGGCCTGCTCGACGCGATCGAGAAGATCGACGCGGCGCTGGTCGGGCGCACCATCGCGCGCGGCCGCGAGCTGCTCGTGCGCGCCGGGATCGGGCAGGAGCGCGCGGGCGCGCTGGCGCCGCGCATCGGGGTCTGCGGCATCAACCCGCACGCGGGCGAAGGCGGCCTGTTCGGCCGCGGCGAGGAAGAGCAGAAGATCGTGCCCGCGGTGCAGGCGGCGCGCGCGCGCGGCTGGAAGGTGGACGGGCCGCTGCCCGCCGACAGCCTCTTCTATCTCGCCGCGCGCGGCGACTACGACCTGGTGGTCGCGATGTATCACGACCAAGGCCACGGCCCGGTCAAGGCCATGGGCCTGGAGCACGGCGTCAATGTCACCGCCGGCCTGCCGATCGTGCGCACCTCGGTCGATCACGGCACGGCGTTCGACATCGCGGGTACCGGCAAAGCCGACGAGCGCAGCATGATTGAAGCATTGCGGCAGGCCGCCGCGCTGGCGCCGCGCTGACCGGCCATGGGTGCGTACCGACTGAAATTGTCGAGCCTGGTCGTCAGCGTGCTCGCCTGGATCGCGGCGCTCGGCCTGTACCTGCTGGTGCGGTTCTACGGCACCAAGGACACGATGGACTGGGCCACGTCGCCGACCGCGCTGGTGTGGCTGGGGCTCGCAGTAGGAACGATCTTCGGGGTCCTGTTTTGGCTGATCCTGCTGCTCGCGGATAGCAAGCTGCTGCGCCAGCGCTCGTACGGTTTCCTGATCGCTTTCAAAAGCGTCGGCTTGTTCCTCGCGGCCTGCGTGATCGTGCTCGTTTCGCGCGTCGCAGCCTACCTGCAGGGCAGCATTCCGGCAGACCAGATCGTGCCCAGCTTCTTCGCACGCTTCAGCAACGGCGCGGTCATCGCCTTCTTCACCTACGTGATCGCGGTGGCGATTGCGTTCTCGCTGATCCGGCAGATGACGATGATGGTCGGCTCGCGCGTGCTGCTGAACCTGCTGCTCGGCAAGTACCACTCGCCCAAGGAGGAAGAGCGCATCTTCATGTTCCTGGACATGAAGGGATCCACGACGCATGCCGAACGCCTCGGCCCCCTGACCTACTGCCGGCTCGTGCAGGACTGCTTCAACAATCTGACCGACAGCGCGCTCGCGCACGAGGTCGAGATCTACCAGTATGCGGGCGACGAGGCGATCCTCACCTGGCGAGTGCCGAACGGCCTGCGGAACGCGAATTGCGTGGCGGTGTTCTTCCAGTTCGACGCGGCGCTACAGGCCAAGGCGGACTATTACCGCGGCCGTTACGGCATCGTTCCGGAGTTCAAGGCGGGGGTCAATCTCGGCCCGGTCACGGCCGCCGAGATAGGCGTGCTCAAGCGGGACATCGCCTACTTCAGCGACGTGCTGAATACCGCGGCCCGCATCCAGGCCAAATGCAACGAATTCAACCGCCGGCTGCTGATCTCGGGCGAGCTCCGGAAGATGCTCGGCGAGCAGCCCGCGCTGCCGGCGATGGAGCGCATCGGCGAGCTCGCGCTCAAGGGCAAGGAGATCCTGGTCGAGGTCTACGCCGTGGGCGCCCGAGAGCGCCCGACGCAGTAACATTCCCGTTTGCAGGAGGGCCCATGCTGCAAGCCGCCGATCTCACCATCCGCCTAAATGCCGCCGACGACGTGGTGATCGCGCGCGTCGAGCTCGCGCCCGGCACCACGCTCGTCAAGGAAGGCAACATCGCGGTCGCGGCGCGCGTGCCCGCCGGCCACAAGGTGGCGGTGCGCGACCTGAAGGCCGGTCAGCCGGTGCGGCGCTACAACCAGATCATCGGCTTCGCGACGCGCGAGATCCGCGCCGGCGAGCACGTGCACGTGCAGAACCTGGCGATGGGGGATTTCGAACGCGACTATTCGTTCTCTTCCGAGAAAAAGGACACTGATTACATAACCCCGCAAGCCACTTTCCAGGGCATCGTGCGCCTCGACGGCCGCGTCGCCACACGCAACTACATCGGCATTCTCACCAGCGTGAACTGCTCGGCGACCGTTGCCCGGGCCATCGCAGATCACTTCAGGAACAGGTTGGAGAAGTTTCCCAATGTGGACGGCGTCGTGGCCCTCACCCACAAGTCCGGCTGCGGCATGGCCTCCGACGGCGAGGCGATCGACGTGCTCCGGCGCACCATGGCCGGCTACGCGCGCCACCCGAACTTCTTCGCGGTGCAGGTGGTGGGCCTGGGCTGCGAGGCGAACCAGATCAACAGCCTGCTCTCGACGCAGGCGCTCAAACGCCACGACAAGCTGCACGCCTACACCATCCAGGAGAAAGGCGGCACGTCCAAGGCGATCCGCGAAGGCGTGGCGCGCATCGAGTCGGTGCTCGCTGAGGCGAACAAGGTGAAGCGCGAGACCGTGCCGGCGAGCCACCTCACGCTCGGCCTGCAATGCGGCGGCTCGGACGGCTATTCGGGGATCAGCGCCAACCCCGCGCTCGGCGCCGCGGTCGACCTGCTCGTGCGCCACGGCGGCAGCGCGATCCTTTCTGAAACCCCCGAGATCTATGGCGCGGAGCACTTGTTGACCAGAAGGGCAATTTCAAAGGAAATAGGAGAAAAACTCATCGCGCGGATTCGCTGGTGGGAGGATTACACGCGGCGCAACGGCAACGAGATGAACAACAACCCCTCCCCCGGCAACAAGGCGGGCGGGCTCACCACCATCCTCGAGAAGTCTCTCGGCGCCGTCGCCAAGGGCGGCACGACCAACCTGGTTCAGGTGCTCGAGTACGCCGAGCCCGTGACCTCGAAGGGCTTCGTCTACATGGACACGCCGGGCTACGACCCGGTGTCGGCGACCGGCCAGGTCGCCGGCGGCGCCAACATGATCTGCTTCACCACCGGCCGCGGCTCGGCCTACGGCTGCAAGCCGGCGCCCTCGCTCAAGCTCGCGACCAACACCGCGCTCTGGCAGCACCAGGAAGAAGACATGGACATCAACTGCGGCACCATCGTCGACGGCAAGGAAAGCGTCGCCGAGGTCGGCCAGCGCTTCTTCGCGCTGATCCTCGAGACGGCCTCGGGCCGCAAGACCAAGTCCGAGCTGTTCGGCTACGGCGAGGACGAGTTCGCGCCCTGGGTGCTCGGCGCCACCATGTAGCCATGCGGGCAGCGCTGCTCGTCTTCGCTTGCTTCCTCGTCTTACCGGCCGAGGCCGCCAAGCAGTCCGCCACGCCGAACCGGTTTGGCGCGATCGCCTACCACCGCGCCTCGCAGGCTTGGGGCGTGAGCATCGATACCGCGCGCGCGCGCGACGCCGAGGTGGCGGCGCTCAAGCAGTGCGGTCAGCGCGAATGCCTGGTCGTCCACAAGTTCAAGAACGGCTGCGCGGCGCTCGCGGCCGGGCCGAAGTCCTTCGCCGCGGCCTCTGGCGCGACGCGCGACGAAGCCGAGACCAAGGCGCTCCAACGCTGCGGCGAAGGCTGCGCCGCGCTCGCTTGGGGCTGCACGCGCTGATCGCGAGCGTTTGAAACCGCGCGGCGGCGTTTCGATCTGCAGAACCGGCCGCTGCCGTCCTCAAGCTTTCGCGTTTTCGGCCGTCATTAGGGCTTGCGAAAATGCGTCCGCGAACTCTCTTCCTGCTGCTCCTTGGCTGCGCCGCCATGGCGCGCGCTGAGGCGCTCGCGCCGAGCGAGAACGCCGCGACCGCCTGCGTCGCGGCGAGCGTGGACGTGCTCGCCGACACCCGCAACCATTCGCTCTACCGCATCGTTTTCGTGAACCGCTGCGGCGCACCGCGCAGCCTGCTCTGGTGCGCCGAGAATCCGGGCGTGCCCGTGCCCGCTGCGGTGGCCTGCCCGAGCGGCCTGGGCTTCCCGGCCGAGCCGCGGCACGCGATCGCGCGGCGCAAGGAGTTCCAGTGGCACCTGCCGCGCGGCAGCCGGATCCGCTTTCACGATTGCGCCGGGAGGGAGGTCCCCACCGCCGGATTCGGCTGCGCGGCGCGGTAGCGGCCGGCACCGCGCATGGCAGAATCGGCCCATGACCGAGCTTCGGGGCTGCAGTTCAACGCGCGCGCCGCGCCTGCATGTAGAGGTCGCGCTGCAGCCTCGCAGCAGCGTCGAGCTGCCTGAGGCGGCCGCGCACCACGCGGCGCGCGTGCTGCGGCTGCGCGAGGGCGACGCCGTGGTGCTGTTCGACGGCCGCGGCGGCGAGTACCCGGCGCGCCTCGCGATGCCCGGCCGCGACCGCGTCGTGGCGGAAACCGGCGAGCATCTTGCGATCGAGCGCGAGTCGCCCCTGGCGATCACGCTCGTGCAGGCCGTGTCCTCGGGCGAGAAGATGGATTTCACCGTGCAGAAGGCGGTCGAGCTCGGCGTCGCCGCCATTCACCCGGTGCTCGGCGCCCGCTCGGTGGTGCGCCTGGACGGCGAGCGCGGCGCGAAGAAGCTCGCGCACTGGCGCCGCATCGCGATTTCGGCCTGCGAGCAGTGCGGCAGGAACCGCATCCCCGAGATCGCCGAGCCCGTCGAGGTCGATCGCTACCGCGCGCCAGCCGGCGCGAAGATCCTGCTCGCGCCGTCGGGATCGGCCAGGCTCGCGGACCTGGCTAGGGGGCCGCTGGTCCTCGCGGTCGGCCCGGAGGCAGGCTTCAGTGGCGAGGAGGAACAGGGTCTGCTGCGAGCCGGGTTTTCGCCGGTGCGGCTCGGGCCGCGGGTCCTGCGAACCGAAACCGCGGCGCTCGCCGCGCTGGCGGCGCTCGGCGCGCTGGCGGGCGACTTCTAGTCGCCGCGCTTGCTTTCCAGGCCGCGCGCGGTGATGAACAGGTCCACCGCGATGCGGTCGCCGCGCCGCGCGGCTTCGAGGAACTGCTGCTCGTCCCAGTAGCGCAGGCCCATGGCGTGCCGCTCCTTGCGGGCCTGCAGCGCGTCATGCCGCGAGGGTGCCGCGGCAGCCGGCGGCTGCGTGGCCACGCGCGCCTGCTCACGCCGGGCAAGGGTCAGCAGGTCGCGACCGATCGCCACGAACGCGCCGCGCTGCTGGCGGGCACATCCTGCAGGATCTCGTCCAGCACGCCGGCCGCGTTGACCGCGCCGCCCGGCCGTTTGGACCCCCGGCACCCGTGCCTTAGAATCCCCAGCCTTTGCGACCGATCGGAGAACGATGAGCGCGTTGCCGCATCCCGAAGCCTTCGTGCGCTGGTTCCGCCAGGTCGCGCCCTACGTGAACGCCTTTCGCGGCCGCACTTTCGTGATCGGCTTCGGCGGTGAGGTGGTCGCCGAGCGCGCCCGCTTCGTGCGCTGGGTGCACGACCTGAACCTGCTCGCGGCGCTCGGCATACGTCTGGTGCTCGTGCACGGCGCGCGCCCGCAGATCGAGGCCGAGTTGCGCGCCAAGCGTTCGCGCTCGCGCTACGCCAAGGGCCTGCGCATTACCGACGCGCAATCGCTGGAGGCCGTCAAGCACGCGGCCGGCTCGCTGCGCGTGGAGATCGAGGCGCTGCTCTCGCAGGGCCTGCCGAACTCGCCGATGGCCGGCGCGCAGATCCGCGTCGCCTCGGGCAACTACATCGCGGCCAAGCCCATCGGCGTGGTGGACGGCGTCGACTTCCAGTTCACGGGCAGCGTGCGCAAAGTCGACGGCGCGGCGATCGCGCGCCGGTTGGAAGCGGGCGAAGTGGCCCTGGTGCCGCACATCGGCTATTCGCCGACCGGCGAGGTGTTCAATCTCGCCTGGGAAGACGTCGCCTGCAGCGTTGCCTGCGCGCTCAAGGCCGACAAGCTGCTGCTCGCCGTGGACCAACTACCGACCGGCGCGCGCGGCCAGATCCTCTCGGAGCTCACCGCGCGCGAGGCCGAGGCGCTGCTCAGGAAGGACGAGCTCACGGCGCCGACCCGGCGCGCGATGGCGCACGCGCTCGGCGCGGTGCGCGCCGGCGTCGCGCGCGCGCACCTGGTTTCCCGGCGCGCCGAGGGTGCGCTGCTGCTGGAACTGTTCACGCACTCGGGCGTGGGCAGCATGATCACCGCGGACCCGGTCGAGAAGCTGCGGCCGGCGAAGATCGACGACGTCGGCGGCATCCTCGCGCTCATCGAGCCACTGGAGGCCGACGGCACGCTCGTCAAGCGCGGGCGCCAGCGCCTGGAGCAGGAAATCGCCAACTTCGAGGTGCTCGAGCACGACGGCTCGATCCTCGCCTGCGCGGCGCTGTATCCCTACGCCGCGGAAAAGAGCGCCGAGCTCGCCTGCCTCGCGGTGGCGCCCGAGGCACGCGACGCGGGCTACGGCGAGCGGCTGCTGCTCGCCTGCGAGATGCGCGCGAGGGAGATGAAGATCCGGCGCATGTTCGCGCTCACCACGCGCGCGCAGCACTGGTTCCTCGCACGGGGCTTCCGCGAAGCCGGCGTGTCGGTGCTGCCCGAGAAGCGCCAGGCGCTCTATAATTGGAAGCGCGGCTCGAAAATATTCCTCAAGCGCCTCTAGGAGTCTGCGCGGCAGGAGGTTGAGTTGATGGTCATCGAGATGGTGTGGTGAAGCGTTAAACGATGATGACGACAAGCTACCTTCCATACCATCCGGGGCAGCAGAATTTGCTGCCATCGTCG
>JBASCW010000065.1:0-6670 GCA_049651845.1 Burkholderiales bacterium | reverse complement strand
CGCGGGTAGCGTCCGCGCCGCCGCCTGCATCCGCGCCGCCGCCTGCGTCCGCCCCCGCGGCCACGTCAGGCCTGGCGGCGCCTGCGCCGGCCGCCAAGCCTGCCTCGGAGCAGGCTGCCAAGCTCGCGGGAGAGACGCCCGAGCAGGAGTTCGAGCGCATCGCGCAGCTGCGGCGCGAAGGCCGGCACGACGAGGCCGACAAGGCCTTCCTCGAGTTCCGCAGGCGCTACCCGAATTTCCGGATCACCGAAGAAATGCTGCGGCGCGTGGAGCGCCGCTAGCTCAGGTTTTCGGCCGTTCGCCCGAAGCCTGCAGGAACACCGCGCAGGAATCGAGCTTGCCGAACTGCGCGCGCTTGGCGGCCTGATACTGGCTGCGCACCAGCGAGGCGATCGGCGCCGGGCGGTCGAGCTCCTGCGCCAGCGCGAGGAAGTAGCGCAGGTCCTTGTCCATGAGCTCGAGCTGGAACTGCGGCGAGAAATCGCGCTTGAAGATCTTCGGCAGCTTGGTTTTCATGAGGCGCGAGCCCGCCGCGCCCTCGCCGAGCACTTCCAGCGTCGCCTCGCGGTCGAGGTTCGCCGCTTCGGCCGCCTGCGCGGCCTCGGCGATCGCCGCGGTGAGCGTGGCCGACAGCATGTTGTTGATGAGCTTGAGCGTCGCGCCGGCGCCCGAGTCGCCGATGCGCCGCACCATGCGCCCCATCGCGCTCAGCACAGGCGATGCCCGGTCGAAGGCCGCCTTGTCGCCGCCCACCAGGATCACGAGCTCACGCGCTTGCGCCTGCGCGAGCGAGCCCGAGACCGGCGCATCGAGGTAGATCACGCCGCGCGCCGCCGCGGCTTGCGCCGCCTCGCGCGCCATCGCGGGCGTGTTGGTGCTCGAATCGAGGACGATCGTGCCCGCCGCCGCCGCGCCGATGACGCCGTTGCTGCCCAGCATGACTTCGCGCGTCGCGACGTCGTCGGAGACGATCGAGCAGACGAACTCCGCGCCCCTGGCCGCAGCAGCCGGCGAATCGCAGACCTCGATGCCTTTCTCGGCGAAGGGCCTGGTCTTCGCCTTGTCCCGATTGAAGACCCGCAGCTTGTGTCCCGCCGCATGCAGGTTCATCGCCATGCGCGAGCCCATCGCGCCCAAACCTATGAATGCCACCGCGCTCATCGCCGCTCCTTTGTCCGTGTCGGGCAAGCGTAACCTAGGTGCGCGGTTTCAGCAGGGCCGCGAGTTCCGGGCCGCGCAGCACGCGGATGCTTTTTTCGGCGGCGAAGGCGAGGGCGTTGTCGGTGACATCGCCCGCGGCCACGTACACGCATTCGCTGGCCCGCGTCTTGCGCCGCGCGGCGTCGAGTTCGCGCAATGGTTCGACGCCGGCGCGGGCGACCTTCCAGCGCTTGCAGCTGATGAGCGATATGCGTCCTGCCTTGCTGAGCTCGATGTCGGCCCCGCGCTCGCTCGCGGGCGCCACGGCATACCCCTGGCTGCGATAGGCCGCCTCGAGCGCCCCGGAAAAGGACTCCCAGGACATGGCGCGCAGCGCATCCAGGTTCGCCGCGACGCGCTCGGCGCTGGGCGCGCGCAGCTGGCGCCAGCCGGCGACGCAGCCAATGACGAAGAACGGCAGGCCGACGAAGATCGCGTAGAGCTCGGGCATCGAGAACTTTTCGAGCACGAAGCGCGACGCCACGGTGGTCACAACGGCGACGAGGATGCTGATCCACCACGGCGCCCGCAGCAGGATCGCGAACAGCGAGTTCTCGTGCATCTTCATGGCGGGTCGGGATAAGTTTCTAGGGCACGAGGTATCGCTCGCGCAGGGTGCGCCGGACAAAGGCCCGTGCCTCCTCGCGGTCGAAGGCGTGGCCTGCCGCCAGCTTGTCGGCGTACTGGAAGAACGGCACGAACAGCCCTGCCTGGTCCGGCTGCGCGCGCATGCTGAAGCGTCCCGCCGCCTCGGCCTCGCGCCAGGCGGCGCGCACTTCGGCCCAGAACGGCTCGCTTGCGGCGAAGTAGCGCTCGGCAGAACCGAAGTCGTGGCCGCGGATGCGCTCGTAGCGCACCACGCCGTATTCGCGCGCGAGATCGCGTGCTTCGCCGATGGCGCGCTTCAGGTTGTTCTCCTCCTGCACCCAGCCGCCGGGCGTGATGCTGTGCCGGTTGGTGCCGACCAGCACCTGGTAGTCCTTGCGCGCGCCGAACTCGCGCCGCGGCAGCGGCCGCCAGGTCTCGTCGCTGATCCAGGTGGACGCGCCTTCGGCGTGCCGCCAGCGCCCGCGCGCGGCGTAGCGCGGCGAATCGTCGACCTGCAGCACGCTCTGCACCCAGCTGCCGCGGCGCTCGGCCTCCGGCACCGCGCGCACGATCCAGGTGTTGTCGCCCGCGTAGGCGAGCAGCCGGTCGGCCTCGTAGCGCCATTCCTGGCGCCAGTGGCGCGACACCATCGGCTCGCTCAGCTCGTCGCCTTCGAGCCGCACGCGCATGGCGAGCACGTGCTGCAGCGCGATGAATCCCGGCCGGTCCTCGGCCACGAACACGTACTCGGTGGCCCAGCTCTGGTAGGGCGCGGGGACCTTGAGCGCGGGATCGAAGCGCGCCACCTCGAGGAAATCGAAGGTGACGCGGTAGGGTCCGGCCATGGCGAGGATCGCGCGGCGGTCGCGCTCGAGGTCGCTCAGGCCCGCTTCGCGCAGCTGCCGCCAGGCCGCCGAGGGAACCGGCGCGAGCGTCACGGGCGCGCCGCGCGTGGTGCCGCCGCGCGGCTTCTGCGCGGGCTCGTCCATGGGCCAGGCGAAGAACCGGCCCGGCGGCGCGGCCTGGGCCGCGGCGGCCGTGCAGGCCGCGAGCAGCAGCGACGCGAGCAGCGGGCGCAAGTTCAGTGGTGCAGGATCTTCGACAGGAACAGCTGCGCGCGCTCGGAGCGCGGCGTGCCGAAGAAGTCGGCCTTGGGCGCGTCCTCGATGATCTTGCCCGCGTCCATGAAGATCACTCGGTGCGCGACCTTCCTGGCGAAGCCCATCTCGTGCGTGACCACCATCATGGTCATGCCTTCCTGCGCGAGCTCGACCATCACGTCGAGCACCTCGTTGATCATCTCCGGGTCGAGCGCCGAGGTGGGCTCGTCGAACAGCATCGCGATCGGGTCCATGCAGAGGGCGCGCGCGATCGCCACGCGCTGCTGCTGGCCGCCCGAAAGCTGGCCCGGGAACTTGTCCTTGTGCGCGATCAGCCCGACGCGGTCGAGGAGCTTCAAGCCCTTGTCGCGCGCCGCGTCCTCGGTGCGGCCGAGCACCTTGACCTGCGCGAGCGTGAGGTTCTCGGTCACCGACAGGTGCGGAAACAGCTCGAAATTCTGGAACACCATGCCGATGCGCGAGCGCAGCTTGGGCAGGTCGGTCTTGGGGTCGCCCACCGAGATGCCGTCCACGGTGATCTCGCCCTTCTGGAACGGCTCGAGCGCGTTCACGCACTTGATGATGGTGGACTTGCCGCTGCCCGAGGGGCCGCACACCACCACCACCTCGCCCTTGTCGACCTGGGTCGAGCAGTCGGTGAGGACCTGGAAGCTGCCGTACCACTTGCTGACGTTCTTGACGGAGATCATGGGCGGTTTCTACCTGATGATGGCGATGCGGTCCTGCAGGGTCTTGACGAGCGTGGACAGGCCGTAGGAGATCACGAAGTAGACCACGGCGGCGAAGGTGTACATCTCCACGAGGCGGTAGTCGCGGTTGGCGACCTTGGAGGCCGCGCCGAGGAAGTCGGTGGCCGAGATCACGTAGACGAGCGAGGTGTCCTGAAAGAGGATGATGGTCTGCGTGAGCAGCACCGGCAGCATGTTGCGGAAGGCCTGCGGCAGCACGATCCGGCCCATGGTCTGCCAGTAGTTCAGGCCGAGCGCGTAGCCCGCCCAGACCTGGCCGCGCGCGACCGACTGGATGCCCGCGCGCATGATCTCGCAGTAGTACGCCGCCTCGAACATGGTGAAGGTGATCAGGCAGGACAGGAACGAGCCCACCTTGACCGGCTCCTTGGCGCCGATGATCCAGGCGCCGATGTAGGGCACCAGGAAGAAGAACCAGAAGATCACCAGCACCAGCGGCAGCGAGCGCATGAGATTCACATAGCCGCCGGCGACCAGGCCCAGCAGCTGGAACTTCGACAGCCGCATCATCGCCAGCAGCGTGCCGAAGAAGATGCCGCCGACCATGACGAGGAAGGTGAGCGTGAGCGTGAACGTCATGCCTTCGCGGAACAGGTACGCCCACGAGCGCTGGATGACGTCGAAGTCGTAGCCGGCGAACACCGGTCAGTGCCCCCCGCCGCCGGGCGCGGCGCCGATCAGGCCGGGCACGCGCACTTTCTTCTCCAGCGCGCGCATCGCGAACACCACCACCAGGTTGGTGAGCAGGTAGATCAGCGTGGCCGCGGCGAAGGCCTCGAAAACCTTGAAGCTGAACTCCTGCATCGCGCGCGCGCGGCCGGTGAGCTCGAGCAGGCCGATGGTGAGCGCGACCGAGGAGTTCTTGACGATGTTCATCGATTCCGAGGTGAGCGGCGGCAGCACGATGCGGAACGCCTGCGGCAGCACCACGAAGCGGTAGCTCTGCGCGAGCGTGAGGCCGAGCGCGGTGCCGGCCATGCGCTGGCCGCGCGGCAGCGAATTGATGCCCGATTTCACCTGCTCGGCGATGCGCACCGAGGTGTAGATGCCGAGGCACAGCACCGCGGGCAGGTACGAGCCCCAGGGTGGCGGCATCTGCTTGACCCAGTCGCCCAGGTCCTTGGGCAGCAGCTCGGGCACGACGAAGAACCACAGGAACATCTGCACGATGAGCGGCACGTTCCTGAAGATCTCGACGTAGGCGTTGCCCGCGCGCACCACCCAGACCATCGGCGTGGTGCGCGATGTGCCGACGATCGAGCCGACGATGAGCGCGATCGCCCAGGCGGCGAGCGCGGTGGCGAGCGTCCAGCCCAGCCCCACGAACAAGTAATACAGGTAAGTGCCCGTGCCGCCGGGCTCGGGCTGCAGCAGGATGCCCCAGTTCCAGTTGTAGTTCACCGGACCGCCGCGCGGGCTACCAATGAAAAACGGGGAACCGCAGTTCCCCGTCCGCCGTCATGCCGGCCTTACTGATAGACCTTCGGGTCGCCCGAGTCGGTGGGATTGGCCACCACCTTCTTGAACGCCGCGCCCATCGGCAGGTTGAGGTTGATGCCCTTGGGCGGCACCGGCTTCTCGAACCACTTCGAGTAGATGGCGTCGATCTGGCCCGATTTGTAGACGTTGGTCATGGCGCGGTCGACCACCGCCTTGAACGCCTTGTCGTCCTTGCGCACCATGATGCCGTAGGGCTCCACCGAGAGCGCCTCGGCCGAGATCTCGTAGTCGCCCGGCTTCTGCGACTGCGCGGCGAGGCCCGCGAGCAGGATGTCGTCCATCACGAACGCGACCGCCCGGCCGGTCTCCACCATCTGGAAGGCCTCGGAGTGGCCGTTGGCCGAGATGATGTTCATGCCGAGGTTCTGCGCCGCGTTGATCTCGGTGATCTGCTTGATGTTGGTGGTGCCCGCGGTCGAGACGATGGTCTTGCCCTTCAGGTCGGCGAGCTTCTTGACGTTCGACGACTTCTTCGACACCCAGCGGTTGGCGGTGACGAAATGAGTCATCGTGAACCAGACCTGCTCCTGGCGCGGGATGTTGTTGGTGGTCGAGCCGCACTCCAGGTCGATGGTGCCGTTGGCCATCAGCGGGATGCGGTTCGCCGAGGTGACGAGCTGGTACTTGATGTCCAGCTTGGGCAGCTTGAGCTCCGCCTTCACCGCGTCGGCGATCTTCATGCACAGGTCCATCGCGTAGCCGATGGGCTGCTGCTTGTCGTCGTAGTAGGAGAACGGCAGCGACGCGTCGCGGTGGCCGATGGTAATGGTGGCCGTGTCCTTGATCTTCTTCAGCGTGCCTTCCTGCGCGGTGGCACCGAAGCTGGCGAGCGCGAGCAGGGAAGCGGCGAAAAGGGCAATGCGTTTCATGCGGAAGGTCTCTCAGGTGAGCGGCGATTCATTCTAATGATCCCTCTTGCGGTTGCCTAGGGCGACGCCCTCCCGCCGGGGGTCGGCGCCCCCGCGCAGGCCGCGGGGCGTGACGAGGATCGCCTGCGTGCCGCTCACCATGCCGGTCACCGCGACCGGGTGCCCCATCGCGCGCAGCGCCGGCTCGAAGGCCTGCGCGGAGCTGGTGCGCTCGAGCTCGGTGTCGCCGTTGCGGCTGCCCATGTTCGGCGCGGCGATGGCGTCCTGCACGCCGAGCTTCCAGTCGAGCACGCTGACGAGCAGCTTGGCGACGTAGTTGATGATCGCCGGGCCGCCGGCCGAGCCTGCGGCGAGCAGCAGGCGGCCCGCGCGCGGGCCCGGCGCGCGCTCGAACACGAAGGTCGGCGCCATCGCGCTGCGCGGCCGCTTGCCGGGCTCGACGCGGTTCGCCGCCGGCCGCCCGTCTTCCTCGGGTGCGAACGAGAAATCCGTGAGCTGGTTATTGAGCAGGAAACCGTGCACGAGGATCCGGCTGCCGAAGGCCGACTCCACCGTGGTCGTCATCGCCACGGCATTGCCCTGAGCGTCGACCACCGACAGGTGGCTGGTGCCCGCGGCCTCGAGCGTCGCGTCGGCCCCGAGC
>JBASCW010000064.1:0-29272 GCA_049651845.1 Burkholderiales bacterium | reverse complement strand
GAAGGAGACGCTAGCGCCAATCCACCGGACGCCGTTTGGCCAACGCGGCGCAGCCACGGCTGGAGAACCCTCGAGGAACGTTATCGATCCGGCAGCAATGCCGGCACCTCAGATCCTAGGGCGAGGCGGCTCCGTGACGCACAACAGTCTTGCGCTACCCAACGCGCGCATATCAGCTTGATCGACCGTCGTCATTCTGGTCCCGCCGCGTTGCCCAAACTGCGCTATGCAAAGGATAAACGCTGCACCAGAGGCAGTCGACTTCACTCGCCCCTTGACGGCGTTAAGCTATATCAACGTCTGACATAGCCGGCGCTACGCGGCTTCATCGCGCAGCGTCCGGGTTGATGGATGGGTTGGGTCTGATGCGCGTGCGAATGACTGCTCACTTCGCGCTGAATGTGCTGCACAGGTCGGCGGTGACAAACACCAAGGAGAGTTCCTTTGCCGGGACGATGACTTCGAACGCTGCGCCTTTCGAAAGTGCCTGTTGAGTGATTGTTGTGGCGTACCCCTTCTTGCGCATAAGCGCCGCAAAGGACTGCGGATCCGTGACCGCGCCGAGATCGGGAACCTTGCGTTTCAGTGACTCAATCTTGGCGCACTCTCCATGACGTGCCATGAGGAACCATTGCTCCGATGCTTGCAGCGGAGTGCATGCCAATAGCGCAAGGAAAAGGAAGAACTTCAACGGCGAAGGCGGCACGGCGGCCAAGTTCGACATGAACCTAAGAGGCCCAACGTCCCGGTTCAGGCGCGCGCGGCTTCCTGCGCGCCGCCTGCAATCGGCGGTTAGAACGTAGCTCATTCATACACCGTGGTTCTCAGCCAAGTCTTATGCGCATTCACGTCAGCTCCAAAACCCGCCGCCATCAGTAGGTCTCTCCAGTCTGCCCTGGCAAGCTCGATCGCTCGGCGAAGTCCATCAACGGTACCGTTACTCAGCTTCAGAGCCGCGAAGCGATACCTCTCCAATCCGACCGAGTCCGCGTTTCCCAGGAACGGTAAACTGGTTCCGCAGTGCTCCGCTAGCAGCCGACATGCAATAGCTCTATCGCCTGGTCCGAATAGCTGATTCACCAATTTCACAGTGTCGACGCTGAGCAACGACATGCTCATGGAACTCCCCCGTGGCATCGGCTGTTTGCCAATTGATGCACTCAGAATGCGTCCCCGCGTTCGAGCGTCTCTCCACCCGAAAAGCGGAGTACTGTGCGTTCTTTGAAATCCAGGAGCTTCAACGTCTTGCCTGAAGCGAGACGGGTGACGTAGTAAAGCATGTCTTCCTGTTTGAACCACGTCGTGGCTACTAGACGTGCTGGCTGGCAACCGATATCAACTGCGACATACCGACTAGCTGCGTGCCGGAAGAACCCGGGAGGCATCTCGATACCATTCTGGTCGCAATACAACCTGATGCGATCGGTGTACTTTTCCGCCATCTCGTCCGTTCCTGCGTTCTACGTTCGAGCTAACGCGACCCGCGATGCGTGCCGCCTTGCCCGCTGGGCCGATGATGAACCAAGGCGGTCCAGCGGGCAAGGCGGCACCCCGCGCGGGGTCGCGTGTTGAGCGAGGGGTTAGGCATCACACGGCATGCGCGGTGAACGGCTGAGTGCGCCGCGTGGGGGCTAGAGTGGCTGGCTACGAAAAGCGATCAAGCCAGGCCTTGAGTAGCCTTCGGTCCTCAGCTCGCATGGCCTTCTGTTCAGCGGGCGACCGATGGAGGAAGGTCCGAGCCCGTGCCCGACTTGGATACTCGGCCCAAAGGAGTACGTCGCGGTAGTCCAACGCGGCGGCGCGTGTCCATACCAAGAGATCTCGGTTGGGGTCTTCATCGAAGAGCTTTAGAACTGCGACTTGCACCCTGCTTCGCTCCCCGGGAGGTGCCGAAGCCGAACAAGCCAAGAGATCAGAAAGCACGTGCTCGAACTGCTCAAGCGTGAACAGGCGCGTGACTATCCGGTGGACGAGATCAGCAGAGCTTGTCATCGGCTGCTTGTGTGATGCCTAACAGGCTGTTGAAAAACGTATTCGTGAGACCCTGCCGGCGTATGAACACCACGATATGTAGTCTGGAACACCGCCAGTGAGCGCTATCTTGTGTGCCACTTGATGCTGCGATGACATGAAAATCAGTTTTTCAACAGCCTGCTAGTCCCCCCGCAAAAGCAGATTCCAACCGCCCGAGCACCAATAGCTATGCGATCAACTGACTCGGGAAGAAGCAGCCACGCCAAGCCAGCCAGTACACCCCCGAGAAGCAGACCTATCCAAGCTGGCCCCGGTGTACCAAGTGCGCCAAGAAGGAAGTCGAGCACTAGGAAGCCTCCGCGAACACACTTAACTAGAACCTATCTCAAAACTGTTGTCGGCGCGAGCATGAGTTTCCAGAATCGGAATTGTGCTGCGATTGAGCGACGAACGATGGGAACGGATTCGGGAGTATTTTCCCGAGGAGAATGTTCCCGAAGGTCGTCCTGGGCGCAAGCCCGTACCGGCGCGCGAGGTATTGGAAGGCGCGCTGTGGATTCTGAACACGGGCGCGCAATGGCACATGCTTCCGCAGTGCTCCCCGAACTACAAGACGGTCCATCGGCGCTTTCAGCAATGGTGCGAACGCGAGGTGCTGCGCGATGTTCTGACGCAATTGGCGAACGCGCTTCGCGACGAAGGCGGGATCGACGAGCGCGAATGCCCCATTGACGCGACGTTTGCCTCGGCCAAGGGCGGCGGCGACGAAATCGGCAAGACCAGGCGCGGCAAAGGCATAAAGATTCTCGCGATCGTGGATCGGCACGGGCTGCCGCTGTCGGTGAGCACACACGCGGCCAATCATCACGAAGTCACGCTGGTGCAACTGAGATTGGATCAAGCGCTTTATCTTCTTTTCCGATAAGCGCCATCCCCGCGATATGGGTGCCCGGGAGGTCACGGCGTTCCTGAGCCATTTGGCGCGCGAGCAAGTGGGTCGGCTTCTCGCGCAGCTGCAGGGAACCAAGTGGCTGATGGCGAGCCTGCTGTATGGCGCGGGCTTGAGGTTGCGCGAATACCTCAAGCTGGGAGTGAAAGATGTCGATTTCGACTATCGCCAGATACTCGTGCGCGACGGTAAGGGTGGCAAGGACAGGGTCACCATGCTGCCGGGCTCGGTCATCGAGCCGCTGAAGGCGCATCTGGTTCGCGTGCGAGCGCTCCATGAACGCGATCTTGCGAGCGGTCACGGCGACGTGGAGCTGCCCGACGCATTGGCCCGGAAGTATCCGAAGGCGCCGTACGAATGGGGTTGGAAGTTTGTCTTTCCTTCGCACAAGCTCTCAACAGACCCGGCTACGGGGTTGTCCGCCGGCATCATGTCTTCGAAAACTACCTCGCGCGCGGTGTGAAGGAGGCCACCAGGGCCGCGCGGATTCACAAGCATGTGAGCTGCCATACGTTGCGGCACTCGTTCGCAACACATCTCCTGGAGCGCGGCCAGGACATTCGCACCGTGCAGGAACTGCTAGGGCACTCCAGCGTGGAAACCACGATGATCCATACGCACGTGCTCAACAAGGGAGGGCGCGGCGTCGCCCGTCCGATGGACGGCCTCGAGTCGCGCTAGGGGCGGCGCTTCGAGAGGCCGGCGTAGAGCATGGTGGCGATGAAGAGGACTATCGCGACGGCGTTGGCGGCGGCGCCGCGCGCGCGGGTGGCGTGGTCGAGCAGGAAATCGCCCGCGATGCGCTCGGCGAGCGACAGGTGCAGCACCGCGAGCGGCAGGTAGAACCAGGCGCTGTAGCGCAGGTTCACGCGCAGCAGCGCGGGCGCGATGATCGGCGCGTGGCCGAAGATCATCGAGAACACGAAGCCGAGGAACCAGGCGTGCAGCGCGGCATCCCAGGCGGGGCGGCCAGGGGCGAAGTCGGGCGCGGCGGCCGCGATCACGGCGCCGACGGCGAGCCACAGGTAGCCCAACAGCAGCGCGGCGGCGATGTAGCGCGTCAGGCCCTGCTCGCGAATGGTGCGGCGCGCGATGTCCTGCATCGCGAGCCAGGCTGCGAGCGCGAGCAAGGATGCGGCCACCGCTTTCCAGCCGTACTGCGGGACCGGGATCGCAAGCAGAACCGCGAGGAAAAGGACCGCGCAAATGCCCGCGAACCATTGCTTCGCCGCGGGCGACGGCGGCATGAAGCGCGACAGTTCCAGACGCTCACCGGCGATGGTGAGCACGAGGAAACCGAGCCAGGCGGGCGCGGTCTCGCTGATGTGACCGGCCGCGCAGACGCCGCCGCCGACGGCGAGGCACACGGCGCCCGCGCCGAGGACGAGGTTGTGCGTTTCCCGCTGCTTGCGCCAGATGGCGACGGCAGCCGCGACGAGCACGAGGCCGCCTGCTGCGAGCAGCGCGCCGCCCAGCTGCGGCGGCAGGCGCAGGATCCACGCGAGGCCCGCGAGCGCGGCGGCGAGCGGCGCGCCGTAGGCCCACCACCTGCCCAGCGCCACCGCGCGCTCGAGGCCGATCACGGTGCCGAGGAACGCGCCGCCCACGAGCGGGCCGTGCAGCGCGGCGGGCGCGGCAAGATCGAAGCCCAGGCGGGCGAGGCCCGCGGCAATGCCCGCGACCAGGCTCAGCATGCCCGCGACCAGCAGCGGCACGCGGACAGCGAGCGTCATTTCCAGCCGAAGAAGTTGCGCGCTTCCTCGGACATGCGCTCGGGCGTCCAGGGCGGATCCCAGACCATCTCGATCTCGACCTGCGTGATCTCCGCAAAGCGCGCGAGCAGCGCATCGCGCACCGCGTCCGTGAGATAGTCGCCAAGCGGGCAGGCGGGCGAGGTCATGGTCATGCGCACTCTGGCGACGGGCAGCGCGGCCTCGACGCCGTAGACCAGCCCCAGCTCGACGATGTTCATGCCGGCCTCGGGATCGTCCACCGCGCGCAGCGCGTCGAGCAGCGCGTCCTCGTCCATGCGCTAGCCGTGCAGGGAGTTGTACTTCTCCTGCAGCTGCTCGGGTGTTTCCTGGAAGTCCGGGTGGACCACGATGCAGTCGGCGGGGCAGACCAGCTTGCACTGCGGCTCGTCGTGCGCGCCGACGCATTCGGTGCATTTGCTGGGGTCGATCGCGTAGACCGGGTCGCCCACGGTGATCGCCTCGTTGGGGCAGACCGAGGGGCAGGCGTCGCAGGCGGTGCACAGGTCGTTGATCGTCAGGGCCATCGCTGTCTCCCTCGGTCAGGCCGCGGCGCGGCGTTGCAGATCCTGCAGCTTACCGTGGCGGAACGCGCCCCACAGCGCGGCGCCGATGGCGCCGGCGTAGATCGAGTCCGGGTGGTTGACCGCCGTCAGGCCGGCGATCTTCTCGTTCACCAGCTCCTCCTGCAGGGCGGCCAGCAGCCCGGCGTCGAGCGCGAGGCCGCCGCTCAGCAGCACGGTGCCCTGGGTGATGCCGGTGACCTTGAGCAGCTTGACGAGCCGCGAGGCCATCGAGATGTGGATGCCCTTGAGGATGTCCGGCGTCGGGATGCCGCGCGACACCATGTTGATGACGTCGGTCTCGGCCAGCACCGCGCAGATCGAGCTGATCTTCTCGGGCGCCTTCGCCGACCTGGACAGCGGCCCGATCTCCTCGACCGCGACGCCCAGGTAGCGCGCGATATTCTCGAGGAACTGCCCCGAGCCCGAGGCGCACTGGCTGGTCATCTTGTAGGACAGCACCTTGCCGCGCTCGTCGACGTAGATGGCGCGGCCGTTCAGCGCGCCGATGTCGACGACGGCGCGCGCGTCGGGGCGCAGGTAGATGCCGCCGCGCGCGTGCGTGGTCATCGAGTAGAAGTGCCCGGTGGCGAACGGCACGTTCTCGCCCTCGCCGGTGGTGGCCACGTAGGCCACGTCGGCGGGCTTCAGGCCGGCCTCCTCGAGCACTTCGTCGTAACCCGCCTTCGCGAGCTGCATGTTGTCGCGCTTGCGGATGCGCTCGCAGCGTTTCGCGAGCCATCGGGTGTTGCTGCCGGAATTCTCGAACAAGGCTGTCTTGACGACGCCGGAGCCGATGTCGATTCCCACCGTGCAGGTCATGTGCGCGCCTCCGCGGTCTTGCCTTCCTCGAGCACCGCGCGCCAGGCGAAGGTCGCGCCGCCGAGCGCGCCGGTGTAGATCGAGTCCGGGTTGATGTTGAGCGTGACCTCGCCGTAGTTCTCGTGGACCAGCGCGATCAGCGCCTTGACCGCGGCCTCGTTCTTGGCGACGCCGCCGGTGAAGGTGAACTGGTCGCGGATGCCGCCCGAGCGCGCCAGGATCGACATCGCGCGCAGGATGATGGCACGGTGCAGGCCGGCCATGATGTCCTCGCGCTTCTCGCCCAGCGACAGGCGGTCGCGCAGCTCGGCGCCGGCGAACACCGTGCAGGTCGAATTGATACGCACGGTCTTGGTCGATTTCATCGCCAGCGGCCCGAGCTCGTGCAGGCCCATGTTCATCTCGTCGGCGATGTAGCCGAGATAGCGCCCGCAGCCCGCCGCGCAGCGGTCGTTCATCTGGAAGCTCTCGACGATGCCCTGCGGGTCCACCTGGATCGCCTTGGTGTCCTGGCCGCCGATGTCGAGCACGGTGGCGGTCTTCGGGAACATCACGTGCGCCCCCAGGCCGTGGCACAGGATCTCGGAGCGGATGTGCTCCTTGCTGAACGGCAGGCGCGCGCGGCCGTAGCCGGTGCCGACCACGTAGGTCTCCTCCAGCGCCGTGTCGAGCACGGCCTGGATCGGGGCGCGCACCTTGTCGCGCGTATCTGCGCCGGTCTGCAAGGACGAGAAGCTTCGATCGAGAGCGGCCAGCAGGTGGGGCCGGATGGAGTCGCCGTAGATGCGGTTCTCGACCTCGATGATCGAGCGGTCGAACACGTTGAGCAGCATGTCGTAGCGCACGCCGGCGTCCTTGGCGGCCTGCTCGCCGATCGCGAGGTAGCGGCTGCCGGCGATGTCGCGGAAGAAATCGCTCTTGCGCTTGGCGCCCGGCGCGAACAGCTGCGGCGACTCCTTCCTCAGCTCCGCGAATACCCGCTCGAGCGCCTGCGCGACGGCGCGCGCCGCATCGCCGAAGCGAGTGCCCTCGGCATTGCGCCGGCAGGTCGCCTCGAGATCGTCCAGCTGCTCGAGGAACTGCTCGAGGCGGAAATCGCGCTCCAGCTGCGCGAGGAACTCCTCGAGCCCGCCGTTCAGGGCCTTGGTCTGGGACAGGGCGAGCCGGAACAGGTAGAAGCGCGCGTTGACGAGCGCCTCCTGCTTGGCGATGGTGGCCGCGGTGTCGTAGTTGGAGCGCGAGTTGGTGATGCCGCGCCCGAGCACGTTGCGGTTCTCGTCGATCACCACCGCCTTGGTGGTGGTCGAGCCCAGGTCGATGCCGATGAAGGTCCGCATGGTCAGTGCGCCGCCGCTCTTTTCTGCTTGATCATCTGGAAGTAGCTCTCCAGCCGGTTCTTGATGTTGGCGGCCGAGAAGTAGCGCGGGTCGACCAGGTCCGACTCGATGAACGCGGCCGGCTTGCCCGTGCGCTTCTCCACTTCGCGCAGGATAAGCAGCTGGCCCGCCGAGAAGCTGTTGCAGCTCTTGATCGAGTTGATCAGCAGGCCGTCGGCCTGGTACTCGTCCATGTAGCGGCAGATCATGTCGATGCGCTGCGGGAAGTTCAGGTTGGTATAACAGCCGAGGCAGTACTCGGCGAGCGACTCGAGCGGATGCTCCGGGTCGTGGCGGAAGCCGAAGTCGTACACGCCGCCCACCTTGGCGTAGGTG
The DNA here is from genome assembly GCA_049651845.1 of Burkholderiales bacterium. Taxonomy (GTDB): domain Bacteria; phylum Pseudomonadota; class Gammaproteobacteria; order Burkholderiales; family SG8-39; genus RBG-16-66-20. The sequence continues at coordinate 21,501 of JBASCW010000064.1, read as the reverse complement.
GAAGCCACCACCACCGCGCCCTCGTCGGAGAACATCTTCCAGAAGTCGCGGAAGCTGGTCCAGTTGGGCGGCCCTTCCACCACCAGGCGGTACTTCTCCTCGGTCATCTCGCCCTCGGGCGTGATCGGGCCCTTCTTGTCGCGCACGCGCTGCTCGACCTCGCTCCAGAGCGTGTCGTAGTAGCGCGTCGCCTCCGGGGTGCCGCGGAATGCGGTGAACATCGGCCCGATGTAGTAGACCGCGCCGAAATAGCCGTCGATCGGCGAGGGCCGGTTCTTCGCCGACTGCAGCACCCGCACCAGGTTCTCCTCGGCCTTGGCCGATTCACGCATGTACTGGCGCAGCCGGTCGATGTCGAACTTGACGCCCGAGACGCGCTCCAGCGTCGGGATCACCTTCTCGCGCAGCTGCTTGACCACGTAGTCGCGCATGTCGGGCGAGACCCTGCCTTCGCCCTGGTAGGGCACGTGCAGCATCACGGTCTCGCAGTCGTACTTCTGGCGCACCAGCTCGAACCATTTCATGAAGGTGAAGCAGCCGGTGTAGGACAGCAGCAGCACGTCGGGCCGCGGCATCGGCTCGCCGGTGGGCCCCAGGTCGCCCTGCAGCATCATGCCTAGGTCGGCCTTCACGTAGGTGCAGACGTCCTCGGAGTGGCCGTCGCGCTCGGCGTCCATGATCATCTTGCCGGACTTCTTGCGCATGCCGTTCTGCAACGCGTCGGTTTCCGGCAGCCGGCGCGCGAAGTCGAAGCACATCAGCAGCTCGTTCAGGTTGCCCGGCACGAAGGTCGCCGACACCTTGCGCCCCGTCGCGTGCGAGGTCGCCACCTCGTGGTAGTTCTTGTTGATCATCTCCTTCTGCAGCCACATCGCGTCCTCCTTCTGGACGTTGTGCGGCTTCTTGACGCTGGCGGGCATCGGTGCGGTAGTGGCGGTCATGCGGCGCTCCAGAGCTTGATCGAATCGGCGAAGGTGCCGGCCTGCTCGCGGATCGGCGCCATTTGGCCGGTGTTCTCCGCGTACTTGAAGGCGGTGTAGGGAATCTTGTGGCGGGCGAGGATCTCCTGCAGCATCGGCCGCTCGAGCAGCGCCGGGTCGCAGAACGAGGGCGCGGCGAAGACCACGCCCTCGGCGCCGCGCGACTTCACCTGGCGCAGCATGAACTGGCCCTTGTCTGCCTTCTTCTCGTCGTACTTCGAGGCGGTCGAGGCCGAGCGGTGCAGGAAGGCCTTCGACAGCTCCTCGAGCGGCTTGCCGTTCGCCGGCACGTCGTCGAGCAGCCAGCTCTGGATCAGCTGGAAGTCGTCGTCCACCACGTAGCAGCCGGCCATCTCGATCGACTTGATCAGCCCGAGCGGCGGCTGCTCGCAGAACGAGCCGGTGAGGATCACGCGCGCGTTGTCGCGCTGCGGGCGCTTTTGTTTGTCCGTTTCGTCAATGTAATTTCTTATCAGGACCGTGTGCTCTTCCGGCGGTAGCACGCACCCCGCCCTCAGCACCAGGTAGACCTCGGAGGTCGGCGCCTGCCAGGGCTTCAGCGCGCGGTAGGCGTAGAGCTCGCGCACCGCGCGGCGGTTCTCGTTGTACACGCCGATCGAGGCGTTCAGCTTGGCGTCGGTGATCTCGCTGCCCGACAGCGCGGCCAGGTCCTTGCGCACGGTCTCCATCTCGCGGATGTAGAAGGCGCCGCCGGTCGCATCGTCGTAGTTCTGCGGCAGGTCGAAGTACTTCACGTACTTGTCCTTGAACAGGATCTGCCACATGCCCGACAGGTTGCGGATCACGTCGCAGATCGAGGGGAACAGCATCCCGTCCAGGCAGTCCAGCCGGCCGGTGAGGCCCAGCTCCAGCGTGCTGCGCGGGATGCGGCAGATGTAGCTCTGGTAGTAGGCGTCGCCCTGGATGACTTCGAGCTGGTCGCCGCCGCCGAAGATGCCCACCGGCAGCATGCCGGCGGCGTGGATCAGCTCGCGCGGCACGTAGATCGGCATGTAGCCGATGGCCTTGCGCCCGGGCGCGGCCGCCTTCCATTGCTTGACCGCGGTGAAGCTCAGGTCCTCGAACAGCCGTTCGCAGCGCGCGAGGGTTTCTTTGAGGCTCATCGGTGCTCCCAGCGCGGCGCGCGCTTTTCCATGAAGGCGGTCAGGCCCTCGTTGGCGTCGCGCGTGCGCATCAGTTGCTCGAGGTACAGGGTTTCCACGTCCGCGAGGCGTGCCCGCGCCAGCTCGGCGAACGGCTCGCGCGCCGCGCGCACGGCGAGCGCGAGGGAGGCGGCGCTCTTGTTGGCGAGGTGCTCGCGGAAATAGTCCAGGGCGGCGGCGGCAGGATCGTCGGCCACCGCGTTCGCCAGTCCCCAGGCGAGGGCGCACTGCGCGTCGATCGAGCGGCCCGAGTAGAGCAGGTCCTCGGCGCGCGCCTGGCCGATGCGCAGCGGCAGCAGCACCGAGGCGGCCGGGGCGAACACACCCAGGTTCATCTCCGGCTGGCCGAGCTTCGCATCCGGGGCGAGGAACAGCAGGTGCGCCGCCGCGGCGAACTCCAGGCCGCCACCCAGGCATTGCCCGCGCGCGGCGACCAGGATCGGCTTCGGCCACTCCAGCATCGCGCCGAGCAGCGCGTGGAATCCGCTGATCATCTTCTCGCAGTGCTGTGGCAGGTGCTCCTCGACGCTCGCGCCGAACGAGAAATGCGGGCCCTCGTGGTCCAGCAGCGCCGCGAGCAATCCGTTGTTGGTTCGATATTTCGAAAAGCTTTCACTCAAGGCCGAGATCATCCCGGCGTCGAGGATGTTCGCCTTCGGGCGCGCGAGGCGCAGGCGCAGCAGCGCGCCGTCGCACTCCAGCCAGGCCTTGAGCGGCGCTTCAGCCACGGGGCTTGCGCGGCTGGATGGCGTCGTGCAGCGGGCCGACCCAGCTGTCGCCGGCGGCGAGCTTCTGGCGCAGCAGCACGAAATCGACCTCGCGGTCGTCCTTCGGCCCCTCGTTGAAGGCGATGAAGCCGGCGCGCGCCTCGGTCATCATGTTGAGCGCCAGCCAGGCGCGCGCATCCTCCTTGTTGCGGTTCCAGGCCTCGAGCTTGGGCTTGCGCAGCTCTTCCAGCGTCTTGGTGGTGCAGTCGGGGAAGGTGAGCAGGATTTTGGCGCACAGCTCCTCGACCCTGGCGTCCAGCATGGACAGGTCGACGATGCCTTTCTTCAGCGTTTGCTTTCCGGATTCCAGTGCTTTTCCGGAAAGGGGCTTGCCGAAGGCAATCCGGCCAAACTCGTCATACAGCTTTTGCGTTTCGACCAGCGGGTTGGCGACGAACTTGCCGTCCACCTTGAGCGCCGGCACGATGTCGGTGAGCATGCCCATGTGGTAGGCCTCGTGCGCCGAGAACGGCTCGCACAGCACGCAGGCCGCCATGGCGCGCTCGGCGCCGACGATCACCGGCAGGAAGTCGGTCGCGCCGCCGATCGGCGCCGAGCCGTGTTTGGGGCCGGCCTGGCCGAAGCGCGCCAGGTCCTGCGCCACCGAGAAGTCGCAGGCCATGCCGATCTCCTGCCCGCCGCCGATGCGCATGCCGTTGACGCGCGCGATCACCGGCTTGTCGCAGGCGAGGATCGCCGAGACCATGTCGTTGAACAGGCGCATGTACTGGCGGTACTCCTGGGGCCGGCCGGCGTAGTACTCGGCGTACTCCTTGGTGTTGCCGCCGGTGCAGAAGGCCTTGTCGCCCGCGCCGGTGAACACCACGCTGGAGACGTCGCGCGCATTTGATGCAGCGCGGAAAGCCAGGATCACGGCCTTGACCATCTCGGTGGTGTAGGAGTTGTACTGGGCCTGGTTGTCCAGCCAGATCCAGGCGTTGTACAGGCCCGGCGCCTCGCGGCCGTCGGGCCTGCGGGCGGGGCGCTTCTCGTAGCGGACCAGCGGCGTGGCCAGCTCCGGCAGGTCGTGGCTCTTGAGCAGGTGGGTCTCGGGCGCGGACATGGGGAACCTCTCCTTCCGGGTTAATTAGGTATCCGAATACCGAATTAGGGGGTTTATACCCCCGGCGAATGCGCCCGGATTTGATCTAGTTCAAGGAATGTCCACGCGGATCGGCCACATTGCGGGGCATGAACGGGGCCTCGGTTTCGGTGGCGCTCGCCGGCAGCGGCGGGGCGGGGGTGATGACCGCCGGCAATATGTTGCTGGAAGCGGCCGCCCAGGCCGGCTACTACGGCCTGATGACGCGCACCAGCGGGCCGCAGATACGCGGCGGCGAGGCCGCCGCCATGGTGCGCGTGAGCGCCTTCCCCACCGACGCGCAGGACGACTGCTTCGCGGTGCTCGCGGCGGTGGACTGGCTGAACGTCGGGCGCTTCGCCGCCGAGATCCCGCTCGGCGCGGCGAGCCTGGTGATCGGCGACCCGGCCAAGGGAGAGCCGCCGGAAACCTTCCTCAAGGGCGGCGCGCGCTACCTGCCGGTGCCGCTGCAGGCGCTCGCCAAGCAGGTCGAGGGCGGCTGGCCCAACATGGTGGCGCTTGGCATGCTCGCCGGCCTGATGCGCCTGCCGGCCGGGGCGCTGGAGCAGGCGATCGCCAAATCGATGAAGAAGGGCGGCGACAAGCGCCGCGAGGCGGGGCTCGCGGCGGCGCGCCTGGGGCTCGCGCAGGCGCAGGCGCTCGAGGGGTTCCCGCTGCAGCCGCCGCCGGCACGGCGCGCGCGCTGGCTGATCACGGGCAACGAGGCGGCGGGGCTGGGCGCGCTGCGCGGCGGCGTGCGTTTCGTCGCGGCCTACCCGATCACGCCGGCGACCGAGCTGCTCGAATACCTGGCGCCCGAGCTGGCGAGCCTCGGCGGCACGCTGGTGCAGGCGGAAGACGAGCTGGCGTCGATGAACATGCTGCTGGGCGCGTCCTACGGCGGCGTGCCCTCGCTCACCGCGACCTCCGGCCCGGGCCTGTCGCTGATGATCGAAGCGCTCGGGCTCGGTGTCACGGCCGAGATCCCGGTGGTGGTGGTGGACGTCATGCGCACCGGCCCGTCCACCGGCATCGCCACCAAGAGCGAGCAGGCCGACCTGAACATCGCCCTCTACGGGCTGCACGGCGACGCGCCGCACGTGGTCGTCGCGCCCAACTCGCTCGCCGACTGCCTGGGCGCGACCGAATGGGCGGTGCGGATGGCCGAGTCGCTGCAGGTGCCGGCCATCGTGCTCTCCGACCAGTACTTCGGCCAGGCGCGGGCGGTTGTCGACGCTCCCGTGCTTGAAGAAACGGCCTCTGAAAGAGTGACAGCGAAAGAAGGAGAGCCCTACAAGCGCTACTCGGTGACGGATTCCGGCGTGTCGCCGATGTCGCTGCCGGGCATGCGGGGCCTCGTCTATACCGCCGACGGCCTGGAGCACAACGAGCGCGGCATTCCCTCGTCTCAGGCCGCGGACCATCTCGCGCAGATGGACAAGCGCGCGCGCAAGCTCGCGCGCTTCGACGCGGGCGACGCGTGGGCGAGCGTGGAGGGCGCCGACGAGAACGCCGAGATCGCGGTGCTCACGTTCGGCTCGTGCACGGGGCCGGCGCGCGAAGGCGTCGCGCGCGCGCGCGCCGACGGACTGGCGGCGCGCCTGGTGTCGGTGCGGCTGCTCGCGCCCGCGCAGCCCGCGCGCCTGCAGCGCGCGCTCGCGGGCGTCAAGCGCGTGCTGGTGGTCGAGCAGAACCACAGCGGCCAGTTCCTGCGCTACCTGCGCGGCGAATACGCGTTGCCGGGCGAGGTGGCCAGCCTGCGCCGGCCCGGCCCTTTGCCCTTCCGGCCCGAGGAAATCCACCGCCGCCTGCTGGATTGGAGGCGCGCATGAGGCTGCAAGCGTGAACGCCCCTCAGGCTGCGCCGCTTACGGCGAAAGACTTCAAGTCGGACTACAAGCCGATCTGGTGCCCGGGTTGCGGCGACTACTCGGTGCTCTCCTCGGTCACCAAGGCGCTCGCCATGCTCGAGTTGCGCCCGGAGAACGTCGCGGTGGTGTCGGGAATCGGTTGCTCGTCGCGCATCCCGGCCTACACCGCCTGCTACGGCTTTCACGGCGTACACGGGCGTTCGCTCGCGGCGGCCACCGGACTCAAGGTCGCGCGCCCCGATCTCACGGTGCTGGTGGCGAGCGGCGACGGCGATGGCTATTCGATCGGCGGCAACCATTTCCTGCACGCCTGCCGGCGCAACGTCGACCTGACCTACATCGTCATGGACAACCACGTCTACGGCATGACCAAGGGGCAGGCGTCTCCGACCACCGAGCCCGACTGGGACTCGAAACTGTCGCCCGGGGGCTCCGGCGTGCGCGAATTCCATCCGCTGGTGATCGCGCTCGCCTCGGGCGCCAATTTCGTCGCGCGCGCGTTCTCGGGCGACCCGAACGGCACCGCCGCGATCCTCGCCGAGGCGGTGCGCCACCCGGGCTTCTCGTTCGTCGAGGTGCTCTCGCCCTGCGTCACCTTCCGGCCCGACCAGCGCTCGTGGAAGGAACGGGCGCATCCGGCGCCGGTCGCGCCGACCGACGATCCGGCGCGCGCGGCGCGCCGCATCATGACCGACGACGGCTTCAACATCGGCGTGCTCTACAAGGGCAAGCGCGCGCCCTATCGAGGAGCGGTGCCGGCGAGCGCGACGGTCGCCGGCCTGGCGCGCAGGTTCGAACTCGAGGGAGCCCGCGATGGCTAAGGACGAGTACGCCGATTTCATGGCGCAGGCCTACACGATGGAGCTCGAGGCGACCGAGCGCTACACGCAGTTCGCCGAGCAGCTCGACGCGCACAACAACCGCGGCGTCGCGGAGCTGTTTCGCAAGCTCGCGGCGATCGAGGGGCTGCACGCCAAGCGCATCCTCGAGGAAATGGGCTGGCCCAGCGTGCCGGACCTGCCGGCGCCCAGTGTCTGGCCCGAAGGCGAAGGGCCCGAGGCCGCGCCGCTGGACGCGGTGCATTACCTGATGCAGCCGTTCCATGCGCTCGAGCTCGCGCTGGACTGCGAGCAGCGCGCACAGAAGCATTTCGAGAATATCGCCGCGGGCGAAGTGCCGGAGAGCGTGCGCGCGGCGGCCGCCGAGATGGCCGAAGAGGAACGCGAACACGTGCGGCTGATCCGCGAATGGATGGCGCGCGTGCCGCGGCCGCCGGCCGACTGGGACCACGATCCCGATCCGCCGCGGATGAGCGAATGAAGGCGCTGCTGCCCGCGGCGCCGGGTAAGATCGAATTCGAGGACACTGCCGTGATACCAGCGGAGAAGCGCATATGAAAGGACTGAAGGGCAAGACCGTGATCGTCACCGGGGGCGCTGCAGGCATCGGCGCCGCGATCGTCGAGCGCTTCCGCGCCGAGGGCGCGAAGGTGGTGGTCTTCGACCTGAACGGCGAGCCGAAGGTCGACATCACCGACTACGCGGCCGTGCAGAAGGCGGTGGCCGGCGCCGGCCCGGTCGACATCCTGGTCAACAACGCGGGCTGGGACATGTTCAAGCCGTTCCTGAAGAGCGATCCCGCGTTCTGGCAGAAAATCATCTCTATCAACCTCATCGGCGCGATGAACCTGATGCATTGCGTGCTGCCGGGCATGGTCGAGCGCGGCGGCGGCAAGGTGGTGAACATCGCCTCCGACGCCGGGCGCGTCGGCTCCTCGGGCGAGGCGCCGTACTCGGCCTGCAAGGGCGGCATCATCGCGCTCACCAAGACACTCGCGCGCGAGCTCGCGGGCAAGGGCGTGCGCCTGAACGTGGTCTGCCCCGGCCTCACCGAGACCGGCATGCTGGAGGCCTTCATGCAGGGCGCCGGCAATCCCGACAAGCTGCGCGAGGCCTATCGGCGCGCGATCCCGATCGGCCGGCTCGGCAAGCCGGAGGACATTCCGGGCGCGGTGCTGTTTTTCGCCAGCGACGACGCTGACTTCATCACCGGCCAGGTACTGAGCGTCTCCGGCGGCCTCACCATGCACGGCTGAGGGCGCGCCAGCGCACGCGGCAGAGGAAATCGGATTTCTCAGGACGACCGGATAACAATCGATGCGTGGCGCAGAGCCGCCGATCGCTTCCTCACTTTCTCTCACACTTCTCTGCGCCGATTGACGTGGCTGGACTCGTCCGCGAGCTGCGGAAGAGTAGACTGATCGTTGAGCTGGAACGATGACGATCAGTGCATCCGGATCCGAGACACGCACGCGGTTGCGCGCATTGCTGGCCGTTCGCGACGATACGCTGTACCGGGCCGCGCTTGCGTCGCTGGCGCTCGAATTCGATGTAGAGCCGCTGCGCGTCCGGTCGGCGGACGCGCTGCGGGAAGCGCTCGAGGCCCGGCACTGGGATGCGCTCGTATTCGAGCCGGGCGTCGCGGCTGCGAAGGAACCGGGCATTTCCGACCGGGCACGGCAATTCGGCGAGCGCGTTCCGGCTTTTGCGGTCTACTCGCGCATCGATGAGGCGCATGCCGAACAGCTGATCCGGTCGGGAGTGCGCGCGGTTCTCGGCCCGACGGTGGCTGCGCGGCTCGGTTCCATCGTCGCCCGTGAGCTGGAGGAGGCGCGCAGCCGGCGCCAGCGTGAACTGCGTGCGCTGGTCGATTCCTCGCCCGATCCCATGCTCGTGGTTCGCGACGACGGTACGATTCAGCATTTCAACGCCCTCGCCGAGCGGCTGCTCGGGTATCGGGAGAGCGAGGTTCTCGGCCAGCCGATCGAGCTGCTCGTGCCCGGCCGCCTGCGCGAGCGCCACGTGGCGTTGCGCGAGAGCTTCGCCGCCGCGCCGCAGGCGCGCCCGATGGGCCTCGGCCTGGAGCTCGCGGCGCGCCACAAGGATAGCCGCGAAATCCCAATCGAGATCAGCCTCGGGCCCGTGCAGCTCGACGGCGAGCGGCTCATCTGCTGCGGCTTGCGCGACCTGCGCGAGCGCCGCCGCGCCGAGAGGCTGCTGCGCGGAATTCTCGAAGGCACCGCGGCGCAGATCGGCGAGGCGTTCCTGCGTGCGCTGGTGAAGAATCTCGCGCTCGCGCTCGACGTGCGCTGCGCGTTCATCTGCGAATTGCCGCGGCCAGGCGCAGAGCTCGTGCGCACGCTCGCGCTCTGGAATGGCGCGGATTACGCGCCCAACTTCGAATACCGCATGGCCGGGACGCCGTGCGAGGTCGCGGCGGGCGCTGGCGAGGTTCTGGTGCCGGCGGGAGCGGGCGCACGGTTCCCCGATGCGCAGAATCTGCTGGCGCTGCAGGCCGAGTGCGTATTCGGCCTGCGACTGCACAGCAGCTCGGGAGCCGCGCTCGGTGTGCTCGCGATCGTGGACGCCAAGCCGCTCGCCGACGAGGCGAGCGCGCGGACCGTGATGCGCATCTTCGCGGCGCGCGCCGGCGTCGAGCTCGAGCGCTTGCGCGGCAGCACGGAGCTCGCGGAAAGCGAGCAGCGCTTCCGCGCGATGGCGGAACTGACGAGCGACTACTACTGGGAGCAGGACGAGAACTTCCGCTTCACCAAGCGCATCGGCATGCTGTGGGAACAGCGCGCCGGCACGGTCGAGAGCGTCATCGGCAAGACGCGCTGGGAACTGCCGGCATCGAACATGTCCGAAGCCGACTGGGGCAGGCACCGCGCCGACCTGGTCGCGCAGCGCGAGTTCCGCGACCTGGAGATCGAGCGTCGGCTGCCCTCGGGCGAGAGCCGCTGGATCAGCACCAGCGGCAGGCCGATCTTCGATGCCGCGGGCCGTTTTCGCGGCTACCGCGGCGTCGGCAGGAACATCACGCAACGCAAGCGTGCGGAACTCGCGCTGCGCGAACACGAACGGGTGCGCGGCGCACTCATGCGCAATCTGCCGGGGATGGTGTACCGCTGCGCCAACGACCCGCAATGGACGCTCGAATTCGCGAGCGAGGGCTGTGCCGAGCTGACCGGTTACGCACCCGGGGATTTCATCGGCAACCGCACGCTCGCCTATGCCGACCTCATTCACGACGAGGACCGCGACCAGGTCTGGCGCGAGGTGCAGGAGGCCTTGGCCGAGCGCCAGCCGTTCGAGTTGCAGTACCGCATCCGCGCAAGGGACGGCACCGAGAAGTGGGTCTGGGAACGGGGCGCGGGCGTCTACGCCGAGTCGGGCCAACTGCTCGCGCTCGAGGGCTACATCACCGACGTGACCTCGCGAGTACTGGGCGAGCGGGCCTCGCGCGAAGGGGCCGAGCGGCTGCGCCTGTTCGCGGACAACGTGCCGGCGATGATCGCCTACTCCGATGCCGGGTACCGCTTCCGGTACGCCAACCGGCAGTTCGTCGATTTCTACGTTGGCAAGCTGGGTTCGGTGGAAGGCAGGCCGATGGCCGAGGTGCTGGGTGCGGCCGCGTTTGCTTCCGTTCGCCCGGGTGTGGAGCGGGCACTGAGCGGGGAAGCCGTGGACTACACGGCCGTGCGGCGCCGCGCCGACGGCTCGCTGCGCCATGTCGATGTGTCGCTGGTGCCCCATCGCGGCAATGCAGCGCAGGTGCTCGGCGTCTACACGTTCATCCGCGACGTCACTCAATCGCGCCAGGCGGAGTCGGAGGCCCGCGAAGCCGAGCAGCAGTTCCGCCTCGTAGCGGACAACGTGCCGGCGATGATCGCCTACATCGGTTCGGACTATCGCTACCGCTACGCCAACCGCAGCTACATCGAGTTCTACGGCGAGGGCGAGGCCGTCAAGGGCAAGAGCGCCGCCGAGTTTCTCGGCGCCGAAACCTGGCGCGCGGTCTCGGACTCCTTCGGACGGGCCATGGCGGGCGAGACGATCAACTATGTGCGCACGCACCGCCGGCGCAGCGGCAGGACGCGACAGGTCGATGTGACCCTGGTCCCCCACCTCAGCGAGGCTGGGCAGGCGCTCGGCATTTTTGTCCTGGCGCTCGATGTGACGTCGCGGCGGCGCTCGGAAGAGGCGCTGCGCCTGCGCAATCGCGCGCTCGAATCGAGCGTCAACGCGGTCATGATCACGGCATCGGCGGCCGGCGGGTTCGAGGTCGCATACGTCAATCCGGCGTTCGAGCGCATGACCGGCTACGCGGCCGCCGAGGCGATCGGCAGGAGCCCGCGCTTTCTGCATGGCGATGACACCGACCAGCCGGGGCTGGAAGCGCTGCGCAGCGCGCTGCGCGAGGAACGCGAGGGCTCGGCGAGGATCCGCAACTATCGCAAGGACGGAACGATGTTCTGGCTGGAGGTGCGGATTGCGCCGGTGCGCGACGAAGAAGGGCACGTGACGCACTACGTGAGCGCCGGCAGCGACGTTACCGACCGGGTTCGCTACGAGCAGGAAATCGAGCGGCATGCCAACTACGACACTCTGACCGGGCTGCCCAACCGCAACCTGCTCAACGACCGCCTCTCGCAGGCCATCGTCAAGGCCGAGCGCGTCAAGCTTCCGGTCGCGGTGCTGTACCTCGACCTCGACCACCTGAAACGAATCAACGACAGCCTCGGGCACGTGATGGGAGACAGCGTGATCGCCGCGGTGGGCGCGCGGCTCGCCAGCGTGGTCCGCACCGGCGACACGGTGGCGCGCATGGGCGGCGACGAGTTCGTGATCGTGCTCGCCGATCTCAAGCGCGAGGAAGATGCGGCGGCAGTCGCCGCGAAAATACTGGAAAGCGTTGGCGCGCCCCTCGGGATCGATGGGCACGAGTTCGTCCTTTCGGCCAGCGTGGGCGTTGCGATATTCCCCAAGGACGGCGCCGACACGGCGACTCTGCTGCGCAACGCGGACGCCGCGCTGTACCGGATGAAGGAGCAGGGCCGCGACGGCTACCGCTTCTTCGCGACCGAGATGAACGAGCGCGTGGTGCGGTTCATGACGCTCGAAGCGGACATGCGCAGAGCGCTCGATGCGAAGGAGTTCCGGCTCCAGTACCAGCCGATCGTGCGCCTGGACAGCGGCGAGCCGGTCGGCGCCGAGGCGCTGGTGCGCTGGCACAGGGCGGACGGCAGCGTCACCCCGCCCCTGGACTTCATCCCGGTGGCCGAGGAGTCCGGCCTGATCGTGCCGCTCGGGCGCTGGATCCTCGAGTCCGCAACGCGCCAGGCGGCGCTTTGGAACAAGGGCCGGAGCAAGCCGCTGTTCGTCTCCATCAACCTCTCGGTGCGCCAGTTCCGCGACCCGAAACTGCTCGAGGCCGTGCGGGACGCCCTCGCCGCGTCGAAGATCGACCCGGCGCTGGTCAAGCTGGAGATCACCGAGAGCGCGGTGATGCAGGACGTGGCGCACGCCGAGCGATCGCTGCGCGCGCTCAAGGGGCTGGGCGTGCAGCTCTCGGTGGACGATTTCGGCACCGGCTACTCCTCGCTCGCCTACCTCAAGCGCTTCCCGATCGACACCCTCAAGCTAGACCGCAGTTTCGTGCGCGACCTGCCAGGCGACACCGATGACCTCGCCATCAGCCGCGCGGTGATCGATCTGGCACGCGGCCTGGACATGCACGTGGTCGCCGAAGGCGTCGAGACCCGTGCGCAGGCCGAGGTGCTCTACGCGAACGGCTGTGCCTTCGCGCAGGGCTATCTATTCGGCCGTCCCGAGGATCCGGAGAGGCTCGATTTCAACGCCGCGCGCGGCGGACGCGGAACCGCGCGCCGGGATCACTAGCGCGCGCTGTCGCCGCTAGATGCCGTAGGCCTTGCGCAGCAGCGTGAGCGGGTGGGCCTTCTCGGCCTGGCCGGCGTCCTTGCCCATGCCCTGCATGAGGTGCCGGCCGGCGATCGGGCAGTCCGAGCTCACGTAGTCGGGCGCGGCGGCCGCGAGCTGGCGGAACACCGGCCGGCCGATCTTCATCGAGTTGTCGAAGTATTCCTTCTTCACGCCCCAGGTGCCGTCGTGGCCCGCGCAGCGCTCCACGGTGGTCACCGCGGTGTCCGGGATCATCTCCAGCATCTCGCGCGTCTTCTGGCCGACGTTCTGCACGCGCGAGTGGCAGGGGATGTGGTACGCGACCGTGCCGAGCGCGCCCTTGAAGTCCTTCTTCAGCAGCCCGTCCTTGGCGCGCAGCACGAAATACTCGAACGGGTCGAACATCGCCGCCTTGACCGCCTGCACGTCGGCGTCCTCGGGGAACATGAGCGGCAGCTCCTGCTTGAACATCAGCGTGCAGGACGGGATCGGCGTGAGGATCGCGTAGCCCTCGCGCGCCAAGCGCGTCAGGCCTGGAATATTTTTTTCCTTTAAAGACTGAACCGCGTTCAAATCACCCAGTTCCAGCTTCGGCATGCCGCAGCAGGCTTCCTTCTCGACCAGCACGTAGGGGATCTCGTTGTGCGCGAGGACCGCCAGCAGGTCGTGGCCCATGCCGGGCTCGTTGTAGTTGACGTAGCAGGTCGAGAACACGGCGACCTTGCCCGGTGTGCTCTTGCCGTTCTTTTCTTCGAACGCCTTTGATTGAAGAGCGTTCGAGCGAAATTTCCGGCTCGCATACTCGGGCAGCTCTCGATCCTTGTGAACGCCCAAGGTTTGGTGCAGGAGATCGCGGGCAAGACCATTCTTGTTCACCGCGTTCACCACCCGCACCACCACCGGAATGGTGCTCAGCCTGCCCATGGCATCGGTCGAAGAGAGCATCCGGTCGCGGAACGGCGCGCCGCCCTTGCCGAACTTGACGGCCTTGGCGCGCAGCATCAGGTGCGGGAAGTCGACGTTCCACGGATGCGGCGGCACGTAGGGGCACTTGGTCATGTAGCAGGTGTCGCACAGGTAGCATTGGTCGACGACCTTCCAGTAGTCCTTCCTGTCGACGCCGTCGACCTCCATCGTCTTCGACCCGTCCACCAGGTCGAACAGCGTGGGAAAGGACGTGCACAGGTTCACGCAGCGGCGGCAGCCGTGGCAGATGTCGAAGACGCGCTCGAGCTCCTGGTCGAGCTTCGCCGCGTCGTAGAAATCGGCGCTCCGCCAGTCGAGCGGGTGCCGGGTCGGGGCCTCGAGGCTGCCTTCGCGCATGGGATCCTTCGCCATGCGCCGCAGCTTACGATTCGGCGGCGGCGAGTTCCAATCGTTTCGCGCGATTGCCCGGATAGCGCCGGGCTATCGGCGGGGAGGCCGCCTCCAGCCTGCGCTGGGCGGCGTGGAAGGCTTCGTGCAGCGCCGCGTACAGATCCTCGTGGTGGTCGTGCGTGATCACGATCTCGTTGCCCGGCACCTTGATGTCCAGGCGCACCACGAATTCCTTGCCCTGCTGCTTGTGCCGCGACGGGATCTCGACCACCACCCGGCAGCTGACGATGCGCCGGTGGTAACGGTCGAGCTTTGCCGCGCGCCTGCGGATCGAGGCCTCGACCGCGGCGGACTTGCCGATGTTGCGCAGGGTGATCTGCAGCGGGATCTGCATCTCAGTGGTCCTCCGTTCGCGGGATGGATTCCTCGGCCGGCTGCCCGGTCTCCGGATCGATCCAGTCGGAGATGCCGATTTCCCCCTCGGCCTCGGCGAGCGACTCGCCCGGCTCGTAGTCGCTGTCGTCGCCCGTGGACTGCATGTCGGCGACGGCTTCGAGCAGCGTGGGGAAGGGGCCGTACTCGCCGGCGCCGTCTTCGGCACGCCAGTAGAAACCGTCGGGGCGCTCGAGGACGCGGGCGCGGTCGTCTTCCGGTGTGCCGGTCGGAACTCTCTTGCTCATGGCGATTGCAGTGTAGACCTATTGCAGCGTGCGTGCTACCGTGACGATGTCTCCGTCGCGGCCCACGTGGGCGAAGCCCAGGTGGGCCGCGAGGCCGAGCATGTCGCGGTTCGCATTCAGGATGTGGCCGTAGAGCGTGCGGTAGCCTGCTGCACGCGCACAATCGCAAAGTTTTCCGAGCAGGATGCGCCCGAGCCCGTGGCCCTGCCACTTGTCGGCGACCGTGAGCGCGAATTCGGCGGTCTCGCCGTCGGCGTTCGGCATGTAGCGGCCGACGCCGATGAACTCGCTGCGGTCCGGCGCGAACGCGACCAGCGCGAGCTCGCGGTCGTAGTCGAGCTGGGTGAAGCGCGCCAGCATCGCCGGCGGCAGCTCAGGCAGCTGGTGCATGAAGCGCTGGTAGCGCGACTGGTCCGAGAGCCCGCGCACGAAGCGCTGCTCGTAGTCGACGTCCTCGGGCCGCATCGGGCGCATCGGCACGCGCGTGCCGTCGCGCAGCACCGCCTCGCCCTCGAGCTCCGCAGGGTAGGGATGGATCGCCATGTGCCCGTAGCGCGGCGGCGCTTCGAGGCGGGCCGGATCGATCACCGCGCGCGCATCGGCGATCACCGCGCCGCCCGGGTGGGCCATCACGGGGTTCAGGTCCATCTCCTTCAGCCACGGCAGCGCGCAGACCATGTCCGACACGCCGCACAGCAGCTCGATCAGCGCTTCGCGGTCGGCCGCGGGGACGTCGCGGTAGGCGCCCAGCAGGCGGCCGACGCGCGTGCGGTCGATGAGCGCGGCGGCGAGCGCCGCGTTCAGCGGCGGCAGCGCGACCGCGGTGTCGCGCACCGCCTCGACCGCGATGCCGCCGGTGCCGAAGGAAATCACCGGCCCGAACACCGGGTCGGTAGCGACGCCGACCAGGACCTCGCGCGCGTGCGCATAGCGCAGCATCGGCTGCACCAGCGCGCCCTCGATGCGCGCGTCGGGCCGCGCCGCGCGCGCATGGCGCAGCATGCCGTCGAACGCGCCCGCGAGCATCTCGTCGTCGGTGAGGTTCAGGCGCACGCCGCCGACCTCGGTCTTGTGCGCGATGTCCGGCGAGTGGACCTTCAGCGCCACCGGGTAGCCGATGGCGCGCGCCGCGGCGAGCGCGTCCTCGCGCGTGGTGACGACGGCCGAGCGCGGCACGCGCACGCCGAAGCTGCCCAGCAGCACCTGCACCTCGTTCTGCGTGAGCGCGCTGCGCCCCTCGGCGTGCGCAGCGACGGCGACCGCGCGCGCGGCGAGCGGGTCGCGCACCGTGTCGTGCGCGCTTTGCGCGAGCGCCGCCGGCACCTCGAGCAGCTGCGCCTGGTTGCGCCGGTACGCGCACAGGAAGGAGTAGGCCTCGATCGCGTTCTCCGGCGTGTAGAAGTTCGGCACGTCGTGGTCCTCGAGCATGGTGCGCGTGCGTCCCGGGCTGATGTCGCCCAGCCAGGCGGCGAGCACGAGCTTGCGGCCGCGTGCGCGCGCGCCGTCGACGACCGCCTGCGCCGCCGCCTCCGGCGGCGTGACCGCCACCGGGCTGTACAGCGCGAGCAGCGCGTCGACGCCGGGATCGGCGAGCAGCGCGGCCGTCGCCTCGCTGAAGCGCTGTGGCGGCGCGTCCCCGATGATGTCGACCGGATTGCCGTGCGACCACTGTGCGGGCAGCAGCCCGTCCAGGCGCGCGAGCGTGTCCGGGGCGAGCTCGGCGAGCGGCACGCCGTTGTCCGCGGCGCTGTCGGCCGCCATCACGCCCGGGCCGCCGCCGTTGGTGAGGATGGCGAGGCGCTCGCCCTGGGCCTGGCGGCCGAGCGCGAGGATGCGCGCCGCGGCGAACAGTTGCGTGTACGTCTTCACGCGCACCGTGCCGCAGCGCTGCAGGGCGGCGTCGAAGACCGCGTCGCTGCCCATGAGCGCGCCGGTGTGGCTGGAGGCGGCGTGCGTGCCCGCCGCGTGGCGGCCGACCTTGAGCGCGACCACGGGCTTGGCGCGCGCGGCCGCGCGCAGCGCGGACACGAAGCGCCGCGCATCGTGGATGCCCTCGATGTACATCAGGATCGCGTCGGTGGCGTGATCGGCAACGAGGAAATCGAGCACTTCGCCGAAGTCGACCTCGGCCGCGGCGCCGAGCGACACCACGCTGCTGAAGCCCACGCCCGCGGGGCGCGCCCAGTCGAGGATCGCGGTGCAGACCGCGCCGGACTGCGACACCAGCGCGAGGCGGCCGGGCAGCGCCGCCACCGGCGAGAAGGTCGCGTTCAGCCCGGCGTCGGTGCGGATCAGGCCGAGGCAGTTGGGCCCGAGCAGGCGCAAGCCATGGCGGCGCGCCGCCGCCACCGCGTCGTCCTGGAGCCGCTTGCCGTGCTCGCCCGCCTCGCCGAAGCCGCTGGTGAGCACCGCGGCCGCGCGCACGCCCGCCGCGCCCGCTTCCTCGATGAGCCGCACCACGGTCGGCGCCGGCGTGACGATCACCGCGAGCTCCGGCGGCTCGGGCAGGTCGCGTAGCCGCGCGTGGCAGCGCACGCCGAACACCTCGTGGTGCTTCGGGTTGACCGGATAGAGCGTGCCGCGCAGTCCGCCCGCGGCGAGGTTCTGCCAGACCAGGCGCCCGAGCGCGCCCTCGCGCTCGGTGGCGCCGACGAGCGCCACGCTCTTCGGGGCGAGCAGCGGGGCGAGCGAATGGCGCGGCATGGGTCGGCTCAAGAAGCAGAGCCCGCGAGCGCGAGCAGCGGCAGCAGACCGAGCGCCGAGAGGGCGAGCAGCAGCGCCATGGTCTGCCGGCCCGCGTCGTTGCGCGCCAGCACGAACGCGTAGCAGGCTTTCGCCGCGTTGTTGGCGGCGGCGGCGATCAGGATGCCCGCCGCGGCGACCGCGAGGGGCGTGGGCACCGGCGCCGATTGCGTGAGGCCCATGGTGAACGGATCGACGTCCGCGATCCCCAGCACCGCCGCCAGGCCGAAAATGCCGGTGGGACCCATCTGCTCCGCGACGTAGCGCGTGGCGACCAGCATCGCGACGAAGACCGCGGCGAACACGAGCGCGGTGCCAAGCTCCAGAGGATTGCGCGGCGCCGTCGAAGGCACTGCGGCGGGCGCGGCAGCCGGAGTGCCGGCCGGCGTGGCGCGATCGGCGCGCGACCAGAACCAGCCCGTGACCGCGGCGGTGCCGGCCAGCAGGCCGAAGGGCAGCGCGAGCAGGTCGAACAGCGCGTGGTTGAAGAGATACAGCAGCAGCGCGAGGCGCAGATACATCACGCCGCAGGCGAGCAGGGTCGCGCCGGCGATCAGCCGCGGCCGCTCGATGGCTGTGGACTGGCGCGCGAGCGACACGGTCACGGCGGTGGACGAGTACGTTCCGCCCAGCAGCGCGGTCAGGAGGATGCCGCGGTGCTGCTGGGTGAGGCGCTGCAGCACGTAGCTGCCGTAGGAGATGCCGCTCACCGCGACGACGATCAGCCAGGTGCGGTTCGGATTGATGCGGAAGGCGGTGTACTCGGCGTTGGGCAGCAGCGGCAGCGCCACCGCCGTGAGCAGCAGGAACTTGGCGAAGGTGAGGATGTCGTCGGGCTCGATGCGCGCCGTGAGGCGCTCGAGCGCGGATTTCAGCTCCAGCAGCACCACGCTCACCACGGCCAGCGTGGTCGCGATCCAGTAGTCGCCGTGCTGCACCAGCGCGCCCACGAGGTAAGTGAGCAGGCCGGCCATCTCCGAGGTGATCCCGGATTGCCCGGCACCGAGCTTGTGGCGGTAGGTGAGCATCAGGAAGCCGGCGATGGCGAGAAAGCCGAGCGTCTGCGGCAGCAGCTCGCCGCCGGCGAGCAGCGCGAGCGCGTAGCCGGTGAGGCCGATGAGCGGGAAGGTGCGCACGCCGCCAAAAGCCACGCGCTTGCCGCCGCCCTTGTGCTCCTCGCGCTCCAACCCGACCAGGAAGGCAAGCGACAGCACGAGCGTGATCTCGATCGCCTCGCGCGGCAGCCAGTCGAAGTAGCTCATGTCGCGGGGGGCGGCAGCTCGATGCGCACCTGCGCGTGCGCGAGCGACCGGTAGACGCGCCGGCGGCGCTGGATCGGCCACCAGTCGTAGAGGAAGATCTGGATCGGGCGCCACATCGCCACCCAGCCGGCGATGGTCAGGCTCTCGCGGCCGAACTTCTGCAGCCCGCCGCTCGCGTACTGGTCCACGGCGGTCGCCCCGAGCAGGCAGGCGGCGAGAAAGGCGAGCCCGATCAGCAGGCTCTCGCGCCCCTGGCCGAGCAGCAGCTGCAGCTCGCGGCGCGCGAGCTCCGCCTTGTAGGCGAAATAGTGGTGGATCGACTCGGCGATCAGCGCCTCGGGCTGGGGCTCGCTCGGCGCCTTCTGCAGGTGCACGTGGATGTGCAGCCGGCTGCCCGGCGGATGTTCCATCGCCCAGCTCTCGATGTACTCCTCGGCCTCGCGCGCGAGGTCGCGGTCGAGGAAGGGCGCCGGGTCGAGCGAATTGAACAGCTGCGCCAGCTCGCGCAGGCGCAGCTCCAGCCGGTGGATCGGCTGCGGCGCCGTCACTTGCGCCCCGGTTTTCGAATCAAGGCCTTACCCTTTTGCGCGGCGGAGGGTCATCGGGGCCACTGTAGGGCCGAACCATGCCACGGATTTGATCCCCGTCAAAGCGCCGACTTGGCCCCGGATTAGGATAAAAAAAGTAACATTCCCAGGAGAACGTCATGGCAAACATCACCCGTTACACCCCCTTCGACGATCTCTTCAGCGATCTGACGCGCGGCTTCTGGGTAAGGCCGTTTCCAGTCGCGGCCGGAGAAGAGCTGCAGATGAAGGTCGACGTCAAGGAAGGCGACAAGGCCTACACCGTGCGCGCCGAGATCCCGGGCGTGAAGAAGGACGACATCCAGGTCGACGTCAACGGCGACATGGTGTCGGTGCGCGCCGAAGTGAAGCGCGAGAAGGAAGAAAAGGGCGAGAAGCTGCTGCGCAGCGAACGCTACTACGGCATGGTCAGCCGCAGCTTCAGCCTGCCCACCGAGGTGGACGACAAGGCCACCGTTGCCAAGTACTCGGACGGCGTGCTCGAGCTGACGCTGCCCAAGAAGCAGGGCAACGGCGCGAAGCGCATCGCGGTGCAATAGGCGCGCATCCGCGTGCCGCGCCGGTGAAGCGCGTTCTGACCGCTCTCGCGCTCGCAGCTTGCGGCGCGGTGTTCGGCCCCGCGACGGCGGGCGCGGGCGAGTTGCGCTACGCCTGCGGCGGTATCGGCGCCGACGAGCGCCGGGCAATGCGGTCGCTGGAAGCCGACGCGAGCGTGAAGCTGCTGTTCGTCACCGAAAAGCGCGGGGGCTGGCTCGCCGACGTGCCGTTCGTCCTGTCCAGCGCGCAAGGCAGGGAATTGCTGCGCGCGACCTCGGACGGCCCGATCTGCCTGCTCGGCCTGCCCGCGGGGCGCTACCGCGTCAGCGCCGAGTTCGGGGGCGCGAAGCGCACCGCCGTGTTCGAGGTGGGGCCGGCGGCGGGCGAGCCGCGCCGCGTCGCGCTCGCCTTCCCCGGGGAAAAGTGGGACGGCATCTGGGCCTCAGAGGAAGAGAAGCGCTCGGGGCGAGGCCAATGACAACGAGGAGGCGACATGAGCTCGCGTGATGAGTACGTGGAAAAAATGAAGGCGCAGCTTGACCGCTGGAACGCCGAGATCGCGCAGTGGGAGGCGAAGGCCGGCGAAGCGCAGGCGAGCGCACGCGTCGAGTACGACAAGCAGCTCGAGGCGCTGCACCAGCATCGCGACCAGGCGATGTACCAGATGAAGCTCATGCAGGCGGCGGCAAGCGAGGCGTGGACCGACTTCGTGCGCGGCACCGACGAGGCCTGGGCGAGGATGCGGGAGGCGTTCGACAAGGCGAGCTCGCACTTCCGGCCGAAGTGAGCGCGGCCTGCTTCCATTGCGGACTGCCGGCGGCCGAGGCGGGCCGCTGGCGCGCGCCGCTGCTGGGCGCCGAGCGCGAGTTCTGCTGCGCGGGCTGCCGCGCGGTGGCGCAGACCATCGTGCAAGGCGGTTTCGCGCGCTATTACGAGGCGCGCACCGCGCCCGGCGTGCGGCTGCGGCCGCCATCGCTGCCGGACGCGCGCGATCTCGACGATCCGCAGGCGCAGCGGGAATTCACGCGCGCCAACGGGCCGAACGAGCGCAGCGCGACGCTGGTGATCGGCGGCATCCGCTGCGCGGCCTGCCTCTGGCTCAACGAGAACACGCTGCGCGCGCTCCCCGGAGTGCTGCGCGCCGACGTGGACGCGACGACGCGGCGCGCGCACGTCAGCTGGGACCCGGCGCGCACGCGCCTGTCGGCGCTCATCGGCGCGCTGCGCGCGGTGGGCTACGACGCCTGGCCCTGGGACCCGCGCCGCCAGGTGCAGCTCGAAGGCGCCGAGCGCCGCGACGCGCTGTGGCGGCTGTTCGTCGCCGGTTTCGGCGCGATGCAGGTGATGATGTACGCCTTTCCCGCCTACATCGACGCGGGCGCCGGCACGCTCACGCCGGATGCCGAGGCGCTCATGCGCTGGGCGAGCCTCGCGCTCACGCTGCCGGTGCTGCTGTTTTCCTGCGGGCCGTTCTTCGCGGGCGCCTGGCGCGAGCTGCGCCGCCTGCGGCCCGGCATGGACACGCCGATCGCGCTCGGCATCGGCGCGGGCTTCGCGGCCAGCGCCTGGGCCACCGTCACCGGCGCGGGCGCGGTCTACTTCGATTCCATCGCCATGCTCGTGTTCCTGCTGCTCGGCGCGCGCTACCTGGAGCTGGTGGCGCGCCGGCGCGCGGCGCGTTCGCTCGACCGCCTCGCGCGCTGGTCGCCCGAATTCGCGCTGCGCCTGGAGCAGGGCACGCCGCGGCGCGTGCC
>JBASCW010000063.1:0-44930 GCA_049651845.1 Burkholderiales bacterium | reverse complement strand
GGGCAAGACGCTGGTGGCGACGCTTGCGACTTACCTGAATGCGCTGCCCGGCAAGGGTGTGCACGTGATCACGGTGAATGACTATCTCGCCCGGCGCGACGCCGAGTGGATGGGCAAGATCTACAACTTCCTGGGCCTGACGGTGGGTACAGTGGTCTCGCATCAGGAGTCCGCCGAGAAGCACGAGGCCTACCGCGCCGACATCACCTACGGCACCAACAACGAATACGGTTTCGATTACCTGCGCGATAACATGGCGTTCCGCGCCGAGGAGCGCGCGCAGCGCGGTCTGCACTTCGCCGTCGTGGACGAGGTGGATTCGATCCTGATCGACGAGGCGCGCACGCCGCTGATCATCTCCGGCCAGGCCGAGGACCGCACCGAGCTCTACTACCGCATGAACGACGTGGCGCCGCTGCTCACGCGGCAGAAGGAGGAGAAGAAGCAGGACCAGCCCGACCCGCCGGGCGACTTCTACGTCGACGAGAAGAACCACCAGATCGTCCTGTCGGAGGCCGGGCACGAGAAGGCCGAGCAGGTCCTCGCGCGCGTGGGCCTGCTGCCCGAGGGCGCGAGCCTGTACGAGCCGGCCTACATCAACCTCATGCACCACCTGCTCGCGGCGCTGCGCGCGCACTACCTGTACCACCGCGACCAGCATTACGTGGTGCAGGACGGCGAGGTGGTGATCGTCGACGAGTTCACCGGGCGCCTGATGACGGGCCGGCGCTGGTCCGACGGCCTGCACCAGGCGGTCGAGGCGAAGGAGAAGGTGGCGATCCAGAGCGAGAACCAGACGCTCGCCTCGATCACCTTCCAGAACTACTTCCGCATGTACGGCAAGCTCGCCGGCATGACCGGCACCGCCGACACCGAGGCCTACGAGTTCCAGGAGATCTACGGCCTGGAGACGGTGGTGATACCGACGCACATGAAGATGGTCCGCCAGGACCGGCTGGACCTCGTGTATCGCACGCTCAAGGAGAAGCACAAGGCGATCATCGACGAGATCCGCGACTGCCACGAGCGCAGCCAGCCGGTGCTGGTGGGCACCACCTCGATCGAGAACTCCGAGCTGCTGTCGGCGATGCTCGCCAGGGAGAAGCTGCCGCACCAGGTGCTGAACGCCAAGCAGCACGCGCGCGAGGCCGAGATCGTGGCGCAGGCGGGCCGGCCGCAGATGATCACCATCGCCACCAACATGGCCGGCCGCGGCACCGACATCGTGCTGGGCGGCAACGTCGAGAAGCAGGTCGAGCTGCTCGAGGCGACCGAGGGGCTGGCCGAGGCCGAGCGCAAGGCGCGCGTCGAAAAGCTGCGCACCGAGTGGCAGTCGCTGCACGACAAGGTGATCGCCGCCGGCGGCCTGCACATCATCGGCACCGAGCGCCACGAGTCGCGCCGCGTCGACAACCAGCTGCGCGGCCGCGCCGGCCGCCAGGGCGACCCGGGCAGCTCGCGCTTCTTCATGGCGCTCGAGGACCCGCTGCTGCGCATCTTCGCGGGCGACCGCATCAACCGCATCATGGTGATGCTGAAGATGCCCGAGGGCGAGGCGATCGAGCACGCCATGGTCACGCGCTCGATCGAGAGTGCACAACGAAAAGTCGAAGCGCGAAATTTCGACATCCGCAAACAGCTGCTCGAGTACGACGACGTCGCCAACGACCAGAGGAAGACCATCTACTCGCTGCGCAACGAGCTGCTCGAGTCCGGCGACGTGTCGGCGCGCATCGCCGATCTGCGCGAGGGCGTGATCACGGACCTGTTCCGCCAGTACGTGCCCGAGGACAGCGTCGAGGAGCAATGGGACCCGGCGGGTCTGGAGACCGCGCTCAAGGCCGAGATCGGCCTCGCCGTGCCGGTCAAGGCCTGGCTCGAGAAGGAGCCCGAGCTGCAGGACAGCGCGCTGCTCGCGCGCATCATCGCGCTCGGCCGGCAGGCCTACGACCTCAAGATCCCCGAGCACGCGAAGCAGTCGTTCAGGGAGTACGAGCGCTACCTCACGCTGCAGGTGCTCGACTCGCACTACCGCGAGCACCTGGCGGCGCTCGACCACCTGCGCCAGGGCATCCACCTGCGCGGCTACGCGCAGAAGAACCCCAAGCAGGAGTACAAGCGCGAGGCCTTCGAGCTGTTCGGCGCGATGATCGAGTCGGTGAAGCTCGAGGTCACCAAGAACCTGATGCTGGTCGAGATCCAGCAGCAGGAGCCGCCCAAGGTCGACGACAAGCCGCACGTGGAGAACGTGCGCATGCAGCACGCGAGCTACGAGGAGACGTTCGAGGGCGCCGCCGCGGAGCCTGGCGCGGAAGGCGAACCGGCCGCCGCGCCGGCGCGCAAGCCGCAGCCGGTGCGCGTCACGCAGAAGATCGGCCGCAACGATCCCTGCCCCTGCGGCTCGGGCAAGAAGTACAAGCACTGTCACGGGAAGCTGACCTAGGAGGGCGTGCCGATGGCCGTCAACCTGCCGCCGCCCGACGCGCGCTCGCTGTTGCCGGTGCCCGGCGTCGAGCTGGGCGTGGCGATGGCCGGCATCAGGAAGCCCGGCCGCAAGGACCTCCTCGTGATGCGC
Source organism: Burkholderiales bacterium (assembly GCA_049651845.1). Lineage (GTDB taxonomy): Bacteria > Pseudomonadota > Gammaproteobacteria > Burkholderiales > SG8-39 > RBG-16-66-20. The sequence goes on along the minus strand of JBASCW010000063.1, from coordinate 42,355 downwards.
CTTGCGCCCGGCGCCAGGGCGGCCGGCGCGTTCACGCGCAACCGCTTCTGCGCCGCGCCGGTCGTGCTCGCAAAGAAGCATCTGAAGAACGAGGTCCGGGCTCTGGTGGTGAATACCGGAAATGCGAATGCGGGCACCGGCCGGGACGGTTTGCGTCGAGCGCTGCAAGTCTGCAAGGCGGTTTCAGAACGAATTCGGGTAAAGACCGATCAAGTGCTGCCTTTCTCCACGGGCGTCATCATGGAGCCGCTCCCCGTCGATCGAATCCGGGCCGGCATTCCGGCCGCGACCGCGGGCCAGGCCGGCTGGCTGGACGCCGCCGAGGCGATCATGACCACCGACACCGTGCCGAAGGCCTGCTCGCGCAAGGTGAAGCTCTCGGGCGGCGAGGCGACCGTCACCGGCATCGCCAAGGGCGCCGGCATGATCCGGCCCGACATGGCGACCATGCTCGGCTTCGTCGCGACCGATGCGAAGGTTCCACGATCGGCGCTCAACGCGATGGTCAAGCGCGTCGCCGACCGCTCGTTCAACTGTGTCACGGTCGACGGCGACACCTCCACGAACGACTCGTTTGTGCTGATTTCTTCGGGCGCGGGCGTGGCACTCAAGAACGATAGAGACAGGCAGCAGCTCGAAAAAGCCGTTCTGGAAGTCTCCCGGTTCCTCGCACAGGCGATCGTCCGCGACGGCGAGGGGGCGACCAAGTTCGTCACGGTGGCGGTCGAGCGCGGCCGCAGCGAGGCCGAATGCCGGAAGGTCGCCTACGCGATCGCGCATTCGCCGCTCGTGAAGACGGCGTTCTTCGCCTCCGACCCGAACCTGGGGAGGATCCTGGCGGCGATCGGCTACGCGGGCGTTGCCGGGCTCGACGTCTCGAGGGTGGATTTGTTCCTCGATGGCGTTCTGGTGGCCAAACGGGGGGCGAGGAATCCCTCGTATGCGGAACGAGAGGCAAGCGACGTGATGAAGAAGCCCGAATTCACCGTTCGGGTCGTGCTCAACCGCGGCAAGGCGGCGGCGACGCTGTGGACTTGCGACCTGTCCTTCGACTACGTGAAAATCAACGCCGAATACCGAACATGAGCAAGGAACTGCAGCAGATCCTGGAGCGGCTCGAGCAGATCCTGCCGCCGCCGCCGCCGCCCACCGACTGGAAGGCGAGCATCGCCTTCCGCTGGCGCCGCGGCGCGCGCGGCGAGGGCTGGCTGCAGCCGGTGCGCCACGTGCACCGCATGAAGCTCTCGGACCTGCAAGGCATAGACGCGCAGATCGCCAAGGTCGAGCAGAACACGCGCCAGTTCATCGACGGCAGGCCCGCCAACAACGTGCTGCTCACCGGCGCGCGCGGCACCGGCAAGAGCTCGATCGTGAAGGGGCTGCTCAACAAGTACTCGGGCAAGGGGCTGCGCCTGATCGAGGTCGAGAAGAGCGACCTCGCCGGGCTGCCCGCCATCGTCGACCGGGTGGCGAGCCGGCCGGAGCGCTTCATCGTCTTCTGCGACGACCTGACCTTCCACGGCTCCGAGGAGGGCTACATCGCGCTCAAGGTGGCGCTCGACGGCTCGATTTCGACCACCTCCGAGAACCTGCTGATCTACGCCACTTCGAACCGCCGGCACCTGATGCCGGAGTACATGCAGGAGAACCTCGAGACCAAGTACGTCGGCGACGAGATCCACCCGGGCGAAACCGTCGAGGAGAAGATTTCCCTGTCCGAGCGCTTCGGCCTGTGGGTGTCCTTCTATCCGTTCGACCAGGACGAGTACCTGGAAATCGTCGCGCATTGGTTGAGTAGTTTTTCTTGTTCAAAAAAAGAAGTACAAGATTCAAAAGACGAAGCGCTTCAGTGGTCCCTGCAGCGCGGCTCGCGCAGCGGCCGCGTCGCGTATCAGTTCGCTAGAGACTGGGCGGGCAAGCACGCCAAGAAGAAGTAATGGTCGAGGTCGCTGCCGCGGTGATCGAGCGGCCCGACGGCGGCTTCCTGCTCGCGCAGCGCCCGGCCGGCAAGGTCTACGCGGGCTGGTGGGAGTTTCCCGGCGGCAAGATCGAGGCAGGCGAGCCTGCCGAGCGCGCGCTCGCGCGCGAGCTGCACGAGGAGCTCGGCATCGACGTGCGCACGGCCTATCCCTGGATCACGCGCGAGCATGCCTACGAGCACGGCCACGTGCGCCTGCACTTCTTCCGCGTCACCGAGTGGACCGGCGAGCCGCATGCGCGCGAGAAGCAGGGCATCGTGTGGCAGCGCCCCGATGCGCCGATGGCCGAGCCGATGCTGCCCGCGAACGCGCCGGTGCTCGCATCCCTGGCGCTGCCGCTGGAGTACGCGATCAGCAATGCCGAGAGGCTGGGCGTGGGCCCGAGCCTCGCGATCATGGAGCGCAGGCTGAAGGGCGGGCTGCGCCTGATCCAGGTGCGCGACAGGAGCCTGCCGGACCGGCACGGCTTCGCCTTGGAGGTGGCCGGGCTCGCGCGCCGCTACGGAGCGAAAGTCCTGGTCAACGGCGGGCCCGATGTCGCCGACGGCGTGCATTTCAGCGCCGCGCAGCTGCTGCGGCTGAGTGAACGCCCGCCGCAGGGCCTCGCGGCGGCGTCCTGCCACACGCGGGAAGAACTGGCCCGCGCGCAACGGCTCGACATGGATTTCGCGATCCTCGGACCCGTCAAGGCCACGGCCACGCATCCCGGCGCGGCGCTGCTCGGCTGGGACGGTTTCGCCGCGATCGCGCGCGGCGCGAGCCTCCCGGTCTACGCCATCGGCGGCCTGCGCCCGCAGGACCTGCCGGCCGCGCGCCGCGCGGGCGCGCATGGCCTGGCGATGATCACGGGCGCCTGGGAAGCAACCGGCGCGCGGGGCTAGCGCGCGAGCTTCTCGATCGGGTGCGGCTGCTGGATGCCGAACCCCTGGGCGTAGCCGACGCCGAGCGCCTTCAGCCGAACGAGGATGTCCTGCTCCTCGACCATCTCGGCGATGCACTGGAAGCCCATCACCTCGCCCACGCGCAGGATCGCCCGCAGCTTGGACTCGGCAGCGGGTGCCGTGAGCAGCTTGCGCACGATCACGCCGTCGATTTTCACGTAGTCCGGGCGCAGCGACTTCAGCGCCATGAAGGAAGCGCTGCGCCGGCCGAAGCCCGACACTGCGACGCCGCAGCCGAGCGCGCGGATCGCCGCGGCAAACCGCACCGCGATCGCCAGCTTGCCCAGCGTATCGCCCTCTGAAATCTCGAACAGCAGCACCTTGCCGGGCACGTTCGATGCCGAGAGTGCCTGCGCCACCGCCTGCGGGAAGGCTGGATCCTCGAGGGTCTGCGTCGACAGGTTGATGTCGTAGCGCGGGATGCGCGTGCCGCGCGCGATGTGCCAGGCGACCTTGCGCACCACCCAGCGGTCGAGGTCGGGCATCAGCCGGTAGTGCTCGAACACCGGCAGGAACTCCCCCGGCGGCAGCAGGGCCTCCTCCTCCTCGCGCATGCGGATCAGCACCTCGGCCATCGGGAAGCGCACCGCGCCCTGCAGCGCCGCGATCGGCTGGCAGTAGAGCGCGAGTTCGTCCTTGTCGAGCGCCTCGCGCAGGCGCTGCGCCGGATGGTCCATCCCGGCCAGCGCGTCATCCATCTGCTGCAACTGCGGGTCCGGATCCTTCAGGCTCAACGCCGCTCCTGGTCCGGATCGGCGTCCGGGGGCGTTTCGGACTCCGCGTCCGGCGGCACCGGCACCCGGTAGGCCTCCGAGGCCCAGGCTCCCAGGTCGATCACGCGGCAGCGCTCGCTGCAGAAAGGCCGCCAGCGGTTCTCGGGAGAATAGGGCGCCTGCGTCCCGCAGCGCGGGCAAGTCACGAATTTAGCAGGAGCGCCAGTCAAGCTGCCTTAGAGGTTGCAGAACGTAAGGTTGAAACTGCCCGCAAAGCCAGCACCGGCGCGGTTTTTCGATTTCAACATATTCTCTGGCTACTCGCGTAGCTACTCGGGATCGCCATGCTGGGCTGTCTCTCCACGGCCAGAAATCGCCCGCAATCTGCGGGTGAACTGGCTGGGACGATTATATCGGGCGGCGCGGACGGACGCTGCAACCCCCCGGCCCGCGCCGTCAGCACTGCTAACGGCGTCGGCCGCTACGCCGGCCGCAGTTCGCCGGCTGTCAGGGCGCCTCGTTCGAGTGGCTTCGGTCGATAGCTCGGTTCTCCTGCGGGCTCCTCGTTGTTGCGGGTTCGTTTCGTTGCCGCCTTCCTGCTGGTGTGTGCTGCCTGTCCGGTTAGTGTTTCTGTCCGTCCCGAACGCTTTTGCGTGTCGGGATCTACAAGGGACTCGGGACACCACTCCCGATTTGTGCAGAGTTTTCTGTTGCTTGCCACGGCTGCACCCGTTCTTGGCGTCGATGGCGCTTTCCTGTTGGAAGCCGGTCCATCGAAATGAGCCATTGACCCAGGGCTCGGAGGGGCGCCTCTTCGGCGCGGATTTGCACTGATCCCGCTGGGAGCGGGGATTAGGACGGACCGCGTTGCGCGGCCGAGGATGACGACGGGTCAGGGAGTCCGTCACGTGGGGTTGTCACTTGCGCCAGCCACCGCAACTCGTTGACGACTGGAGCAATCTGCGCATCGTCACTACCAGCTTCGCCGCGTAGTGACGATGCGACTGGCGCAGACGATAGTCGCAGCGTTACGAAGGAACCTTGGCGCAGCGCACCCGGCGGAAATCGCCCGGGCGGCGCATGACAACTGACAGTTACCTCCGGCCTCGCGGCCACCGGCTTTCAGGAGATCGGGCCGGTTTTGGGCGCTCTTGCGAGCGGGCGATGCGCTGACGGGCATCACTCGGGCTGTAGGAGCCACCTGTGTAATCACAACTCTGACCGATGCGCCGTCGGAGAGTTCCCGGCAGCGTGCGCCTGATGATCACCGGCACGGCGTTAGCACTGCTAGCAGCAACCTCGAAAACGCAAGCGGCATGACGGATAACTTGGCCATTCCGGTCATTACGATTGACGTAACGGCTAAGCGGTTGCTATGCTGCCCCGATCACCCATCTACTTCGAATGACCGGACCGCTCGCCTGGGTCGCGTCGTGGGCCGATGAGCGTCGAGATCGTGAACTACCCCGAGGGAACAAAGCATGGCACGCACCGCTATCCATCCAGGCCAACACCTCGCCGAGCAGCTCAAGGCACTCGGCATGAGCGCGGCCGAGCTCGGTCGGCGGCTCAAGGTGCCGACCAACCGGATAACCGGAATCCTGAACGGCCAGCGGGCGGTAACTGGTGACAGCGCCCTGCGGCTGGCGCATTTTTTGGGCACCAGTCCCGAGTTCTGGCTGAACCTGCAGAAACTGTACGAGTTGCGGCAGGCGGAAGCGAAAGCGGGTGCCGCGATTCGGCGTCTGCCGCGACTGCGGGAAAGCGAGAAATCAGAGCCGCGCAGGAATCAGGCCGGTACGGCCTGATTGAAGGGCCGGCGAGCAACGCCAACCTCGACTGAGTGCAGAAAAAATGAAGGAAGCGACAGCCCGCATCAAGATCAACAAGCTGCTCGAAGCGGCCGGCTGGCGTTTCTTTCCGGAAGGCGACGCGCCTGCCAACATTCGACTGGAGCCCAGCGTCACGATCAAGTCGACGGACCTGGACGCTCTCGGCGATAATTTCGAGAAGGCCGAAAGAGGTTTCGTCGATTTCCTTCTGCTCGACGCCAAGGGCTTCCCGCTCATCGTCCTGGAAGCTAAAGCCGAAGACAAGAACCCGCTCGTCGGCAAGGAACAGGCCCGCAAGTACGCGCGCTCCCAGAACTGCCGCTTCGTCATTCTCTCCAGCGGCAACCTGCATTACTTCTGGGATCTTGAACGCGGCAACCCGTACCTCATCACCTCTTTTCCGACCCCGGATTCGGTCATCGGTTACCAGAAGGTCACGCCGAATCCGCAGCGCTTGACCGCGGAGCAGGTCGGCGACGACTACATCGTTCTCACCCAGCGCCCGAGCTACCAGGCCGAGGCCGGGTGGCGCAACGACGCGGAGCGTCAGGATTACATCCAGGCCAACAAGCTCCGCTTTTTGCGGCCCTATCAACTGAAAGCCATCCACGGTCTTCAGGCCGCTGTCGATGCGGGCAAGGACCGCTTCCTGTTCGAGATGGCCACGGGCACCGGCAAGACGCTTACTGCCGCAGCAATCATCAAGCTCTTCCTTCGCTCCGGCAACGCCAGCCGTGTGCTGTTCCTCGTGGATCGTTTGGAACTGGAGGAGCAAGCCAGGAAGGCTCTCGTTGCGCTGCTATCCGCCGATTTCACGACGGTCATCTACAAGGAGAACCGGGACGACTGGCGCCGCGCGGAGATCGTCGTCACCACTGTGCAGTCCCTGCTCTTCAACAACAAGTACCAGAAGCTCTTCTCCCCGACCGATTTCGACCTCGTCATCTCCGACGAAGCGCATCGCTCAATCGGCGGCAACGCCCGCGCGGTATTCGACTATTTCATCGGCTACAAGCTCGGCCTGACCGCGACGCCGCGTGACTACCTCCGCCGGTTCGACAGCTCGAAACCTGGTACCCGCGATCCGCGCGAGGCCGAGCGTCGCCTCCTGCTGGACACCTATCGCACCTTTGGCTGCGAAAACAGCCAGCCGACCTTCCGCTACTCTCTGCTCGACGGCGTGAAGGATGGCTACTTGGTCAATCCGACGGTGGTGGATGCGCGCACCGAGATCACCACAGAGCTGCTCTCGGAGGAGGGTTTCGTCGTCTCGTTCAAGGACGATACCGGCGAGGATCGTGAGGAAGCCTTCAAGCAGCGCGAGTTCGAGAAGCGCTTCTTCGCAGAAGCCACGAACCAGCTCCTCTGCAAGACGTTTCTCGAGAACGCCCTGCGCGATCCGGTCAGCGGCGAGATCGGCAAATCGATCATCTTCGCGGTCAGCCAGAACCACGCCGCCAAGCTGGCGCAGATTCTCAACCAGATGGCAGACCGCATGTTTCCTGGCAAATACCAGTCGGACTTCGCCGTCCAAGTCACCTCCCAGATTCCCGATGCTCAGCAGTTCACCATCAATTTCAGCAACAACAACCTGCTCGGTTCGGGCAACTTCATCACCGCCTACAAGACCAGCAAGGCACGGGTGTGCGTCACGGTCGGCATGATGACGACCGGCTACGACTGCACGGACATCCTCAACCTCGGCCTCTTCCGTCCGATCTTCTCGCCAACGGACTTCATCCAAATCAAGGGCCGCGGCACCCGCAGGCACAACTTCCTGGAGCAGGTCTTCGACGAGAGCGTCAAGGCGGGCGTTCAGAAGCCATCAAAGACCGCGTACAAGCTTTTCGATTTCTTCGCCAACTGCGAATATTTCGAGAAGGAGTTCAACTACGACGAAGTGCTGAAGTTGCCCCGGCCCACAGGGAAGGGCGGCGAGGGAGGCGATGGTCCGGTGGTCATTGGCGGTACCTACGAACACCTCGGCGCCGACATTCTTGCGTCGATGCGCGTCGAGGAAATCACGGCTGCGGGCATGAAGATCGATCGCATGTTCTTCGAACGCTTCGAGGACAAGGTGCGCGAGAACGAGACTATCGCCAAGGCGGTCGAGGCCGGGCAATGGGACCGCGTGATCGACTACGTGAACCGCGAGGTTTTCGACAAGCCCGAGGATTACTACACCCTCGACAAGCTGCGCAAAGCCGCCGCCGTGGACCGTCGCCTGACGCTGCGCGAGATCCTGGAGAAGGTCTTCGGTCTGATTCCGCGCTTCAAGTCGAAAGATGAATTGCTGGAGGAGGAGTTCGTCAAGTTCGTCGCCGACTTCAAGCCCGAGGAGGCCGGGGCCATCCCCGCCATCAAGACCTTTTTCAAGGCCTACGTCACCAGCGACCAGGTGCGCCACATCATCGATAGCAAGGACTTCACCGTGCTCGCAACCCATCCGATGTTTTCCACCCGGGACTTCAAGGCGGTGCCGGCGAAGTACCGAACGCTCGTCCCGGAATACATCAAGGATTACGTCTCCTTGAACCAATTTTCAGCCTAAGAAGAAAACATGCTCGACACCGATACCAAACGCCGCATCGACACCGCCCGCGACATCCTCGTGGGCAAGGTGCCCGACCCCAAGAGCCAGGTCGAGCAGATCACCATCGCGCTGATCTACAAGTTCATGGACGACATGGACGCCGAGGCCGAGGAGCTGGGCGGCAAGCGCAAGTTCTTCGCCGGCGGCTTCGCGCGCTACGGCTGGGCCAAGCTGATGCGCTCGGGCCTTGGCGGCCACGAAACGCTGAACCTCTACGCCGAGGCTATCGCCAAGATGCCGGAGAACTCTGGCATCCCGCCGCTCTTTCGCGACATCTTCAAGAACGCCTATCTGCCGTACCGCGATCCGGAAACCCTGCGCGCCTTCCTGAAGATCATCGACGAGTTCGAGTACGACCACTCCGAGCGCCTGGGCGACGCCTTCGAGTACCTGCTCTCCGTGCTGGGCTCGCAGGGCGACGCCGGCCAGTTCCGCACGCCGCGCCACATCATCGACTTTATTGTCGCCGTCATCGACCCGAAAAAGACCGAGACCGTGCTCGACCCCGCCTGCGGCACCGCCGGGTTCCTGATCTCGTCCTGGAAGCACATCCTCAAAGCCAACACCGACGCCAAAGGCCACAGCACGCTCACGCCCGACGACAAGGGGCGGCTGGCGCAGAACTTCAAGGGCTACGACATCTCACCCGACATGGTGCGCCTGTCGCTGGTGAACCTGTACCTCCACGGCTTCACCGACCCCCACATCGCCGAATACGACACGCTCACCTCGCAGGACAAGTGGAACGAATACGCCGACGTCATCCTTGCGAACCCGCCCTTCATGTCGCCGAAAGGCGGTATCAAGCCGCACAACCGCTTTTCGGTGCAGTCCAAGCGCAGCGAAGTGCTGTTCGTGGACTACATGGCCGAACATCTCACGCCCCAGGGCCGCGCCGGCATCATCGTGCCCGAAGGCATCATCTTCCAGAGCCAGACCGCCTACACCCAACTGCGCAAGATGTTGGTGGATGAGTACCTCGTCGCAGTCGTGTCGCTGCCGGCGGGCGTCTTCAATCCGTACTCCGGGGTAAAGACGTGCATCCTCATCCTCGACAAGTCTCTCGTACGGCAGGCGCAGACGATCGGATTCTTCAAGATCGAGAATGACGGCTTCGGTCTAGGCGCCCAGCGCCGCGAGATTGAGAAGAACGACCTGCCACAGGTTCGTGCCGAGATTGCCGAGTACCTGCGTCGCCTGCGCGCCCGCGAATCCGTTGAGGACTTCCAGCCTGCACTCGGCCTGATCGTAGCGAAAGAGAAGATCGCCGCGAACGGCGACTACAACCTGAGCGCCGAGAGGTATCGGGAGGGGACCGCTAGCAATCATGCTTTCCCGATTGTGTCCCTCGGTGAAGGTGGTCTGTTCCGCGTCGAAAGCGGAGGTACACCGAAGTCCGAAGTCGAGGAGTATTGGGGCGGCGGCATTCCTTGGGCGACTCTGGTCGATCTTCCCGCATTGAACTTCATCTCCCAAATCACTTCGACCAAGCGGACCATTTCGGAGAAGGGTCTGCGCGAGTCCTCTGCAAAGATAATCCCGGCAAACTCGGTGATCGTATCGACGCGGGCGACCATCGGGCGCATAGCAATCAACCGGATTCCAATAGCAACGAATCAGGGCTTCAAGAATGTCGTGATCGAAGATCCGGAGCGGGCGGTGCCGGAGTACGTCGCGTTGGCACTCACTAGACTCGTGCCAACGATGCAAGCATGGGCGACGGGAGGGACGTTTGCCGAAATCTCAAAGTCGAAGTTCTGCGAACTGCAAATTCCCCTGCCGCCGCTGGAGGTGCAGAAGGAGATCGTGGCGGAGATAGAGGGCTACCAGAAAGTCATCGACGGCGCCCGCGCCGTCCTCGACCACTACCGCCCCCACATCCCCATCCATCCCGACTGGCCGGTGGTGCCGCTCGGAGAAATTTGCTCGCTCGGTGGAACAATTACAACCGACGTTGACCTCGCACTCCCTTACTTCGGTGCCGACAGCATCGAATCAAACACTGGCAAGCTGCTGAAGACGGAGACAGCCCAGAGCCAGCGAGTGAATGGACCGGTTTATGAATTCACCGGTGAGCGCCTGCTCTACAGCAAGATTCGTCCTTACCTCAACAAGCTGACCGTTGTTGATTTGCGCGGCTATTGCAGCTCCGACATGTATCCCCTGCTGCCCGATAGCTCCAAAGTCCTGATCACTTATCTCGCGACCTACATGCTTTCGGACACGTTCAACGAGCGCATTCGTGGCTACTACGAGCGCGCCAGCATTCCCAAGATCAACCGCACACAACTGTTCGAGACGGAAATCCCCCTCCCGTCCCTCGCCACGCAACAAGCCATCGTAGCCGAGATCGAAGCCGAGCAAGCGCTGGTCGCTGCCAACCGCGAACTGATGGCACGCTTTGAAAAAAAGATCCAAGCCACCCTCGCCCGCGTTTGGGGCGAGGATGAGCCCGACGGAGAGAGTTATAGGTCATGAACCTTCAGCAGGCCTACTACGAGCAGAAGTTCGAGAACGCTTTCCTCCGAGCGAAGGGAGATGCGTTTCAGGATTTTTTCGAGAAGCTGATGGGATTTGCCTACAAAGCGGATTTCATGGCCTGCCGCCCCTGGGGCAACCGGGGAGACCGCAAGAACGACGGCTTCCTCAAATCAGAGCGGAGACTTTTTCAGGTGTATGCCCCGAACGAGATGAGCGAGGCCAAAGCCATTCAGAAGATTCAGGAGGATTTTGAAGGTGCCAAGGAGCACTGGGGTCAGCATTTCGACAAATGGGTCTTCGCACACAACGCCGTGGATGGTTTGCCGCCGCATGTGCAATCCGCCATTCTCGACTTTGAAAAGGCGAATCCTGGAATCACTTTGGAACCGTGGGGGTTGGAAGAATTCCGCGTGATTTTCCGCCAGTTGGCACCGAACGATTTGCAATCATGGTTTGGATCGGCCGCGCTATCGGACGAGACCAAGCTGAGGTTGGGTTTCGCCGACTTGCAGGTCGTGCTTGAAACCATCGCCGGCCGGGCCGCGCCGATATCGCAAGAGGTGAAAGATGTCCCCATGGGGAAGATCGAGGCGAACGCCTTATCTGAAAGCGTCGCGACGCTGCTGAAGGCTGGAATGGCGAAGGCGCCGCTGGTAGAGGCGTTTTTCAGGCAATGGCACGACGAAGCGCTCGGCGAGCGCATCGCGGAATCCTTCAAGGCAAGATACCTGGAGTTGCGCAGGGGCTTTCGACCCAATGATCTCTTCGCTGAGATTCAGGCCTGGGCAGGTGGTGACGGGCGAGGATCACCCGAGCACGAATTGGCGGTGTTGACCGTGATCGCCTATTACTTTGAACGCTGCGACATCTTCGAAGCACCGCGGAAACCAGCATCATGATTCTGCCATCCAAGCATCTTTCACAGGACCGCGCCCTCCTCTCGGTCGGGGCACGCATATTGCAACACTTGTCCCGGTCGAAGACGGTTTCCGCGCTTTGGGAAGAACTGCCGCGCCAAGATGACAAAAAACTGAAGGGAACATCGCCCCTCCGCTACGACGGATTTGTTCTTGCTCTCGATCTGCTCTTTATGATCGGAGCTATCGAGCTTCACGAAGGTCTTCTGAGTCGGAAAGCGTCATGATCCACCGCATTTTCAGTAGTCTTCCGACTTTCAAGGCGCTTGAGTTCAAGTCCGGCCTGAACGTGCTGATCGCGCAGAAGGAGGCGGGCGCCAGCGATAAGCAGACCCGAAACCGAGCGGGCAAGACCAGCTTAATCGAGATCGTACATTTCTTAACCGGTTCGGATCCCGGGAAGGATTCCCTTGTCCGCTCGGCGGCGCTCGCCAATGAAACCTTCGGCATGGAGTTCAATCTCGGTGGAGAAAAAGTGCTCGTGGAGCGCTCAGGCCATCAGAAGTCAAAAGTTCATGTAGAGGGTGCCAGCTTTCTGAAAGGGAAGACCAGCCTCTCCAACTCGGAGTGGGTGGAACTGCTTGGCGAGAAAATGTTTGGGTTGCACCACGTTCCGGAGAGTGATGGACGTGCCCCAACATTCCGTTCCCTCTTCGCCTACGTCGTGCGCCGGCAACTCAGCGGGGCGTTCACCACTCCCGAGAAGCAGTCAACCATGCAGCAAGCGGGCGACTATCAGGTAGCTTTGCTTTACCTGCTTGGACTGGATTGGAAGATTGCTAGCGACTGGCAGAAAGTACGGGATCGGGAAAAGACCTTGATCGAACTAAAGAAGGCGGCAGGTGCCGGCGCCTTCGGCAGTATTATCGGGAAGGCGGCTGATCTGCGTACCCAGCTGACCGTGGCCGAGGCTCGACTGAATGAGCTTAGATCTCAAGTCGCCGCGTTCCGTGTTTTGCCTCAATACGAGGAAATGGAGGCGGAAGCGGATCAGCTCACCCGCACAATCAATGATCTCTCGAACGCCAATGTGATCGACGCGGCGGCGATCCGAGACTTGGATCGCGCGATGCAGGCCGAAGCACCGCCACCGCTTGCGGAGCTGGAGAGCATCTACGCGGAAGCGGGCGTAGCCTTGCCCGGCGTCGCCATCAAGCGCTACGAGGACGTGCGGAGTTTTCACGAATCCGTCATCCGGAACCGGCGCGATTACCTCGCCGGAGAGTTGGACACGGCCAGACAACGCGTCGCCGCGCGCGAGCAGGAGAAACGTCGACACGACGAACGGCGCGCTGCCGTGATGGGTATCCTGCAGAGCCACGGTGCACTGGATCAGTTTTCCAGACTGCAAGGGGAAGCAGGACGCAGGGAGGCGGAGGTTGAGTCGCTGCGCCAACGTTTCGAGGCGGCGGAGCAGTTGGAGGGGACCAAGAACGAGTTAGAGATCGAGCGAAACCGCCTGACTCTGCGCCTGCGGCGCGATTTCGCCGAGCAGAAGACTCGCTTGTCGGAGGCCATTCTCGCGTTTGAGGAGACATCGAAGCGACTCTACGAGTCTGCCGGCAGCATGACTGTGGAGGAAACCTCCAATGGCCCGATCTTCCAGTTTCCCATGCAGGGTTCCCGTAGCAAGGGCATCAAGAACATGCAGATTTTCTGCTTCGACATGATGCTCATGCGTCTCTGCGCCAAGCGTGGCATAGGCCCCGGATTCTTGGTCCACGACAGCCACCTCTTCGATGGCGTCGATGGCCGCCAAGTTGTCAGCGCCTTGAAGGTCGGGACCGAAACCGCGGAAGAATTGGGCTTTCAATACATCGTTACGATGAACGAAGACGATGCTTTCAAGGAGAAGATTGACGGCTTCGACCTCCGGAAACATGTGCTGCCTGTCGCGCTGACCGATGCCAAGGAAGACGGCGGCCTCTTTGGATTCCGTTTCTGAACAAGCCACGATGGAAGAAGCCGCCGAACTGGGCAACTACCTACCGCTCTCCTTCAAGAGCCCGAAGGAACAGGAATACGTCGAGTTCCTCTGGGACGCCTTCGAGACGAACTACACGCATGGCAAGTACCAGTTCGCCTTCCTCGCGTATCACATGCTCACCATGAGCTTCGTCTATTTCAACATCTGGCAGATCAAGCAGACCGTGCCCAAGGACTTCGCGATGGGCCTCATCGGGTTCGGCAAGGACGTTGAAAAGAGCCTCCTCGAAGCGACCTCGCCCTTCGTCTTCAGCGCGGTGAACGAGCGCAGCATCCTGCGCGTCCTCAAGCTCATCGACTGCGACAACAGCAAGATCGGTACTTACGCCAAGCTGGTGGACGATCGCAACGACACTGCCCACCCCAACGGCAACATTTTCTTCAGCACGCAGGCGGCGATCGACACCAAGATTACTGAGATCCTCCGCGTAGTGGAGGAGATTCAGAGCCACTCGAAGCCGGTCATCGTGCACTGCTACCGTGAGTTCCTGGTCCAGAACCACGACCCCGACGAACGCGAGTATCCTGATCCCGCCGACCAGATCCGCGAAGTCCTGATCCACGGCAACTACCTCTCGCAGAGGGACATCGAGATCTGCTTGGGATTCGATCTTGGCTCCTTTGCGGCTCATCCTGAATACAAGAACATGTGCGAACTGCACCGATTTCTGGTCACAACGTACGGATCGGTCGATGAACGCCGCGCGGCATAGCCACCGGTTGCAGCGGTAGGCGTAGCGACGCATGGTCGCAGCATCCGACTTCACTACAGCGCTTGAGGCGAAGGTAACCCAACAACTCAAGTCGCAGCGCGTCGGCTATCTCCTCGGGGCAGGTTCCTCGTATCTCAACGGGAACGGCTACCCATTTGCGTTCCAACTTTGGGATCTCATTAAGGGCTCGATCGCGGATACCGGGAAACGTGATGACATTCAGGCGAAGCTCGACGGCGGCGCAAATGGAATTGAGCATGCCTTGGACCTATTGGACGATGGCGGTGCAACCGATACCCCATATCGACACTTGGTAACGGCCGCGCTGGCGGAACTGTTCATGGCCAAGACTCCGCCGCTCGATTTGCACGGGGAGTTTGTCAGGCGAATCGCGCAACACGCGGACCCGTGTGTGAAAGTGTTTAGCCTGAACTACGACCCGCTCATCGAGCGGGCGGCGGCACATGTTCGGGTGCGGGTGATCGACGGCTACCTAGGCGCGGAGCATTCGTACTTCGATCCGGCAGTATTTGAGGAACGAATTGGGCGAATCCGCGGGACGCACAGGAGTAGGCAGTTCGACGAGACCGTGAAGCCCATCCACCTCCTGAAGCTCCATGGATCGCTCGGTTGGTACGAATGCCCGACCAACGGCGTTCGCCGGTGCGGGTTCGGCGCGGGACCGCCGGCAGGGACAAAGAGGCTAATGGTTCCGCCGCAACGCAGGAAGGCGGCGGATACGGTCAACCCACCGTACTCCGCGTTATGGTCTACGTTTCGCGGTTGCTTGGGGCACAACGCCGCACCCATCAACCGGCTCGTCTGCATTGGGTACGGGTTCGCCGATGAGCACGTAAATGCGGTCATTGAAGCTGCGCTTGCCCGAACCGACTTCACGGTACTGATCTTCACCAAGGCCCTTAGTGTGACCGCATGGAATCGATGGAGTCCCAAGACCAATGTAATCGTAGTAGCCGAGACGCAGTGCTCTCTGAAGGGCACAACAGGGCCGGGACATACCGACCTTTGGAGCTTCGAGCGTCTCGCCAAGGAGGTATGACCGATGCCGCAACCCGCCAAAACCGTGATCGGATACGTCGTCGATGTTCAGGGGAATCAGCTCACGGCCTCACTCGTCGAAGACGATCAGGGACGCGCGCCAACCGTCACGATTGGTGACGAGGACATTCTTGTAGGACAGATCGGCTCATACGTCGCCATCCGGCAGAACGATGTGAACATTGTGGCTATCGTCACCCGCATGACGGAGCAGGAGGCGCTGGCCGCGCCGACCATCGAGACGCCAGGCGAGGACACCGCGCGATTGCCTTTCGCCAAGCGGATCGCGCGGCTTACGCCGATCGGCTCCATCCATGCCGATGGGCAGTTTGACCGTGGGGTTGGTCGGTATCCGACAACCGGGGCTGAAGTTCACGCAGTCGGCTCGGCGGAAGTCGGCAAGATGTTCGAGCGCTTTCAGTCGAAGGGCTTCTCCGTAGGGACGGTGGCGACTCATCCGTCGCTCAAAGTTTGTCTCGACCCCTCCAACCTATTCGGGCGTCACTTCGCGATTCTTGGGCAAACCGGATCGGGCAAGTCTTGGACGGTCGCTGCCTTGGTACAGCGCACGGTCGCCGTCATGCCCCGCGCCCATATCATCATTTTGGACTTGCATGGGGAGTACTGCTGGAAGCGGGAGGATGGGAACCGCCACTACGCCTTCGCGGAGACGATTGTCCGACATGTTGACGCGAGGGAGTTGGAGATCCCGTACTGGCTAATGACGTACGCAGAACTCTGTGATCTGTTGATTGAACACAGTGAGCGGGAGGCCACCAACCAGACGGCATTCTTCCGGGATTGTCTCTTTGAGGGGCGCCAGAGAGAGAATAGCTCGGCAATCCCGGCGCTCGGTCTGCCGCGAGTGACGGTTGACACGCCTATTTACTTCTCCTTGGACGACGTTATCAGTAAGGTGCGAGAAAAAAATGTCGAGCGCGTGGGCAACCGACAGGGGCCGATGTTCGGCGACTTCGATCGCTTCCTCATGCGGATCGAAAGTAAGCTCAATGACACGAGGTACGACTTCCTTCTGAAGCCGATCAAGCGCAACAGTTCGGCGTCACTGTCAGCGATGTTGCGCGATTTCGTTGGGCTTGGTGCGCAGAAGGCAGCGGTCACAGTGATCGACCTATCATCGGTGCCATTCGATGTACGCCCCACGGTAGCTGCACAGATTGGCCGCTTGGCGTTCGAGTTCAACTACTGGAACCCAAAGTACCGAGAGTTCCCCATTCTCCTGATGTGCGAGGAGGCGCACGCCTACATTCCTCGCGCGAGCGAAAGTCAGTTCGCGGGTTCGCGCAAGTCGATGGAGCGCATCGCGAAGGAGGGCCGCAAGTACGGCGTTGGTTTGGCGGTGGTCAGCCAGCGGCCTCACGAAGTCTCCGAAACAGTCCTCGCCCAATGCGGGACGTTCATCTGTCTGCGGATCACAAACCCCGATGATCAAGCCTACGTTCGCAGCCTTGTTCCCGAGAGCGAGGGAGATTTAGTCAGCGTCCTTGCGGGATTGGGACGGGGCGAAGCATTGGTCCTCGGGGAGGCCGTCCCACTCCCGACGCGACTTCAGTTCGACAGACCCAACCCGACCCCCAACAGCGATGATGTCGATTTCTACACAAAGTGGAAAGACGGCCCGACGGACCTCGACGTGGACGCCATCGTGAAGCGGTGGCGTAGTCAAGAACGATAAATCATCCATGAAAGTGGCCGCGTGAGATGAGGGACTTGGCGGCAGCGCGGCCGGGCAATCGCGCGGGTAGGTAGCTCTGGTTCTGTGGCCATCGACTTCCCGTTTCTGACAAGCTACGACCCGCCCGGAACGAGCGAGGGAACGCTCGATCCACTCGGCTTGTATCAGATCGCCGATCAACTCGCCGTTCAACTCGTACCCGCCGTGCGCGAGCGCATGCAGCGCATTCGCTTTCTCACCGCTATGGCTGTCGGCGCGCTAGTGACCGAGGGGCTTGAGGATGATCCCGCCTTCCGGGACACCTCGCCCTACCTCGTGTGGGAGTGGCTCGTGGTCGAGTCTCTGATTCGGACGAAGAGCGATGATCCGTCGCTATGGGGTGTTCCGGGTACGCTCGTTACTCGGCGCGCGCTGGAGAGACATGGGTATCTGGACGCCGCGAGCTATTTGAAGACGCCTCGAATCTTCGGCTTTCACGGGGTCTACAAGCGCTTGGCAGCGCATCTCGGGCTGGTGGACGTTCATCTCGACCCTGGGCCGAATGCCGAAGAACTCGCCGACGCCTGGGCTCGAGATCGAGGTCTGGACGGCCTTCGGGGCGCAAAGTCCGTGCTAGCGGGTTGGACCGCGGCGGTGCAGCGCGGTTTGGCCGAGAACCCGCCCCGTTTGAAGTCCGGTTGGGGAGAGAAGGGTTGGGTCGAACTGGCGGATGCGTTCGCGCCGGCAACCTGCAAGGTGCGCGAACGGCGATTCCTGAAGAATCTTCTCCTCGGGGCGGAGGTGCGGAATCTCGGGGCCTTCCCCGCACTCTGGAAGCTGCAGGATGAGTTCCAGGACAGTGATTTCACGGAAGAGCGCTTGCATGATCGGCTCGAAGCAGTCGAGCCCGGCTATGGACCGCTCCTGAGGGCGATTCGTGCGTATGAGGCGGTCGCCCGGCGGCTGCAGGACGCATTCGATGTGCTGAGAGCCGAGGCGGGGCGCTCGGACATTCAGGGATTCGTCGTTGCCTCGATCGCCAAGGACGCGGATTTCGTCCGATGCGCGACGAATCTGCATGACCGGTTCGCAGCAGCGCACGAGGCCTTGGGTCAGGTGACGGCTGCCGGCGTTCCGCTTCCGACTATCTTCACCGAGCGATTCAGGGTTTTCGCCGAACCGATGAGCGCGGAGGCGTGTGCACTCGCCCTTTGCGATCACCACGTGGACGTGCAGAAGAAGAAGGGCGACAAGCGCGCCTGGTTCGACCCACTGGGCGGTGGCCGGATCTTCATCCGGCTCGCGTACCGCCAGCCACGGCCCGAATTGCAACTCGATCGGTATCTGCACGACTATCGCGGTTGGCCGATCCGCCGGTTCAAGGCCGACCTGTCATGAACGGGAAGAAGAGAACGGTCAGCGGAGCCATGCTCGACCTGTGGCGGCCCCCGCAGGATGCGGGCGAGCCGATTGGCTGCCTCGCGACTACGTATACGTTCGATCCTGGTCTTTTCGACGAGCAGTGTCTTGCCCGTTTCCTGGGAATCGAGTCTGAACCGAACCGGGAGGACCTGGCGTTTCTGCTCGAACGCGAGAGCAGGCTGGGGAGCGTCTATGCGGGCGTGCTGGCGGACTACACCATGGCGGGGGTAGAGCATTCGCTGCGCTGGGACGTGTTGCCGGTTCGCATCCGTGCCGGCAAGCAACACGCGAAACTGAGTCTGCTCGTCTGGAGCCGGCACGTCCGTGTCATCGTGGCATCCGCTAACCTCTCCGAACCGGGATACCGGACCAACTACGAGGTGGCCGGGGCGGTTGACTTGACGCCACAGGCGGCCGCTCTGACTATCCTGCAAGAGGCAATCGACTTTCTCCGGGGATTGCTTGTGCTGGTGCCGGGCGCGGACGCACGCCCCCACGTGATTCAGCGCGCGGAGACCTTTCTGGATCAAGTGGAGAAGCGCACCGGTGGGTGGAAAGCGCCGGGACGCCGCTCGGCAGTTCACCAGACCCTGGTATGCACCATGCCGCCGGTCGCGCGCGGAAGCGGTGCGCGCAGCAGCCTCGACGAAGCGGTCGGAGCTTGCAGAAAGCGGGGTGGCTCGCCCGAGGAAATTTGGGCAGCCTCGCCATTCTTCGACGTGGAAGCGGAATCGAGTCGCGTGGCCGCTGCTCTTTGCAAGCTGATGGCAAGAGGAAGCAAGCGTGAGTTGTGGTTTTGCGTTCCGGCAATCCGCAACAACGACGGGCGTGCAGTGCCGAGGCTCGCGGCCCCGAAGGCGCTTCTCACGACTCCGCCAGCGTACCAAGGAAACGTTCACATCGAGATGCTCCCGGACCACGACGGTGACAGGAACCGGCGCCAGTGGCACGCCAAGATGCTGGCGCTCGCGACGGGCCAATACTCGGCATTGATGATCGGGTCGTCCAACCTTACCGTCGCCGGGATGGGCGTAAGCAACTATCCGCGAAATGCCGAGGCGAATCTGCTCACTGTGGTCGATCGCGTGGCTTACAGCCGGGAAATCAGCGCGCTCGAATCCGTGTGGCCTGAGATGGACGAGGTAATCGATCCCGCTGCCGCGGAATGGCTCGGCGCGCGGCCGGAAGACGATGAGGAGAGTCAGGGGACACCGAGGCTGCCCGAGGGATTTCTGTCGGCGACGTACCGCGCTGGAGAGGTTCGCCGGATCGTCCTGGGGCTTGCGCCCGAACAACTCCCGCCGGACTGGCAGATTCTTGCCTGCGCTCGCCCGTCGCAAGAGCTTCTCACGGCTGCCGCGTGGCGCGCTTCGGGCGGTCAAGCGGTGGCAGAACTCGCCTGGAGCCAGCCGCAGCCGCCGGACAAGCTCGAAGTGAGGTGGGGCGACGAGAGTGCTTTCATGCCGCTGAATGTCGAGGATGGCCGCGCGCTGCCCAGGCCGGCGCAGCTCGATGAGATGTCGGCGGACGATATGCTTCAGATCCTCGCGGCCACCGATCCGAGCGCCGCGTTCCGTACGTGGGCGAGGCGCCAGATGATGCCGGAGGGTTTTGACGGCGATCTCGACTCCGCCACGCCGATCGATCTGGATCCCCTGCGGCGGTACAACCTGCAGGAGACGTTTCTGCACCGCATTCGCAACAGGGCCCGCGTATTCGCGCAGTTGCGGGCGAACCTTCAGCGCCCGGTCTGGGGAAGTCAGGCGCTGGAATGGCGGTTGCGCGGCCTGGTCGGGATCGAGCCGCTGGCGGAGCTTTACGTGCGTGAGTTCCTGGGCGCCGGCCCGCGGGCAGACGAAGCGCTGCTCACGTTGGCCGATTTCCTGATCATGCTGCGGGAGGTGGACTATCAGGCGATCGAGGGCATGCTGCCCAAGGCGGAGTTCGGGAAAACCTACCAGGCATTTCTGAGCGAGCTTGCCGTGAAACTGCGAGAACACGTGGAGACGCAGCGGTCTCTGGTATCCGCGGACATGAGCCGGTTCTGGGACAGAGTGGTCGAGCGATGCGTCAGTTGAACGATCTCTACGTTCCGCCGCCCGAGTTGTTACTGGGGACGCGGCTCAACGAACGTGTGCCCGTGGCCGACCAGAAACGCCAGCGCCGCGAAGTAGAGACGCTGCTGGCGAGGCTGCGGCGTCAGCCCGGCGTGATCCTTGCCGATGAAGTCGGCATGGGCAAGACCTTCGTCGCGCTCGCCATTGCGTACAGCGTGGCGATGCGCAGCGCGCGCGGGCCGGTCATCCTGATGGTCCCTGCCAATCTGGTCGACAAGTGGGAACAGGATCTGAGGACCTTCTGCGATCTGTACCTCGCGAATCGCCGCCCGGTGCGGCGCGAGGAGGCAACGCCCGGGGGGTTCCGCGACCCCGCGGTCGTGCGATTCGGTATCGCACGCCACAGCATCGATCTCATGAAGCTTCTGGACGATGCGCCGAAGAACCGCTGCCACCTTATTTTCATGGCGCATGGTGCGATGGGCCGCCGCCAAACCGACAAGTGGGTGCGGCTCGCGCTGATAGGAGAGGCGCTGCGGCGGCACGGTCGGGGAAATGCCGGCCGGCTCATCAAGGTGAAGGACCAGATCCACCGATTCCTCGGCGAACTTCTCTGGGCGATCGGTGAGGAAAAGGCGCACGACTGGGGCGATGAGCTGTGGCAACACTTGCTCAGGACGGATCCCCGTGCCTGGAAAGACATCTACAACCAGGCTGTGCAGGACGAGAAACGGCGACTCACCGATGAACCCGTGCCGAAGTCCGTCGTGCGTAGTCTTGGCCGCGTCGAACTCAGGGAGCTTGCGGACGCCCTGAAAGAGATGCCCGTTCGCGCGCGCGGCGGGGATGAGCGGGTCAGCGAGCGTCTGGGGCAAGCCCGCGATGCATTGCGCAAGGTAGAGGACCGCTTGTGGAACCAGCTTCTCGCCCAGGCCCGGTGGCGATCGCCCCTCCTCGTCATGGACGAAGCGCATCACCTGAAGAATCCCGCCACCGCGCTCGCGAGGCAGCTTCAGTCCCCGGACCTCGAACGGGACATGCGCACCGGCGACGGCGCCATGGCGCATGCGTTCGACCGCATGCTCTTTCTGACGGCGACGCCGTTTCAGCTGGGGCATCACGAATTGGTTCGCGTCCTCGAGCGGTTCGGCGATGTGCGCTGGGAGGAGGACGAGCTGGGAACGCTCACGGCAACCAAGCAACGGATGGAAAACCTCGGCACGCTCCTCGACAGCAGCCAACGTACGGCCATCGCGTTTCAACGAAGCTGGTGCCGACTCCGCGAGGAGGACATTGAAGGGCAGATGGATGCTTGGTGGGAGTGTGTGCGCCAGGCGGACCGGGATTCGATGCCGTATCGAGTGCGCGCAATGGTTGAAGCGTTTGACGGTGCAAAGCGATCACGGGATGCCGCGGCGGCGGCCCTCGCGCCGTGGGTGCTGCGGCATAACAAGGGCGCCTGCTGGGCCGATACCACGATCGCGCGTCGCCAGCGGATCGACGGTGCGTCGATACTCGGACACGCGGTCTCCAGCGGATTGCCGATCCCGCCCGTGCAGCTGCTGCCGTTCTTTCTTGCCGCGCGGAGCGCAACAGGGAGCGTTCAAGACCTGTTGGGCGAGGCGCTCAGCTCGTCGTACGAGGCCTTCCGATACACGCGTAAGAATCGCGACTTGGATCGGGACGAGGAAGACGAACCACGGGAGCAGGTTATCGACCTGTCTCACGCGGCGTGGTACTTGAGCGAGTTCGACAGTGCTATGGAGGGGGCGAGCGGGTCCGCTCATCCGAAGGTATCGGCGACCGTGAAGCGCGCGGTTGACCTTTGGGAGACCGGGGAGAAGGTGCTCGTCTTTGCTTTCTATCGACGGACTTGCCAGGCCTTGCGCGTTCACATCAGCAGGGAAATTGAACGGCGCCTCATGTCCGCTGTGCAGGAGCAGTTCCAGGCGGCCGGACGGGAGATGAAACAGGGCGACGTTGACCGGCTGATCGAGAGGGTTCAGCGAAGGTTCTTCGACGACACCAAGTCACCCGGACGCCGTGCCGTCGATACGGCGCTCAAGGAAATACTCGCGGCCCGCTCGGCGGCGTTCGCCAAGGCTCGGATGACCGACGTTGAGCAGGAACTGCTCCTGGACATCATGCGACGGTTCCTGCGGGTGGCGACAACGCTGGTGCGCTGTTTCCCGCTGGAAGAAGTGGACCGCCTCAGTCCCGCCGAAGCGGTCGCACGAATGCTGGACCGTGCGGACGCCTCGGGCGTTACATGGAGACGTAAGTTTGACGACTTCGTCGAATTTCTGACCGAGCGGTGCTCAACCGACGAGCGCAAGCTTTTCACGGAGGCCGCCGAGCGCACCCAGACACGAGGCATCCGCGTGGACGACGATGAACACCAGGAATCCGAGATCGAGGAAGGCGCAAAGACTTCCACACTTGCGAACGTGCAGGTGGCGACGGGCAGAACGAAACGCGATGCGCGGTCAAGGCTCATGCGGGCATTCAATACGCCGTTCTTTCCGGATATCTTTGTGTGCAGTGAAGTCATGGGCGAGGGCGTGGACCTTCAGCGTTTCTGCCGCCATGTCATTCATCACGATCTTGCGTGGAATCCCAGCACGATCGAGCAGCGAACGGGTCGGATAGATCGACTGGGTTGTAAGGCAGAGGGTCGGCAACCCATCGCCGTATATCTGCCTTACCTCGCTGGCGCAGCCGATGAGCGTCAATACCGCGTCATGCTGGATCGGGAACGTTGGTTCCGCGTCGTGATGGGGCAGGAGGAAGTCGCTCGCCTTGTCAGGCCGGATGCCGAACGAGGGCTTCCACTGCCCGAGGCGGTGGTAAACGAGTTGAGTTTCCATCTGGCCATGGAAGTGCGCGATCGATGAACGTCAACGCCCGCACGTCGTGAGGTAGTCGGAAAGCAGGACCGGAGCCTCCCGGACGTAGAGCGCCAATCCCACCTGGCTACGTCCGCCGTAATTTACGCCGTCAAGCGTTTTCGTGGCTTCAACGAAGCTTCGATTCGGGCCGACAACGACCGCCCCGCATGGAAGGATGTTGCCATCTTCCATAACCAGCCGCGAGGTGACGACCATGGCCCAGACTATCCAGCGGGAGCCTGCATTTCTTCGACGCAAGCAGGTCGAGACACGCACGGGACTTTCGCGCAGCACGATCTATCAATACATCAAGGACGGCGTCTTCCCGAAGCCCGTGCCGCTCGGGCCGCGCGCGGTCGGCTGGCTCGAGTCGGACGTGAGCGAGTGGATCGCCGGGCGGGTGAAGATCGCCCGGGATGGCAGCCGGCAGTTGGCGTAACGACGCGCATGCATGGCTGCCGCCGCAATTGCAATGGCCGGGCGGCCTGGAAAACTGGCGCGACGGCAAGGGCCGGGAATCGCAGGCGTGATTCTGTCAGGGCTTCACGCTGCTCAAGCGCAGCATGAGCGTCATCGGATGCGTCGGCGAGGGCTGAAACCCGTAGTGCTCGTAGAACTGCTTGGCCTTCTCGTGAAGGGCATGCACGAGAAGGGCTCTTACGCCCGCGTTCTGCGATACAGCCACTGCACGATTGACAGCGTCCTGCAGCAGCGATGCTCCCAGATGCTGTCCCTGCGCCCTGCGGTCGACCGCGAGCCGGGCGAGCACCATGACAGGAACAGGATCAGGCATGTTGCGGCGAACGCCGCTTGTTGCCAGTTGGTGCGATACGGCGCCGGCTGCCATGGCGTAGTAGCCGCAGACGCGGCTGTCCTGATCGGCGACGACAAAGGTGCGGCTCGCCCCGCTTGACTGGTTGGCCAATGCCCTGCGCTTGAGCCAGTCATCGAGCACGGCCTCGCCGCACTCGAAGTCATCCAGTCGATGTGAAGCCGTCAAGGGCTCCGGCGGACTGAGTTGCAAGCTCAGGCCTTCGCGGATTTCTTGCCCCAGGGCGCCTTGACCGCCATGAGGCGCTCAAGCCCCGGATTGCGGGCGGGCGGCGCGTCGAGCAGCTTGGTGAATCGCCGGAATTTCTCGGCATCCAGACTGAAAAATACCTGGTCGAGCAGCACCGATTGCGCCTTGTCGCAGGCGGCTTCGAGCATGAAGTCGGAGCGGTTCTTGCCGAGCAGCTGCGCGGCCTGGTCGATCAGATCGCGCTGCTCGGGACGTGCCCGCAGGTTGATGGCGGCGTCGCGCATGAGTCTCTCCTATGTCGTATACACAACAGATATACGAATCTTACGGTGGCGTATAGCAGTTGTCAACACACGGCCGGTCCCGGATCAGCCATCTCTCGCTTGACCAGCGGCGCGGCGCTGTCTCCTTCATTCGTTCGCCGCCCGCTTGAACGGCACCACGTTGAACGCCTCGCCTTTCTCAAGGGCCGCGATCTTGGCGCTCCATAGTTCCAGCGCTTTGCGCCGTTCGGTGAGGTAGTCGTGTTTGTCATAAACGGCGACCAGTCCGCCCAGCGAGTGATTCAGGCAGCGCTCTGCGATGAGCACATCCACACCGAGGGCGCCCAGGTGACTGCGTGCCGTTGAGCGAAGGTCATGGGGCGTGAAGCGCCGGCAGCGCTCGCCCAGCTTGTCGTGCAGGCGATTGAGGGCGGCATTGAGACTCGTTGCTTCCATGGCCGCATCGCCCTCACGCCCGTGATGGCGTTGCCGGAGCGGCAGCACGAAAGCGGAATCGAAGGCCAGGCCACGTAGTTGCATGAACCATCCGGCGACTTGTTCGGTGAGCGGTATGACGAACTGTTTCTTGTTCTTGGAGTGCTCCGGCGGAATGGTCCATTCCTTGCGCTCGAAATTCACGCGCTTCCATTCCGCGCGGGTGAGTTCTCCGATGCGGGTGCAGGTCGCAAGCAGGATTTTCGAGGCGAGTTCGTTCTGTCGGCCGATCTCCGGCAACTCGGCGAGCATGGCAACGAGTTCCGCGTCGGTCAGCATGATCCGCGCGCGCCGGCTTGGCGGCGCCCCGATGATGGCCTTTGCCTTGATATGGGCGCAGGGATTGCCCTCGATCACATGACGCGCCACGCCGTGCGCGAACACTTCGCGGATTGCAATCAGCACCAGCCGCGCGACGTGCAGCGATTTTGCGCCGCTGCGCTCGACGATGTCCACGATGTCGCCGGGCGATACCTCGCGCGCGGACAGATGGCCGATCCGGCCGTGGACGTAATCCCGCAATTGCTGCCGCCGGCCCTCGATGGTGAGCGCCGCCAGGTGTTCGCTCGCCCTGGTGAGGTAGTCGTCGGCCAGACGCTTGAATGTCCACTCGCGTGCCGTGTCCAGCTTGGCCTTTTGCTTTTTCCTCGCGACATCGACGCCCTGCTGCACTTCGACGCGCTTCTCCGTTGCGAGCTTGCGGGCGGCGGCGATGGTTACGTCGGGATAGCGCCCGAGGGTCAACTCCCTCTGCTTGCCGCCGAGCCGATAACGAAGCACCCAGCTTGCGGTCCCGCCGGCGGACAGAGTGAAGGTGAGGCCGTCGCCGTCGGTTTTCGCCAGCGGCTTGCCCGCATTGATCCAGTTGCGGATCTGTACGTCGCGTATCGTTCCCATGACTCTGCCCCTTGCCTGCGGTTGAGTAGCTACGCCATTCCTAGCTACTCACTCCTCGCCTGGCTACTCACGTAGCTACTCGATAACCACCGGATGCCGGTGGACCATGCAGGGCAGTATATGACAATACTTCTTTATTTAATATGGACTTGTAGCGGACAGCCGGACGCCGCTGGACGGCAAAAGACGGTACTACAGATTGCAGAAGGTCAGCTCGAAACCGACGTCCCAGTCGGCGGTCTTGGCGCGCGTTTCCTCGCCGTTCTGGGCGAGGAAGCGGATGTTGAGCACGTACTTGTTGGCGCTGATCTCCGGCACGCAGGGCAGGCCGGGCTCCAGGCGCACGCGCAGCATCTGCGCGGTCTTGCCGCCGAGCATCTGCTGGAAGGTGCCGAGCGGGGCCTGCAGGCTCTGCGGCTTGCCGGACTCGCGCAGGATGCGCAGGATGATCGCCGAGCCGTCGCGCAGCGGGTACAGCGGGCTGGTCCAGGCGGCGAGCTGGCCGATGCGCTCCTCGGCCGGGCGGTGCAGCCAGTAGTGGTACGAGGGCAGGTCGAACTCGCAGGCGCCGCCGGGAATGCCGGTGCGCTGCTTGATCGACATCAGCCACTCGTTTTCGCGCAGGTACTGGCCGATGCGCCCGGTCATCGAGAACAACGCCGCGGCCGCCTGCTCGATGTCGCGCAGCACGCCCGAGAGCGCTTCTTCCGAGATGTCGGGGTTGTTGCGGAACGACAGCAGCACCTGTTTCTGGCGTTCCAGTTCCTGCAGCAGGTCGGACTTGAGGTCGGCGCGCCCCGCCACCTCGAGGACCTCGAACAGCGTCAGCAGCGCGACGTGGTGGTCGAGCGGGTCGGTGCGCGCGATGAAATGGCGCGAGCGCTCGAACAGATCCTCCAGGCGCAGCAGGGTCCGGATGCGCTCGTTGAGCGGGTACTCATACGTAATTGCAGCCAGGCCAGCCTCGCCGGAGGGCGAAAATGCCCGGATTCTGAGTGATTTAGCCGCTCAACACAAATTCGGCCTCAGGCCATGGCCAGCGCGAGGTACTTCTCGTGCAGCGCGCGCACTTGCTTGTGCAGCGCCGCAAGGTCGCCTGAATTGTCGATCACGTCGTCGGCCGCCGCGAGCCTTCTTTCCCTCTTGATCTGTGAGTCTATGATGTGCTTGATCTGCACCTCCGGGAGCATGCTGCGCTGCCGCACCCGGCTGATCTGCAGCGCTTCCGGGCAGTCCACCACGAGAACGCGCGCGACCCGCTCGCGGTGGCCGGCCGATTCGACCAGCAGCGGCACGACGTAGACCACGTAGGGACCGGTCGCCGCCGCGATGCGGCGCTCGGATTCGGCGCGGATCATCGGGTGCAGCAGCGCCTCCAGGCGCTGCTTTTCCTCGGCGTCGGTGAAGACGAGGTCGCGCATGCGCTTGCGGTCCATGGCGCCCGTTGCGTCGACGAAGGCCTTGCCGAACTGGCGGGCGATCTCGGCGACCGCGGCGCCGCCGGGGCCGGTGAGCTCGTGCGCGATGGCGTCGGTGTCGACCACCGTCGCGCCGAGCTTCTCGAACGCGTCGGCCGCGGCGCTCTTGCCGCTGCCGATGCCGCCGGTGAGGCCGATGACCGGTTTTGCAGCCACGTGCGGACTACGGGTGCAGGTACCAGTGCATGATCTGCGCGCCCCAGAACAGCGCCACCACCGCGCCGAGCGCGAGGTAGGGGCCGAAATGGAAGCGGAACGCGCTGTCCCAGCCGCGGCGCGCGCCGATCATTTGCAGCACCCCGAAGGCGAGGCCCACCACCGAGGACACCAGCACCACCAGCGGCAGCATCTTCCAGCCGACGAAGGCGCCGATGGCAGCGTTCATCTTGAAGTCGCCGTAGCCCATGCCTTCCTTGCCGGTGAGCAGCCGGTAGATCCAGTAGATGGACCACAGCAGCAGGTAGCCCGCCGCGGCGCCGATCACCGCGTCGATGAGCGGCACGAACGCGCCCCAGGCGTTGAGCAGCAATCCCGCCCAGAGCAGCGGCAGCGTGATGTCGTCGGGCAGGTAGCCGGTCGCCTGGTCGATGAACGCGAGCGCGAGCGTGCACCAGAGGAACAGCATCGCGCCGAAGGCGGCGGCGCCGAAGCCGAAATGCGCGGCCGACCACGCCGCGCCCAGGCCCGCGAGCAGCTCGACGAGCGGATACCTGAGACTGATCGACGCCCTGCAATTCGCGCATTTTCCCTGGAGGAGAAGCCAACTGAAGACGGGAACGTTCTGCCAGGCCTTGATGGCGCTGCCGCAACCCGGGCACTTCGAGCGCGGCACGAAGAGGTTGTAACGGCCTTCGTCAGGGACTGGCTGGCCGGCCAACTCGGCGCAGTCGGCGCGCCAGGCGCGCTCCATCATCTTCGGCAGCCGGTGGATGACGACGTTCAGGAACGAGCCCACGCACAGGCCCACGACCAGCGCGAGCCAAGGGAAGGCGGCGGGCTGGGTGATCCAGCCCAGGTCCATGCCCGCCAACGCCGTCTAGACGGCGCCGCCGAGCTTGAAGATCGGCAGATACATGGCCACCACCATCCCGCCGATCAGCGTGCCGAGCACGACCATGATGATCGGCTCCATGAGCGAGGACAGCGCCTCGACCGCCTCGTCCACCTCGGCCTCGAAGAAGTCGGCGACCTTGCCGAGCATCGCATCGAGCGCGCCGGTCTCCTCGCCGATCATGCACATCTGGATCACCATGGCCGGAAACACCCCCGAGTTCTGCATCGCGACCGTGAGCGATCCTCCGGTCGAGACCTCGGCCTTGATCTTGATGGTCGCCTGCAGGTACACGTAGTTGCCCGAGGCGCCGCCCACCGAATCGAGCGCCTCGACCAGCGGCACGCCCGCCGCGAACATGGTCGAGAGCGTACGCGTCCAGCGCGCGACCGCTGCCTTCCTGAGCAGCGGGCCGAACACCGGCGCCTTCAGGCTGATGCGGTCCATGAAGATCTGCACCGCGAGCGAGCGCTTCCAGGCCTCGAGGAAGGCGTAGACCGCGCCGCCCATCGCGGGGAACAGGATGTACCAGTTGGCCACGGTCCAGTCCGAGATGCCCATGATGACCAGCGTGGGCGTCGGCAGGTCGGCGCCGAAGCTCGCGAACACGCTCTTGAACGCCGGGATCACGAAGATCATGATCACCGCGGTGATCACGATCGCCACCACGATGATCGACACCGGGTAGAACAGCGCCGACTTGATCTTCGACTTGATGGCGAGCGTCTTTTCCTTGTAGATCGCCAGCCGGTCGAGCAGCGCTTCCAGAATGCCGGCCGCTTCGCCCGCCGCCACGAGGTTGCAATACAGCGCGTCGAAGTGCAGCGGGTACTTGCGGAAGGCCTGCGCGAGCGAGGAGCCCGTCTCCACCTCGGTCTTGATCTCCATCAGCAGCCGGGCGACCGCGGGGTTGCTCGCGCCCTTGCCGACGATGTCGAAGGCCTGCAGCAGCGGCACGCCGGCCTTCATCATGGTCGCCATCTGGCGCGTGAACAGGGCCACGTCCTTCTCGCCGACTTTGCCGCCGCCGCCCAGCCTCTGTTTCTTGACCTTGCTGACGGTGACGCCCTGGCGGCGCAGCGAAGCCTGGACCATGTTCTCGCCTGCGGCGCGCATCTCGCCGCGCACCGTCTTGCCGGCCTTGTCCTTGCCTTCCCAGACGAAGGTGAATTCCTTGGGCCCGCCCTTTGCCGCTGCTGCTGCAGTCGCCATATGCCGCTCCCTGGCCGTACTTCGAGTGAATCCAGATTCTAGCGCCGAGTCAAAGGCTTGGCCAAATGACGGAATTCACGGTTCAGGAGCTCTCCGGGCCGGGCGCCTCGGGCGGGCGGAACAGGCGCAGCGCCTTCACCGCGCGCCCCTGGGTGCTGAGGATCTCGATCGGCACGCCCGCGATCTTGATCGACACGTTCGCCTCCGGGATGTCCTGCAGATGCTCGAGGATCAGCCCGTTCAGGGTCTTCGGCCCGTCGGTGGGCAGCTCCAGGCCGAGCGCGCGGTTGACTTCGCGCACCGGCATCGCGCCGTCGGCCGCCGCCGCGCCGTCCGCGTCCCAGGACAGCGCCGGCTGCGCGGTCGGCAGCGAGGTGGTGAACTTGCCGATGATCTGCTCCATGATGCCCTCGAGCGTCACCAGGCCCATGAGCTCGCCGTACTCGTCCACCACCAGGCCGATGCGCTCGTGCTTTTCCTGGAAATACTGCAGCTGCGCGATCGCCGGCGTGCTCGCGGGCACGAAGTAGGGCTCGTCGAGCACATCCTCGATCGCCTTGCGGTCGAGCGCGCCGGCGAACACCAGCCCCAGCACCTTGCGCAGATTGAGCACGCCGGCGAGCTCGCCGCTGCCGTCGCGGTACACCGGCAGCTCGCGGTGGTAGCTGGTGGTGAGCTGGCGCGCGAGCGCCTCGATGTCCTCGTCCAGGCGGATCGACTCGATCCTGCCGCGCGGCACCATCACGTCCTGCACCGTGATCTCGCCGATGTCGAACAGGTTGAGCAGGATCGAGCGGTGCTTGGTGGGCAGCACGTGCGAGGACTCGAGCACGATGGTGCGGATCTCCTCCGCGCTGAGCGGCTGCGCGCCGTCTTCCTGGGCGCGCATGCGCAGCAGCCGCAGCAGCGGCCTGAGAAGCGCGTCGGTGGAGAACGAGAGCAGGTGCACGAACGGCGCCGAAATCCGCGCCAGCGTGCGCATCGGCCAGGCCACCAGGCGCGCGATGCCCTCGGCATTGAGCTGGCCGAGCCGCTTGGGCACCAGCTCGCCGAGGACGATCGAGAAGTAGGTGATGGTGATCACCACCAGGGCGGTGGCGACGATGCCGCTCAGCTTGGCTTCCATCCCCTGCGCCCGCAGCCAGGCCGCAACCGGCCCGGACAGGATGGCGTCGCCGACGATCCCGTTCAGCAGCCCGATCGAGGTGATGCCGATCTGGATCGTCGACAGGAAGCGCGTCGGCTCGCCGGCCAGCTTGGCAGCCGCCGCGGCGAGGCCGTCGCCGTGCGCGGCGAGCGTGGCGAGGCGCGACCTGCGCGCCGTGAGCAGCGCCACCTCCGACATCGCGAACAGGCCGTTGAGGAGGATCAGGCAGGCGAGGATCGCGAGTTCCATGGGCGGTTCCCGTTCAGGTTCTGCCGAGTATGACTTCCAGCACGAAGCGGCTGCCGACGTAGGCGAGCACCAGCAGCACGAAGCCCGAGAGCGTCCAGCGCAGCGCGGTGCGCCCGCGCCAGCCGTACAGCCAGCGCCCCGCGAGCAGCACGCCGAAGGTGAGCCAGGACAGCACGCCGAACACCGTCTTGTGCTCGAAGCGCAGCGCGCGGCCGAACAGCGTCTCCGAGAAGGCGATGCCGGTGGCGAGCGTGAGCGTGAGCAGCACGAACGCGCCGCCGATCAGGCGGAACAGCAGCCGCTCGAGCGTGAGCAGCGGCGGCAGCGCGACCAGCGCGCCGCCCTCCTTGCGGTGCAGCCGCCGCTCGGCGACGGCCATCAGCACCGCGTGCAGGATGGCGATGGTGAACAGGCTGTAGGCGAGCATCGCCAGCAGCAGGTGCAGGCGGAACTCGAACGAGGCCGCGTAGGCGCCGCCGATGCGGCCCGGGAACAGCATCGGCAGCGGCAGCGCGAGCGCGGCGAGCGCGAGCGCCGGCGGCTGCAGCGCGTCCAGGTCGTAGATGAAGCTCTCCAGCCAGTAGAGCAGCACCGCGAGCCAGAACATCGCCGATAGCGCGTAGGCGAAGCCGAAGCGCAGCTCCTCGCGCGCGAACAGGTCGGCGTAGAGCAGCGCGCCGTGCAGCGCGAGCGGCACCAGGATCGCCGCGCGTTCCCAGGGACGCAGACCCGTGCGCAGGCCGTCGCGCGGCGCGGCGGCGGCCGCCTGCGCCGTGCGCCAGCGCGTGTTCCAGAAGTGCAACGCGAGTGCGGCGTAAAGGGCGCTCGCGACGACGTGAATTACAATGTCGGGCACGCTTTCAGTGTAGCACCCCATGCCGACGCAGTTGACCCGCTGACCATGCTCGATAACCTCACCGCGCGCCTCGCGAAGATCGTCAAGACGATCCGCGGCGAGGCGCGCCTCACCGAAGCGAACGTGCAGGACGCGCTGCGCGAAGTGCGCATCGCGCTGCTCGAGGCCGACGTCGCGCTGCCGGTCGTCAAGCGCTTCATCGACGCGGTGCGCGCGAAGGCGCTCGGCCAGGAGGTGATCGGCAGCCTCTCGCCGGGCCAGGCGCTGGTGGGCGTCGTGCACCGCGAGCTCACGCAGCTCATGGGCGAGGCGAACGCGGGCCTCGAGCTCGCGGTAGCGCCGCCGGCGGTGATCCTGATGGCCGGCCTGCAGGGCTCGGGCAAGACCACCTCGGTGGGCAAGCTGGCGCTGCTGCTCAAGGGCCAGAAGAAGAAGGTGCTGGTCGTCTCCTGCGACGTCTACCGTCCCGCGGCGATCGAACAATTGAAGACGGTCGCCGCGCAGGCAGGGGTGGAGTTTTTTCCTTCCGACCTAAATGAGAAGCCGCAAGCGATAGCGACAAAGGCGCTCGAACACGCCCGTACCCACTACTGCGATGTCGTCATCGTCGATACCGCTGGCCGCCTCGCGATCGACGAGCCGATGATGCAGGAGATCGCCGCGCTGCACGCGGCGGTGAAGCCCGCCGAGACGCTGTTCGTGGTGGACGCGATGCAGGGCCAGGACGCGGTCAAGGTCGCGCAGGCGTTCAGCGAGCGGCTGCCGCTCACGGGCGTGGTGCTCACCAAGCTGGACGGCGACTCGCGCGGCGGCGCGGCGCTGTCGGTGCGCCACGTCACGGGCAAGCCGATCAAGTTCGCGGGCACGGGCGAGAAGCTCACCGGCCTGGAGCCCTTCCATCCCGAGCGCATGGCCTCGCGCATCCTCGGCATGGGCGACATCCTGTCGCTGGTCGAGGAGGCGCACAAGCAGGTCGACCTCGACAAGGCGCAGAAGCTCGCCGAGAAGGTGAAGAAGGGCAAGGGCTTCGACCTGGAGGACTTCCGCGAGCAGCTGCAGCAGATGAACAAGATGGGCGGCATCGCCTCGATGATGGACAAGCTGCCCGCGCAGCTGGTGGGCCAGATCGACCCCGCCCAGCTGAACGATACGAAGAAGTTCGCGCGCATCGAGGGCATCATCAACTCGATGACCAGGAAGGAGCGCGCCGACCCGGACCTGATCAAGGCTTCGCGCAAGCGCCGCATCGCCGCGGGCGCCGGCGTGCCGGTGCAGGAAGTCAACCGCCTGCTCAAGCAGTTCGAGCAGATGCAGCAGATGATGAAGATGATGAAGGGCGGCAACCTGCAGCGCATGATGCGCAACATGAAGGGCATGCTGCCCGGCATGCGCTAGATCTCTGGGGAGGGGACAGCGAATGCCCGCAATTCGAACAGACGGGAGATGCCTGAGATCCACCCGAGAGAACATGATTAGGGGGATTCGCGGCGGCAGACTATCCGGGGATGCGGCGGATGGTGTGATATTGCAGGCAACGCAGTTCGTCCAGAAGATCGTGGATACCTACGAGGCTTCGACCGCTGCTGGTGAAGTTGGTCAAGAGGGCTCCGCGCGCGCAACAGACGCACAACCATTGCGCGAATCCTCCACTGCTTTGCTCTATGGACGAATCCAGAGCGGTAAGACGGCGGCGATGATCATGGCGACGGCGCTCGCCATGGACAATGGCTTTCGCATTGTCATCGTCCTTACGGCAAACAATGTCACTCTAGTTCGACAAACTGCGAATCGATTCCGTGCCCTGGGAGGGCCGACTGTCCTTTCGGCGTACAAGGGGCCGGATGACTACGAGTGGGTGGATCGACTCGATGAGCTCCGAGCGGACATTCCAGACGACGGGCTGGTGGTTGTGTCTGGAAAGGATCCAACACATCTCCCAGAGGTAATTCGGCTTCTGCAACAACTAGATGCGGCAGGCTACCCCTCGCTGATTTTTGATGACGAGGCCGATGCGGCGACTCCAGATACCACATTGGCCGCTCGTTCATCCGGGCGTGCAAACGCGCCTGCAATGGCCAGCACAATTCATCGTCGTGTTGTTCAGAACACTGCGCCTGGTCAAGCGGGGCAATCGATTCGCGAAGCGTTGCCGCACAACCTTTATGTGCAGGTAACAGCGACACCGTATGTCTTGCTGCTACAGCGCCCGGATTCGCCCATCCGACCGAGCTTTGTCCATCTTCTTGAACCTGGTGAAGGGTATTGCGGCGGCGATGAGTTTTTCGGCAGATTCGATCCTGCTGCTGCAGAGCCTGAAGCACCCGTTGTGCTCGTTGCAGACACTGAAGCGCAGACCTTACTTGCCGCGCGAAGAGCGGCAGCACCCGCGGGAATCGCTGAGTCGATTGCATTCTTTCTTCTTGCTGGCGCTGCGCACGCCTTGCTTGTTCATGCGCGGCGATTTCCGGAGAACGGATACAAGCATCTCTCGCATACGAGCGTTCGAATGCATCACCACGATCAACTGGTCACGTTGGTGCAGAGGCACTTGCACGATCTTCGTGGAATGCTTCGTGAACCTCAGCGGGATACGACTCGCGCGACATTTGCGGATGCCTACGCGGAGTTGATGCGTACTTCTGAGGCCATCGCAGCGGCATGGAACAGAATGCCAAGCCTCGATGATTTGCTTCAGGTTGTGGCGGACAACTTTCGACAATCTGAGGTAATCAAAGTTAATGCCTACAGTGGTCAGGCGGAATATGGTCCCGCCTACAACTTTGTCGTTGGCGGAAATATTCTTGGACGCGGCGTGACGATTGACGATCTCTTGGTTACGTACTACCTGCGGGAGGCGCAGACTTCGCAAATGGATACCGTGTGGCAGCACGGTCGGATGTTTGGCTATCGACGCGAGCTGATGCCTTTCAGCCGAGTGTATTTGCCGCATCGATTGGCGGACAGATTCCAAGACATTCACGAGGCAGAGATGACGTTGCGCCAGGGTGCTGACGAGATGTCACGCGGTCGACCGATCCCAATTAGCGTCGTTCAAGGTGCAAGGGTGACGCGCCCCAACGCCCTCGAACCGGAGGCGGTTCGACTCTATCGACCAGGAACTCAAATTTTTCCGAGGTATGTGGTCTCGGATCGTGCATTGGTAGGGGATTCAAATCGAGAAATTCTTGAAATACTGACTAGAGCAAACGTGCCGTTAGACGAGGCGCAGCGTCAATTGAGATTTCGAACAGTTCCCATTCCTACACTTGTACGACTTGCTCAGCTTGTGCCGATCCGTGACGACGATGACGGCCGTTGGGACCCGGATGCTGTAAGCGCGGTTTTGGAGTCTTTGAGCGGTGACTATGGTGGCGAGGGGGCGATCTATGTTCGAAGTTTCGAGCGAGGTCAACAGGACCGGCTGCAAACCGGCGTTCTATCCGGTCAAGAAGTGGATTTGGCTCGCGCACAACGTCGACCGGTTCTCGCACTCGTGTTCAACGGTGAGGCGACCGCGCCAGAATACTGGTATCCGACTCTCTACATGCCGGCGAATGCCCGTTCGCAAGTGTTCAATGCGGACTAGTGGAGGAGCGCGAGACCCCGCTGCTACTTCGCGACTGATGCGCGCAGTCCGTCGCAAGTACACGAAGGCAGAAGTGGTTTTGCGGACTGCGTTACGGGGCCGAAGGGTTTACTGCTCGGCACACGTGCGCAATCTACCCGGGACGCCTGATTTGGTGGTGCGACGCGCGTGCACTGCAATATTTGTGGATGGCGACTATTGGCACGGTCGGCTTTATCTCGAGGAGGGATTGGCCGCATTGAAGCGGTCATTTCGGCCGCCAGGTAGAGATTTTTGGGTTCGCAAGATAGTTCGAAATGTCGAGAGAGATTCTCGACAGAAAAATGCATTGCGAGCTCTTGGATGGAGAGTCATTCGAGTTTGGGAGACGGATATCTTGAGTAATCCGGCAAAAGTAGCTGCGAAGATCGAGCGTTCGATTCTCACGCGATCGGCAAGGTGACGCGAATGAGGAGGTTTCAGGCAAGCGTTGTCGATCTCTTCTGCGGCGTCGGTGGTCTCACCTACGGCTTTCGCCGCGAAGGATTCAGAGTCGCGGCTGGTATCGATACCGATATTCGTTGTCGGTATGCGTATGAGAGAAATAGTTCAGCGAAATTCCTTGTTGCAGATGTAGCGAAACTCTCAGCTAGCTCCATTCGGCCGCTATTCAAAAAGGGCTCTATTCGAATCTTGGCTGGCTGCGCGCCTTGCCAGCCATTTTCTCTTTATCGAAATGGAAAGAAACGTGGGGAGCGTTGGACACTGCTGGACGCATTCGCGCGCTTGGCAACGTCTGTCGGACCCGAGATCATCACTATGGAGAATGTGCCGCAACTCGTGCGGCACGCAGTGTTCAAGCGGTTCGTCAAGTCTCTCGATTCCGCGGGATATTGGACATCTTGGTACTTTGCATATGGGCCTGAATATGGCGTACCTCAACGCAGAAAGCGATTAATTTTTTTTGCGTCAAGACTTGGAGCGATCGAAATTGTTCCGCCG
Organism: Burkholderiales bacterium; assembly: GCA_049651845.1. Taxonomy (GTDB): domain Bacteria; phylum Pseudomonadota; class Gammaproteobacteria; order Burkholderiales; family SG8-39; genus RBG-16-66-20. The sequence goes on along the minus strand of JBASCW010000063.1, from coordinate 5,863 downwards.
ACACATAGGGAAGATGAATTCGTAACGGTAAGAGACGCAATTGGAAACCTCCCCCCCATTCGTGCGGGTGAGCAATGCAAGACTGACAAATTGCATCGCGCAAGAAATCTGCGAGAACTAAACAAGAAGCGGATCCGAGCCACAAGTGCTGGTGGATGGTGGCGAGATTGGGATGAATCTTTGATCTTAAGATGCCACAAGAAAAAGAAAGGACGGACATATCGAACTGTCTACGGCCGAATGTCATGGAATCGGCCGGCCCCGACTATAACGACCCAATGCATTGGCTTAGGCAATGGACAGTTCGGTCATCCTTCGCAACATCGAGCAATTTCGCTGCGTGAGGCCGCTTTGCTCCAGACCTTCCCGAAGAAATATGTGTTCGAGTCAGTCGAAAAGCCACTTTCAATGAGATCAATTGCCCTTCATGTCGGGAATGCGGTCCCCGTCAGGCTAGCGCAAATTGTTGCTAGGAGTATTGCTAGGCATTTGCGCCTTTGTGGGGAAGCAACGTGAGCAAACTGGTGAGCTATGTTGCGGTAGCGACTCTGAATAGAGTCTTGAGGACTATCCAGAGGAAGGGCCTGCCGCTATTCGCTCACGCGCTTTTGGTTTGCGCGTTGCTTGTGCCAGTGCTCGGCTATGCGCAACGCGATCCGGCGGCGATCATGCAGGAGCTGCAGAAGCTCGCCTGGCAGCGCGGCCCCGGCGAGGGCGCGATCGGCGCGCAGGCGAAGATCCGCATCGCGCAGGGCTACGCCTTCCTCGACGAGAAGAACACGCGCCGCTTCCTCGAGCTCATGGGCAACCCGCCGCGCGACAGGCACTACATGATCGCGCCGGCCAACCTCGACTGGTTCGCGGTGTTCTCGTTCGACCCGGTCGGCTACGTGAAGGACGACGAGAAGATCGACGCCGAGCAGCTGCTCGAGACGCTGAAGAAGAGCGACGAGCGGGGCAACGACGAGCGCAAGCGCCTCGGCATGGAGCCGATCTACACCGACGGCTGGCAGGTGCCGCCGCACTACGATGCCGCCACCCAGCGGCTCGAATGGGGCATGCGCCTGCGCGACGGCCAGGGCGGCCTGCACGTCAACTACACCAGCCGGCTGCTCGGCCGCAGTGGCGTGATGAGCGCGGTGCTGGTGTCGGCGCCGCAGACGCTCGCCGAGGACATCAAGGCCTTCAACGGCGCGCTCGCCGGCTACGAGTTCGTCGCCGGCGAGAAATACGCCGAGTTCAAATCCGGCGACAAGATCGCCGAGTACGGCCTGGCCGCGCTGGTGGTCGGCGGCGCGGCCGCCGCGGCCGCCAAGGCGGGCTGGCTCAAGTTCCTCGGCAAGTTCTGGTTCGTGATCCTCGCCGGGCTTGCGGCGGCCTGGGGCTTGGTCAAGCGCTTCTTTTTCGGCAGGAAGGACACGCCGCCGCCCGGGCCCGGCCAGACGTGAGCGCGGAGGCAACCGTGATCGCGGTTGCCGCGGCGATCTACCTCGTCGATTGCGTCGTGCTGCTCGAGCGCGGCCAGGCGCTCTGGACGCGCAGCGCGCTGTCGTTCGGGTCGCTGCATTACCAGGTGCGCGGCCGGTCCGTGGCGCTGCTGAACCCGCTCACGCCCTTCATCCCCGCGTTCCGCACTTTGCCCTTGTTTTCCGCTTCTCCCGGTTCAAGCCCGGAGGCTGCCAGGTACCTGCGCGCCTTGTCGCCGCTGGCAGCGCCGAGCCTGCTGCAGCAGCTGCTCGTCTTTGTCGCGCTTCCGTACTGTCTCTATCGTCTGCCGGGCTGGCCGTTGCTCGCGGCGCTCCTGCTCGCCTACGCGAACGCCGTGCTGCTGCTGGGCCTCCTCTGGTGGCGCTTGCGCGGCGCGCGGATCGGCGCGCGCCCGCTCGTCGGCCTCGCCTTCGGCGCGCTGGTCTGCCTGCCTCTGTCGTTGAACGCGCTGCGCAAGGCGGCGCTCGCCTTCGACGTGGCGATGGACGCGCGCGAGGCCATCGGCCGGTTGCCGGAGCGCGACCGCGAGCGCGCGCGCGGCGAGCTCGCCGCGCAGGTGGCGGAAGCGATGCAGGAACTGGACGAAGGCGACGAGCAGCGCAGGCGCCTGGCCGACCTGCACGGCGAGCTTTCACGCCAGGCCGGCGCGTGATGCGGGCCCGGAAGGCCCGGCTGGTCTCTCGCGTCGGCAGGGAGTACCCTGCGCCGGAGCACTGCGCAACGCAATAAGAACATCGAGGGGAGAGCGCAATGGCTGACGCAGCCTACGGCGGGTTCTGGATTCGTGTGCTGGCTTATTGGGCGGACATGTCGATCCTCTTCCTTGTCCTGCTCGCGCTCGCGGTGCCGTTCACCTTCATGGGCGGCGCGGGCATGGGGCTGTTCGGCCTGGTCGCCGCATTCGGACCGATCGCCTATTTCGTGTGGTTCACCGCGTCGGACCGCCAGGCAACCTTCGGCAAGCAGCTGTGCGGCCTGAAGGTCCAGCATGCGGGATCGGACGAAGGTATCTCTCTGCTGCGATCGCTCGGCCGCGAGCTTGCGAAAGTTGTTTCCGGTGCGATCCTGATGATCGGCTTCCTGCTGGTTGCCTTCACCGGGCGCAAGCAGGGCCTGCACGACATGCTCGCCTCGACGGAAGTGGTGCGCGAAGGGCCGGCGCGCATCGTGCCGGCGATCCTGGTCGCGCTGGCCGGCGTGGTGATTCCCGCGATCGTGATTCCCATCATGTTCGCCGGCATGTTCGCCGGCCTGATGGCGATGATGATGGGCGGCGCGATGGGCGAAATGGAAGTGAAGCAGACGAAGCCGGCGCCGCAGATGGAGCAGAAGGCGGCCCCGCGCCCGCAAGCAAGCACCGCGCAGCCGGCGCCGAAAGCGGCAACCACAGCGCCCACGGCACCGGCCGTCAAACCGGCGGCGGCCGCCGAGGCGGCGAAGTCAGCGCCAGTGGAGCCGGCAAAGCCAGCGCCAGTGGAGCCGGCAAAGCCCGCGGCCATCGACTTGCCGAAGCCGGTCGCGGCCGCTGCGCCCGCCGTGAAGCCGGCACCGCCCGAGCCGGCGGCGCAACCCAGGACCGCGCCGAGTCGCCGCGAAGCGGCGCCCGCGAAGCCCGCCGCGGAGGTCCTGCTGCAGGGCAGGTCGCCTTGCATTTACAAGCCGGTGATGACCGACGAGGAAATCGCGCGCTGCCGCTAGGCGGGGCGCGAGCAGACTCGAGGGGCGCACATGAGCGGCTACGAGCTGCTCGCCATCGCCGTCTTCTTCCTGATCGGCTATTGGCTGGTGGACTATTTCTGGCCGAAGAAGACGCCGGCCGCAGCCGCGGGCGAACGCGTCACGGTGCGCGTGCAGCGCCGGTTCGACGCGCCCGCGGAGCGCGTGTTCGATGCCTGGTTGGATCCGCAGTCCGCCGGCCGGTGGCTGTTCGCGACGCCGGAGGGCCAGATGGTGCGCGTGGAGATCGACGCGCGCGTGGGCGGCCAGTTCAGTTTCACCGACCGGCGCGCTGGCGACGACGTGGAGCACCTGGGCGAGTACCTCGAAATCGACCGCCCCAGGCGCCTTGCCTTCAACTTCCGCGTACCCAAGTTCTCCGACGCGCCGGTGCTTATCCGGATCGACTTCGCGCCGGCCGCGTCCGGCCCGGAATCAACGCTGTTGACGCTGGTTCACGAGGGCGTTTTCGCCGAATACGCCACCCGGACCGAGGAGGGCTGGAAAGGCATCCTCGAGGTCCTCGCAAAGACACTCGGTGTGCGTTGAGCTAGAAGGTCTTTTCTGAGGATGAAGTCGCCGATTGGCAAGATTGTCTTTGAGGCATGCGCAGCCCCTATCCCAGCTAGACAATCGCAACAAGGTGTAATTCCGGTGAAATTGCGAGATCGTTCGGAGTGGGGAGCCGCCGGCGAATGCGGAAGTGCTTTCGAAGGCCGGACAGAATCGCTTTTCTGTAGCTATATCCATCCCCGATTCTTGAACGGGCAAAACTTAATACTTCGGAGATGTCCGACGGCGCATGGGGATGACGATACAGCCCCAACCGAAATCGCTTGCCTTTGTACGCTTCCAAGGGTCGTTCGCTGACACCGGCCGGGATGGCCTCTAGAACGGTGCCCTGACCCGAACAGAAAGCGCAATGGCTCCAAGGACCATTGTCAAAGTAGGAAATCAACCTGCTTATCCAGTTGTCACTGTTGAACGTGAGAAGTAGATCTCCTGCTCTAACCAGATTGAGCAATGCTTTGAACCGGACCCCGTGTTCTTCCGTAGTGATGGGCCGAAGTATTGGAAGGCGAATCGGTGAGTCGAAGTAGCGTGGGCGATTGAACATGATCGCTTGAACTCCAGTATGAAAGAGCGCGATTTCCCTCCAATTCTCTTTGAAGAAGACCACGACGTTGTCTTTGTGAAAATCCGCGCCAACCTCGACTTTCAAATGCGGCTTTCTGAGAATTTGCTCTAGGGGGCTTTCAACCTATCGAGTTCCCTTCGGATGCAAGACAAGCCCATTGTCGAAGGCGAAGCCAAGCTTGTTGTGTCCCTCTTGATCCTTGGAGATGTGCGGTCCGTCGTCATCTCGAAATACCAGAACCATCATCTGCTGGCCTGAGCCTGTCCACAATCTAAGCAGCTATGCAACGTTCATCCTAAGGCCCACTTCAATCAGACTTGGGTTCTGTGGCCATTGTGATTGCGGCGCCAGGCGGGAGAATCAAATGGTCTGGATGGCTGGAGGCCGACTCAAATGCATCCCGAATCTTCTGAAAAAGCATCCAACGCCGTTGGCCCTCCTGCGCATAGATTCTTATGTTCGACGAAAAGATGGTAGACGACTCATTTTCTTGCAGGTGATATGTTGGAAGAATGGCTTGATGCCAGACTGCCAACAGTTTCTTGTCTTTTCCAAAAACCTTAGATGTATCGTAAGCGTCTGCAAACGCGACGATTCGAGATCTAATCGCATCGCGCGTAGCTAGTTCATTCGCGCCGATGCCTATCCAATGCCTCGGTTCCACAATTCTGCTGACATCTAGAACAATTAGCCCGTAGGCGGGCTCACCTACGCCCCGATAGCTCCGGCGAAGCTGCTTCGCCGCCTCGGATGCTCGCTTGATTACCTGCCTAGTCGAGCCCAGACGTTTGCATTCAACAAATACTGGAAAACCCACTACGTCCAGTGTGAGATCAGAAGAATCTGAAAACTTGACTTCAAACCCAGACTGCAAGAAGTACGAACCGACTCTAAGTTCTAACTGGATATTTCTAGGCCGAGTATTTTCACCTTCGGCATCAACGAAATCCGGACCCCCGATCGCCTCCTTCAATAACGAGGCAATCGATTCGATCGTTGTATTTTGAAATGCTCTTTGAATCCAACTCCATTCGTCGACTTCTCTCAGGACGTGCAGCAGCCTTTGTTCTATTTCATCGACGGTGCATTTCTTGGCTAGATACCGCTCAAGAAAGCGCACATATGATCCGACGCGTGAACTGGTAGCTCGAACGCCAATCTTCTCTAGTTGACTCACAAGCTGCCGAACATGGGCCAACTTCTCGCCGTAGGACTCGGACGTCCTGACAGGTCGATATTCCGCGAAGAACTGGCGTTCCATACGGCGCTACCCTTTCAAACTCACGATTTCGCAACGAAGACAATATCTCCAATCTGCGACGGCATCTGGCTTTGGTTCCGCACCGCCGTCTCATGCTCTGAGGGACAGAGATTCCAAGCCCCGCGCTACTGCTTACTATTGAGAATTACGTAACCTCATGACAACCGAATCCAACTTCATGCGTTATTCCGATGTCGGCATAACATCGGGGTTTGGACATGAAGACCAACAACAAAGTGGAGGCCGCGGTGAAGCGCCGG
>JBASCW010000062.1:0-53751 GCA_049651845.1 Burkholderiales bacterium | reverse complement strand
GCGAGCGACGGCACCTACGGGGCGATCCGGGTGGCGCGCGATCTGCGCGACTGGGGCGAGCGCTGTGGCAAGCGGCGCACGGGGCGGCTGATGCGCCTGGCGTCCAGACGATGAAGGGGTGCGACCGGAGCACCGCATCGCCTCCAACCTCTTGGATCGGCAGTTCGAAGCCGATGGACCGAACAAGAAATGGGTGGCGGACTTCACCTACGTCTGGACAACGGAGGGCTGGCTGTACGTGGCGGCGGTGTTGGATCTGTACAGCCGCAAAGTGGTGGGCTGGTCGATGAGCTCGACGATGACCGCGCAGCTGGTGACCGATGCGCTGTTGATGGCAATCTGGCGTCGGGGCAAGGTAATGGACCTGCTGCACCACTCGGACCAGGGCGGCCAGTACACGGCCGAGGACTTCCAGCGGCTGCTGGCCGATCAGGGCGTGACCTGCAGCATGAGCAGGCGGGGCGATTGCTGGGACAGCGCCGTGATGGAGAGCTTCTTCTCCACGCTCAAGCGCGAGCGCGTGTACCGGCGTGAGCAATACGCCACCAGGGACGAGGCCCGAGCAGACGTGTTCGACTACATCGAGAGGTTCTACAATCCGCGGCGTCGGCATTCGACGCTCGACCTGCTGAGCCCGGATCAGTTCGAGAAGCTAAACCAAGCTTAGGCCAGTGTCCGGGGAACCGGGGTGATGCCATGTGTCTTGAACGTACCGACGGTCGGGCGTGACTGGACGGTGCGGCGGGCGGCATAGTCATTACCCGATCGGCGCTGCTCTAGGACCCGGGATCGACCGCTCTGCCTTTACCGCTAGCACGACCTGGAGTTTTATCAGCTGGTCTGCGCCGGTCCTTCCTCGAAATGGGAATTTGCAGGAAAGAGCTTTCGAGAAGATCAAACAGTTCACAACCTTTCGCCACGAGATCATAGGGCCGTCCGTACAGCAACCAAACCACCGTCAGTTGGCACATGCCGCCCATGAGCAGCGACATGGCAAGATAGGGATCGAGGCGCTTGCGGTAATGGCCTGAGTCGATCGCGCCGCGTATTAGTTCGACATAGCGCAAGGCGTAGCGGTCGACTGCCTTGCGGATGCGAGCCTCACCGATGGCAACGCTCGGCCAGATCTCCAGGAAGAACACGCGCCCCCAGGCTGGGTTGGCGCGGATGTATTCGAGGTTGCCGAGATAGATCGCCCGGAGTTGGCTCCTGGCTGCGCGGTTGCCGCCTGTGATGGCTGTCGTCAGCTGCTGGTAGAGGGCCAGGTAATTGGCTTCCGGAACGGCGGCGACAAGGTCCCGCTTGTCCTTGAAGTAGTCGTACAGGCTGGGCAACGGCACGCCCGCCAACCGCGCCACGTCGGTGAGGGAGGTCTGGGCGATCCCGCGCTTGCCGAACAGGCGCGTGGCCGCCGTCACGATCCTGTCCCGTCGATCCTTGCTTCGCTTCTGCTTGAGCTTCAACGTCGTGGCCGACACGAGGCCTCCTGTCGCCAACGGATGGAAGAGGGACCTTAGAACGGAATTGCACGCGGAACATGTCCGCCGTGGACTGTCCAGGGGAATTCAGCCGAGCTTGACCGAGATCTCCAGACCTTCCTGGTGCGACAGCGACACCGAGCGGAAGCCGTTTTTCGGGTTGCGCGCGAAGGCCATATCGGCGGCAGATCTGGGGTCGGTTGTCCGCCTGGCTGACTACTTCTTGGCGTCATCGTAGCGGCGCATCTCGGCCGACTGCTGCTTGGCCTCTTCGTCCAGGCGTGCGAGCACGCAATCGGCACGCGGATCGCAAAGCACGGTCTTCATCGTCGTCCTCTCCTCGAGACGCGTTGTTCATACGAGTGCGTTCCGCCGGCCGGTCGCGCGAAACAGATCGCGAGCGATGATGCGCCGCATCATCTCGGAAGTGCCGTCGAGGATCCGCACGACCCGCGTCTCGCGCCAGATGCGCTCGATGGGCTGGTCCTTCGAGTAGCCGGCGCCGCCGAAAATCTGCAGCGTCGTGTCGGCGACGCGCTGTACCATGTCGGCGCCGATCAATTTCGACATTGCGGCGGCGCGCGTGCGCTCGCCGGGCGTGCCGTGGTCGTAGCGCCAGGCGGCCTCGTAGGCGACCAGGCGCGCGCTATGCACGGCGGCAGCCATGTCCGCCAACATCCATTCGATGCCCTGGTGCTCGCGCAGGCGGTGCCCAAAGGTCTCGCGGGAGGAGGCGCGGGCCACTGCGAGATCGAGAAGCTGCTGGGCGGCGCCGACGCAATAGGCCCCCCAGTGCGTGCGTCCGGCGTCGAGGCAGCGCATTGCGATTGCGAATCCCTTGCCCTCGCCACCGAGCAAGTTGCCGATTGGTACCCGGCAGTCCTCGAGGAAGACCTCGGCATGGGACGAACCGCGTCCGGCTGCCATTTCGATCGTGCGGCCGATCTTGAGCCCGGGCGTGTCGGCCTCGACCACGAACGCGCTCACGCCCTTGGCGCCGTGGGTGGGGTCGACCGTGGCGAAGACGGTAAAGAGGCCCGCTTCGGGCGCGTTGGTGATGTAGATCTTGCTGCCGTTCAGCACGTAGTGGTCAGGGCCGTCGCGGCGGGCCACGGTTTTCAGGCGGGCGGCATCCGAGCCGGCGTCGACTTCGGTCAACGCAAAGGCACCGATCGTGCGGCCAGACGCGAGTTCCGGTAGCCAGCGCCGTTTCAGGGCTTCGCTGCCCTCGAACTCGATGGGCTTGGAGCCGATGTGCACGTTGACGCCGCTGAGGTAGTAGAAGGCCGTGTGAGCCTTGGCGACCTCCTCGATGGCGAGGCAGCTCCCGAGCATCGACAGGCCGAGGCCGCCATAGGCAGTCGGCGTATTGGTGCCGAACAGGCCCATCCGCCGCAGGCCGGCCATTGCTGTTTCAGGCACCTTGCCGTTGGCTTCGACCGCCGCGTCGTGCGGCTGCAACTCCTCGCGGACAAACTGCCGGACGCGCTGCTGCCAAGCACCGAGTTCAGTGGGAAGGGCAAATTGCATGCAACCTAAAAAGTCGAATATTATTCGAGTATTGTCGCGGGCCTCGTCCCCGGCTGTCAAGCTGCGCGCTGTGCCTCGTCAGGCAGCGCCATCGGAGGTCGAATGATTCTAAGCCTCATGCAGGATGTTCCACTGACGCTCAATCTGGTGCGCGAACGCGTGCAGAGGCTGTATCGCGACAAGTGTGTGACGACGCGCTACGCGGAGGCGATCGAAACCGCGACCTATGGACAGGTCCTCGACAGAAGCGGCCGGCTTGCGGCTGCCCTGCGCAGCCTGGGCATTGGCCAAGGCGATCGGGTTGCCACGCTTGCCTGGAACTCCCAGCATCACCTCGAGCTCTATCTCGCCGTCCCCTGCATGGGGGCCGTGCTGCACACCATCAATGCGCGGCTGCCCGGCGACACCATTGCAGCACTGCTCGCCCATGCCGGTGACAGCGTGCTGTTTGTCGACCGCTCACTGATGACCGCTCTGAGGGGGTTGAACCTCGCGTCGACCCTGCGCCAGATCGTCGTGATGAACGACCGGACATCCGACGGCGATGGAGCAGCTCCCGAACTGGAAGTGCCTCTGTTCGGCTATGAAGACTTTCTGGCCGCCGCCGAGGCCGGTTTCGATTGGCCGGAGCTCGACGAAAGAATGCCTTCCGGCCTCTGCTACACGTCCGGCACCACGGGCACCCCCAAGGGTGTCGTCTATAGTCATCGCTCTGCGACGCTCCATACCTTGGCGTGTCTGTTCGCGGACGGTATCGCCATGCGCGAACGCGACGTGTGCATGCCTGTCGTGCCGATGTTCCACGCCAATGCCTGGGGTTTTCCCTACGCCGCTCTTATGGCGGGGGCTTCGCTCGCGCTGCCTTGCCGGCAGACCGATCCCGAGAGCCTGGCGGGGCTCATCCAGGCAAGCGGCGCCACGATGGCAACGGCCGTTCCCACGGTCTGGCTCGACTTCCTCCAGGCCTTGCGCCGTGGCAGCATCGCCCATGATCGCATTGGAACGCTGAGGCGCATCCCGATGGGCGGCGCGGCGGTCGGAGAACCGCTCATCGCGGGCTTCGCCGATTTCGGCATCGAGGTCACCCATTGCTGGGGCATGACCGAGATATCGCCGCTTGGCCTGGTGAACGTGCGCAAGTCGGTGCTGAATGACGTGGAGGCGACAATCGCCCGCTCGGCCCAAGGTCTGCCGATCCCCGGCTGCGACCTGCGGACGGTCGCGGCGACGGGCGAGGAGGCACCTCATGATGGCACGACGCCCGGCGAACTGCAGATCCGCAGTCCGTGGGCGGCCGATGGCTATTTCGACGGCGACCAGCCCGGCAACCGGTCGCAGGAAGCAGGGGCGCTCGAGGCGTTTGCCGTCGATGCTCGCGGACGGCGCTGGCTGCGCACCGGCGATATCGCCACCATCGACGAGCATGGTTATGTGCGGATCGTGGATCGAGCCAAGGACCTCATCAAGTCGGGCGGCGAGTGGATTTCCAGCCAGGCGCTTGAGGCCCGGATACTGGAGCATCCCGACATCCGCGAGACCGCCGTCGTCGGCAAAGCCGACCCGAAATGGCAGGAGAGGCCCGTGGCCTTCATTGCGCTTGGGGGAGAGGGGCCAATTCGCAACGAGGAGGCGGTTATCGCTGAAGTGCGACATTGCCTGTCCGGCCATTTCGCCAAATGGCAGCTACCCGACGAGTTCGTCGTCGTTTCGGCCCTGCCCAAAGGCAGCACCGGCAAGATCGACAAGGGAGCTTTGCGGAAAAGACTGGATGCAAAATGAACGGCCGTCACATCGAAGCCTTTAGAGCGGCGATGAATCAACGAGCACTGCCGTCGCGACCAGATCGTCGGAAAGCTCCTGCGAATGCGTGTCGAGCACGACCTTGAACGGCCATGAAGGCGCGGTGAAGTCGGGTGCCGCAACCTCTAGGTGACGCCGTTCTGGACGCTCTTCCGCGCCGCGGGTTGCTGGGCGTCTGCCGCGGCGGCGGCAAGGGCCAGTACGGCGGCAAAAAGCCGGATGCGCGTTTCTTTCTCCCTTTGGTTGGTATTTTCCTATCCGTCCGCGACCTTCAGCACGAGCTTGCCGAAGTTCTCGCCGCTGAAGAGCTTGTTCAGCGTGGCGGGGAAGTTCTCGATGCCCGGCACGATGTCCTCGCGCGAGACGAGTTTGCCTTCCTGCATCCACTGCGCGACGTCCTTGATCGCCGTGCCGTAGCGGTCGGCGTAGTCGAACACCACCATGCCCTGCATGCGCGCGCGGTTGACGAGCAGCGACAGGTAATTGCTCGGGCCCTTCACCGGCGAGGTGTTGTTGTACTGCGAAATCGCGCCGCAGATCACGATGCGCGCGCCGCGGTTGATGCGCGTGAGCACGGTGTCGAGAATGTCGCCGCCGACGTTGTCGAAGTAGACGTCCACGCCCCTCGGGCAATGCTGCCTGAGGCCCTCGCGCACGCTGCCCAGGCGGTAGTCGATGCAGGCGTCGAACTTGAGGTCCTTGACGACGAAGTCGCACTTCGCCTTGCCGCCGGCGATGCCCACCACGCGGCAGCCCTCGATGCGCGCGATCTGGCCCACGGTCTGGCCGACGGCGCCCGCGGCGCCCGAGACCACGACCGTCTCGCCTTCCTTCGGCTGGCCGACTTCCAGCAGGCCGAAGTAGGCGGTCATGCCGGGCATGCCGAGCGCGTTCAACCACTGCGCCAGCGTGCCGATACGCGGATCGATCTTGTGGAGCCCCACCCGCTTCAGGTCCTCGACCAGGCAGTACTCCTGGACGCCGAAGCTGCCGGCGACGAGATCGCCCGCGGCGAACATCGGACTCTTCGACGACACGACCTTGCCGATGCCGCCCGCGCGCATCACCTCGCCGATGCCCACCGGGGGGATGTAGCTGCGTCCCTCGTTCATCCAGCCGCGCATCGCAGGGTCGAGCGAAAGCTGCAGCACCTTCACCAGCACCTGGCCCTCGCCCGGCTCGGCGACGGGCTCGGTGGTCATGTTCCAGTCGCTCGCTTTCGCGAGGCCTACCGGGCGCGCCGCGAGGCGATATTGGCGGTTTTGAAGTTTCATTGAACGAACTTAGAAGATTTCCGTTCGGCTAGCCCAAGTGTTTTCTGAAAAAGTCAATTGTCCGGCTGCGCGCCAGCTTGGCGGCCTCCGGGTTCCAGGAACCGCGCTGGTCGCAGTTGAAGCCGTGGCCGGCACCGGCATAGAAATGCGCGGTGATCTCCGGGTGCTTCGCGGCGATCTCCTTCGCTTGCGCCAGCGTGGGCGACTGGTCGAGCTCGCCGAAATGGCACATCGTGGGCACTTTGGGCTTCTCACCGATGAAGCCGGGCATGCCGCCGCCGTAGTAGGGCACCGCGCAGGCGAGGCCGCGGGCCTGCGCCGCGGCGACCCAGGTTACCGTGCCGCCGAAGCAGTAGCCGACGATGCCGACCTTGCCCGCGCGCTTGGCTTCGTTCACGGCCGCCTCGACGTCGAGGATCGCCTGCTTCCAGTCGAGCTTCTGCATGATCGCGCGGCCCGCTTCGATCTCGGGCTGCGAATAGCCGGTGTCGTAGTTGCGCTGCACGCGGTCGAACATCGCTGGCGACACCGCGAGGTAGCCGTCGGCGGCGAAGCCGTCGGCGGTCTGCTGGAGGTGGCTGTTGACGCCGAAGATCTCCGGGATCACGACCACGCCGCCGCGCGCCTTGCCCGACGGCTCCGAGGCATAGGCCGCGAGCTTGTGTCCGTCGGCGGCCCTGAGCTCGATGAATTTGCCCATGCATGCTCCTCCCTTAGAATCAATATTATGAAGAAAAAGCCGGAAGAATTGCTGCGCCTTGCGCGCAGCGCGCTCGAAAAGGCGGGCGCCAATCCGGTGATGGCGGAAGCGGCCGCGCGGCACCTGGTACGCGCCGAGGAGCACGGCCTGCCCACGCACGGCATGTCGCGCGTGCCCTTCTATTGCGGTTTCCTGACGAACGGCCGCGCCGACGGCGCGGCGCGGCCGAAGATGATCGCGGACCGCGCCGCAGTCTGCCTCATCGACAACCGCGACGGCCTGCCCTACGAGTCCGCCGCCTGGGCGATCGAGGAGGTGATCCAGCGCGCGCGGCGCAACGGCATCGCCTTTGCGGGCATCACCAACAGCGCGCATGTCGGCGTGCTCGGCGTGCATCTTCTGCCGGTGGCGGCCGCGGGCATGGTCGGCGTGGCGTTGACGAATTCGCCCGCCGCGATCCCCGCCTGGGGCGGCAGGAAGGCGCTGTTCGGCACCGATCCGGTGGCGTTCGCTTTTCCAAGGCAGAGCGGCGATCCGCTGGTGATCGATCTTGCGCTCACCACCGTGGTGCGCGGCAAGATCATGATGGCGATGCAGAAGGGCGAGAAGATTCCCGAGGGCTGGGCGCTCGATCGCAACGGCAAGCCGACGACCGACCCCAAGGAGGCGATCGAGCACGGCAGCCTGTTCCCGATCGGCGGCGCGAAGGGCGCGATGCTGGCGCTCTCGTTCGAGCTGATCTGCGCCGCGCTTACCGGCTCGTCGATCGGTCCCGAGGCCGATTCGTTCTTCTCGGACAAGGGCAACAAGCCGAAGATCGGCCACGCCTTCCTCGCCATCGATCCCGGCGCGCTCGCCGGGCGCGAGCGCTACTTCGAGCGCGTGGAGACCGTCGTCACGACGATGCTCAGGGACGAGGGCGTGCGCCTGCCCGGTGCGCGGCGCTTCGCCTCCGAGCGCAAGCTGCGCGCCGAAGGCATCGAGATCGCCGACGACCTTCTCGCGAAGATCGAACGGCTGGCGGCCGGCTGAATCCATCCATCATGCGCTGGCAGGCGGTCATCGCGTTCCCGAAGATGAAGGTCGCGGTCGCCACGCGCGGCGAGCAGGTGTGCGGCATCCGCTACCTGCCGCCGGCCGCGCGGGAGCAGGCGCCCGAGAACCCGCTCGCAGAGCGCGCGCTGCGCCAGCTCGAGCGCTACCGGGAAGACCCGGACGCCAAGTTCGACCTGCCGCTGCTCGTCGAGGGCACCGAGTTCCAGCGCCGCCTGTGGGCGGCGCTCCGCGACATTCCGCGCGGCCGCACGCTGACCTACGGCGAGCTGGCGAGGAAGCTGGGCGGCGAGGATTTCGAATCCGCGCGCGCCGTCGGCCAGGCCTGCGGCGACAACCGGCTGCCGATCGTGATCCCCTGCCACCGCGTGGTCGCCGCCGATGGCATCGGCGGCTTCTCGCACACCACCGAGGGCTTCCTGATCGAGGCCAAGCGCTGGCTGCTGATGCACGAGGCGCGCGCCGACGAGTTCGTCCTCAGGCCTTGACGCCGGATTCCGCCGCGCTGCTCGACGCCTTCGCCGACGCACTGTGGCTGGAGGACGGCCTGTCGAAGAACACGCTAACGTCCTATCGAAGGGATCTGGCGCAGTTTTCTCTGTTCTTGGACAAGAAATCCTTAACAAAGGCAGGCGAAGAAGACCTGTATACGTTCCTCGCCGCACGCCGCGGACGCAGCTCCAGCGCCGCGCGCATGCTCTCCAGCCTGAAGCGCTTCTACGGCTGGTGCTTGCGCGAGCGCAAGATCAAGGCCGATCCGACGCTCAGGCTCGATCCACCCAAGCGCGCGCCGCGCTTCCCGAAGACGCTGTCGGAGGCCGACGTCGAGGCGCTGCTCGCCGCGCCGGACGTCCGGATACCGCTCGGCCTGCGCGACCGCGCGATGTTCGAAGTGCTCTATGCCGCGGGGCTGCGCGTATCCGAGCTCGTAAGCGTGAAGGCGTTCGAAGTCAACCTGGAGGCCGGTGTACTGCGCATCCTCGGCAAGGGCTCGAAGGAGCGCCTCGTGCCGCTGGGCGAGGAAGCGGTCGACTGGGTTCGCCGTTACCTGAAGGATGCCAGACCCTCCCTGCTGAAGAAGAAATCATCGGACTGTCTGTTCCTCACGGCCCGCGGCTCGGGCATGACGCGGCAGGCGTTCTGGCTGAACCTCAAGCGCTACGGCCGCCGCGCGGTGCCGGGCAAGCCGCTCTCGCCGCACGTGCTGCGCCATGCCTTCGCCACGCACCTCATCAACCACGGCGCGGACCTGCGCGTGGTGCAGATGCTGCTCGGCCACGCCGACATTTCGACGACGCAGATCTACACCCATGTGGCGCGGGAAAGGCTGAAGGCGTTGCACGCGAAACATCATCCGCGGGGCTGACCTTCATGGCGGATACCCCGGCGACGATGTTCCTCAAGGCGCACCAGGTCGCCTATACGGAGCACGCGTACCAGTACGTGGAGCGCGGCGGCACCGAAGTGTCGGCGTCCTCGCTCGGCGTCGACGAGCACCACGTGGTGAAGACGCTGGTGATGCAGGACGAGGACGCCAGGCCGCTCATCGTGCTCATGCACGGCGACAAGAAGGTCTCCACCAAGAACCTCGCGCGCCAGGCGGGCAGGAAGCGCATCGAGCCCTGCAAGCCCGAGGTCGCGCAGCGGCATTCGGGCTACCAGGTGGGCGGCACTTCGCCGTTCGGCACCAGGAAGAAGATGCCGATCTACCTGGAGCGCTCGGTGCTCGAGCTGCCGAAGATCTACATCAACGGCGGCAGGCGCGGGTTCCTGGTTGGCATCGCGCCGGCGGAAATTTCCCGGACGCTAGCCCCGGTGCTTGTCGACGCCGCGCTGGATTGAGACGCCCACGAACTTCGCGTTCGGCAGGATGCCGATCTTCGAGACGTTGACCTTCACCCAGGGCGCCTTGAAGTCTTCCATCAGGAGCTTCGCGATGCGGTCGGCGAGAGTCTCGACGAGCCGGAAATGCTGCGAGGCGCCGAGCGCCTTGATGCGTTGCGCGACCTGCTCGTAGTCGATGGTGTCGGCGACCTTGTCGGAGGCGAACACCTTCGCGCCCGGGATGCCGATCTCCAGGTCGATGGAGACGCTCTGCGGCACGAAGCGCTCGCGCTTGTGGATGCCGATCAGCACGTCGACGCGCAGGTCGCGGATCAGGATGGTGTCCATGCCCGCAGATTATAGAATCCGGGGCCTATGCAGACGCTGCTGATTGCGCTCGCCGCCTACGCGCTCGGCTCGATCTCCTTCGCCGTGCTGGTCAGCAAGGCGATGGGATTGCCCGATCCGCGCGGCTACGGCTCGAAGAATCCGGGCGCGACCAACGTGCTGCGCACCGGCAGCAAGCTCGCCGCCGCGCTCACGCTGATCGGCGATACCGGCAAGGGCGCGCTCGCGGTCGCGCTCACCGTCCTCTACACCGGGGAACCCGCGGTCGCCGGCTACGACGCGCCGATCGCGGGCGCGATGGCGCTGCTCGGGCACCTCTACCCGGCGTTCCACGGCTTCAAGGGCGGCAAGGGCGTGGCGACCGCCGCGGGCGTGCTGCTCGCGCTCCATCCGTGGCTGGGCCTGGGTGCGCTCGCCACCTTCGGGATCATCATCGTGTTCTTTCGAATCGTGTCGCTTGCTTCGATCGTTTCGGCCGCGTTTGCCGCGTTTTGGTCATTCTTTCTATTTCAAGAAAAACCTGTGAGTTTCGCAGTGCTGGCCATCGCGCTGTTAGTCATCTGGCGCCATCGCGAAAATGTCGTCAGGCTGGTGCGCGGCGCCGAGCCGCGGCTCGGTGCGAAGAAGACCTAGCGGATCGCGGCCAGCTCCCAGCGCGGCCGCACGCTGAACGCGGCCTCGCCGGCAGGCGGCACGCCCGAACGCAGGCGCAGCGCCGCGGCGAAGGCGATCATGGCGCCGTTGTCGGTGCACAGTTCCGGCTCCGGATAGAAGACCTCGAAGCCCGCCTCGCGCCCCTTGGCGTTCAGTGCCGTGCGCAACTGGCTGTTGGCGCCGACGCCGCCCGCGACCACGAGCTGCCGCAATCCCGTGCGCAGCATCGCGAGCGCGCACTTGGCGACCAGCACCTCTACGACCGCGTCCACGAAGCTCCGGGCAAGGTCCGCATGCGATGGATTGGTGTCTCTCTTCAGCAGCGTGAGGACGGCCGTCTTCAATCCCGAGAAGCTGAATTCCAGATCGCCGCTGTGGATCATCGGCCGCGGCAGCTTGTAGCAGCCGGGCTGCCCGGTCTGCGCGAGCCGCGAAAGCGCCGGTCCGCCCGGGTAGCCCAGCCCCAGCAGCTTCGCGGTCTTGTCGAAGGCTTCGCCCGCGGCGTCGTCCTGTGTCTCGCCGAGCAGCTCGTAGCCGCCCACGCCGCGCACGCGCATGAGTTGCGTATGGCCGCCCGAGACCAGCAGCGCAACGAATGGGAACACCGGCGCCGTCGCGGACAGCAGCGGCGACAGCAGGTGGCCTTCGAGGTGGTGGATGCCGATCGCCGGCACGCCGAGTGCGCGCGCGAGGCTGCGCGCGAACGCCGCGCCCGCGAGCAGCGCGCCCGCGAGGCCCGGCCCCTCGGTGTAGGCCACGGCGCCGAGATCGCCGATGCGGCGGCCGGCGCGCTCGAACACCTGCCGGGCGAGCGGCACCATGCGCCGCAAGTGGTCGCGCGAGGCGAGCTCCGGGACCACGCCGCCGTAGGCTTCGTGCATGGCGATCTGCGAATGGACCGCATGGGCGAGCAGCCCTCCGGCCGCGCCGTCATAGAGGGCGATTCCGGTCTCGTCGCAGGACGTTTCGACGCCCAGGATCA
The DNA here is from genome assembly GCA_049651845.1 of Burkholderiales bacterium. Lineage (GTDB taxonomy): Bacteria > Pseudomonadota > Gammaproteobacteria > Burkholderiales > SG8-39 > RBG-16-66-20. The sequence continues at coordinate 42,108 of JBASCW010000062.1, read as the reverse complement.
GCATGCGGCGATTCTGCCCGATTTCGTCTTGTTTTCCGGGACTTCTGATAGAATGCGCCCCTTTTCCGGATTCCGGGGACTGCATGCCGACCGTACGCATCAAGGAAAACGAGCCCTTCGAAGTGGCGATGCGCCGCTTCAAGCGCACCGTGGAGAAGACCGGGCTGCTCACCGAGCTGCGCGCCCGCGAGTACTACGAGAAGCCCACGACCGAGAGGAAGCGCAAGCTCGCGGCCGCCGTGAAGCGCCACCACAAGCGCCTGCGCAGCCAGCTGCTGCCAAAGAAGATGTACTGATCCCCCGCCGGGAAACTGCGCGGGATCGCAGATCGCCCCGGCCTTCCGGGGCGTTTTCATGTCAGGGGTTGCCGATGAGCTTGAAAGTCAGAATCACCGAGGACATGAAAGCCGCGATGCGAGCGAAGGAATCCGCTCGCTTGTCCACGATCCGGCTGCTGCTCGCCGCGATGAAGCAGAAGGAAGTGGACGAGCGCGTGGAGCTGCAAGACGCGGACGTGCTCTCGATCATCGAGAAAATGCTCAAGCAGCGGCGCGAGTCGATCGCGCAGTTCGAGAAAGCGGGCCGCAACGACCTCGCCGACCAGGAGAAGGCCGAGACCGCCGTGCTCGCCGCCTACCTGCCGCAGCAGATGAGCGAGGCCGAAGTGGCCGAGGCGGTTGCCGCCACGATCGAGGAGTGCGGCGCCGCGGGCCCCAAAGACATGGGCAAAGTCATGGGCTTGCTGAAAGCGAGGCTCGCCGGCCGCACCGACATGGGCAAGTTGTCGGGGCTGGTGAAGTCCAAATTGCAGGGCTGAGCCTCTAGAATCGGGGCGTGATCCCCGAGTCTTTCAAGCAAGATCTCCTCAACCGCGTCGACATCGTCGAGGTGGTGCAGCGCTACGTGCGGCTGAAGAAGGGCGGCGCGAACTACCAGGGCCTGTGCCCGTTCCACAACGAGAAGTCGCCATCCTTCACGGTGAGCCCCGTGAAGCAGTTCTACCACTGCTTCGGCTGCGGCGCGCACGGCAACGCGATCGGCTTCCTCATGTCCTACGGCGGCCTGGGCTACGTGGACGCGGTCAAGGACCTCGCCTCGATGTGCGGCATGCAGGTGCCGGAGATGCAGCCGCGCTCGCGCGAGGAGGCCGAGCGCGAGAGCGCGCGCAAGCAGCAGGAAACGAGCCTCGGCGCGCTGCTGGAAGCAGCGATGGAGTTCTACTGCGCCGAGCTCAAGAAGTCGCGGCGCGCCATCGATTACCTGAAGGGGCGCGGGCTCACGGGCGAGATCGCGGCGCGCTTTCGCGTCGGCTACGCGCCGGACGACTGGCAGGGGCTGAAGGCCGCGTTTCCCGACTACGAGCAGAAAGGTCTCGTCGAGGCGGGCCTGGTGATCGCCAACGAGGGCAAGCGCTACGACCGCTTCCGCGACCGCGTGATGTTCCCGATCTTCAATGCGCGCGGCGCGGTGATCGGCTTCGGCGGCCGCGTGCTCGGAGAGGGTGAGCCCAAATACCTCAATTCGCCCGAGACGCCGCTGTTCGAGAAGGGGCGCGAGGTCTACGGCTTGGTGCAGGCGCGCGAAGCCCTGCGCGAAGCGGGCCGCGTGCTGGTGGTCGAGGGCTACATGGACGTGGTCGCGCTCGCGCAGTTCGGCGTCGGCTACGCGGTGGCGACGCTCGGCACAGCCACCACGCCGGTGCACGTCGCCAAGCTCCTGCGCCTGACCGACGAGCTGGTGTTCTCGTTCGACGGCGACGCGGCCGGGCGCAAGGCCGCCTGGCGCGCGCTCGAAGTCAGTCTGCCGCTCGCCGCCGACGCCAAGCCGATCCGGTTCCTGTTCCTGCCGCCCGAGCACGACCCGGACAGCTACATCCGCGCCAACGGCAAGGAGGCGTTCGAGAAACTGGTGCGCGAGGCGCCGACGCTCTCGGAGATCCTCATCGCCGAGCTGCGCGCCCAGTACGAGCTGAGCACGCCCGAGGGACGCGCCGGCTTCCTCGCCGCCTGCAAGCAGTATCTCGAGAAACTGACCGCTCCCGTGCTGCGCTTGCAGCTCTTGCGGGAGTTTGCCGTGCTCGGGCGCGTGTCCGTGGAGGACGTGGAAAAGCTCCTGCAACCCGGCAAGATCATTCAACCGGCCTTTCGCAGCCCGGCACCGGCGCGCGCGGCGGCGCCGATCGCGAGCTCGCAGGAGCGCCACCTGCTGCGCTGCGTGCTCGCCAAGCCCGGCCTCGCGGCTGAGCTGGATGACGCGCTGCTCGACCCGGAGCAGCCGGAGACGGGCGCGCTGCGCGCGATCGCCGAACTCGCGCTCGAAGACGGCGTGAGCGGCGCGGTGCTGGTCGAGCGCTTTCAGGGCACCGAGTACGAGCAGATCGTGTTCCAGACGCAGGCCTCGGATCTCGCGCACGATCTTGCGGAGGACGCGGCCGGCGAGGAATTCCGCCAGATCCAGCTCGCGCTGCGCATCAGGCACATGCACAAGGCGATCGAGATCCTCAACCGGGATGCGGCCAGCAACCCCGCGCTGCGCCCCGAGCTGCGGCGCCGCCTGCAAGAGTTGAACCAGTTGAAAACGCAACGCAGCTAGCGATTTCTGGAACGGATTTTTCCGGCTCCAAACGGCGTTTCCTAGGGTAGAATCGCCCACTTTTTTTGATGGTCCTGCATCTGCGAGGGCCACTCCGCGAGGCAAGATGGCCAAACCGAAGCGCAAAGCAAAGCCCAGCCGTGCCGCCAAGGCCGCGAAGAAAACAAAGAAAATCAAGGTCTTGAAGAAGGCGACGGCGGCCAAACGCGCGGCGCCGAAGAAGCTCAAGGTGGCCAGGAAGCCGCTGCCGAAGAAAGTCGTCGCCAAGAAAGCAGCGCAGTCCAAGCTGCCGGCCGGAAAGCCGGTCGCGAAAGTCGACGCCAAGACCGGCAAGCCCGCGATCAAGACCACCGCCAAGCAGGCGCTCGAGCTGCTCGAAGCGAACGTCGCCGCCGCCAAGGCGAAGGGCAAGGGCCGGCCGGGCAGGAAGGGCAAGAAGGACGCTTGGCTGATCCCGCCGGAGATGCCGAAGGAGGACGCCGAGACGCGCCGCACGCGCCTGAAGAACCTCATCAAGCTCGGCAAGGACCGCGGCTTTCTCACCTACTCGGAGATCAACGACCACCTGCCCGACGACCTGGTCGACGCCGAGCAGATCGAGGCGATCATCTCCACGTTCGGCGACATGGGCATCCAGGTCTACGACCAGGCGCCGGACCAGGAGCAGCTGCTCATCAGCCCGGACCAGCCCGCGGCCACGCCGACCGACGACGACGTCGAGGAGCAGGCCGAGGCCGCGCTCTCCACGGTGGACTCGGAGTTCGGCCGCACCACCGACCCGGTGCGCATGTACATGCGCGAGATGGGCTCGGTGGAGCTGCTCACGCGCGAGGGCGAGATCGAGATCGCCAAGCGCATCGAGGACGGCCTGCGCCACATGATCCAGGCGATCAGCGCCTGCCCGACCACGGTGCAGGACATCCTCGACCTCGCGGACAGGGTCGAGAAGGACGAGTCGCGCATCGACGAGGTGGTGGACGGCCTCATCGACCCGAACGCGAAGGGGGAGTTCGACCCGCGCAAGGCGGCGCCGGTCAGCGAGGAGGAAGAGGAAGAGCAGATCGAGGAGGACGAGGGCGCCTCGGAGGAAGAGGAGAACGCCGCGCAGACCGCGAGCCTGCTCAAGCTCAAGGGCGAAGCGCTCGAGAAGTTCGCGCGCATCCGGCGCCTGTTCGAGAAGCTCAAGAAGGTGCTCGAGAACAAGGGCTCGCGCGACAAGGACTACCTGCGCGTGCGCGACCAGATCACCAACGAGCTGATGACGATCCGCTTCACCGCGCGCACCGTCGAGCGCCTGTGCGACAGCGTGCGCAGCCTGGTCGAAGAGATCCGCTCGCACGAGCGCAGGATCCAGGACATCCTGGTCAACAAGGCGAACATGCCGCGCCAGCACTTCATCAAGATCTACGCCGGCGCCGAGGGCTCCAAGCGCTGGCTCACCGCGGAGCTGAACGCCGCCAATCCCTGGAGCGAGTCGCTCGCGCGCGTCGAGCCTTCGGTGCTCGAGCTGCTCGGCAACATCCAGGCGGTGCAGCAGAAGATCGGCATCTCGATCAGGGATCTCAAGGAAATCAACAAGCAGATGTCCACGGGCGAGGCCAAGGCGCGCCGCGCCAAGCGCGAGATGACCGAGGCCAACCTGCGCCTGGTGATCTCGATCGCCAAGAAATACACCAACCGCGGCCTGCAGTTCCTCGACCTGATCCAGGAAGGCAACATCGGCCTGATGAAGGCGGTGGACAAGTTCGAATACCGCCGCGGCTACAAGTTCTCGACCTACGCCACCTGGTGGATCCGCCAGGCGATCACGCGCTCGATCGCCGACCAGGCGCGCACCATCCGCATCCCGGTGCATATGATCGAGACCATCAACAAGATGAACCGCATCTCGCGCCAGATCCTGCAGGAGACGGGCTCCGAGCCCGACCCGGCCACGCTGGCGCAGAAAATGGAGATGCCCGAGGAGAAGATCCGCAAGATCCTGAAGATCTCCAAGGAGCCGATCTCGATGGAAACGCCGATCGGCGACGACGACGACTCGCACCTCGGCGACTTCATCGAGGACCAGTCGACGATGGCGCCCTCGGACGCGGCCACCTACGCGAGCCTGCGCGACGTCACCAAGGAAGTGCTCGACACACTGACGCCGCGCGAGGCCAAGGTGCTGCGCATGCGCTTCGGCATCGAGATGTCCACCGATCACACGCTGGAGGAAGTCGGCAAGCAGTTCGACGTGACGCGCGAGCGCATACGCCAGATCGAGGCCAAGGCGCTGCGCAAACTGCGGCATCCGTCGCGCTCGGAACGGCTCAAGAGCTTCCTCGATCAGGAAGGTTAGACAGGAACAAGCGCCGGAGGGGTAGGGAGAAGAGGGGGGAACGAAAGGGCCGCTACGATGCGGCCCTTTCTCTTTGTGGGCAGTAAACTAGCCGCAGGGGGTTTTGAAGGGGGACGGAACACTTGGAGTCCCCTTTTCCCGCAGGGCCGGTAGCTCAGCTGGTCAGAGCAGGGGACTCATAATCCCTTGGTCGTTGGTTCGATTCCAACCCGGCCCACCGTCTGAAGCGCAGAACCTTGACCCACACTACCGGTCCGGCTATCATGTATCTACACGGATATACATAGGGGCGGAACGATGAAAGCTGGGCGACGGCGCGAGCGCGTAGGACTTCTTGTTGCCAAATGGGGAAACAGCTTGGCGGTACGGTTGCCAGCGGAATCTGCAAGGCAGCTTGGCGTTGGTGAGGGTGACACTCTGTTGGGAGAGATTGCTCCTGACGGCCGTTTGATCCTTAGCGCGGAAGCCCGTGCAGTCGGAAAAGCCGAGACCAAGCGGATGCGGGAGTTTCTTTCCCGCCAGAAAGTGACCACGCCTGTCGTTGCGGACATGCGTCGAAATGCGCGCTATTGATGATCTACGTTGATACCAGTGCACTCGTTCCGGCATTCATTCGAGAGCCAAAGAGCGACGCAGTCCTTGCATGGCTCGAAACCTCTGGACAGCGTTTGGTCGTCAGCGAATGGTCGATCACGGAGTTCTCAAGCGCGGCGGCGATCAAGGTGAGAACGGGCGAAGTCGTGCTAGCGCTGGCCAAACAGGCGCGGACGCGTTTCCTGGACTTTGCCGAGAGTCACTGTTCGATCGCTGTTCCGCAACGAGCAGAGTACCGCCGCGCTGCCGAGCTCGCTGGGGATGTCAGTCTAAAACTGCGTGCCGGTGACGCGCTTCATCTTGCGATTGCGGAAGCAAGCAAGGCAGAGGGAATTCTTTGTCTCGACGAATCGATGGTCGCAGGCGCAAAAACGATGGGGCTGAACGTCCTCTCGGTTTGACGAGTTGAGGGAGCGTGTTGGAGGCGGACTGCTATGGACAGACCCACTCTCGCCGTGATCGCGCTGCTTGCCGCGCTGACCCTGCCGTTACCAGCTGGCGCGCAGGCGATCTATAAGTACGTCCGGCCCGACGGCCGCGTGATCTATTCCGACAAGCCGGTTCCCGGCGCCAAGCTGGTGGAGGAGTTCGAGCCGCCGCCGCCGCCCGATCCGGCCAATGCGGCGCGCCAGAAGAAGGACACCGAGGCGGGCAGCCAGGGCCTCGGCCGCGCCGCGGACCAGCGCGCAAAGTCGCTCGACCAGGCCTGGGCGGACCTCAAGCTCTGGACGCGCAGGCTCGAAGAGGCGAAGGCGAATCTCGAGGCCGGGCGCGAGCCGCACGAAGGCGAGCGCCTCGGCACGGCCGGGCGCAAGGCGCGCATGAGCGACGCCTACTGGCAGCGGCAGCAGGGCAATGAGGCCGCGGTCGCGGAGGCCGAGGCGCGCGTCAAGCAGGCGCAGGACAACGTCAACGCCTTGCGCTGACTACTCCTTCGACTTCTCTTCGCTCTGCGCGGCGTTCTGCATGATCTGCTGTGTGTTCTGCTCGATCTTCTGCTCGGCCTGATCGAGGTTCTTCTTCGCCGCCTCCATCTCGCGGCGCTTGATCTCGGCGCTGGTCGCGGCGGTGGTGGCGGTCTCGACGCCGCAGGCGGCGAGCGTGGCGGCGAGGAACAGGGCGAGCAGGCGCGTCATGGATGCCTCCGCTTGTGGATAACCCGCAGCATAGTCCATCACTTCGGACTGGTGGATAAGACACCGTTGGCAAACGCGCGGAGCATGGCTCTGGTCGAGGCAACAGGGAGCCCTTGTCCTTGCATCCGGATACGCCGATCGAAGCCGCCGATCTTCTCTGGGCGCTCGCGAGCCTGTGCGGGGTGCAGCGGCTGCCGTTCGATGCGCGCCTGGTGCTCCAGCAGTGCCCGCCGCCCGTCACGCTGGCGAGCCTGCGGCACGCGGCCGGGACGCTCGGCCTGCGCACGTCCGATTGCGCGCTGCCGGCCCGCGATCTGCGCTCCGCAGCGCTGCCGCTGCTCGCGCTGCGCAAAGACGCGGCGGGCGCGCGCCTTGCACTCGTGCTGTCGGCGGACGCGCGCACCGTGCTCGTGGCCGAGCGCGACGCGAGGCCGCACGACCTGCCGCACGCGGCGTTCGTCGAGCGCTACGAGCCCGGGCTGCTGGTGGCGGCCTGCGCCGAGGCGCCCGGCGCGGCGCATGCGCCCTCGGCCGACCCGGCGCTGACCGACCGGCCGTTCGGCCTGCGCTGGTTCGTGCCCGAACTGCTGCGCCACAAGGCGGTCTGGCGCGAGGTGCTCGCGGCTTCGCTCGTGCTGCAGCTGATCGCGCTCGCGGTGCCGCTGTGCACGCAGGTGATCATCGACAAGGTGGTAGTGCACCACACGGCGAGCACGCTCGCTGTGATCCTCTCGGCGCTCGCGCTGTTCGTCGCGTTCGGCGCGGCGTTGTCCTTCGCGCGCCAGTACTTGCTGCTGCACACGGGCAATCGCATCGACGCGGTCCTCGGCATGCGCGTGTTCGAGCACCTGCTGCGCCTGCCGCCGCGCTACTTCGAGACGCGGCCCACCGGCACGCTGGTAGCGCGCCTGCAGGGCGTCGAGACGATCCGCGAGTTCATCACCGGCGCGGCCGCGAGCGTGCTGCTGGACGTGCCGTTCCTGCTGGTGTTCCTCGCGGTCATGCTCTGGTACAGCGTGCCGCTGACCCTGGTCGCGCTAGCGCTGATCGCGCTGCTCGCGCTGGCGAGCCTCGCGGTGACGCCGCTGCTGCGCCGGCGCATCAACGAGCAGTTCCTGCTCGGCGCGCGCAACCAGGCCTTCGTCACCGAGCACGTGGCGGCAATGGAGACGGTCAAGTCGCTGCAGATGGAGCCGCAGGTGGCGGCGCGCTTCGGCCGCAACCTCGCCGACTACCTGCGCGCGAGCTTCGCCACGCGGCGGCTGTCGAACGCCTACGGCGTGTTCGCCGGGGCGCTCGAGCAGACGCTGCAGGTGGCGATCCTCGGCGTCGGCGCCTGGATGGTGATGACGCAGGAGGGCTTCACCATCGGCATGCTGGTCGCCTTCCAGATGTTCGCCGGGCGGCTCGCGCAGCCGGCGCTGCGCCTCGCGGGCCTGTGGCAGGAATTCCAGCAGGCGGCGATCGCCGTGCAGCGCCTGGGCGACCTCATGGACGCGCCTACCGAGCTGTACCGGTTCGATGCCGGCCAGCAGACTGCGCGCGGCACGAGGACGGGCGGACGGATCGAGATCGACCGCGTGAGCTTCCGCTACCGCGACAACCTGCCGCCGGTCTACGAGAACTTCAGCCTCGCCATCGAGCCGGGCGCCTGCGTCGCGCTCACGGGTCCGTCGGGCAGCGGCAAGAGCACGCTCGCCAAGCTTCTGCAGGGCTTCCACGCGCCGGCCGCGGGTGCCGTACGCATCGACGGGCGCGACACGCGCCAGATCGCCGCGAACGAGCTGCGCCTCAACCTCGGCGTGGTGCCGCAGGAGACGCGCCTCTTCGCGGGCAGCCTGCTGGACAACCTGACCGCAGGCCAGCCGCACGCGAGCCTCGCCGAGGTGGCCGAAGCCTGCCGCCAGGCCGAAATCCACGACGAGATCGAGGCGCTCCCGGAGGGCTACCGCACGCTGGTGGGCGAGAACGGCGCGGGCCTTTCCGGCGGCCAGAAGCAGCGCATCGCCATCGCGCGCGCGCTGCTGCGCCGGCCGAGCATCCTGATCTTCGACGAGGCCACCGCGAGCCTGGACCGCGAGACCGCGGAGGCGCTCGGGCGCACGGTGAGCCGCCTGCGCGGCAGCGCGACGGTGCTGTTCATCGCGCACCAGGTCCCGGAGAGCCTGGCCGTGGACCGCGTGGCGCGGCTGGAGGCGCGCAGCGCGCGCGTCGAGCTGCGCCAGCAGAGGACCGGCGCATGAGGCTGCCCGCGCGACCTGCAGAAGCCCCGGCGCCGCGCGCGCGCGGCAACGAGTTTCTGCCTGCGATCCTGCAGCTGCAGGAGGACGCGCCCTCGCCGCTGCCGCGCGCGGTGCTCTGGACGATCGTCGCGCTCGCGGGCGCCTTCGCGCTGTGGGCGAGCCTGGGCCGGCTCGACGTGGTCGCGGTCGCCGAGGGCCGCCTCGTGCCCTGGTCGCAGCTGCGCATCGTGCAGCCGGCCGAAGGCGGCGTGATGCGCGAGCTGCTCGTGAAGGAGGGCGAGCGCGTGCGCGCCGGCCAGGTGCTCGCGCGCCGGCTCGTGGTGGCGCAGCGCAGCCGCGAGCGGCTGGACGCCGAGCAGGACCTGCGCGCGCAGGAGCACCGCGTGGAGGGTGCGCGCGCGGCGATCGAGCAGGGCGAGCGCCGCATCGCGCAGATCGCCGCGGGCTACCGCACGCAGCTGCAGGCCGAGCGCGCGGACGCCGAGACGCAGCTCGCGCGCCTGGAGCAGGAGCTGGAAAAGCTCAGCCACCGCCAGCGCCTCGCGGAGCTGCGCGCGCCCGCCGACGGCGTGGTGAAGGACCTCGCGACGCAGACCCCGGGCGCGGTGCTCGCGCCCGGCACGGTGCTGATGACGCTGGTGCCCGACGGCGAGGCGCTGGTCGCCGAAGTCTGGCTCGCGAACCAGGACGCCGGCTTCGTCGCGGGCGGCCAGAGCGCGAAGCTCAAGCTCGCGAGCTTCCCGTTCCAGCGCTACGGCATGCTCGATGCCACCGTTGCTCGCGTTTCGGCGGATTCATCGGAGCGTGTGGACCGCGCAAAAGCGCCGGGCGGCATGTACGCGTACCGCGCCCAGCTCGAGCCGCTCACTCAGGAGCTGCGCCTGGGCGACGCGCGCCACGCGCTGCTGCCGGGCATGCAGCTCACCGCGGAGATCAAGCTCGCCGAGCGCACCGTGCTCGAGTACCTGCTCTTGCTGGTGCAGAAAATCGCGTCCGAGGCCGGGCGCGAGCGCTAGGCCGCCTTCGCCGCCTTGCGGTCGAGCAGGTTGGCGAAGTTGCTGAGCGAGAGCAGGTGCGCGTAGATGCGCGACAGGATGCCCTTCTTCACCAGGTTCTTGAGCTGGCTCGCGTTCAGGTGCTCGATCTTGGCCTCGGCGACGCGGAACATGCCGGTCATCGCCACCGGCTCGCCGCCCGCGTTCATCTTGGCCTGCATGGTGAAGGGCTCGAACAGGCCGTAATCGGCGAGGATGTTGCACATCTCCTGGCTGCGGCCCATGTCGGCCTCGTAGTCCGAGAGCAGCTGCTCGATCGCCCGCCACTTCTCGGTGGGCCCGCCCTTGGCGTCGAACAGCGACTCGCCCGCCTTGTCGTCGATGTGGCTCTTTTCGACGCAGATCAGGCGGTTCTTCTGCTCGACCTTGTCGATGGTCACGCGCGACATGCAGAACGGGTAGCGCCGCACGTAGGCCGGCACGTAGACGTTGCTCGCCCAGACGTTGCCGCGGTTGTAGAGGTTCTCGCCGTTCTCCATGCCCAGGGCGGCGACCGGCGTGTAGGCCTTGGCGTCCCCCGCGGTGGTGAAGACGATCGGGTACTCGCGCGCCACCAGCGCGAACTCGGTGTAGCTGATCGGCATCGCGTTCGCCGCGCGCGCGAACTCCGGGATTTCGCCGGGCGCGAGCAGCCGGACCTTCTGGTTGCGGTTGAGCGGGACGATTTCCTTGTAGCCGAACGGGGGCGCGATCTGCATGGCGGCGATGATAGCCGATGGCCTGTCCAGCGCGCGGATTCTGCTGTAGAATCCGCGCCCTCCGTGGGGACGTAGCTCAGCTGGGAGAGCGTCGCGTTCGCAATGCGAAGGTCGAGGGTTCGATCCCCTTCGTCTCCACCAACCCTCCCGCTTTTCCGCCTCAGCTCAGATCGACCGCGTGGCGCTTGAGGTCCTCGAGCGCCACGATCGCGAGCGTTTCCTCGTGCGTGGCCGCGAGCACCACCTGCGGCGCAACGCCCGCGTCGAGCGCCTCCTTCCAGCGTCCCGCGCACAGGCACCACTGGTCGCCGGGCTTCAGGCCCGGGAAGCCGAACTGCGGTGCGGGCGTGGAGAGGTCGTTGCCGCGCTGCTTGGAGAAGGCAAGGAACTTCGCGGTCACGCGCACGCAGACGGTGTGGATGCCGGTGTCGTCGTAGCCGGTGTTGCAGCAGCCGTCGCGGTAGAAGCCGGTGAGCGGATCCAGGCTGCAGGGTACGAGCGGCTCGCCGAGCACGTTGAGCGCCGCCTGCGCTTCGCGCCGGTCCTTCATCCGGCGCGCCTCTTCTCGATGCGGCGCGCGAACACGGTCATCTCCTTTTCGGCCTGCTTGTCGCCCTTCCTCTGCGCCGCGGCGATGCCGTCGCGGTAGGCGCCGAGCGCGCCTTGCGCGTCGCCCGCGGCCTCGAGCGCCTTGCCGAGCGCGCGCCAGGCGGCGGAGTAGCCTGGATCGGCCGCAACTGAATGACGAAAGTGCTCGATCGCCTTTCCCCACTGATTCAATTTTGAATATTCCAAGCCAAGCGAGAACCGCAAAAGGCTGCCGTCGCGCGGCGTGCCGAGCAGCTTTTCCAGGCGCTCGATGGCGGGCGAGGCGGCGGGGGCGCTCATTGGAGCTAAGATACCCCCATATGAAGACTCCGATCCAGAGCCAGGACGCGCCCGCGGCGATCGGCACCTATTCACAGGCGGTGCGCGCGGGCGACACCGTGTACGTGTCCGGGCAGATCGGCTTCGACCCGGCGACGATGCAGCTGGTCGACGGCATCGAGGCGCAGATCCACCGCGTGTTCAGGAACCTCGCGGCGATCGCGCAGGCCGCGGGCCTGGGCCTGGACCGCGCGGTGCGCATGACGGTCTACCTCACCGACCTCGGCCATTTCGCCAAGGTCAACGAGATCATGGCGCAGTACGTCGGCCAGCCCTATCCGTCGCGCGCCGCGATCGGCGTGGCGAGCCTGCCGCGCGGCGCGCTGGTCGAGATCGACTGCATCCTGTACGCCGGTTGATCCGACCGACCGCGCCCGCTCTCGAAAAGAAGCTCGCCAAGCTCGGCCTGCGCACGCCGCAGGACCTCGCGCTGCACCTGCCGCATCGCTACGAGGACGAGACGCGGCTCACCGCCATCGACGCGGCGCCGCCCGGCATGCCCGTGCAGGTCGAGGCGCGCGTGCTCAAGGCGGAGGTGAAGTACCGCCCGAAGCGCCAGCTCGTGGTGCACGCCGAAGGCCTGGTGCTGCGTTTCCTGAATTTCTACGGCAGCCAGCTGAAGCAGCTGCAGCGCGCGGCCGACGAGGGGCAGCTGGTGCGCGCCTACGGCGAGGTGCGGCCGGGCTTCTTCGGCGCGGAGATGGTGCACCCGCGCTACCGCATCGTGCCGCCCGGCGCGCCGCTGCCGCGCTCGCTCACGCCGATCTATCCGACCACCGCGGGCCTGTCGCAGTACCAGATCCGCAAGCTCGTGCTGGAGGCGCTCGGGGAGACCGCGCTCGAAGACACGCTGCCCGCGGCGCTGCGCGAGCGCTACGGGCTCGCCGAGCTCGCGCCCAGCGTGCATGCGCTGCACCACCCGCGGCCCGACGCCGATACCGCGGCGCTGGAAGCGCGCGCGAGCCCGGCCTGGCGGCGCGTGAAGTTCGACGAGCTGCTCGCCCAGCAGCTGTCGATGCGCATGGCCTACCGGGCGAGACGCACGCGCGAGTCGATGCCGTTGCCTTCGAACGGCCCGCTGCTGAGGAAGTTTCTCGGCAAGCTGCCCTTTCGCCTGACGCGCGCGCAGAGCCGCGCCATGGCCGAGATCCTCAAGGACCTCGCGCAGCCGCACCCGATGCAGCGCCTGCTGCAGGGCGACGTCGGCAGTGGCAAGACCATCGTCGCCGCGATCGGCTGCCTGGCGGCGATCGACGCGGGCGCGCAGGCGGCGGTGATGGCGCCCACGGAGCTGCTGGCCGAGCAGCACCTGCGCAAGTTCACCGAGTGGCTCGCGCCGCTCGGCGTGCCGATCGCCTGGCTGCACGGCGGGCTGACGGCCGCAGGCAAGAACGCCGTGGCGAAGCAGCTCATGGCGCGCGCACCGCTGATCGCCATCGGCACGCACGCGCTGTTTCAGAAGAAGGTCGGCTTCGCGCGGCTCGCGCTCGCGGTGGTGGACGAGCAGCACCGCTTCGGCGTGCAGCAGCGCCTCGCGCTGCGCAAGAAGGGGCTGACCCATCCGGCCGGCAGCGTGCTGGTGCCGCACCAGCTCATGATGAGCGCGACGCCGATCCCGCGCACGCTGTCGATGACCTACTACGCGGACCTCGATGTCTCGACGATCGACGAGCTGCCGCCCGGAAGGCGCCGCGTCGCCACGCGCCTGGTGGCCGCGGGCCGGCGCGCCGAGGTGCTCGCGCGCATCCGCGAGGCCTGCGCCGAGGGCCAGCAGGCCTACTGGGTCTGCCCGGTGATCGAGGAATCGAAGGAGGGCGACCTGCAGACGGCCTTGGACACGCACGCAACGCTGACCAAGGAGCTGAAGGGATTGAGGGTCGGGCTTCTGCATGGCCGCATGAGCGCGCCGGACAGGGCCGAAACCATGAAGAACTTCTTGTCCGGAAAAACCCACGTGCTCGTCGCCACAACGGTCATCGAGGTAGGCGTGGACGTGCCGAACGCTTCCCTCATGGTGATCGAGCACGCCGAGCGCTTCGGCCTGGCGCAGCTGCACCAGCTGCGCGGGCGCGTAGGCCGCGGCGCGCGCGAGAGCGTCTGCATCCTGCTCTACGCGGCACCGCTTTCGGAAGGCGCGCGCGCGCGCCTGAAGGTGATTTTCGAGAACGCGGACGGCTTCAGGATCGCTCTCGAAGATCTGCACCTGCGCGGGCCGGGCGAGTTCCTCGGCGAGCGCCAGAGCGGCATGCCCTTGCTGCGCTACGCGGACCTCGAGAACGACGAGGCGCTCGCGCAGCTCGCGCACGAGGCCGCCGAGCAACTGCTCGCCGGGGACGAGGCCGCCGCGCGCCGCCACGTCGAGCGCTGGCTGTCGTCAAGGCATGAATATGCACGTGCCTGATATTCTTTGCGTTTCATGAATCTCGCCTCGGCCAGGAAGCGCGTCGATGCCTACGAGCGGCTGATCCGGCTCGACAAGCCGATCGGCACGCTGCTGCTGCTCTGGCCCACGCTGTGGGCGCTCTGGATCGCCGCGCAGGGCCGGCCGCTCGCCGAGCATCTGATCGTCTTCGTGATGGGCACGCTGCTGATGCGCTCGGCCGGTTGCGCGCTCAACGACTGGGCCGACCGCGATTTCGACGCGCATGTCGAACGCACGCGCGACCGTCCGCTCGCGCGGGGCGACATCAAGCCCGCGGAAGCGCTCGCGGTCGCCGCGGTGCTGGCTGCCTGCGCGTTCGCCTTCGCGCTCTTTCTCAACCGCTTCGCGATCCTGCTGTCCTTCGTGGCGCTGGCGATCGCCTGCCTGTATCCGTTCGCCAAGCGCGTGTTTCCGCTGCCGCAGCTGATGCTGGGGATCGCGTTCGCCTTCGGCGTGCCGATGGCGTTCGCGGCGGTGCACGGCGCGCTGCCCTGGACCTGCTGGCTGCTGTTCGCGGCGGGCATTCTCTACGGCTTCGCCTACGACACCGAGTACGCGATGGTCGACCGCGACGACGACCGCAGGATCGGCATCCGCACCTCGGCGATCACACTCGGGCGCTACGACGTGGCGGCAGTGATGGCGAGCTATGCCGGCATGCTCGGCCTGCTCGCGTGGGTCGGCCTCGAGCAGGCGCTGCGCTGGCCGTACTACGCGGGGCTCGTGGCGGCGGCGGCGATGCTCGGCTGGCAGTACCGGCTGATCCGCGAGCGCTCGCGCGAGGGCTGCTTTCGCGCGTTCCGCCACGCAAGCTGGATCGGAGTCACGGTATTCGCAGGCATCGTGCTCGCCTACGAACTATGAGCCTCGACCAGCCGATCGCGGGCTACGACGTCGCCAGCGGCGAGCAGCGCGGTGCGCGCTTCGCGCTCTACGCCAACCGGCTGGTGTTCTCCGGCGCCGACGCGATGGAGACGGTGCCGCTCGCGCACCTCGCCTCGGTGCGCGTCGCCTTCGAACGCGATGCGCGCAAGCGCAACTGGGCGATCGCGCTGCTCGCGGCGGCGCTCGTGCTGGGCGCGCTCTCGGGCCCGCTCGGCTCGTGGATGCAGGCGCTGCAGGCCAAGGTCTCGGCGAGCGGCGCCGGCGAGTCGCTCGAGTCGGTGCTGCTCGCCTGCTTCTCGGCGATCGGCCATCTCGCGCGCCTGTTTGTGCCGGTGGTCTGGGTCCTCGCCGCGGGCGCGGCGGCGCTGCTGGTGTTCTTCTGGCTCGGGCGCACCAAGCTCACGCTCGCGTTCGCCGCCACCGAGCGCGTCTGCGCGGTGCGCGGCCGCGACCGGCAGCTCGTGGACTTCGCCGAGCTGCTGGGCGAGCGCCTCGCCATGCGCAAGGACTAGGCATGCGCTACAGCGACCTGCGCGACTTCATCGGCCAGCTCGAACGGCTTGGAGAGTTGCGGCGCGTCAGCGCCGAGGTCTCGCCGCGCTTGGAGATGACTGAGGTCTGCGACCGCGTGCTGCGCGCGGGCGGGCCGGCGCTGCTCTTTGAGCGGCCCGCGGGACATTCGATGCCGGTGCTGGGCAACCTCTTCGGCACCGTGCGCCGCGTGTGCCTCGCGATGGGGGTGCAGGACACCGCGGCGTTGCGCGAACTGGGCCAGTTGCTCGCCTACCTGAGGGAACCCGATCCGCCGCGGGGATTGCGAGATGCCTGGGAGAAATTGCCCCTGCTGAAGCAGGTGCTCAACATGCAGCCCAGGGAACTGTCCTCCGCGCCTTGCCAGGAAGTCGTTTGGGAAGGCAAGGACGTGGACCTCGGCAGGCTGCCGGTGCAGACCTGCTGGCCGGAGGACGCGGGTCCGCTCATCACCTGGGGCCTGACCGTCACGCGCGGGCCGCTCAAGGCGCGCCAGAACCTCGGCATCTACCGCCAGCAGGTCATCGGGCCGAACCGCGCGATCATGCGCTGGCTCGCGCACCGCGGCGGCGCGCTCGACTTCCGCGACCATGGCCTCGCGCATCCGGGCAAGCCGTTCCCGGTTGCCGTGGCGCTCGGCGCCGACCCGGCGACGATCCTCGGCGCCGTGACGCCGGTGCCCGATACGCTGGGCGAGTACCAGTTCGCGGGCCTGCTGCGCGGCTCGCGCACCGAGGTCGTGAAGTGCCTGGGCAGCGACCTGCAGGTGCCGGCGGGCGCGGAGATCGTGCTCGAGGGCGCGATCCATCCGGACGACACGGCGCTGGAAGGCCCGCACGGCGACCATACCGGCTACTACAACGAGGCCGAGAAGTTTCCGGTCTTCACGATCGAGCGCATGACGATGCGCCGCTCGGCGATCTATCACAGCACCTACACCGGCAAGCCGCCCGACGAGCCTGCGATGCTGGGGGTGGCGCTGAACGAAGTCTTCGTGCCGCTCATCCGCAGGCAGTTCCCGGAGATATCGGACTTCTACCTACCGCCCGAGGGCTGCTCCTACCGCATGGCGGTGGTGAGCATGCGCAAGCAGTACGCCGGGCACGCCAAGCGCGTCATGTTCGGCGTCTGGAGCTACCTGCGCCAGTTCATGTACACCAAGTTCATCGTGGTGGTGGACGACGACGTGAACGCGCGCGACTGGAAGGAAGTGGTCTGGGCGATCACCACGCGCGTGGATCCCGCGCGCGACACGCTGATCGCCGAGAACACGCCGATCGACTACCTGGACTTCGCCAGCCCCGTGGCGGGCCTGGGCTCCAAGATGGGCATCGACGCCACCCACAAGTGGCCGGGCGAAACCTCGCGCCAGTGGGGCCGGCCGATCGCGATGGACGCCGAGGTGAAGAAGCGCGTCGACGCGCTCTGGAAAGACCTCAAGCTGTAGAAAAAGTAGGAAAAGGGGGTCAGAGCAATATTTCAGTTTCTGAAATGTTGCTCTGACCCCCTTTTCCTATCGCTCGTAGACCCAGTTGAGCAGCGCGTCCATCGCCGGCTGCGCCTGGTGCGCGTTGGGATGGTTCACCAGCATTACCACCACCGCGCGCTGGCCGCTGCGACCGAGCACGTAGCCGGCCATGCCGCGGACTTCCGCGAGCAAGCCGGTCTTGATGTGCGCCTGCCCGGCGACGCCTTCGCCCTTCAGGCGCTTGCGCATCGTGCCGTCCACTGCGGCGAGCGGCATCGAGGCGATGAATTCCGGCATCACGGCGCTCTTCCACGCCGCCTGCAGCATCGCGGCGAGGTTGTCCGCGCTGATGCGCTCGGCGCGCGACAGGCCCGAGCCGTTCTCCAGCACCAGCTCCGGCGCCGCGATCTTCTTCTGCGCGAGCCAGGCGCGGATCGCCGCGGCCGCCTTCTGGGCGCTCGCGGGATGGCCGTTCGATTCGGCGCCGAGCGTCAGGAACAGGTGGCGCGCCATGATGTTGTTCGAGAACTTGTTGGTATCGCGCACGATCTCGGCGAGCGGCTGCGACTCGTGCACGTGCAGCAGGCGCGCGTCCTTGGGCACCGCGCCCTCGCGCACGGCGTCGTCGCCGCCGCCGGTCCAGACGCCGCCGCTCTCGGCCCAGAACTGGCGCAGCACGCCGGCCACCTGATCGTTGGGCTCGAGCAGCGCCACGTTGAGGTGTCCCTCGCCGCAGCGCTGCGGGTACTGGCCCGCGAAGATCACGCGCGGCCGCGCCGGGTCGAAGCTGGGCTTGAGCATCGCGCGGAACGCCGAACCCTCCGGGCAGCCGCCCTCGGCGAGTCTGAGCACGTTGATCAGCTCGAGCGACGGCGGATGCGGCTCTACGTAGACACGCACGCCGGCGCGCTCGGGCTCGGGCACGAACACGAAGCGCAGCGACTTGTAGTTCACCAGCAGCGCGTCGGGCAGCACGTTGTACGGACGGAAGGGATCGCCGTCGAAGCGTCCCGGGTCGCCGGCCGCGCGCTCGAAGTAGCTGCGATCGAGCACCAGGCCGCCGCGGATCTCGCGCAGGCCCTTGCCGCGCAGCGCGCGCACCAGGCGCCAGAACGCTTCGAGGTCGAGCTTCGGATCGCCGCGTCCGCGCAGCACCAGGTCGCCGTCGAGCACGCCGTCGCTGAGCGTGCCCGCCACCCAGGCCTCGGTCCGCCAGCGGAACGCGGGCCCGAGCTGCTCGAGCGCCGCGTAGGTCGTGACCAGCTTCATCACCGAGGCGGGGTTCATCGCCGCCGCCGAATTCGCGCGCAGGATCAGCTGCGGCGCGCCGACCTCCTGCACCACGACCGCGACGCTGGCCGCCGGGATCTTCGCGGCCTCGAGCGCGCGCTGGACGCTGTCGGGTAGCGCGCCCTGCGCCTGAACGGCGAAGGCTGCCGCCGCCATCAGCAGGAAAAGAAAGCTCCGGCCTCCCATCCGGTGGATTCTAGTGGTCACTTGAAATCGCCCGGCTCTGCCGTTATCATTGGCACTCGCCAAGGCCGAGTGCTAACAGCACGGCTCGGCGGCAGCGCCAGGATTTAAGTAAGCCGTTGTAAACACTAACGAATCTATTGGAGAACTGTATGAAGATCCGTCCTTTGCACGACCGCGTCATCGTCAAGCGCATCGAGGAAGAGCGCAAGTCCGCCGGCGGGATCGTGATTCCCGACACCGCAGCCGAGAAGCCCGACCAGGGCGAAATCATCGCCGTGGGCAAGGGCAAAAAAGACGACGCCGGCAAGCTGATCCCGCTCGACGTGAAAGTCGGCGACAAGGTGCTATTCGGCAAGTACTCGGGCCAGACCGTGAAAGTCAAGGGCGAGGAGCTGCTCGTCATGCGCGAGGAAGACCTCATGGGCGTGATCGAGTAAGCCTCGAGCCGCCCGGCACACCGCACAGAACACCAGACAAAAGCCAACAGGAGAAATCGCAATGCCAGCCAAAGAGGTACGTTTCCACGAGGGTGCTCGCTCCAAAATGGTCCACGGACTGAACATCCTGGCCGACGCCGTCAAAGTCACGCTGGGGCCCAAGGGCCGCAACGTGGTGCTCGAGCGCTCGTTCGGCGCGCCGACCGTCACCAAGGACGGTGTCTCGGTCGCCAAGGAGATCGAGCTCAAGGACAAGTTCGAGAACATGGGTGCGCAGATGGTGAAGGAAGTCGCCTCCAAGACCTCGGATGTCGCCGGCGACGGCACCACCACCGCCACCGTGCTCGCGCAGGCGATCGTGCGCGAGGGCATGAAGTACGTGGCCGCGGGCATGAACCCGATGGACCTCAAGCGCGGCATCGACAAAGCGGTCATTGCGGTCGTCGACGAGCTCAAGAAGATCTCGCAGCCCTGCAAGACCTCCAAGGAAATCGCCCAGGTCGGCTCGATCTCGGCCAACTCCGACACCGACGTGGGCAAGATCATCGCTGACGCGATGGACAAGGTCGGCAAGGAAGGCGTGATCACGGTCGAAGACGGCAAGAGCCTGCAGAACGAGCTCGACGTCGTCGAGGGCATGCAGTTCGACCGCGGCTACCTGTCGCCCTACTTCATCAACAACCCGGAGAAGCAGATTGCGGTTCTCGACGATCCCTACATCTTGCTGCACGACAAGAAGATCAGCTCGATCCGCGAGCTGCTGCCGCTGCTCGAGCAGGTCGCCAAGGCCGGCAAGCCGCTGCTGATCATCGCCGAGGAAGTCGAGGGCGAGGCGCTCGCGACGCTGGTGGTGAACAACATCCGCGGCATCCTGAAGACGGTGGCCGTCAAGGCGCCGGGCTTCGGCGACCGCCGCAAGGCGATGCTGGAGGACATGGCGGTGCTGACCGGCGGCACGGTGATCAGCGAAGAGCTGGGCCTGAAGCTGGAGAACGCGACGCTCAAGGATCTCGGCAAGGCGAAAAAGATCGAGTCGGGCAAGGAGAACACCACGATCATCGACGGCGCCGGCGTGAAGAAGGACATCGAGGGCCGCGTCAAGCAGATCCGCGTGCAGATCGACGAAGCCACCAGCGATTACGACCGCGAGAAGCTCCAGGAGCGCGTGGCCAAGCTCGCCGGCGGCGTGGCGCTGATCAAGGTGGGTGCGGCGACCGAAGTCGAGATGAAGGAGAAGAAGGCCCGCGTCGAGGACGCCCTGCACGCCACGCGTGCGGCGGTGGAAGAAGGCGTGGTGCCGGGCGGCGGCGTGGCGTTCCTGCGCGCGCGCAGGGCGCTCGAGGGCAAGATCAAGACCGCCAACGACGACCAGGCCGCGGGCGTGAAGATCGTGATCCGCGCCCTGGAAGAGCCGATGCGCCAGATCGTCGCCAACTCCGGCGCCGAGCCCTCGGTGGTCCTCAACAAGGTCGCCGAAGGCAAGGGCGTGAACTACGGCTACAACGCGCAGACCGACGAGTACGGCGACCTGGTCGAGATGGGCGTGATCGACCCGACCAAGGTGACGCGCACGGCGCTGCAGAACGCGTCGTCGGTCGCGGGCCTGATGCTCACCACCGACGCGATGGTCGCGGAGCAGGTGGAAGAGAAGAAGGCCGGCGGCGGCCATGACCACGGCGGCATGGGTGGCATGGGCGGCATGGGCGGCATGGACATGTAGTTCGGCGCAAGCTGAATGTCCAGAAGAGGGGCCCGCGAGGGCCCCTTTTCTTTTGGTTTAGACTTAACCGCGGAGGAGGGGGCGATGCGCATTCTGGTCGCTGAAGACGACGCGGTACTGGCCGACGGCCTGACGGCCACGCTACGCCAGTCGGGCTACGCGGTGGACTGGGTGAAGACCGGCGTAGAGGCCGACAGCGCGCTCGACGCCAACGAGTTCGACCTGCTGATCCTCGACCTCGGCCTGCCGAAGAAATCCGGGCTCGAAGTGCTGCGCCGCCTGCGCGGGCGCGATTCGCGCATGCCGGTGCTGATCCTCACGGCGCTCGACGGCGTGCACGACCGCGTGCGCGGCCTCGACGCGGGCGCCGACGACTACATGCCCAAGCCCTTCGAGCTCGCCGAGCTGGAAGCGCGCGTGCGCGCGCTCACGCGCCGCGGCATGGCCGGCAGCCCGACGCTGCTGCGGCACGGCGCGCTCACCTACGACCAGGTCGGCCGCGTCGCGAAGATCAACGGCGAGCCGATCGAGCTCTCGGCGCGCGAAGTGAGCCTGCTGGAGATCTTCCTGCAGCGCGCCGGGCGCCTGGTCTCGAAGGACCAGCTGGTCGGGCATCTGTGCGAGTGGGGCGAGGAAGTCTCGGGCAACGCGATCGAGGTCTACGTGCACCGCCTGCGCAAGAAGCTCGAGCCCGGCGGCGTGCGCATCGTCACCGTGCGCGGCCTCGGCTACAGCCTCGAAAAAGCCGCCGCTTGATATAATTCGGCCCCTGCAAAACGCGCCTGGTTCCCAGGCGCGGCCTTAAGGCCAAGTAGCTCAGTTGGTAGAGCAGCGGACTGAAAATCCGCGTGTCGGTGGTTCGATTCCGCCCTTGGCCACCAATTCTTCAAGCTTCCACATCTCTGTCAGCCATTTGCCACCCCGTCGCGTTGATTCAGCAGATTAACGACGGAAGGAAGCGGTTCGCCCTTGTCTAGCGCATGACCATCCGCGCTCCTGTGCGCGCTGCCATGGCGGCCGCTCAAGCCGGTTTCTTGTGGATTTGTGCTGCCCGAACCGCTAGCATTCATGCGCCAACTGAACTTGAACCTACGGCCAGAAGAACAAGCAGCCGAATCGATGCGCGCGGAACGACCTGACCGCCTCGCCCGCCCGGAAAATCTTCCGCGACAGCTTTATGCAGAAGTCTTCCAAGGCGACGCCTTCGATCTATTCGATAAGTTGCCAGATGCCTGCATCGACCTGCTGATTACGAGCCCGCCGTACTGGGGCCATCGGTCCTACGACCTGTCCCACAACTGGGATCTGTTCAACGACATTCCGAAGGTTCGCCGCCTAGGAACAGTTTCCCGTGGATATCAGTGGTATCGCGATCTTGGTGGTGTGCTGGGTCTCGAACCATATCCGGAGTGGTATGTCGCGCATATCGCCGAGATCATCCACAAGGCTCAGCGAGTGCTTAAGCCGTCAGGGAATCTGTGGCTCAACATCGGAGACACGTACTTTGCGCGCTGGTCGAGCATTCGTGATTCCGGTAGGCAAGGGCTCACCAATCATCATCGGGAGCGGAGGAAAACCCCTTTGGGTGGCATCAGGCAGGAAAAACAGCTCCTGCTGATTCCCGTTCGTGTTGCGATTGCGTGCCAGGACCGCGGCTGGATTCTGCGCAACGATTTAATCTGGCACAAGCCCAACGCGACGCCGCGCCCCGAAGGCGACCGGTTGAAACTTGCGCACGAACACTTCTTTCATTTCGTCAAGAAACCTAAGCTTGGTCGTCCCAAGTATTACTATCGACTGGCTTCTGCCGAAGAACGCAAGAACGACGTGGTTTCGGTGAATGTGGAAGCAGGCGAGGGCGACCACACCGCGACGTTTCCGCTCAAGCTCATTGCACCTCGTATTCAGACCAGCAGCCCTACCAGGGGTCTGGTGCTCGACCCTTTCTGCGGCACTGGCAGAGTCCTCGAAGCCAGCCTTGCGCTCGGACGTAGGGCTATCGGCTTTGAGAAAAGCGAAAAGTTCTATCGTGTCGCCCGTGCGAAGCTTGGCGCATATGGCAAAGAAGCCCGCTAAGAAGAGCAAGACAGCGTCGCCGGAGAAGGGGAACTACGTCAGCGAATGGCTCGGGCAGCGCATCTATCCAGTTGTTCGGCTTGATGTTGGCAAATTTCCGAAGTCCGGATACGACACATGCCCTTTTCTGAGCACCGTGCTCAGATCACCTGCAAAGTGCGTCAAGAACGAGAATTCGCTCGGAGTCTGCACGATCAATGCATCAAGCAACGGGCCGCGCCAGGATTGGCTGGCGTGCCCGTACCGTGTAATTGACTCAGGAATAGTCACCGACGCCTGCGAAAAGATCTTCTCCGACAAGCCACCTGCGCGGCCTACTCCGGCATCTTTGTTATCGGACGCGTGGGCAAGACAAGCTTTTCAGAAGTCTGTGCGCAATGCAGGACGCGGATATCTGTTCTTCCAGGACAAGTTGGGAGGCGAGATATCAATCCTCGGTTCGGATAGATCGCCTGAAATGGCGTTCGATATCACGATAGTTGAGATCTTGCACACTTCCGGACGATATGCGCTTGGTCGGTACGGGATATTGGAGGTCCAGACGATGGATTTCCATGGTTCGTACAAGAAAGCGGTAGCGAATCTGCGGGACGCCTTTCGGTTGCACAAGAAGAAATTTTCCGAAGCTCTTCGAAAGGATCAGGCGTGGGCCGCCGAAGACATTGAAGGCCCGAACATCGCAAACGTGTTTAAGCGCACGTTCTACCAGATGATGCTGAAGTTCGAACTCGGCGGAAAAGCAGCGGCAGCGGGAACGGTGCTTGCGATTCCTCAAGCCGTCTGGGACAGCTGGCAGCCGTTTCTCGGTAAGCCTTCGCTTGAACGGCTTAGTGACGGTACCTACGAACTCAAGTCTTCGATGCAGCGAGGCACGCCCCAGCCGAATGCGCATATTTGTGTTTTCGATCTCGATGCTTCGAGTGCGAAGCCGATTTCTCCGGTGTCTGTGCAGAAGTTCATCAGAGTCTCGCCCGATCAGCTCGCACATCATGCCTTTAAGGTGGTGCCGGCGAATATGCTTAGCGCGCTGCAGGGTCAGGACTCGATTCTGGCTGGCATAAAAGCCAGATTGATTCGGTGGTGGCCAGAGCTTGAAGTCGGGAGCAACTCGAACGCAAGCTAGACTGGCTAAACGCGCTCCGCGATCAGCACTACGTTCGAGCCGCCGAAGGCGAACGAGTTCGACATCACGGCGCGCGGGATCTCCACCTTTTCCGCTTTCATCGGCACGTGGCGTACCGCGCAGGCGGGATCGATTTGCTCGAGGTTCGCGGTAGGCGGCAGCACGCCTTCGCTGAAGGGCATCAGCGCAGCGGCCATTTCGAGGGCGCCGGCGCCGCCGAGCAGGTGGCCGTGCATGGACTTGGTGGAGCTCACCGGGATGCGCGCCGCGGCATCGCCGAACACCGCCTTGATCGCTTCGCACTCGACCACGTCGCCCACGATGGTCGCGGTGCCGTGGGCGTTGATGTAGCCGATGGCGTCGGGCGCTACGCCGGATTCCGCCAGCGCTTCTTTCATCGCGCGCACCTGGCCGTCACGGTCGGGCTTGGACATGTGCACCGCGTCGCAGGAGTTGCCGTAGCCGGTGATGAGCGCGTGGATGGTCGCGCCGCGCGCGCGTGCGTGCGATTCCTCTTCCAGCACCAGCGCTGCCGCGCCTTCGCCGAGCACCAGGCCGCCGCGGCGCTTGTCGAAGGGCTTGCAGGAAGCGGAGGCGTCGGCGGCGTCGGCGGGCGCGAGCGTGCGCAGCGCCTGCCAGGCGGCGAGCATGCCGGGCGTGAGCAGCGCCTCGGCGCCGCCCGCGACCACGGCGTCGGCGCGGCCGCTCGCGATGGTGTGCATCGCCTCGCCGATCGCCATCGCCGAGGACGAGCAGGCGGTGGAGAAGTTCGCGAACGGCCCGCGCAGGCCCCATTTCACTGCGACGTTCGAGCCGGCCGCGTTGTTCATCGCCATCACCACCGACAGCGGGCGCAGGCGGAAGTCGTTCTTGCCGTAGACCGTGCTGTAGGCCGTTTCCAGCGTGTGCGCGCCACCCATGCCGGTACCCCAGTACACGCCGATGCGGTTGCGGTCGGCCGAGGCGAGGTCGAGCCGGCTAGCGGCGAGCGCTTCGGCGGCGGCCGTGAGCGCGAACTGCGACACACGATCGAGCGATCCGGCCTCGGGTCCCTTGAAGTGCGCCGAAGGATCGAAATGGGCGAGCGCGCCCACCTGCACCCCCGATCCCATCGCGATTTCGGGCGGCAGCGCGCGCACGCCCGAGCGCGCTTCGGCGAGCGCGCGGCGGAATTCAGCGAGGTCGTTGCCGAGCGCGCAGACGACGCCGATGCCCGTTACTGCGACGCGGCGCAACTGCATCGCAGTTCCTGCCGCCATCGCGACTCCCGGCGCTCAGGCCTTGCCCGCCGCCTGCAGCGACGCGGCGACGTGGCGCTCCAGGTCGGCCAGGCACTTGATGCCGCGCAAGTCCTCGTCAGAGACCTTGACGCCGAACTCGTCCTCGATCTTGAACATGAACTCGATGAAGGTGAGCGAGTCGATGCCGAGGTCGGCGAGCGGCGCCTGCGGATCCAGCTTCGAGGGATCGAGCTGCAGCTCCTTGGTGGCGAGGTCTTTGATGCGGGCGAGGGTGTCCATGCACGACTTGGGGGTGAGTCGCGGATTATAACCGCGGCGCCCAGGATTTGACGGACGCTGACATTCGGATTGTCTCGATGTCTGGACGCGCGGCAGCAATTGACCCATTCTTACGCTCATGGCCAGCCGGTTCGCAAAGCCGCGCTGCACGACGCAGGGGATATCCGACCAGCCCGTGCAGTTCTTCCAGCAGATGGCGGACCACTCGCCGCACATGCTGTGGGCGGCGCGGCCGGACGGCATGGTCGAATTCGTCAACGCGCGCGTCTGCGAATACGCCGGCCGCAGCCGCGAGCAATTGGAGGACTCGGGCTGGCGCAGCCTGGTTCATCCGGACGACTGGGAGCGCTGCTTGGCGCGCTGGGTGAAGGCCCACAAGAAGGGCCATCCCTACGAGGTCGAGTATCGCCTTCGTCGGCACGACGGCCGCTATTTCTGGCACCTGGGCGCGGCGATGCCGCATCGGGAGGGCGGCCGCATCGTGCGCTGGTTCGGCAGCAGCACCGAGATCGAGAACCAGAAGCGTGCCGAGCATTTGCTCAATAGGGCGCGCGACTCCATTCAGGCGCTCGTCCGGTCCCGAGCGCAAAGCAAGGCCGCGCGCGCAAGCGAACTCGGTCCGCGATCGCGCGAGCTCGAGGAACGACTGCGCAGCATCATGACGCTGTGGAGCGATTTTTACTGGGAAACCGACACCCAGCATCGCTTCACCGTCCTTGAGATCGGCGGCAGGTTCAAGCTGCTCAACCTGGTCGCCACCCGAATCGGCAAGACCCGCTGGGAGGTGCCGAGCGTGCTGCCGGACGAAGCAGGCTGGCGCGCGCACCGCGCGGTGCTCGAGGCACGCCTGCCGTTCCGCGATTTCGAGACCGCGCGCCGCGGCGACGACGGCGAACTGCGCCACTACTCGATCGACGGCGAGCCGGTGTTCGGCGAGAAGGGCGAGTTCCTCGGCTACCGCGGCGTCGGCCGCGAGATCACCGAGCGCAAGCGCGCCGAGCAGGCGCTGCTCGAGAGCGAGCGGCAGCTGCGGAGATTCCTCGACAGCATGCCCGGGGTCGCGTGGATCAAGGACTCGAAGATGCGCTACGTCTGGGTGAGCGCGAGCTACGAGCGAATTCTGGGCAGGCCGCTCGAGACGATTCGCGGGCGGGATGCCTTCGAAGTCTGGCCGGAAGCGACTGCTGAGCGATTTCGACTCGTCAATGAAAAGGTTCTGCGCGTCAATGGCGCAGTGCGGGACGTGGTCAGCACGACGCTGCCCGACGGCAGCACGAAACGATGGATGGCGGTGAGATTTCCATGCCCGGACGAGTCGGGCGCACCTGGAGTTGCGGGCATCGCTTTCGACGTCGGCGAGCGCGGCGAGGAAGCGCGCGATGCGTTGGACGACGGCCCGCTCGCCCGCCTGAGCGGCCGTGAGCGCCAGGTGCTGCAGTTCGTCGTTGACGGCCTCACCAGCGCCGAAGTCGGCGCGCGCCTGGGCCTGTCGCCCAAGAGCGTCGACACCTACCGCAGCCGCCTGATGACCAAGCTCGGCCTCGCGGACCTGCCGTCGCTCGTCAAGTTCGCGCTGCGCCACGGGCTGACGAGCAAGCGGTAAGCGCTGGCGCGCCGGGGCAAAAAACTGTCAAAAACCATGAAATCGTAGTATTACGGTCGCCCGGCGCCGGTGCATCAAGGTTTCCCTACAGCCAAGCGCGACTCGGCCTCCATAGAATTCACGCCATAAGGGCCGACCGCAGGAAAAAAGGAACGGCGCGAGGAGTTGATGTAGGGCAATTCACGGCGCACGGTGCGCCGCGCTGAGCTGCGGTTCCGAGCCCTGGCATGAGGCTCGCATGTCGATCGAGGGTGCGTCGATCGCGAATCCGGTTTTCCGCGCAGGCGCGGTGAGCCCGCCGCGCGCTTATCTGTCGACGTCGCCGATCAGCGCGGGCCAGTGGCGGCTCGCGCTCGGCGTGGTCGTGGTCTCGGTCCTGGTGTTCGCGGCGGCGGCGCCGTTCGCGACGCTGCCGTTGCCGCCGCTGCCGGCATTCCTGCCGATCTACCAGTCGGCGCTGGTGATCAACGACCTGATCACGGCGGTACTGCTGTTCGGCCAGTTCGGCATCCTGCGCTCGCGCGCGCTGCTGGTGCTCGCCTCGGCGTACCTGTTCGGCGCCGCGATGGCGGTCTCGCACCTGCTCAGCTTTCCGGGCCTGTTCGCCCCGGGCGGCCTGTTCGGCGCCGGTCCGCAGACAACCGCCTGGCTCTACTTCCTGTGGCATGGCGGTTTCCCGCTGCTGGTGATCGCCTACGCGCTGCTGAAGGGTGCATCGCGTCCCGTGGAGAACGCCGGGGACGCAGCTAGCGCGAGCGTGCCGATCCTGAGCGCGGTGGCGGTGGTGCTGGCCGCGGCCTGTGCGCTCACGTTTCTCGCTACGGCCGGGCACGACCTGATGCCCGTGATCATGAGCGGCGACCGCGATGCCTCGACGAAGGTCTTCGTCGCGTCGGCCTGCTGGCTGCTCAGCCTGATCGCGCTGCCGATCCTGTGGCGGCGCCGGCCGCACTCGCTCGTCGATCTTTGGCTGATGGTGACGCTGTGCGTCTGGATCTTCGACATCGCGCTCGCCGCGGTGCTGAATGCCGGCCGCTACGACCTCGGCTGGTACGGCGGGCGCGTCTACGGGCTGCTCGCGGCGAGCTTCGTGCTGATGGTGCTGCTGCTCGAGAACAGCGTGCTGCACGCGCAGATCGTCGCATCGCGGGAGCGCGAGCGCAGGCGCGCGCTGCTTGCCTACGAGCGGCACGAGGAGCGGCTGCGCATCCTGCGCGAGATCGACCGCGCGATCGTCGGCGAGCAGGCGCTGCACGCGATCGCGGGCGCGGTGATCCAGCCGCTGCGCGTACTGCTCGGCGTGGAGCGAGCGATCGTCAACCAGTTCGACCTCGAGGCCGAGGAAGTCGAATGGCTCGCCGCCGCCGGGCGCCGCCGCACGCGCGTGGGGCCCGGCGTGCGCTATCCGCTGCGCATGATGGGCGATGTCGAGGCGCTCAAGCGCGGCGAAGAGCAGTTGATCGAGACGCGGTCGCTGCCGCCCGGCCCGGAGGTCGACGCGCTACTCGCCTCGGACGTGCGCTACTACATGGCGGTGCCGATGATCGCCGGCGGGCGGCTGATCGGCGCGGTCAGCTTCGGCGGCCCGCAGAACCTGTTCCCGGACGAGCAGGTGGACATCGCGCGCGAGGTTGCCACGCAGCTCGCGATCGCGATCAGGCAGTCGCGCCTGCTCGACAGCGTGCAGCGCCACGCGACGGAGCTCGAATCGC
This sequence comes from Burkholderiales bacterium, assembly GCA_049651845.1. Taxonomy (GTDB): domain Bacteria; phylum Pseudomonadota; class Gammaproteobacteria; order Burkholderiales; family SG8-39; genus RBG-16-66-20. Next base: position 13,552 of record JBASCW010000062.1, on the reverse strand, counting down.
GCGTGCGCGAGCGCACGGCCGAGCTGCAGGCCGCCAACGCTGAGCTCGAAGCGTTCTCGTATTCGGTGTCGCACGACCTGCGCGCGCCGCTGCGTGCGGTGGACGGCTATGCGCGCATGCTCGAGGAGGACCATACCGCGAAGCTTGACGACGAGGGCCGGCGCCTGCTCGGCGTGGTGCGCGGCGAGGCCAGGCGCATGGGGGAGCTCATCGACGACCTGCTCGCGCTCTCGCGCACGGCGCGCCAGCCGCCGCAGGCGTGCGGGTTCGACATGGCCGCGCTCGTGCGCGAAGTGCTCGAGTCGCTGTCGGCCGAGTATCCGCGCGCGCGCATCGAGCTCGGCGCGCTGCCGCCGGCGCACGGCGACCGCGGCCTGCTCAAGCAGGTCTGGGCGAACCTCGTCGGCAACGCGCTCAAGTACAGCGCCAAGCAGGACGCGCCGCGCGTGCACATCGGCGGCCGCGAGCAGGCCGACGCTTGCGAGTACTGGGTCCGGGACAACGGCGCGGGCTTCGACCCGCGCTATACGGACAAGCTGTTCGGCGCGTTCCAGCGCCTGCACACCGCCGACGAGTTCGGCGGCACGGGCGTAGGCCTGGCGATCGTGCAGCGCGTCGTGGCGCGCCACGGCGGGCGCGTCTGGGCCGAGGGCGCGCCGGGGCAGGGCGCGACTTTCAGCTTCGCGCTGCCGCGCGGCGGGAGCCGGCCGTGATCGAGGACCAGTGCGTGGAGATCCTGCTCGTCGAGGACAACCCGCGCGACGCGGAGATGACCCTGCGCTCGCTCAAGCGCAGCCACTTCGCCAACCGCGTGCACTGGGTCAAGGACGGCGCGGAGGCGCTCGATTTCATGTTCCGCGAAGGCGCCTACGCCAATCGAGCCGCCGACCGGGCGCCGCGGCTCGTGCTGCTGGACATCGAGATGCCGAAGGTGGACGGCATCGAAGTGCTGCGGCGCTTGAAGGCCGACGGGCGCACGCGCGCCACGCCGGTCGCAATCATGACCTCGTCCAACGAGGAGCGCGATGTGGTCGAAAGCCATGCGCTCGGCGCCAACAGCTACATCGTCAAGCCGGTGCAGATCGATGCCTTCCCGCAGACGGTCGCGGACATCGGCCTGTACTGGCTGCTCACCAACCGCGTGCCGGAGAGGGCGGAATGAGCTCGGCCGCCGGCGAGAAGAACAACGGCGCGCCACCGATCCGCGTGCTCATGGTCGAGGACGTTGCGACCGACGCCGAGCTGGAAATACGCGAGCTCAGGCGGGCGGGCCTACGCGTCGAGCATCGCCTGGTGGACCGCGAGGACGCTTTCGTCGCCTCGCTGGCCGAATTTTCGCCGGACGTCATCGTCTCAGATTTCTCGATGCCGCATTTCGACGGCATGGTGGCGCTCGCGCTCGCGCGCGAGCATGCACCCTACGTTCCGTTCATCTTCGTGTCGGGCACCATCGGCGAGGAGTACGCGATCCGCGCGTTGAAGAACGGCGCTACCGACTACGTGCTGAAGACCAACCTCGTGCGCTTGCCGGCCAGCGTCGAGCGGGCGTTGCAGGAGCGCGAGGAGCGAGCGGCGCGGCGCGAGGCGGAGACCATGTTCCGCGACGTGCTGGAGTACGCGCCCGATCCGATGCTCGTCGTCGACAGCGAAGGCAGGATCGTGCTCGCCAACGGCGAAATCGAGAATGTATTCGGCCACAGGAAGGGTGAGCTGGTCGGCAAAGCGGTGGAGATACTTGTGCCGCAGAGCCGGCGCGCAGCCCACGCCGCGCACCGCGCGGAGTTCATGAAGGATGCGCGTCGCCGGCCGATGGCGGAGAAACTGCAGCTGTTTGCCCAGCATCGGGACGGGCGCGAGATCCCCGTGGAGATCAGCCTCGCGCCGATCAGCGGCGCTCGCCGTCCTTTGGTGATCGCGACGATCCGCGACCTGACCGAGCGACGCGCCCAGGAGGAGCGCATCGCGCGCCTCGGACGCATCCGCGACCTGCTCGGCGCGGCCAGCTCCGCCTTCATGCGCATGCGCGACCGGCGCGCGACCTTTGAGGAGTTCTGCCGCATCGCGATCACGCGCGGCGGCTTCGTGCTCGCGCGCGTCGTCGAGTTCGACGCGGCGGGCAGGCTGTCCATCGCCGCCAGCACCGATGCCGGCAATCCTGCGTTCGACGCGATCGTCGAGGAATACAACCGCGATCCGGCCGGCGCCCGAAGCCTGCTCGCGCACGCGTTGCGCAGCCGCCAAATCACGGTGTCGAACGACATGGAATCCGACATGCGCGTAGCGCGGCGCCAGGAGCTGATCCGCGGCGGCAACTATTCGCTCGCGCTCCTGCCGGTGCGCGTGGAGGGCAAGGCGATCGGGGCGGCCATCCTGCGCGCGCGCGAAGCAAACTTCTTCGACCAGGAGGAAGTCGCGCTGCTTTCCGAGATCGTGGCGAACCTGGAGTTCGCGCTCGAGCTGCAGGCGAAGCAGGAGCAGCTCAATTACCTGGCGCTTTACGATCCGCTCACCGAGCTGCCCAACCGTACGCTGTTCCAGGACCGCCTCACACAGGCGCTCGACGCCGCGCGGCGCAGCTCGAGCATGCTCTCGCTCACGGTATTCGACCTCGAGCGCTTCAAGGCGATCAACGACGCGTACGGCCAAGGCGCGGGCGACCAGGTGCTGCGCGCGATTGCAGGCCGCCTGCGCGATTCGGTGGGCGACATCAACCGTGTCGCGCGCTTGGGCGGCAACCTGTTCGCGGTGATGCGGCCGAACATCCAGGACGCGGCCGACGCTGCGCGCCTGCTCCAGGAAAGGACCTACGACGTGATCGGCGCGCCCTTGCAGGTCGAGGGGCGCGAGATCAAGGTCACCGCCAAGGCGGGCATTGCGCTCTTCCCGGACGACGGCGTGGACGCGGACTCCCTGTTCCGCAATGCGGAGGCCTCGCTCAAGCGCGCCAAGGAGACGGGCGACCGGTTTCTCTTCTACGCGCCGCACATCAACGCGCGCGTCGCCGAGCAGGTCGATCTCGAGAATCGGCTGCGCCGCGCGGTCGAGCAGCGCGAGATCTTCCTGCACTTCCAGCCCAAGGTGGAGATGGAATCGAAGCGCATCGTCGGCCTGGAAGCGCTCATGCGCTGGCGCGGCCCCGGCAACCTGCTGATGTCGCCAGCGCGCTTCGTGCCGGTGCTCGAGGAGACCGGCATGATCCTCGACGCGGGCCGCATCGCGCTCGAGATCGCGGCGCAGGCCTATCGCGAGTGGCAGGCGCAGGGGCTCGAGCCGCCGCGCATCGCGGTCAACGTGTCGGCGCTGCAGCTGCGCCAGCGCAGCTTCGTCGAGGACGTGCAGGCGGCGATCGGCGGGCCGGACAACGGCGTGGACCTGGAGATCACCGAGAGCCTGCTGATGCAGGACATCGAAGAGAGCATCCGCAAGCTGCGCACGCTGCGCGAGGCGGGCGCCAGCATCGCGCTCGACGACTTTGGCACCGGGCATTCGTCGCTCGCCTACCTGAGCCGCCTGCCGATCGACACCGTGAAGATCGACCGCAGCTTCGTTCACGCGATGACCGGGAGCGCGGACGCGACAAGCATCGTCTCGACGATCATTTCGCTCGCGCAGGCGCTGCGCCTGAAGGTCGTCGCCGAGGGCGTCGAGGACGAGGAGCAGGCGCGGCTGCTGCGCCTCTTGCGCTGCGACCAGATGCAGGGCTACCTGTTCAGCCCGCCGCAGCCGAGGGAAAAAATCGACGCGATGCTGCGCGCGGCAGTGGCCTGAGGGCCGCTTCGAGGGGGAAAAGCACTTATAATCTGCGGCTTTAGCGTCGCCTGCGCCGCATGTCGCTTTACACGCTAGGACTGAACCACCACACCGCGCCGCTGGGTGTGCGCGAGCGCGTGGTGTTCCACGTCGAGCGCCTGACCGAGGCGCTGGGCGAGGCCAAGCGCGTGCTCGCGCCCGAGGCCGCGATCCTGTCCACCTGCAACCGCACCGAGCTCTACCTCTCGGGCGACCTGGACGAGGCCAAGCACCGCGCCGCCACCGAGTGGCTGGCCGGCTACCACCACATCGACGCGCACGAGCTCTCGCGCTACGTCTATATGCTGCCGCGCGAGCAGGCGGTGCGCCACGCGTTCCGGGTCGCCTCGGGCCTGGACTCGATGGTGCTGGGCGAGCCCGAGATCCTCGGCCAGATGAAGGAGGCGGCGCGCTCGGCGGAGGCCGCCGGCACGCTCGGCACGGTGCTGCAAAAGCTCTTCCAGCGCTCCTTCGCGGTCGCCAAGGAAGTGCGCAGCACCACCCAGGTCGGCGCCAACAGCGTATCCATGGCGGCCGCCTCGGTGAAGCTCGCAGCGCGCATCTTCTCGTCCCTCAAGGACCAAAAGGTGCTGTTCATCGGCGCGGGCGAAATGATCGAGTTGTGCGCCACGCACTTCGCCGCGCAGGGCCCGGCGCGCATCACGGTCGCCAACCGGACGCTGGATCGCGCGCAGGCGCTCGCGCACCGCTTCGGCGCGCGCGCGATCGAGCTGCGCGAGCTGGCTTCGCACCTGCACGAGCACGACATCGTCGTGTCCTGCACCGCGAGCTCGCTGCCGATCCTCGGCAAGGGGATGGTCGAGCGCGCGCTCAAAGCGCGCCGCCGCCTGCCGATGTTCATGGTCGACCTCGCAGTGCCGCGCGACATCGAGCAGGAAGTGGCCGAGCTCGACGACGTGTTCCTCTACACCATCGACGACCTGCAGGGCATCGTGCAGGGCAACCTCGATGCGCGCCGCGCGGCGGTCGAGCAGGCCGAGGCGATCATCGAAAACCAGGTCGGCCAGTTCATGCACTGGATGCAGGTGCGCCAGTCGGTGCCGCTGATCCGCGCGCTGCGCGACCAGGCCGAGGACGCGCGCAAGCACGAGGTCGAGCGCGCGCTGAAGCTGCTGGCGCGCGGCGACGACCCCAAGCAGGTGCTCGAAGCGCTGTCGCAGGGCCTCACCAACAAGCTCATGCACGCGCCCACGCAGGCGCTCAACGAAGCGACCGGGGAGGAGCGGCGCACGCTCGCCGAGACGCTCGCGCGCCTGTTCCGCCTGCGGCCGTGAGCCCTCGCGATTGAAGTCCTCACTTCGTGCGAAGCTCGACAGCCTGGTGCAGCGGCTGGAGGAGCTGAACCGGCTGCTGTCGGCCGAGGACGCCACGCGCGACATGGAGGCGTTCAAGCGGCTCTCGCGCGAGCACGCCGAGCTCACGGGCAAGGTCGAGCTCTACGAGCGCTATCGCAAGGCCGAGCGCGACGCGCAGGAAGCGCGCGACATGTCGGCCGATCCGGCGATGAAGGGGCTCGCCGACGAGGAGCTGAAGGCGTCGCAGTCCGCGATGGCGAAGCTCGAGGCCGAGCTGCAGGCCGCGCTCTTGCCGCGCGATCCGAACGACGACAAGAACCTGTTCCTCGAGATCCGCGCCGGCACCGGCGGCGACGAGTCGGCGCTCTTCGCCGGGGACCTGTTCCGCATGTACACGCGCTACGCCGAGCGCCAGCGCTGGCAGGTCGAGCTCATCTCGGAGAGCCCCTCGGAGCTGGGCGGCTACAAGGAGGTGGTCGCGCGCATCGCCGGCCAGGGCGCGTATTCCAGGCTCAAGTTCGAATCGGGCGGCCATCGCGTGCAGCGCGTGCCCGAGACCGAGACGCAGGGGCGCATCCACACCTCGGCCTGCACCGTGGCCGTGCTGCCCGAGGCGGACGCGGTCGGCGAGGTGGTGCTCAACCCGACGGAGCTGCGCATCGACACCTTCCGCGCCTCGGGTGCCGGCGGCCAGCATGTCAACAAGACCGATTCGGCGATCCGCGTCACGCACCTGCCCACCGGCATCGTGGTCGAGTGCCAGGACTCGCGCTCGCAGCACAAGAACCGCGAGCGCGCGCTCTCGGTGCTCGCCGCGCGCATCAAGGACAAGCAGGAGAAGGAGCAGGCGGCGAAGACCGCGTCGACCCGCAAATCGCTGATCGGCTCGGGCGACCGTTCCGAGCGCATCCGCACCTACAACTTCCCGCAGGGGCGCGTCACCGACCACCGCATCAACCTCACGCTCTACAAGATCGAGCGCATCATGGAAGGCGAGCTCGACGAGATCGTCAATACGCTCGCGGCCGAGCACCAGACCGAGCTGCTGGAGCAGCTGGCGGAAAAAGCGGCGTGAAAAACGCACTGGTGCGTTCCTGACGGTCCTTGAAGCCATCCGGGCTTCGGGCATAGACGCGCGCGAAGCCCGCCTCCTGCTCGCCGAGGTCTGCGGCTTCTCGCAAGCGAGCCTGGCGGCATCGCCCGAGCAGGAAATTCCGTTTGAAGTCGAAAATGCTTTTCTTGAACTCATAGAAAAGAGAAAGACCGGAATGCCGGTCGCCTACCTGCTCGGCCGCCAGGAGTTCTACGGCCTGGATCTGTCGGTGAATCCTTCGGTGCTGATCCCGCGGCCCGAAACCGAGCTGCTCGTCGATCTGGCACTGGAGCGGCGGCCCCAGTCCGTGCTTGACCTGGGCACAGGCTCCGGTGCCATCGCGCTTGCCTTGAAATTTCATCTGCGAGAAGCGCGGGTGATCGCGGTGGACGCCGATCTTTCGGCGCTCGACACGGCCAGGCGAAACGCGGCAAAGCTGAACCTCGAGGTGGAATTTCGCCACGGCCGCTGGTTCGAGCCGGTGGTGGGCGAGCGCTTCGACCTGATCGTGTCGAACCCGCCCTACGTGGCCGAGGGCGACCCGCACCTGCCGGCGCTGCGCTACGAGCCGCGTTCGGCGCTGGTGGCGGGGCCGGATGGCCTCGATTGCATCAGGGATATTTTGAAGGGGGCAGCCACCCACCTCCGGCCAGAGGGGTGGTTGCTCATCGAGCACGGCCTGGGGCAGGATTCATCGGTGCGGGATTTGTTTCGCCAGGGAGAGCTTGAATCGGTGCAGTCCTGGCCCGACCTGGCGGGTATTCCGCGTGTCACTGGAGGAAAGGTCTAAAATCGCGTCCATGGATACCCAAGACAAGATCAAGCAGCAGGTCACCGGCAACCCCGTGGTGCTCTACATGAAGGGCACGCCGCAGTTCCCGCAGTGCGGCTTCTCCGCGCTCGCGGTGCAGGCGCTCAACGCCTGCGGCGTGAAGCAGTTCTTCAGCGTCAACGTGCTGGAGAACCCCGACATCCGCGAGGGCATCAAGGCGTTCGCCAACTGGCCGACCATCCCGCAGCTCTACGTCAACGGCGAGTTCGTCGGCGGCTCGGACATCATGAAGGAGATGTACCAGTCGGGCGAGCTGCAGAAACTGCTGGAAGGCCTGCAGCAAAAAGCTTAAACACCTGACAGGCGAACGTTCGCCATCGTCAGGCGCTCGACCAGGATTTCCATGAAGGCGCGGTCGAAGTGGTGGCGGCAGCCGTCGGAGGCCTGGTCGAGCTTGTCGGTGGGCACCGAGATGATCTTGGCGTCGGTCATCACGGTGACGTCGGCGCCGCGCCGGTTGCCCTGCTTCTGCAGGTAGGCCATCTCGCCGAAGCACTCGCCGGCGTTGAGCACGTTGAGCAGCTTGTTGCGCTTGGTGACCTTGATCTCGCCCTCGGCGAGGATGCAGAAGTAGGTGCCGGCCTCGCCTTCCTTCATCAGCACCTCGCCCGCCTTGCCGGCGTGCCAGGCCGACATGCGCGCCACTTCCCAGAGCTCGGCGTCGGAGAACTTCTCGAAGAACGGGAGCTTGCGCAGCGTCTCGAACTTGTCCGAGTCGGCGAACTCCTGCCCGCCCGCGGCGGCGGCAATCGGCTCGCCGCGGAACACTTGCGCGAGATCCAGCGAAAACTGCTCCCACTCGCTGTAGCGCTGCTCCAGGTCCTTGGCCATCGCGCGCTTGACGATCGCATCCAGCGCCGCCGGGACCTCCGGCCGGAAGGACGAGGGCGGCGCCGGCTCGACGTTGGTGATCTGGTAGATCAGGCTGAAGTTGTTCGAGGCCTGGAACGGCAGCCGGCCCGCGAGCAGGTGGTACATCACCACGCCCATCGAGTAGATGTCGGTGCGGTGGTCGAGCGGGTGCTCCTTGACCTGCTGCGGCGACATGTAGGCGGGCGAGCCGATCGCCGAGATCTGCGTCGAGTCGCCGCTGGCGATGAGCGCGGCGCCGAAGTCGGTGATCTTCACGTCGGTCGCGCCGGTGTAGAGGATGTTTGCCGGCTTGATGTCGCGGTGCGTGATGCCCATCTTCTGCGCGAACTCGAGCGCGCGCGTGCACTTGAAGACGATCTCCACCGTCTTGTCGATCGGCAGCAGGTGCTCCGGCGTGCAGTATTTCTCGAGCGTGCCGCCGGTCACGTACTCCATCACGATATAGTGGTCCGATTCGTCGGCCACCGCGTCGTAGATCTGGCAGATGTGCGGGTGCTGCAGCTTGCCCGCGAGCGAGGCCTCGGTGACGAAAAGCTTGCGGTAGAGCTTGCCGCGCTCCGGGTCGTTGAACAGCGCCGCCGACACCAACTTGATCGCCACGTCGCGGTCGGCGAACGGGTCGTGGCAGAGGTAGACCTCGGAGGTCGCGCCCGAACCCAGATGGCGCACCACCGGGTACTTGCCGATCTTGTCTGGCGTGGCCGGGGCCGCGACGGCCGACATGTCAGCGGCGGCGCGCGCGCGCCTGCGCGATGGCGGCCCTCACTTGCGCCGGGGCGGTGCCGCCGGGATGGTCGCGTGCGTTCACCGAGCCCTCCAGCGTGAGCGCCTCGAGCACGTCCTTGCCGATCTTCTTCGAGAAGCGCTGCAGCGTGGCGAGCGGCAGCGCGGCGAGGTCGCAGCCGGCCTCGTCGGCGGCGCGCACCGCGCGTGCCACGGCCTCGTGCGCGTCGCGGAACGCGACGCCCTTGCGCACCAGGTAGTCGGCGAGGTCGGTCGCGGTGGCATGGCCCTCGAGCGCCGCGGCGCGCATCGCCTTCGCCTGTGGCTGCAGGCCGGCGGTGAGCGCCGCGAAAGCCTGCAGGCAGTCCTTCAGCGTGTCCACGGTGTCGAACACCGGCTCCTTGTCCTCCTGGTTGTCCTTGTTGTAGGCGAGCGGCTGCGCCTTCATGAGGGCAAGCAGACCCGCGAGGTGGCCGATCACGCGCGCGCTCTTGCCGCGCACCAGCTCGGGCACGTCCGGGTTCTTCTTCTGCGGCATGATCGAGCTGCCGGTGCAGAAGCGGTCGGGAATCCGCACGAAGCCGAAGCGCGGGTTCATCCAGAGGATCAGCTCCTCGGCGAGGCGCGACAGGTGCACCATCACCAGCGCGGCGCAGGCGGTGAATTCGATGGCGAAGTCGCGGTCCGAGACCGCGTCGAGCGAGTTCCCGGCAATGCCCTCGAAGCCCAGCTCGCGCGCCACGCGCTCGCGGTCGATCGGGAAGCTGGTGCCCGCGAGCGCGGCGGCGCCCAGCGGCAGCACGTTGACGCGCCGGCGGCAGTCGGCGAGGCGCGCGCGGTCGCGCGCGAACATCGCCGCGTAAGCGAGCAGGTGGTGGCCGAAGGTCACCGGCTGCGCGACCTGCAGGTGCGTGAAGCCGGGCATCACCAGCGCGGCGTGGCGCGCGGCTTGCGCGAGCAGCGCGTTCTCCAGCGCGGCGAGAAGCTTGTCGATCGCATCGATCTCGTCGCGCAGCCACAGGCGCAGGTCGGTGGCGACCTGGTCGTTGCGCGAGCGCGCGGTGTGCAGGCGCTTGCCGGCGTCGCCCGCGAGCTCGGTGAGGCGCCGCTCGATGTTGCCGTGTACGTCCTCGCTCTCGAGCGTCCAGGCGAACTTGCCGGCGCGGATCTCGGCGCGGATGCGCGCCAGGCCCCGTTCGATGGCCTTCAGGTCCGCGCGCGCGAGCACGCCGCAGGCGGCGAGCATGCGCGCGTGCGCGAGCGATGCGGCGATGTCGTGCATGGCAAGGCGCCTGTCGAAGCCCACCGACGCCGTGAAGCGCTGCACGAACGCGTCCACCGGCTCGCCGAAGCGCCCGGACCAGGTCTTCGCCTTGTTCCTCAGCTTGGGAGCCGCGCGGGCCATAGGGAATAGAATGCGGTTTAAGACTGCTCTCTAACGATGGTCAGTATAAGACAAAACGACTATCCCAACGCGCTGCCGGACTTCCGCAACCTGGGCGTCGTGGCGCGCGCGCTGCTGGTGGTGAACGTGCTCGCGCTCGGCGCGGCGCTCGCGCGCGAAGCCGACTGGAGCCGCGCGCTCGACGCGTTCGCGCTGAGCACCGTGCTGGTCGAGCCGCCCCTGCTCGCGAGCCTGGTGCTGCTGCTCGCCGCCATGCCGCTGCTGCGACGGCTGAACTACTGGGCGGGCAGCGCGCTCGTGCTCGCGCTCGTGCTCGCGCTCTCGGCGGCCACGCACGCGCTGCTCGGCGAGATCGCGGGCGTCGGCCTCGCGCGCACGCTCGGCTTCGCCGCGCTCGCCACGGCGCTGGTGCTCGCCTACCTGCGGCTGCACCAGCGCGCCTACTCCCCGGCGCTCGCGGAAGCGCGGCTGCAGGCGCTGCAGGCGCGCATCCGGCCGCATTTCCTGTTCAACAGCCTGAACGCGGTGCTGGCGCTGATGCGCAGCGATCCCCGGCGCGCCGAGCGTACGCTCGAGGACCTCGCGGACCTGTTCCGCGCGCTGATGTCCGACGGCCGCAGCCTGGTGCGCGTCGCCGACGAGATCGCGCTGATCGAGCGCTACGCGGCGATCGAGCAGCTGCGCCTGGGCACGCGCCTGCGCATGGCCTGGGACCTCGACCAGGCGCCCGTGGACGCGCTGCTGCCGCCGCTCGTGCTGCAGCCGCTGCTGGAGAACGCGGTCTACCACGGCGTCGAGCCCGGCACCGGCACCAGCGACGTGCTGGTGCGCATCGAGCGGCGCGGCGACCGCGTGCGCGTGCTCATCGAGAACCCGGCGCAGCCGCCCGGGTCCGTCGCGCGGCCGGGCAACCACATGGCGCTGGACAACATCCGCGAGCGCCTGATGCTGTTCTTCGACGCCGATGCGCGCCTGCAGACCGGCAAGCGCGACGGCCGCTACCGGGTCGAGCTCGATATTCCCTACCGCGCGGGCCACGCATGAAGGATGTTCGCGAAGGGGCCGGGAAGGCTCCGAACGTGTTTACCGGAAGGGGCCCGGCCCCTTCGCGCCCATGAGCGATTTGCGGGTGTTCATCGCCGACGACGAGACGCCGGCGCGCGAGCGCCTGAAGGAGCTGCTCGCCGACATCCGCGCGAGCGTCGCCACCGCGGTCGCGGGCGAAGCCGCCAACGGCCTGGAGGTGATCGAGCGCCTGCCGGGCAGCGGCACGCAGGTGCTGCTGCTCGACATCCAGATGCCCGGCATGGGCGGCCTGGAGATCGCGCGCCACCTCGCCGGCCTGGACAGCGCCCCCGCGATCGTGTTCGTCACGGCGCACGACCGCCACGCGGTCGAGGCCTTCGAGCTGAACGCGCTCGATTACCTCATGAAGCCGGTGCGCGCCGAGCGCCTCGCGGCGGGGCTCAAGAAGGCCGCCGCCGCGGGCCCAGCGCAGCGCGAGCGGCTGCAGCGCGCAGCGGCGGGCGCGCGCGAGTACTTCTCGGTGACCGAGCGCAACCGCATCGTGCTGGTGCCGGTGGGCGAGGTGGTCTACCTCAAGGCCGAGCTCAAGTACGTGACGCTGCGCACGAAGGCGGGCGAGCACCTGATCGAGGAGCCGCTCGTCGCCATCGAACGCGAGTTCGCCGATCGCTTCGTGCGCGTGCACCGCAACTGCCTGGTGGCGCGCGCCGCGATCCGCGGCTTCGAGCGCGGCGGCGCCGGAGCCGGCGAGGAGGAGCCGCACTGGAACGTGGTGCTCGAGGGCGTGGCCGAGCACCAGCCGGTGAGCCGGCGCCAGTGGGGCACGGTGAAGGGCCTGCTGCCGGAGGCGAAGGAATGACTGCGCCCGCCCTGCGCGAGCTGCGCATCGCCACCCGCCGCAGCCGCCTTGCGCTCTGGCAGGCCGAGCACGTGAAGGTACGGCTGGAAGATCTGCATCCCGGCATGCGCGTGTCGCTGGTGCCGCTGTCCACGCGCGGCGACGAGCTGCTCGAGGTGTCGCTCGCCAAGGAGGGCGGCAAGGGCCTGTTCGTGAAGGAGCTCGAAGCCGCGCTCGCCGACGGGCGCGCCGACCTGGCCGTGCACTCGATGAAGGACGTGCCCGCCGAGCTGCCGCCGGGCTACGTGCTCGCGGCGATCCTCGCGCGCGAGGACCCGCGCGACGCCTTCGTGTCCGCCAAGCACGCAAGCCTCGCCGCGCTGCCGGCGGGCGCGCTCGTGGGCACCTCGAGCCTGCGGCGCCAGGCGCAGATCGCCGCGCGCCACCCGGCGCTGGAGATCGGGCCGCTGCGCGGCAACGTCGAGACGCGCCTGGCCAAGCTCGACCGCGGCGACTACGCGGCCATCGTGCTGGCGGCCGCGGGACTCAAGCGCCTCGGGCTGGAAGCGCGCATCCGCGCGCTGCTGCCGGTGGAGGAAAGCCTGCCCGCCGCCGGCCAGGCCGCGCTCGGCATCGAGTGCCTCGCCGCGCGCGACGATGTGAGGATGCGGGTGGCGCCGCTGGCGGACGCGATTGCGAGCGCCTGCGTGCGCGCCGAGCGCACGGTCAACCGCGCGCTCGGCGGCAGCTGCACCATTCCGCTCGGCGCCTACGCGGAGGAAGCGGCGGGGCGGCTGCGCCTGCGCGCGCTGGTGGCATCGCCCGACGGCAGGCGCATCGCGCGCGCCGACGGCGAGGGCGACGCCGCGCAGCCGGAAGCGCTCGGCCTGCGCGTGGCGAATCTCCTGCGCGAGCGCGGCGCCGCCGAGATCCTCGCCACGTTGGCCGCATGACGCAGCCCAGCGCGCCGCGAGCGGCGCCTCTCTCCGGCAAGCGCATCGTGATCACGCGGCCCGCGGGCCAGGCCGAGCCGCTCGCGCGTCTCGTGCGCGAGGCGGGCGGCGAGCCGCTGCTCGTGCCGGCGATCGAGATCCGGCCGCTCGAGGACGCGGCGCCCTTTCACGCGCTCGCGCAGCGCCTCGAGGACTTCGACCTCGCGATCTTCGTCAGCCGCAACGCGGTGAAGAGCGCGCTCGCGCTGCTCGCCGGACGCCCCTGGCCCGCGCGCCTGCGCGTCGCGGCCGTGGGCCAGGGCAGCCGCGAGGAGCTGGAGCGCGCCGGCTTTGCCGACGTCATCGCGCCGGCGGCGCGATCCGACAGCGAGGCGCTGCTGGCGCTGCCTGCGCTCGCCGGAATGCGCGGCCGCCGCGTCGTGATCTTCCGCGGCGATGCAGGGCGCCAGCTGCTCGGCGATGAACTGGGAAAAGGCGGTGCCACCGTAGAGTACGCGGCCTGCTACCGCCGCGTGCGGCCCGCGGGCGAGGGCCTTGCAGCGCTCTGGGCGCGCGGCGTGGACGCGGTTGCGCTGTCGTCGGCCGAGGGCCTGGCGAACTTCATGGCGATGCTCGGCGAAGGCGCGGTGGCGAAGCTCGCCGCGGTGGCGCTGTTCGTGCCGCACGAGCGCGTCGCGCGCGAGGCCGCGCGCCGCGGCCTGCCG
>JBASCW010000061.1:0-6122 GCA_049651845.1 Burkholderiales bacterium | reverse complement strand
TTTCTCTTCACTTCCGAGTCGGTTTCCGAGGGCCATCCGGACAAGGTCGCCGACCAGATTTCCGACGCGGTGCTCGATGCGATTCTAAAGCAGGACAAGACCTCGCGCGTCGCCGCCGAGACGCTGGTCAAGGACAATCTCGTGGTGCTCGCCGGCGAGATCACCACCGGTGCGCGCGTCAACTACAACGATATCGTGCGCAAGACGATCAACCGCATCGGCTACAACGACCCGGCGATCGGCTTCGACACGCACACCTGCACGGTGATCGTCGCCTACGGCGAGCAGTCGAAGGACATCGCGCAGGGCGTGGACGAAGGCAAGGGCCTCGACCTCGACCAGGGCGCGGGCGACCAGGGCCTGATGTTCGGCTACGCCTGCGACGAGACGCCCGCGCTGATGCCGCTGCCGATCTATCTCTCGCACCGCCTGGTCGAGCGCCAGTCCGAAGTGCGCCGCGACGGCCGCCTGCCCTGGCTGCGCCCCGACGCGAAGTCGCAGGTCACCATCAAGTACGCCAACGGCAGGCCCGATGCGATCGACACCGTGGTGCTCTCGACGCAGCACGCGCCGGGTCTGGCGCACAAGCAGATCGAGGAAGCGGTGATCGAGCAGATCATCAAGCCGGTGCTGCCGAAGAACCTGGTCAAGGGCAGGATCAAGTACCTGGTCAACCCGACCGGCGCGTTCGAGATCGGCGGGCCGAAGGGCGACTGCGGCCTCACCGGGCGCAAGATCATCGTCGACACCTACGGCGGCTCGGCGCCGCACGGCGGCGGCGCGTTCTCGGGCAAGGATCCCTCGAAGGTGGACCGCTCGGCCGCCTACGCGGCGCGCTACGTGGCGAAGAACATCGTCGCCGCGGGCCTCGCCTCGAACTGCCTGGTGCAGGTGTCCTACGCGATCGGCGTGGCGCTGCCCACCAGCGTCATGGTCACCACGCAGGGCACGGGCAGGATCTCGGACGACAAGCTCTCGGTGCTGGTGCGCGAGCACTTCGACCTGCGCCCCAAGGGCATCATCCAGATGCTCGACCTGCAGCGGCCGATCTACGAGAAGACCGCCGCCTACGGCCACTTCGGGCGCGACGAGCCCGAGTTCACCTGGGAAGCGACCGACAAGGCGCTCGCACTAAAGCAGGCGGCGTAGAAAAAAGGGGGCAGAGTAAGATTTTCCCGGCGGTTCAGAGTAGGCCGGGCGGGCAGCAAAAAATCTTACTCTGACCCCCTTTTTTTAGAACACCAGCCAGGCGCCGATCGCGAAGCCGATCGGCAGCACCAGGCCGAAGCTGATCATGCCGCGCATGCGGCTGTGCTGGTTCGAGTCCCAGTCGACCTTCTTGGCGAGACGCTTGGAGCGCTCGGCGATCTCTTTCTGGATCGCCAGGTACTCGAAAATGATGAGCCCGGCCGCCACGCCGGCGCCGACCAATGCTCCCTGCAACCAGATAGGCATGAGGCGTCCGTGTTTCCCGAATGCGACGAGGTAGGAGTCTAGCGCAGCTCCGGCCGGGCTACGAGCAGCGCCTCGCCGCGCCAGAGCTGCACCCAGGCGCCACGGAAACGCGCCTGGTATTCAGGACCGCTGCCGCCTTCGGCAAAACGTGTGCGCTCCACCGTGAGCACGCGGCCGCCGGGGTGCGCGGCCACCCAGCCGCGCAGCTCGTGCGCGTCCAGAATCTCGATCGGCGCGCGCAGCCGCCCGGCGAAGTTGTAGGTGGCGTGGTATTTGCCCAGATGCGCGAGCGGCACCTGCGCGGCCTGCAGCGCGGCCAGTTCGCGCGCTACCAGCCGCGGATCGCCGTAGGGCACGAACGCGGGCAACAGGCCCGCGCCGAGCACTGCCGCGCCTGCCAGCACCGCGAAGGACAGTGCGCGCGTTTGTTTCAGGGTTTCCATTCTTCCAAAAAGCAGCAACATGGGGGCTAGGCAGGCCAGCATCGCGAGCGGCCAGAGCGGCAGCTCGCCCGCCCAGTCGGGCAGGCGCATCGCCGCAGGGTGCGCGCGCAGCCAGGCGAGCGCCGCTGGCAGCGCCAGGAACCCCGCAGCGGGGAACAGCATTTCCCACCAGCGCGCAGGCGCGGTCACGCGGCTGAGCGCGTAGCCGGCGAGCAACGCGAACGCGGGCAGGAACGGCACCAGGTATTTGCCCTGCTTGCCGCTGACAAAGGAGAAGCAAAGCAATGTGAGGACCAGCCAGGCGAGCAGGAATTTGACGCCGCTTTTTTCCTGGTCGCTCCTCAGTGCGAGCAATCCTTTCCAGAACCTCGGCCAGACGAACCACGGGAACAGGAGCAGCGGCAGCTGCGGCAGGTAGTACCACCAGGGCGCGCGGTGCGCGAAGGATTCCGACACGCGGCCCGCGGTCTGGCCCCAGAAGATGGCGTGCCGGTAGGCTTCGCCGCCGAACCAGGCCGCGGGCAGCGCCCAAGCGAGCGCGAGCGCCGCGCCAAGCAGCGTGCCGAGCAGCAGATCCAGGTAGTAGAAGGACCAACTGCGGTCCTCGTGCCCTCGCTGCGGCGCCCACCAGGGCGCGGCGACGGCCGCCGGCAGCACGTGCAGCAGGATCACCGGCCCCTTGGCGAGCACGCCGAGGCCAATCCCGGCACCCAGCCATAGCAATCCCGGAATTCTCTGTCCGTTGACCAGATTCAAGACCCCGATCATTCCCGCCATCGCGCACAGCAGGAGCAGCAGGTCGAACATGGTCAGCGTGACGAAGCCGGCAAAGAGCAACGTGCCGAACAGCACCCAGATCGAGAGGCCGTGTTGCGCCTGCTTTTCCTTCCAAAGAAGTCCTTCCAGTTTCAAGAGCAACGGAACTGCCGCGAGCGCGCACAGCGGCGCGACCATGCGCGGCCACCAGTCGTTGACGCCGAACACGGCCCAGCCCAGGTGGATCAGCCAGAAGAGGAGCGGCGGCTTGTGGCTGTAGGGCTCGCCGTTGATGTGGGGCACCAGGAAGTCGCCGCGCAGCCACATCTCCCAGGCCACGCTCGCGTAGCGCGTCTCGTCCACCGGCCACAGCGGCCGCAGCCAGATCGAGGCCACCGCGAGCAGCATCCAGCCCGCGAGCAGCGCCAGCAGCGCGCGCTCAGTCCGCAGGCTTCTCATCCAGCGCCTCGTCTACGTCCTCGCCCAGGCTCTTGCCGTGCCGGTAGCGGTGGTAGAGCCAGATGCCGATCGCCGCGGCAGCGACGAACAGCAGCACCGCGAGCCCGATGCGCACGCCCGCGCCCGCCTCGACGCCGCTGCCGGCGAGCGCGAACACCAGCGTCTGCGGCACGTAACCGAGCAGCGAGCCGAGCAGGAACGGCTGCGCCGGCACGCGCGAGACGCCCGCGGCGAGCGAGGTGGCGAAGTTGTTGCCGACCGGCAGGAAGCGGATCAGCAGCGTCATCGCGAACGGGTTGGCCGAAAGGAAGTCGTCGAGGCGCAGCACGCGCGCGCCGAGCCGCGCGGAAACCAGCGGCCGGCCGACGAACCGGCCGTAGACGAAGGTCAGCAGGCAGCCCAGCTCGGTCGCGGCGAGCGCCAGCAGCGTGCCGAAGCCCACGCCGAACGCGTAGCCGCCGAAGAAGCTCACGATGTGGCGCGGCACCGCGAGCGCGCAGGCGAGCGCGCCGGCCGCGACGAACAGCAGCTCGCCGGCCGCGCCCTGGCCGCGCACATCGCGGTCGATGCGCTCGCGCCAGTCCTCGCTCAGCCAGTCGACGGCGAGGCCGCTCTCCAGCAGGTAGCCGATCGCCGCAAGCGTCACCAGAAAGACGAGGCCCGGCGCGAAAGCCCTGAGCTTGCGCCGCAAGCTCACGGCCGCCGCACTTCGCTCGCCTCGGGGCGCCGGCTGCGCCGCTGCAGCCACATCACGCCGAACAGGTCCACGATGCCCACCCAGAGGCGGTCGAACAGGCCGTAATTCGACACGCCGCGGCTGCGCGAGCGATGGTTCACTTCGACCGAGATTGTGGCGCCGCCGTTGCGTTGCACCAGCGCGGGCAGGAAGCGGTGCATGTGGTCGAAGAACGGCAGCTCTAGAACCGCGGCGCGCTGGATCAGCTTCAGCCCGCAGCCGGTGTCGGGCGTCGCATCGCCGAGCAGGCGCGAGCGCACGCCGTTGGCGACGCGCGAGGAAACGCGCTTCAACCAGCTGTCCTGGCGCTTCCTGCGGTAGCCGGCGACAAGCTGGAGTTTCGCCGCCTGCACGCCGTCGCGCGCCGCATCTCTTGCCGCAATCAGCTTCGGGATGTCGGCCGGATCGTTCTGGCCGTCGCCGTCCAGCGTCGCGATCCACTCGCCGCGCGCGGCGCGAAAGCCCGTCATCAGCGCCGCGCTCTGGCCGGCGCTCGAACGATGGGCCATGACCCGGAGACGGGGATAGCGCGTCATCGCCTCGCCGAGG
The DNA here is from genome assembly GCA_049651845.1 of Burkholderiales bacterium. Lineage (GTDB taxonomy): Bacteria > Pseudomonadota > Gammaproteobacteria > Burkholderiales > SG8-39 > RBG-16-66-20. The sequence goes on along the minus strand of JBASCW010000061.1, from coordinate 1,724 downwards.
CGCGCGGGCGTTGCATCCATGCTGCCGTCGTTCACGTAGATCACCTCGAACTCGGCTTGCCCCGAGAGGGCGGCATGGATCTCCTCAAGCAGCGGCAGGATGTTGTCCTGCTCGTTGCGCACCGGGACGACGATCGACAGCTGCACGGGGACCTGGCGGGAAAAGCCGCATTATCCCATCCCCTCCTGGGGTATAATGCGCACTGCTGAGGAGCGTTGCGTTCCCTTCGACAGGGGATCAGGCTCAGCTAAATACAACGGCGCTCGCATCGGAAACGGTGCGGGCGCTTTTTCTTTTCCGGAGAACCGACATGAACGCTGCCGTGATGAACAGCAAGACCGCCGACCACAAAGTGGCCGACCTCGCGCTCGCGGGCTGGGGCCGCCGGGAGATTGCCATTGCCGAATCCGAGATGCCCGCGCTGATGGCGATTCGCGAGGAGTACGCCGCGCAGAAGCCGCTCAAGGGCGCGCGCGTGACCGGCTCGCTGCACATGACGATCCAGACCGCGGTGCTGATCGAGACGCTCAAAGCCCTGGGCGCGGACGTGCGCTGGGCCTCGTGCAACATCTTCTCCACCCAGGACCACGCCGCGGCCGCCGTCGCCGCGAGCGGCACGCCGGTGTTCGCGGTCAAGGGCGAGACGCTGGACGAGTACTGGGACTACACGCACCGGATTTTTGAATTTGGCGACAAGGGTCCCAACATGATCCTGGATGACGGCGGCGACGCGACGCTGCTGATGCACCTGGGCAAGCGCGCGGAAAAGGATGCATCCGTGCTGGCAAAGCCCGGTAGCGAGGAGGAAACCGCTCTTTTTGCTTCCATCAGGAAACGCCTTTCTTCTCAACCCGGCTGGTACTCCAAGGTCGCCAAGGAAATCAAAGGCGTCACCGAGGAAACCACCACCGGCGTGCACCGCCTGTACGAGATGGCGAAGAAGAAGGAACTGCTCTTTCCCGCCATCAACGTCAACGACTCGGTGACCAAATCGAAGTTCGACAACCTCTACGGCTGCCGCGAGTCGCTGGTGGACGGCATCAAGCGCGCGACCGACGTGATGGTGGCGGGCAAGGTGGCGCTGGTGTGCGGCTACGGCGACGTCGGCAAGGGCTCGGCGCAGGCGCTGCGCGCGCTCTCGGCGCAGGTCTGGGTGACCGAGATCGACCCGATCTGCGCGCTGCAGGCGGCGATGGAAGGCTACCGCGTGGTGACCATGGACTGGGCGGCCGACAAGGCCGACATCTTCGTCTCGGCCACCGGCAACTACCACGTCATCACGCACGAGCACATGAAGGAAATGAAGGACCAGGCCATCGTCTGCAACATCGGCCACTTCGACAACGAGATCGAGGTTGCGGCGCTCGCCCAGTACCAGTGGGAGGAAATCAAGCCGCAGGTCGACCACGTGATCTTCCCGGACGGCAAGAGAATCATCCTGCTCGCCAAGGGGCGCCTGGTGAACCTTGGCTGCGGCACCGGGCACCCGAGCTACGTGATGAGCTCCTCGTTCGCCAACCAGACCATCGCGCAGATCGAGCTGTACGCGAACACCGTGAAGTACCCGGTCGGCGTGTACACGCTGCCCAAGCACCTGGACGAGAAGGTCGCGCGGCTGCAGCTGAAAAAGCTGAACGCGCAGCTCACCGAGCTTAGCGAAGCGCAGGCAAAGTACATCGGCGTGCCGATGGCCGGGCCCTACAAGTCGGAGCACTACCGCTACT
>JBASCW010000060.1:0-47450 GCA_049651845.1 Burkholderiales bacterium | reverse complement strand
GTCGGGGGCCGCGGTCTGCGGCGCCACCGTAGCGCCCGCGGCGGCGCCCTGCATTAGCTTGTCGAGCGGCAGGTACAGCAGGTTGCCGCTGCCCTTGTAGTCGAGCATGACCTTGGAGGTCGAGCTGTAGATCTGCGACAGCGTGTCGATGTAGATACGCTCGCGCGTCACCCCGGGCGCCTTGGAATACTCGGTGAGCACCTGCTTGAAGCGCGTCGCGTCGCCCTCGGCGGTGGCGATCACGCGCTGGCGGTAGCCGTCGGCCTCCTGCATCAGGCGCGAGGCCGCGCCGCTCGCCTTCGGTACCACGTCGTTGGCGTAGGCCTGGCCCTCGTTCTTCTGCCGCTCGCGGTCCTGGCCGGCCTTGACCGCGTCGTCGAACGCGGCCTGCACCTGCTCGGGCGGCTGCGCGCTCTGGATCGTGATGCGGCTCACGCTGATGCCGGTCTTGTAGCGGTCGAGGATCTGCTGCATGAGCTGCTGCGCGGCGATCTGGATCGCCTCGCGGCCCTCGTAGAGGATCTGGTCCATGCGGCTCTTGCCGATGATCTCGCGCATCGCGGTCTCGGCCGCCTGCATCGCGGTATCCTCGGGCTTGCGGTTGGTGAACAGGAAGTCCCTGGCGTCGCGCACCAGGTACTGCACCGCGAACTGCAGGTCGACGATGTTCTCGTCGTCGGTGAGCATCAGCGATTCCTTGAGCACGCGCGTCTTGACGTTGTTGCGGTAGCCGATCTCGAGCGTGCGCACCTGGGCGAGGTTGACGAGCTCGTGCGACTGGATCGGCCAGGGCATGCGCCAGCGCAGGCCGGAGCCGGTCTCGGCGGAGAACTGGCCGAAGGTGAGCACCACGCCGCGCTGGCCCTCGACCACGATGTAGAAGCCGCTCGCCAGCCACACCGCGAGCACGATCGCGGCGATCAGGCCCGCGCCGCCGCCGATGCGCGCGTTGGACGGTCCGGTACCGCGCGCCGGCGGCTCGCCGCCGGGCCGGCGGCGGCTGAACATTTCGTTCAGCTTGCGGTTGAAGTTGCGCCAGAGCTCATCGAGGTCGGGCGGCCCCTGATTGCCGCCGCCCGGGCCGCGGTTTCCGCCCCCGCGGCCCCAGTTCGGGTCGTTCAGCGACATGACTTGCTTGCTTTCTAGAGGCTCGGTTGTGGAGAGGGATTGTAGGGCCGGCCGGCCAGCTCTCTCCGCTGCGCGGCCTCGGCGATCGCGCCGCGCAGGCCGGCGAGTCCTGCACCGGTTGTTGCGCTCACGAAAACGCGCGAAATCCTACCATATTCATCGCGTTCCACGGCCGGCGCGAGACCGGAAACGTCCGCTTTGTTCCAGACCGCGATCTGCGGGATGGCCTCGGCGTGGATCTCGGCCAGCACCTTGTTGACGTCCTCGGCCTCGCGCGCGCGAGCCGGCGAAGCGCTGTCCACCACGTGCAGCAGCAGGTCGGCGCGCACCGTCTCCTCGAGCGTGGCCCGGAACGCGGCCACCAGGCCGTGCGGCAGGTTGCGGATGAAGCCCACGGTGTCGGAGATCACGACCTTGCCCGCGCCGTCGATCCACACCCTGCGCGTAGTGGTGTCGAGCGTGGCGAACAGCTTGTCGGCGACGTACGCGCCCGCGCTCGGGTTGGTCAGCGCGTTGAACAGCGTCGACTTGCCGGCATTGGTGTAGCCCACCAGCGAGACCGAGAACACGTCCCGGCGCGTGCGCGCGTGGCGCCGGACCGTGCGCTGCTTCTGCAGATCGCCGAGCTTGTCCTTGAGCACGCCGACGCGCTTGGCGATGTAGCGCCGGTCGAGCTCGATCTGCTTCTCGCCGGGGCCGCCGGTCTTGCCGAGGCCGCCGCGCTGGCGCTCCAGGTGGGTCCAGCCGCGCACCAGGCGCGTAGACAGGCGCTCGAGCTGGGCGAGCTCGACCTGCAGCTTGCCCTCGGCGGTCTTCGCGCGCTGCGCGAAGATGGTGAGGATCAGCTCGGTGCGGTCGAGCACCGTGCGTTCGAGCGCCTTCTCGAGGTTGCGCTGCTGCGCCGGCGACAGGTCGTGGTTGAAGACCACCGTCGCGGCGTCGAGTGCGTCGGCGGCCTCGCGGATCTCCTCGACCTTGCCGCTGCCGGCGTAGAACCTGGGGTCGGGCCGCTGGCGCCGGCCGCGCAGCACGCGGCTGCGGCGCGCGCCCGCGCTCTCGGCGAGGCGCACGATCTCGGCGACGTCGTCCTCGTAGCCGTCGTCGCCGAAGTCCAGGCACACCAGCACCGCAGCGGCTGCATCGGCAGCCTTGCGCGCTGTTACGGCGGGTTCGTCGAGCAAACGGAGGTGCTAGGCGCCCGGCTCGGCGGTCAGGTTGACCGGGCGCGAGGGCACGACGGTGGAGATCGCGTGCTTGTAGACCATCTGCGTGACCGAATTCTTGAGCAGGACGACGTACTGGTCGAAGGACTCGATCTGGCCCTGCAGCTTGATGCCGTTCACCAGGTAGATCGAGACGGGGACATGCTCCTTGCGGAGCGTGTTCAGGAACGGGTCTTGTAGGAGCTGCCCCTTGTTGCTCATTGTCCTACCTCTCGTGGGGGAGGTTTTGGACCCCCACTTTAATGGATATCGGGGGCTTTTCCTAGCAGGTCCCTAGCGGAACTTCACGGGTGGCACGATGTCCGCGCATTGGCCCCGGTGGCGCAGCGCGTGGTCCATGAGCACGCACGCGAGCATTGCCTCGGCAATGGGGGTGGCGCGGATGCCCACGCAGGGGTCGTGGCGGCCCGTCGTCGTCACCGTGGTTGCCTCGCCCTTGGTCGTGATGCTGCGCCGGGGCAACCGTATGCTCGACGTGGGCTTGAGCGCGATCGACACCGTGACGTCCTGCCCGGTCGAGATGCCGCCCAGCACACCGCCGTTGTTGTTGCCGGCGAAGCCCTGCGGCGTCATCTCGTCGCCGTGCTCGCTGCCCTTCTGCTCGATCACCGCGAAGCCAGCGCCGATCTCCACGCCCTTCACAGCGTTGATCGACATCATCGCCGCGGCGATGTCGGCATCCAGCCGCCCGTACACCGGCTCGCCCCAGCCCACCGGAACCTTCTGCGCTACCACGTTCACGCGCGCGCCGACCGAGTCGCCGCTCTCGCGCAGCGCGTCCATGAACTGTTCAAGGTCTTTCACTTTCGAAGCATTCGGAGAAAAGAACGAATTTCCATTCACCGCATCCCAGGATTCAAAAACAATCTTGTGCGGACCCAATTGCGCCAAATACCCTCTGATCACCACGCCATAGCGCTCGCGCAGCCATTTCTTCGCGATCGCGCCCGCGGCCACGCGGATCACGGTCTCGCGCGCCGAGGCGCGGCCGCCGCCGCGCGCGTCGCGGACGCCGTATTTCTGGAAATAGGTGTAGTCGGCGTGCCCCGGGCGGAATTTCTCCGCGATCGCGCTGTAGTCCTTGGAGCGCTGGTCCTCGTTGCGGATCAGGAAGCCGATCGCCGTGCCGGTGGTTTTGCCCTCGTACACGCCCGAAAGGATCTCGACCGTGTCGGTCTCGCGCCGCTGCGTGACGTGGCGCGACGTGCCGGGCTTGCGGCGGTCGAGCTCCTTCTGCAGGTCCTCGTTCGCAAGCGCCAGGCCGGGCGGGCAGCCGTCCACTACGCCGCCGTAGGCCGGGCCGTGCGATTCGCCGAACGAGGTGACGCAGTAGAGCGTGCCGAAGCTGTTGCCGGACATCGGCAAAGAGTAGCATAGGACCATGACTCGATTGAGTTTTCTGTTGATTTACGCCCTCGTCTGCGGCTGCGCAACCGTCGATCGACCGCAGCCGTTGACGGGCGCGGACATCGTCGCGCTGGCGAAGGAAGGCAGGACGCCGCAGCAGATCATCGAGGAGCTCAAGCGCACCGACACCGTGCTCGCGCTGCGCGCGTCCGACTACGTGGCGCTGCACGAGGCGGGCGTGCCGGACGAAGTGCTCAACTACCTGCAGCTCGCGCAGATCGAGGAGATCCGCTGGCGCGAGCGCAGCCTCTACTGGTACGGCCCGGGCTGGGGTTACGGCCGCTACTACGGCTGGGGCCCCTGGCCCTACCGCGGGCGCTGGGGCTACTAGGAGCCGACATGGCCGAAGACATCGCGATCCGCCGCGTTGCGGTCGTTCTATTCGATGGATTCACCGCGCTCGACGCCTACGGCCCGATCCAGGCCTTCGGCGCGTGCCGCAGGATGAAGGCCGACGGCACGCCCGAGCGCTTCTACGCGATCGCGACTCTGGGAGAGAAATCGGGCCCGTTCCGCAGCGGCGAGGGCCCGGCCACCATCGTCGACTACGACTTCAGCGATGCGCAGACCTGGGACATCCTCGTCGTTCCCGGCGGCTTCGGCACGCGCGCCGCGGTGACGAACGAAGCGTTCCTCCGGCAGCTGGCGCTGGCCTGCGAGCGCTCGACGATCACGACGACGGTGTGCACGGGCTCGGCGCTGCTTGCGCGCACCGGGCGGCTCGATGGCCGGCCGGCGACATCCAACAAGATCGCCTGGGATTGGGTCGTCCGGCAGGGACCGCGCGTGCGCTGGCAGCGGCGCGCGCGCTGGGTCGACGACGGCGACACCCTCACCTCGTCGGGCGTGTCAGCCGGCACCGACATGGCCCTGGCGCTCATCGCGCGCCTCAACGGGCGCGACATGGCTCTGGCCGCGGCGCGCAACATGGAATACCTCTGGAACGAGGACCCCGGCAACGACCCCTTCGCCTGAAGCCTAGGCGGCTGCGAAAAAGCGCTGGGTCTCAAATACCGAGCTCGAGAACGCCTTGCCGTTCGAGCGCAGGTGGCGCTTCAGCACGAAGTCGAACAGCAGCTGGTTGCGCAAGCGGATCTCGGTAAGCAGCGGCTTGGCCGAGGCCTCGAGCAGGCCGAGCGAGACGAGGTAGTCGACCGAGAACAGCGGCATCACGCCCGGCAGCGGATAGTCCGAGCCGTTGAGCAGCCGCGCGTGCCAGTCCTCGCGCTCGAGCACGCGCGCGAGCGCGGGCGCGGCGCGGTTGATCTGCGGCATCGCGGAGATATCGCCGTACAGATTTTTCCCGTACTTGTTGTCGTCGAACAGCCGCGCGAACAGTTCGAAGCTGTCCACGTACGGCCCGTTCGGGCCCTTGTCGGTGTCGCGGTCCTGACCCATCGAAGCGCAGTGCGCCACCACCACGCGCACGCCCGCCTCCAGCGGCCGGCGCAGCCGCAGCGGATTGCCGAACTCCTGCCGGTCCAGCCCGATCACGGCGCGCGCGAGGCCGGCGTGCGAGACGATCGGGATGCGCAGGCGCGCGGCGGCCGCGTAGAACGGGTCGCAGCGCGCCGAGGCCGGGTCGACGCCCATCGCCGAGGGCAGCCACTTCACCGCGCGCGCGCCGTCGCGCACCGCCTGCTCGAGCGCCTCCACCCCGTCGCGCCGGTAGGGATGGATCGAGCAGGCCCACTCGAAGTAGCGCGGGTGCTCGCGCGCCAGTTCGCGCACGTAGCCGTCCGGCACGTGGAACGGGGTGTGCTCGAGGTCGACTTTGCCGTCCTCGCCGTAGGCGCGCTCGAACGCGAACAGAATCGCCTTGTGGCCGCGGCGCATACCGTCCAGCGCACCGAGCAGCCGGCGCACGTAGGCGACGTCGACGCTCTGCCCCTGCAGCGCGTAGGCGCAGCCGCCGTTCATGAAGAACACGCGCCGCGCGTAGTCGCCCGGGCTCCAGAGGCTGCTCAGGCGCGGGTTTACGTAGATGCCGCTCGGCGAGTCGCCCATGCCGACGATGTGCACGTGCGCGTCCCAGACCTTCGCCATCTCCAGGCCCGCGAACGCGCTGCGCACGAAGTCGGTGCGGTGCAGGGGCAGCGTGAGGCCGCCGCTGCAGGGATTCCAGAGGCCCTGCTCGGGCCAGAATTTCCAGGCCGCAAGCGCGCCCGCGCCGGCGAGCGCAGCGCCGCCGAGAATGAGATCGCGCCGCTTCAGCTTCTAGTTCGCAGAATTCAGGCGGGCCAGTTCTTGATGTAGCCCTTGAGCATCTTGTTCTCGAAGTCCTGCTCCTCGAGTACCGCCTTGGCCACGTCGCGGAACGAGATCACGCCGAGCAGCTTGCCGTCCTGCATCACCGGCAGGTAGCGCGCGCTGGTGTCGAGCATGGTGCGCCGCAGGTCGTTCACTTCCATGTCGGGCGTCGCGGTGACCGGGTCCTTCACCATGATCTCGCTCACCCTGACGTCGCCGAGCGCGCCGCCGCGCTTGGCGAGCACGCCGAGCAGCTCGTGGAAGGTCAGCAGGCCGGCCATGCGGCCCTGATCGAGCACCACCAGCGAACCGAGGTTCTGCTCGGCCATGGTCTTCACGGCATCGACCGCGCGGCCGCCGGGCTCGATGCTGAGCAGCCGGTTGCCCTTGACGCGCAGGATCTCTTTGACTTGCATGGCCCACCTCCTCCGTCGGAACCCGGCGGAAGCATCCTAGTCCAAATGACCCCGGCGTGCTAGGGGCTAAAGGCCGACCGCGTCGGCGACCAGGCGCTTGAGCTCTTTGCGGAGCCTGTCACGCACTTCGGCGTAGGCGCGGCTGGCGATCAGGTTCTTCAGCTCGTAGGGATCCTCGTCCAGGTCGTAGAGCTCGTCGAGCTCGCCGGCGCGGCCGCGGTTCACCCAGTGGATGAGCTTGTAGCGCTCGGTGCGGATCGCCTTGTAGGTCATGCCGATCAGCCACGGGTAGGCCTGCTCGGCCCAGTATTCCGCGAGCACGGCCTTGCGCCATTTCGCCGGCTTCTTCGCGAACAAGGGCAGCAGGGATTTCCCCTGGATCTGCGGACCGGGCTTGCCGCCCGCCAACTCGATCAGCGTGGGCGCGATGTCCTGGCAGATCAGCAGGTCCTTGCGGCGCGTGCCCGCCCTGATCAGCTTCGGATAGCGCACCACGAACGGCGCGCGGATGCCCTCCTCATAGGCGAAGCGGCGCTCCGGCCCCAGGCCGTGCTCGCCGAAAAAGTAGCCGTTGTCGCCGAGAAACAGGATCACCGTGTCGTCGAGCGCGCCTGTCTTCTCCAGCAGCGTGAGGATCATGCCGACGCCCTCGTCCACCGAGGCCATCATGCGTGCGCGCAGGCGGATCTCCTCCTGCGTGCCGGCATGGATCGAGTCGAGGATCTGGCGCGACTCGGGCTTGGCGCGCAGGAAGAAGGTCTCCTTCCAGGCAGGCTTCTGCTTCACCACTTCTTCGTAGCTGAGCATGTTCGGCTTCTTCGGGAAGATCGCGTCCTTGTAGAGGTCCTTGTGGCGGTCGGCGACGATGTAGCCGCCCATCTTGCCGAACATCACCGTGCCGTCGGCCGCCTGCTCGGCGTCCGGGTGCACCGCCTTGTGCGCGAAGAACAGCGACCAGGGCTCGTCCGCCGTCTGCTCCTCGAGGAAATCGACCGCGAGCCGGTTCATGATGTCGGTGATGTAGCCCTTGTGCTCGACGTACCTGCCGTCATGGTTCAGGCGCGGGTCGACGATGCGGCCGTGGCCGTCGTAGCTCACCCAGGTGTCGTAGCCCGGGCGCGGCATGCCGTCGTTGCCCATGTGCCACTTGCCGATGTGCGCGGTGCGGTAGCCCAGCTTCTGCAGCTCGAGGTGGTAGTTCGGCAGCCGGTGGCTCATCGCGCCGCGCGCCACGTTGTCGATGATGCCGTGGCGGCTCGCGTACTGGCCGGTCATGATCGAAGCGCGGTTGGGCGAGCAGATCGAGGTGGTGTGGAACGCGCGCTCGAACAGCGCGCCCTCGTGCGCCAGCCGGTCGATGTGCGGCGTCTTCATATAAGGATGCCCGCCGGCGCCGAACTCGTCGTAGCGCAGGTCGTCCACCAGGATCACCAGGAAATTCGGTCTCTTCTTCATGCAGGGCCCCTGAATCTGATTGGCATAGACTAGCAGCGTCGCAAGGAGGCCGGCGCATGAAATCGCATTTCCAAACCATGGCCCGCTACAACCGCTGGGCGAACGCACGGCTCTACGCCGCCGCCGCAGCGCTGCCGGACGCGCTCTACCGCGAGGACATCGGCCTGTTCTTCAGGAGCCTGCACGGCACGCTCAATCACCTGCTCGCCACGGACCGCATCTGGATGCGGCGCATCGACGGCACGGGCGAGGCGCCCGATCGGCTGAACGCGATCCTGTTCGAGGAGTTCGCTGCGCTGCGCGAGGCGCGCAGGGCCGAGGACGAGCGCATCGTGCGCTTCATCGAGGGGCTGCGGGACGGCGACCTGGCGGCGATCCTGGACTACAAGACCACGCGGGGCGTGCCGCAGCGCGATCCGCTGGGCCAGGTCCTGGCCCACCTGTTCAACCACCAGACCCATCACCGCGGCCAGGCGCACACGGCGCTCTCGCAGCTCACCGGCGCGGAGCCGCCGCCGCTCGACCTGCTGGTGATGCTGCGGGAGCAGAAAGCGTAGCGGCCGGGAAACGGGGTCCGCGCCCTTTCCCTAGTCGTCGGCCTTGACGTTGCGCGTCTTGGCGATCTTCAGGTAGGTCGCCTTCTCCCTGGCGAAGAACTTGACCGCGTCCGCGGTGCTGAGGCCGAGCGGGTCCACGCCCGCGGCGACGAGCTTGTCGCGCACCGCGGGCTCCTTCACGATCCTGCCGATCTCCGTTGCGAGGCGCTCGATCGCTGCCGGGGGCGTTTTCGCCGCCACGAACACCCCGGTCCAGTTGGTGAAGCTGTAGCCGGCGAAACCCGGCAGCTCGGCCATGGCCGGAATGTCGGGCGTGGCGGACGAGCGCTTCTCGCTGGTCACCGCGACGATGCGGATCTTGCCGGCCTTGTGCGGGCCGACCACGGGCGGCATGCCCATGATGCCCATCGGCACCTGGCCGCCGAGCAGGTCGGCGACCGCCGGACCCGCCCCCCGATAGGGAATATGGACGATGAAGATGCCGGCGATCGCCTTGAGCGATTCCCCGGCGAAGTGCATCGAGCTTCCCGAGCCGGGCGTGCCGTAGGAGAGCTTGCCGGGGTTGCTCTTCGCGTAGGCGAGCAGCTCCTGGGCAGTCTTGACCGGGACGGACGGATGCACGGCGATCGCGAGCGGCGTGTCGCCGATCACGGTAACGGGCGCGAGGTCCTTCTCCCAGTCGTAGTTCATCTTCAGTCCCGCCACGGCGCCGACCACCGTTTCGGCGGGCGAGGCGACGATGAACGAGTAGCCGTCGGCCGGCCCCTTGGCGATCCCCTCGGTGGCGATGGTGCCCGAGGCGCCGGTGCGGTTCTCGACCACGAACGGCTGCTTGAGCAGCTCCGAAAGCCGCCCGGCGATCACGCGCGCGGTGAAGTCGTGGCCGCCGCCCGGCGGGTAGCCGACGATGACCCGGACGGGCTTGCCCGGCCAGTCCTGCGCCAGAACGGCAGTCGAAAACAAAGCCAGAAAAGAAAGCGCCCATCTCATAGGTCCCCCTCCTATTTGAAGTCCGCCACGGTTCCCGGCGCGGGCGTGAACCCGAAGTCGCCGCGCTGGATGACCGCCTCGCGCCCGCCGTTGAGCGCCAGCAGCTCGGCCTGGCGCTTGCGTGCGCGCGCGTCCACCTCCTGCGGATCGCAAATTTCGTACAGCGCGGTCCGGCAGTGCTCCAGAACCTTCGCGTAGCGTGGATCCTCGGCCAGGTCGGTCGTCTCGTCCGGATCCTTCCCCAGGTCGAAAAGCTGCGGCCCGTACTTCGCGTAGTGCACGTACTTCCACTTGCCCACGCGCACCGCGAAGGCGCCGGTGCTCGATCCCATGCCGTGATACTCGGACAGGACCGTGCGGTCCGGTTTGAATCCTTCACTGATGCTTGTGAGCGAGAAACCCGGATAGCCGGACGGCACGCGCTCGCCCGCGATCTCGAGGATGGTCGGGAAGGCGTCGACGTGGCTGACCGGCGTGTCGACCACCCTGCCCGCCGGGATGCCCGGACCCGCGAGCAGGAACGGCACGCCGGCGATCTCCTCGTACATCGTCGATTTGCCCCACAGGCCGCGCGCGCCGAGGTTGTCGCCGTGGTCGCTCGTGTACATCAACACGGTGTCCTCCGCCATGCCGGTGTCGCGCAAGGCCGCGAGCACCTTGCCGATGTTCTCGTCGAGGTACGACACCAGGCCGAAGTAGCCCGAGAGCGCCTTCTTCACGTCGGCCGGCGACTCGAAGTAATCGTCGTAGTTGAAGTTGCGGCTGTAGTCGACGATGTAGGGATGCCGCGGGCGCTGCTCGCGCGCGTAGAGCTTGGGCATCGGCAGCTCCTGGCGCCAGTAGCGGTAGTAGTGCTCGGGCGGCGCGGTGAGCGGAAAGTGCGGCGCGACGAAGGACACGAACAGCACCCAGGGCTTGGCGTGCGGCTTGGCCGCCTCCTCCTGCAACCAGACCTGCGCGCGCGAGCAGATGTCCTTGTCGTAGAAGGTGTAGGTGGACTCGCCGGGGCCCGCCATGGCGATCATCTTCTTCGAGTTGCCCCGCTGCGGCATGTCGTCGCGAATGAGGCCAAGGAGGTCGCCCTTGCCCTCGTAGATGTGCATCGGGATGATTTCCTCGGAGAAGCCGTGGTCCTCCCCCGAGAGGTGGAAGTGCAGCTTGCCGACCGAGGCCACGCGGTGGCCGCTTTCACGCAGCAGGTGGTGCCACGAGGGCGTCGCGCCGTCGTAGGCGTCGGCGTTGTCCCAGTAGCCGATCTGGTGGATGTACTTGCCGCAGGCGAAGCCCGCGCGCGCCGGGATGCAGACCGGGCTCGTGGTGTAGGCGGAAGCGAAGCGCGTGCCGCGCGCGGCGAGCGCGTCGAGGTTCGGCGTGTGGATCGCCGGATGCCCGGCGCAACCCAGCACCTTCGGGTTGTGCTCGTCGGACATGATGATCAGCATATTCCTTGCCTTCATTCCATTGATATTATCCTAGCGTCCGATGAGAAATCCGCCGTTTCATTTCGTGCCGCTGCCGAAGACGCGCAGCACCCGCAAGCCGCGCGCGAACGGCCGCACCATGATCGTGGACGACGGCATGCCGCTCGGCCTGACGCGCGACCTGGTCGCACTCGGCGGCGACTACGTCGACCTCGCCAAGATCAAGACCGGCACCGCGCGCCTGTATCCGCGCGCGCAACTGGTGCAGAAGCTCAGGCTGTACAAGAAGCACCGCATCCAGCCCTTCCTCGGCGGGCAGTTCCACGAATACGTGTTCGCCACGCAGGGCGAGAGGGCATTGGGCAAGTACTACCGCGAGTCGCTCGCGCTCGGCTTCGAGGCGATCGAGATCTCCGACAACACGGTGCCGCTCACCGATGCGCAGCGCCGCCGGCAGATCCGCGCCGCGGTGAAGGCAGGCCTGATCGTCTACGGCGAGGTCGGCTCGAAGGACACGCTCAGCAACCCCGCGCTGCTGATCGGCCAGGCCGAGCTGTGCTTCGAGGCGGGCGCCGCGCTGGTGCTCGTGGAAGCAGCCGAGCTGGTGGAGAAAGGCAAGCTGCGCCAGCAGACGATCCGGCTCCTCACGCGCTCGCTCGACATGTCGCGCGTGATGATCGAGCTGCCCGGCCCCTGGATCAGCGACGTGCGCAGCTGCGACATCGAGGACATGAAGAAGGCGCTGGTGCGCGAGCTCGGACCCGACGTGAACCTCGCCAACGTGCCGCCCGCCTCCATCATCGACACCGAGGCCACGCGCACGGGCCTGGGCACCGCGGGTCCGCCGAAGAGCCGATAGCCGTCCGTCAACGCCGGAACCGTCGCGCCGTTATGCGGCCATGGAGGTCCGGCTCACAAGACGGCCCGGGCAGGCCGGCACGAAGAAATTCCCCGATCGCTACGGCGACCGGCTCGTCTGCGTGCGCTACCGCTACGACGCCGCCGGCGGCCGCCGCCACAAGACCGTCGAGCTGATCGTCGAAACCGTGTCATGGAATGCCTGCGCTCGCCGCTCTCGCCGGCGCGACGAGGAAATGGTCGCCGTGCGCATCGGCTACGAGGAGGCGGACCTGCGCGAGCACGCCAAGCGGCTCGGCGCCCTCTGGCGACCCCAACACCGGCTCTGGGAAATGCGCTGGCTCGACGCCAAGCGCCTGTGCATCGCCGACCGCGTCCCTCCCGATTGAACTCGACGTCCGGCGCAATCGCCGATCCACAGATAGACATCTGCCCGCATATCGCGCGATCTACCGGCAGATCGTTGCATCCACCTATGGATCGTCCTAGCATCCCGCGCATGCAGGATAAACACTAGCCCGGATTTCTCACGGTAGGAACGAAACATCGGGGCGGGAGTCGTAAAAGTGTCTCTGGCAGAGATACTTAACCGACTCTTGGAGCAGCCCCGATGCGAACACAGTGTAGCGCGCAGCAGTACGAATTTGAAGCGGTTGGACGCCGAGCGGTGGTAGGGGCATTCGATGGCGGTGCGGTGAGTTCGGACGCCTGGGCGCTGCTGGCCAAGAACGAAACGCTGCGCCCGGCCTGAACATCAACGCCTTCCACGACTGCCATCGACGATGACGAAACGGTCACACCGGCGCCCGGGGATCCTGATGAACTACGGCGGCGGCTATCGACGCCGACAAACGAGCGAGGACCGGGTGTGCGGCTTTCATCTGGGCCAGAGCATTCAGTGCTCGCAAACAGGCCGGCTATAGTGACGCAGTCCGTTCTTCCATCGTCACGACCGCCTCCATTGCGGCAGCGGGGGAGTCCCTACAGTGGAAGCCAGCGGCGCGCGCCCGCTGACCCTTGCAAGGCGTGGCGCTTCACGCGCGTCCGCTGCGCTGCCAGGTTATGCATGATGCCGCTACCCCAGCCGAAACGTTGCATCAGGTCGTGCGACGAGCTTGCCGTCGGCTTCGATCAGGCAGTCAGCAACAGCAAGACTTCCACCCACACGCAGAACACGGGGTTGAAACTCGAGCCACTGTCCAACGTGCGCCGATCCGAGAAAGTCTACGCTGAGGTGTACCGTTACCCCTCGGCGCGACGTAGGCTCCGAGGTTGGTTGCGCGCGTGTCGCTTGAATGGAATACCCCATCGCATTGTCGGCGAGCGCGCTGACAAGCCCTCCGTGCACGAAGCCCTTGCCGTTGCAGTGAGCCTCTCTTACACGCAACGCCAAGAAAAGTGCAGTTCCGACTGATTTTGAATATATAGGCTCCCACGGTTCCGTTACCGGACTTCTTCGGGAATGTGGCGCATAGCCCGGTGGGATCGCGTCAGTCGATGCCGGCATAGCAATGCCTCATGTCAGAGCGGGAAAACAATCATCAGCATGCTTACCCATTACCGATCATGCATAACGTGGAGATGTGCGGCGCGCGGCGAACGATGGCGATCCATGACGCGGCACTTGCGGCGCGTCCGCCACCATCGCCAAGTTAAACGCTGACGGTGATCGCTCTGACCCCTGCACTCGACTGACGAGGCAGTCACTCAACACGATCAACTGCGGACCGGAGCGCAGATCGACCGAGACCTCGGAAGGCGCAATGACCCGCATCGCACCGGTTAGCGCCGCGGACAGCGCGCACCGACGCACCTCGAACAGACGCCCGCCCTCCAGCGCGATGACTCGCAGACGCAGGCGCGCCGCGTCGGGCACCAACAGGTATATCCGGCCGTCGATTGACACCGGCGCTGACAGTGCGAGTTGGGGCGAGCCGTAGATGTGATTCGAGAATCCCGCAAGACTGGTGATCTCAATCAGCTTGCTGCCGGTTCTTCGGTAGACTTTCAAAGTGCCCCCAATATGCGGCGTGACGACTGCGGCAATCTCGACCTGCCCGTCGCCATCGAAATCGGCAACGCCGACCGGGTTCAGCCAGCGCATCGGCGTGCCGATCGCTGGAGATTGCGCGCCCATTTCGAGACGGTCGCGGCCCAATCGGATCACCGCGAGCCGCGAGCCGCTCTTGCGGCCGCTGATGATAGTAAGGAGTTCTCGTGGCTCGCCGGGCGCCAGCGTTACGAGGCGCGGCGCCAGGTCCTCAAACACCTCGTCCTCCGGGAGCTGCAGCGTCAGCGTGCGTCCGGCGTCTGTCGTCGCTCTCACCCGCGCATACTCGTGGGGACGGCCGAGTGCAAAATGCCCGTATCGATCGACCGGGGCCTCGTACTGAGCGCCGGTGATCGTTTCGGCTCCGGTAGCGGGCGCACCAAGCCCGAGAATGATGGCAAGAGGAATCGACCCGCAGAGCAGTTTCATCGCGTTTAACGTTGCGGTTGACCCGCCCGCGCAGGCGGGCGAAGCCCGCTGGAACGGGTCGGGTCGAACCGCGGGTTAGGACTCGTCGCGGCGAGTGCCCGCTTGTACCGCCGATGCAGAGAGAAACCCCAAGAGCGCACCCAAGACCACATTGAAAGACTGCGCGGCCAGATCTTTCCGCGCCTTGAACGCTGCACTCTCTTGCTTGAGAGCATCAAGAAAGTGTTCACGGGTTGGCTCCTTGTCCAGCAACGTTACTACTTCCCTATTCGGATTAGCCGCTGGATTATAGGGCTCTTGAAAGAATGCGATGTACCCGGTAACGGAGAAGAGAGTCGCGTATGCAAAAAGGATTCCGACCCAAACAACGGTTCGAAATCGCTTTGGCTCTTTGGAGTTTCCTTGCGTGGCAGGAACCGGCAATTGCTGATCTTCGTTGGGCATTGTTATCGCCTCCGATTGACGACGCCGTTGAAACTATTGCCTGTCGGGAAGAGAGAGTTGGCTAACGATGTGGATTGAATCTTGCGCTAACTTGTTGAAGAGTCCTAACGTGGGAGTTCACCCGCCTGTGGCACACCGCGAAGCGGGCTGACGCAGGTCTGGTGCAACGACGGGTTAGGCCGCTGTTCCATAGCATGGCGATTGAAAGTTGACTAAGGTCCCACCTTGGCAATGGGAAAGTGGTGGTCGGCCCAAGCGACGAATTGCTCCAGCGTGTTGACGACAACAAGAGTACTACGAGACGGCTCGTGCAGCGAAAGACTGGCGCCTGACGAAACGCGCGCCGAAAGCACACGTAGCTTCGCCTGAAGCCAACCGACAGACGATGCGTTGGGGTCGTTTTGAACGGCGGCAAAATCGTGAAAAAGCGCTGCGTCCACAATGCCCGTGTGGGACAGGCGACGATCCAACTGTTGGTTGTAGATGGTCGCTGCCGCAATAGCTGACTTGAGACTATCGGATTCCATCGTGCGGCCTATCTTAGTCGCGTTCTCCCCGCGCCGCTGTGAATGCTCCGTGCAATCAGCACGATAGATGCGTTCGCGATTTGCGGCTGCCAGGATAGGCCGCAGGATTCGCGCAAGGCGATGATTCGCCGCACGTATCGGGAAACGAGATTGCTTCAGTCCAGCGTGCGGCGATAGACGGGCAGCCCGAGGCCGATGGCAGCGAACATGAAGGCGATGAGCGGCCAGATGTGGTGCCAGAGGGCGGCGAGTTCGTTGCCCTCGAGCACAATGCCGCCCACGGCGCTCAGTTCAGGCCGGCGAGCACCCGCAGGTGCTGCACCACGCTCCTGCCCAGCGCCGAGAGCGCGTAGCCGCCCTCGAGCATCGAGACGATGCGCCCCTTGGCGTGCTTGTCCGCGACGTTCTTGACCTGCTCGGTCACCCAGCGGTAGTCGGCGTCCTTGAACTGCAGCATCGCCATGTCGTCCTCGATGTGCGCGTCGAAGCCGGCCGAGAAGATCACCAGCTCGGGCCGGAATTCGTCCAGCGCCGGCAGCCACTGTTTGGTCACCGCGTCGTGCAGCATCTTGGTGCCGGCGCCCGCCGGCAGCGGCACGTTCACCATGTTGGAGGCCGGCATTTCGGTGCCGCTGTAGGGATAGAACGGGTGCTGGAAGGTGGAGGCCATCAGCACCGCCGGGTCGCCCTCGAAGATTTCCTCGGTGCCGTTGCCGTGGTGCACGTCGAAGTCGATGATCGCCACGCGCTCGATGCCGTGCGCGTGGATGGCGTGGCGCGCCGCCACCGCGACGTTGTTGAAGATGCAGAAGCCCATCGGCCGCGCGCGGCAGGCGTGGTGGCCCGGCGGGCGCACGCTGCAGAACGCGTTCTGGATCTTCCTGTCGAAAATCAGATCCACCGCGAGAACGGCGGCTCCCGCGGCCCGCAGCGAGGCGTTCAGCGAGTGCGGGTTCATCGCCGTGTCCGGGTCGAGGTGCACCGTGCCCGATTGCGGCGCCGCCTCGCGAATCGCCTTGACGTACTCGATCGGGTGCACGCGCGCGAGCTGCTCGTCGGTGGCGAGCGGCGCCTCGTGGCGCACCAGGTAGGCGTCGATGCCCGAGGCGATCAGTTGGTCCTCGATCGCGGTGAGGCGCGCGGGCTGCTCGGGGTGTCCCGCGCCCATGTCGTGCTTCAGGCAGTCCGGATGGGATATGAACGCCGTGGACATAAGATCATGAATACTAACGTAGAATGTGAAAATGCTGCTTAAAAAACAACTCCACGCCGTCGGCGATTCGCCGGTGGCGCGCATCATCGAGGCGGCGAGCCAGATCATCCTCGGCAAGGAGGCGCAGATCCGCATGGCGCTCGCCTGCCTGCTCGCGCGCGGCCACCTGCTGATCGAGGACATCCCGGGCGTGGGCAAGACCACGCTCGCGCACGTGCTCGCGAAATCGCTCGGCCTGCACTTCCAGCGCATCCAGTTCACGAGCGACATGCTGCCCGCCGACATCCTCGGCGTGTCGATCTACGAGCGCGACAACGGCGAGTTCCGCTTCCACCCGGGGCCGATCTTCGCGCAGGTGATCCTCGCCGACGAGGTCAACCGCGCCACGCCGAAGACGCAGTCGGCACTGCTCGAGGCAATGGAGGAGCACCAGGTCACCGCCGAGGGCGAGACGCGCAAGCTGCCCGAGCCCTTCTTCGTCATCGCCACGCAGAACCCGACCGAGCAGGTCGGCACCTTTCCGCTGCCCGAGTCGCAGCTCGACCGCTTCCTGATGCGCATCGAGCTCGGCTACCCGGACCGCGCCGCCGAGCGCGCGCTGCTCTCGGGCACCGACCGCCGCGACCTGCTCGCCAACCTCGGCCCCTGCATGAACCCGGGCGAGCTGGTCGAGCTGCAGGCGCAGGCGCAGCAGGTGCACGTCGCGCCGGCGCTGCTCGACTACGTGCAGGCGCTCGTCGAGCACACGCGCCGCGCGCAGGAGTTCGCCGCGGGCCTCTCGCCGCGCGCCGCGCTCGCGATCCTGCACTCGGCGCGCGCCTGGGCGCTCATCGAGGGCCGCGACAAGGTGATCCCCGAGGACGTGCAGGCCGTGCTGCCGGGCGTCGCCGGGCACCGCCTGCGCGCGGCGAACGACGCCGCGCGCCGCATCGACCTCGGCGCCGCGCTGCTCGCCGCGGTGCCGATCCCCTGAGCGGGACCCGTCCCGCGCCATCCACCGGCGGGACCCGTCCCGCGCCGCCCATCGCCAACAGCACCAGCCATCCCGCCGACGCGCTGCAGCCGCGGCGCAGCAGGCGCTGGCTCACGCCCGGGCGGCTGGCGATGGTGCTGTTCGCCACCGCGCTGCTCGTGGGCCTGGGCGCATGGACCTACCTGGCGGTCGAAGGCTCCCTGCGCGAGATCCGCGCCAACACGCTGAGCTCCGAGCTCGAGGCCGAGGTGCGCGCGTTGCGCAGCTCGCAGAATCCGGAAGCCTCGCTGGCGGCGCTGCGCGAGGTCGCCATCGGCGAGCGCGGCGAGCTGTTCGCGCTGGACCGCGGCGGCGTGCTGCTCTCGGAGAGCCGGCTCACCCCCGGGCTCAAGGGTCGCGTGCTGCGCTCGCAACTCGCCGACGGCGTGGCGGCGAGCGCGAGCGCCGAAGATACGGCAGGCCGGCGCGGCGCGGCGCTCGAGCCCTACCCGAATCACCGCGGCGAGGAAGTCATCGGCGCCTGGCGCTGGATCCCCGAGAAGCAGTTCGCCATCGCGGCCGAGATCCCGGAAGCCCAGGCGTACGCGCCGCTGCGCTACCTGCGCATCGCCTTCGGCGCCGTGTTCGGCGCGCTGGTGCTCGCCGTTGTTGCGGCGCTGTGGTCGGGGTTCTCGCTCGCACGCCTGCGCGGCGAGCTGGGCGGCCAGCGCAAGGTCGGCCCCTACCGGCTGCAGCGCCTGATCGGCGAGGGCGGCATGGCCGATATCTACCTCGCGCGCCACGACCTGCTCAAGCGCCCCTGCGCGGTGAAGCTGCTCAAGCCCGCGCGCGCCACCGACGAGATGGTCGCGCGCTTCGAGCGCGAGGTGCAGCTCGCGAGCACGCTCGCGCACCCGAACGTGGTCGAGATCTACGACTACGGCCGCAGCGCCGAGGGCCTGTTCTACTACGCCATGGAATTCCTCGAGGGCACCAACCTCGGCGAGCTCCTGGCGCGCGACGGCTCGCTGCCGGTCGCGCGCGCGCTGCCCATCCTGCGCCAGCTCTGCGCGGGCCTGGCCGCGGCGCACGCCGCGGGCCTCGTGCACCGCGACGTAAAGCCCGAGAACGTGATGATCTGCCGCCGCGGCGAGGAAGCCGACGTGGTGAAGATCCTCGACTTCGGCATGGTGAAGAAGGCCGACGCCGGCCACAGCCGCAACCTCACGCGCGGCCTGAAGATCCTCGGCACCCCGCTCTACATGGCGCCCGAGTGCCTGCGCAACCCGGCCGACGTGGACGCGCGCACCGACATCTACGCCGTGGGCGCGGTGGCCTTCACCATCCTCTCGGGCCGCAAGCTGTTCGAGACCGCGGACGACCTGGAATTGTCGAGCAAGGTGCTGAACGACGTGCCGCCGCGCGTATCCGAGATCGCGAAGCAGCCGATCCCGGTGGAGCTCGACCTGCTGATCCAGGCCTGCCTGGAGAAGAAGCGCGAGGACCGCCCGCAGCGCATCGCCAACCTCGTGGAAGCGCTCGACGCGATCGCCGCCGACCTGCGCGCCTGAGGCGCTAGCCCGCCTCGATCTGCACCAGCTTCACGCGGCCCGAGGCGCCGCTGCGGATCGCGACCGCCGACTTGCGGCAGCCGAAGTGCGCCGCCACCAGCTCGACCAGCTCTGCGTTCGCCTTGCCGTCCACCGGCGGCGCCTTGACGCGCGCCACCCACGTGCCGTCGGCCGCCTGCTCGAGCGCGCTCGCGCGCGAATTGGGTTTCACCTTGATCTGCAAAGTTCTGGCCACGCCGAGTCTCCAATGGCGATGAAGCAGCTTCGTCAACTGAGCCTTCCACCACGGCGTCAGATCGTCCTCGCACGGCGTGAGCGCATGCGAGATCGCCAGGCATGCAATCCCGACAAGGAACTGCGCCGCCGGATACCACTCGGCCGGCGAAGCGGTGGCGGATATGAACAGGAGGACGCCGACCGCCGCAAAGCCGCGCGAGATCGTGACCCGCGAGCTCGAATGCATCCAGGACTCGTCCATGACGAAATCGACGGATTCGCCGACTACTTGCTCGCCGCCTCCATGTCAGCCAGGAACGCCTCGAGAATCTTCTGCATTTGCGGATTGATGGCGGTGATCATGTTCTGAATCTGCACCATGGTCTGTTGCATCAGCACCGGCATCTTGTTGATGACGGCCTGGCCGGCTGGCGTCTTGTAGAACGACAACATGCCGCCAATCTCTTCATCGCTGAACGACTCCCTGTACAGGCGCAGGTACATCGGCTCCAGCTTCGCCCACGAAAGCTCCCCCTGCAGCACGGCGACCATCTTGTCCTTCATTTTCGTTATCGCCTTCTGCTGCTCGGCCGTCGGGGTCTTGCCTTTCAGCGCTTGCTGAATGGAATTGCTCATCAGCGAATCGAACTGGGCCCGCAAGTCGTCCAAGAGCTTTTGCGCCTTCGTGACCGCCAGCAGTTCCTTGACGGAGGCTTCGCTTGCCGGCGCCGCCATGGCGGTCACGGAACAACACAAGAGAACCATCAAAGCGCTTCTCGTCAGGTTCATGCGATCTCCTCGAGGGACTTGTCCACGACTAGACAATCAGCCCGACCGTAGCGGCCGTGAGGCAGGTCGCGAGCGTGCCGGCGACGATGGATTTTAGGCCGAGCGCGACGATTTCGGGCCGGCGCTCGGGGCACATGGTGCTCATGCCGCCGATCATGATGCCGAGCGAGCCGAAGTTGGCGAAGCCGCAGAGCGCGTAGGTCATGAGCAGCTTGCTGCGCTCGGATAGGCCGGTGGCCTGCGCCAGGTCGAAGTACGCAACCAGTTCGTTGAGCACGGTCTTGGTGCCGAGCAGCGCGCCCGCGGCCTGCGCCTCGGACCAGGGAATGCCCGCGAGCCAGGCGAGCGGCGCGAGCGCCCAGCCAAGCGCGCCCTGCAGCGTGTAGGGTGCGATCGCCAAGTTCACCAGTGTCACCAGCGCCACGAACACGATCAGCATGGCCACGATGTTCACGAGCAGCTGCGCACCGGCGAGCGTGCCCTGCGTGAGCGCGTCCATGCTGCTCGCGGCCTCGGACTTGAGGTCCATCTGGCCGCCGGTCGCTTCGCCCTCGGGCGGCACCATGAGGAAGGACACCACCAGCGCCGCGGGGGCGGAGACGATCGAGGCGATGAGCAGGTGCGCCACGGCGTCCGGGAGCACCTTGCCGAGGACGCTGCCGTACAGGAACAGCACCGTGCCCGCGATCGAGGCCATGCCGCAGGCCATGATCGCAAAGAGCTCGCCGCGCGTCACGCGCGCGAGCCAGGGCCGCACGAAGAGCGGCGCCTCGACCATGCCCACGAAGACGTTGGCGGCGGTGGAGAGGCCCACCACGCCGCCCACGCCCATCGCGCGCTCGAGCAGCCAGGAGATGCCGCGCACGATCCACTGCAGCACGCCCCAGTGAAACAGCAGCGCCGAGATCGCGCTCATGACGAGGACGATGGGCAGCGCGCGGAACGCGAGCACGAAGGTCGCGCTCGCTTCCGTCACGGCGAACGGCGCCGTGCCGCCGCCGAGGTAGCCGAACACGAGCGACGTGCCCGCTTGCGTGGCTTTCTCCAGCGCAGTCAGAACGTCATTGAGCGCGAGAAACGCGTCCTTCGCATAGGGCAGCTTGAGAAGCAGGACCGCAAGCACGAGCTGCAGCGCGATGCCGGCAACCACCGCGCGCCAGGGCACGGCCTTGCGCTTCTCGCTGAGGATCCAGGCAATCAGGAGAAGGCCGCCGATGCCCAGTACGGACTGCAAGTTCTATCTTTCGAAAATCGAGGAGATCGTCGCCTGGATCGCCCGCGCTGCTTCTGCGGGATCCCTGGCGTCGCGGATCGGCCGGCCCACGACGATGTAGTCGGCGCCGTTGCGGAACGCGGTCGCCACGTCCACCACACGCTTCTGGTCGGCCGCGTCGCCGCCCGCGGGCCGGATGCCGGGCGTGACTGCGAGCAGCCGCGAGCCGAACCTGGATTTTATTTTCGAGACTTCCAGACCGGAGGTGATGACGCCATCGCACCCCGACTCCGCGACCATGTCCGCACGCTTCAGAACGAGATCGTCCATCGCGCCCGGATAGCCCTGCTCGGCCAGGTCGGCCTGGCTCGTGCTCGTCAGCACGGTGACCCCGAGCACCTTGATCTCGCCTTTCTCCTGCGCGGCGGCATCCAGCACGCCGCGGTCGGCGTGCACGGTGAGGAACGTGACGCCGCGCCCGCGCAAGTTGGCCACGGCGCGGCGCACGGTCTCCGGGATGTCGTGCAGCTTGAGGTCGCAGAACACGCGCTTGCCGCGCTTCACCAGCCAGTCGAGCAGCGCGTAATACTCGCCGGAGGTGGAGAGCTCGAGGCCGATCTTGTAGAACGAAACCGCGTCGCCCAGCTTGTCCACCAGCTGCCGCGCGTCGGCCGCGTTCGGCACGTCGAGCGCGGCGATCAGGCGCTCGTGCCGCGGCTCCGCGCCAGGAAGGGCGCCCGGGTTTGCCTGCATATCGGGGCGCTATGATACAGGCATGGTCGAGATCCTGGTCCTCTACTACAGCGCGGGCGGCTCGGTGCGGCGCATGGCCGAGCTCATCGCCGAGGGCGTGGAGCGCGTGCCGGGCGCACAGTCGCGGCTGCGCACCGTGCCGAAGGTCTCCGCGGGTTTCGCCGGAGAGGTCGCGCCGATCCCGGATCAGGGACCGCCTTATTGCGAGAACCGCGACCTCGAGGAATGCGCCGGGCTCGCGCTCGGCAGCCCGACGCGCTTCGGCAACATGGCCGCGCCGCTGAAGGCCTTCTTGGACGGCACCGGCCCGCTCTGGCTCAAGGGCACGCTCGCCGGCAAGCCGGCCTGCGTGTTCACCTCCACCGGCGCGCTGCACGGCGGTCAGGAGGCGACGCTGCTGTCGATGATGCTGCCGCTGTTGCACCACGGTATGCTCATCGTCGGCCTGCCCTACACCAACGCCGAGCTCAACGCGACGCGCACCGGCGGCACGCCCTACGGGCCGAGCCACTTCGGCGGCATCGCCGACGACCAGCCGGTCTCGGACGCAGAGCGCGCGCTCTGCGTAGCGCAGGGCAAGCGCCTGGCGGAGATCGCATGCAAACTGGCGACATGACGAAACACACCGGCGGCTGCCACTGCGGCCGCGTGCGCTTCGAGGTCATGGCGCCCGCGCAGATCGAGGTCGGCGAGTGCAACTGCTCGATGTGCGGCAGGACCGGCTATCAGCACCTGGTCCTGAAGAAGGAGCAGTTCAGGCTGCTGCAGGGCGAGGAGGCGCTGACCAATTATCAGTTCAATACGAAGACGGCGAAGCACTATTTCTGCTCGCACTGCGGCATCAAGTCGTTCTACGTGCCGCGCTCGCACCCGGACGGCTACAGCGTCAACGCGCGCTGCCTCGACCCGGGCAGCTTCGAAATCACCGGCGTGCGCAAAATCGACGGCCGCAACTGGGAGCAGCACTACCCCGAAGGCCGTGGCGAGTACGGATAGGACGCCGCGCGCGGCGCGGGCGCTGCGGCTGGTTGCCTCGGCGTCGCTCGTTGCCCTGATCGTCCTCTGCCTCGCCTGGGAGCTGTGGCTCGCGCCGCTGCGGCCGGGCGGCTCGTACATCGCGCTGAAAGGCCTACCCTTGGCTTTTTTCCTGCCAGGAGTCGTTCAGGGACAGCGGCGCGCGTATCAATGGTGCTCGATGCTGGTGCTCGCCTACCTCGCAGAAGGCGTGGTGCGCGCCTGGAGCGAGCGCGGCACCTCGCAACTGCTCGCCGGCCTCGAGGCCGTCCTGAGCCTGGCCGTCTTCGCCGCGGTCGTGGCCTACGCGCGCATGACGCGGCGCGGTTAGCGGCAGTCGCGCGCGATCGCCGATTTCAGCTGTTCGACTTGCGCGTTGCGCGTGGCGTCGTCCATGTAGACGCGCTCGCCCTTCTCGTTCATCTTCGAGATGGTGCTGTAGCGCGTCAGGGAGTCGAGCTGCGAGTGCATCGCGGCGCAGCGCCGCTTCTGCTGCTCGGCCCGGGCCGCGACGGCCTCTTCCTCGCGCGCGCTCTCGATCCGGCGGCGCTGGAAGTCGCGCTCGGCTGCGCCCGGGTCGCCGGAGCCCTGCAGCTTGCCCGAGATCGGCGGCTGGGCGCGGATGTCCACCGCCTTGCCCTTGCCGTCGGCGCAGGGCTTGTCCGAGTACTGCGTGACGCCGCGCGCGTCCACGCACTTGTACATCTGCGCCTGTGCGGGCAGCGCGACGAGCAGCAGCGCAAGCGCCAGGGGCCTCACAGCTGGTGCTGCGGGTTGAGCCGCTCCATCTTGCTCGCGAGCTTGTTGAGCGCGCTGATGTAGGCCTTCGCGGAGGCGACCACGATGTCGGTGTCGGCGCCGACGCCGTTGACGATGCGCCCGCCCCTGGCGAGCCGCACCGTGACCTCGCCCTGGCTTTCGGTGCCCTGCGTCACGGCATTGACCGAGTACAGCAGCAGCTCGGCGCCGCTCTTGGCGACCGACTCGATGGCCTTGAAGGTGGCATCCACCGGGCCGTCGCCTTTCGACTCTGCCTTCATTTCAGAGGATTTTGCTTTCAAAACCAGGGAAGCGAAAGGCTTTTCGGCCGTCCCGCTTCCCTGCCGCATGGACACCAGGCCCCATTCCTCGTCGCCCGAGGCGCCCGCCTCCTGCGCCACCAGCGCGAGCAGGTCCTCGTCGAAGATCTCGGCCTTCTTGTCGGCCAGGTCCTTGAAGCGCTGGAACGCCTTGTTGTAGCCGTCCTCGTTGTCGAGCTCGACGCCGAGCTCCTTGAGGCGCTGCCGGAAGGCGGTGCGCCCGGAGAGCTTGCCGAGCACGATCTTGTTGGCGCTCCAGCCCACGTCCTCGGCGGTCATGATCTCGTAGGTCTCGCGCGCCTTGAGCACGCCGTCCTGGTGAATGCCCGAGGCGTGCGCGAAGGCGTTGGCGCCGACCACTGCCTTGTTCGGCTGCACCACGAAGCCGGTGATCTGCGACACCAGGCGCGAGGCGGGAACGATCTGCGTGGTGTCGATGCCGGTGGTCAATCCGAAGAAATCCTTGCGCGTCCGGACCGCCATCACCACCTCCTCGAGCGAGGTGTTGCCGGCGCGCTCGCCCAGGCCGTTCACCGTGCACTCGATCTGGCGCGCGCCGCCGATGCGCACCGCGGCGAGCGAGTTCGCCACCGCCATGCCGAGGTCGTTGTGGCAGTGCACGCTCCAGATCGCCTTGTCGGAATTGGGTATTCTTCTCCTCAAATTCAGAATCAGTTCACCAAATTGCTCCGGCACGGCATAGCCCACGGTGTCGGGGATGTTGATGGTGGTCGCGCCCTCCTTGATCACCGCCTCGAGCACGCGGCACAGGAAGTCCGGCTCCGAGCGGCTGCCGTCCTCGGGCGAGAACTCGACGTCCGGGCAGGCGTTCTTCGCGTAGCGCACCGCGAGCCTGGCCTGCTCGAACACCTGCTCGGGCGTGAGGCGCAGCTTCTTCTGCATGTGCAGCGGGCTGGTGGCGATGAAGGTGTGGATGCGCCAGGACTTCGCGCCCTTGAGCGCGTCGATGCCGCGCTGGATGTCCTTGTCGTTGGCGCGGCACAGGCCGGCGACGGTGGAGTCCTTGATCGCCTTTGCGACCGCGCTCACCGCCTCGAAATCGCCGTTGGAAGACGCCGGGAAGCCGGCTTCGATCACGTCCACCCTCATGCGCTCGAGCTGCCGCGCGATGCGCAGCTTCTCGTCCCTGGTCATGGAGGCGCCGGGCGACTGCTCGCCGTCGCGCATGGTGGTGTCGAAAATGATCAATTTGTCCGTGCTCATGGTCCGCTCCTCGGGTATGGATGCGAAAAGACCTTGTCCGCCTGGGTCGGGCGGTTCAGGGGTACTGCCGAATTGGGGGAGTTATTTTGTGCGCGCGGGGCGCAGCAGCAGGCCAGCCAGCAGAAGCAGGCTGGCGGCGGTCGCGATCAGAAGGGCGACGGCTGCGTTCACGCGTCCACTATAAACCACAAGCTTCCGAAGGCGCAACTGCCCCCTAGCCGGCCCTTTGGACGATGCCCATCAGCTTGTAGGTGAGCACCGCGGCGGCGAAATCGTAGGCGTGAAAGCCCGGGATCGGGGCGAATTCCATGATGTCGAAGCCGATGAGGCGGCGCTGGCGCGCGACCGACTCGAACAGGCCGAGCGTCTGGTACCAGCCGAGCCCCCCGGGCACCGGCGTGCCGGTGGCGGGCAGCACCGAGGGGTCGATGCCGTCCACATCGACGGTGAAGAAGACTTTCTTCGGGAAACCTTTGCCCAGAGAAATCTTCGAAACTCCCCCCGGCACAAGGTCGACGGCATCGAAGGCACGGACCTCGTGCTTCCCGCGCGCTGCGCGTTCCTCCTCGCAGAACGCCCGGACTCCCAGCTGCACCAGCGGGACCCCGGCCTCCACCACGCGCCGCATCACGCTCGCGTGGCTGTACTTGTCGCCCTCGTAGGCGTCGCGCAGGTCGGCGTGCGCGTCGATCTGCACCACGCCGAAATCCTTCACACCCGCGTCCAGGTAGCCCTTGATCACGCCCCAGGTCACCGTGTGCTCGCCGCCGAGGACCACCGGGAACTTCCCCAGTTCCAGGATGCCTTTGACCGCGGAAGCGATGTCTGCCAGAACCCTTTCCGGCTCCCGCGAGCAATCCACGGCCGGCCAGGTGTAGATGCCCTCGGCGCCGGGGTCGCTCGAGCCGTCGAAGCGCTCGAGCTGGCTGGAGGCCTCGATGATCGCGCCCGGTCCTTTCGCCGTGCCGTTGCCATAGGACACGGTCTTCTCGTAGGGCACGGGCACGACGTGAAAGCGCGCCTGCGCGGGCTTCAAGAGCGGAATCTCCGATTCGAAAAACCTCAAGACAGCCTGCCCTTGAAGTCCTCGTAGCCGAAGTCGCGCACCACGCGCAGCGCGCCGCTCGCGGAGTTCCAGATCGCGATCGAGGGCAGCCGCACGCCGTTGAAGGTGGTGGTCTTCACCATCGAATAGTAGGCCATGTCCTCGAACACCAGCCGCTGGCCGACCGCGAGCGGCGCGTCGAACGAGAAGTCGCCGATCACGTCGCCCGCGAGGCAGGACTGGCCGCCCAGGCGGTAGGTGTGCTGCTTCGCGCCCGCCTCGCCCGCGCCGATGATCGAGGGCCGGTACGGCATCTCCAGCACGTCGGGCATGTGGCAGGTCGCCGAGGTGTCGAGGATCGCGATCGGCATGCCGTTGCGCATCGTATCGAGCACTTCGGCCACCAGCACGCCGGCCTTCCACGCGATCGCTTCACCGGGTTCGAGGTACACCTGGACTTCGTGCTTCCTGGAAAACTCTTTGACAAGAGAAATCAAAGCATCCACCTGGTAGCCCGGGCGCGTGATGTGGTGTCCGCCGCCCATGTTGACCCACTCCATGCCCTCGAGCAGCTCGCCGAACCTGTCCTCGAACACCTTGAGGGTCCGCTCGAGCGGCGGAAAGTCCTGCTCGCACAGCGTGTGGAAGTGAAGGCCGCTCAAGCCCTCGAGGTCGCCCGGCTTGATCTCGCCGCGCGGCGTGCCGAGCCGCGAGTACGGCGCGCTGGGATCGTAGAGCGCGGTGTGTCCCTCCGAGTGCTCCGGATTGACCCGCAGTCCGAACCTGAGGCTGTTCCTTGTCTTCGCAATCGACTCGCAAAGATGCCGGAAGCGCTGCCATTGGCCCGGCGTGTTGAAAACGACATGGTCCGAGAGCTCGAGAACCTGTTTCAGGTCGGCTTCGCTATATGCGGCGGAATACGTGTGCACCGTACCGCCGAAGCATTCGCGCCCGAGCCTTGCCTCGTGCACGCCGCTCGCGCAGGTTCCAGAGAGATATTTCGCCACCAGCGGCCCGAGGCTCCACATGGAGAAGGCCTTGAGAGCCAGCAGGACTCTGGCTCCACTGTCTCTTTGGACCTTGTTCAAGAGCGCCAGGTTCTCTTCGACCGCGACCTCATCGACGACAAAGCACGGTGAAGGCAACCGGCTCGTGTCGAGCCGGCTGAATCGCTCAGTCCATGGCTGCATCGAACGGGACCACTTTCCAGGGCAGGCCGCGCGGGCCGATCACCTCGAGGAAGGGATCCGGGTCGAACTGCTCCATGTTGAACACGCCCGCGCCGCGCCACTTGCCCGTCAGCATCATCTCTGCGCCCACCGCGGCGGGCACGCCGGTGGTGTAGGAGATCGCCTGCGACTTCACCTCGCGGTAGCAGGCCTCGTGGTCGCAGATGTTGTAGATGAAGGAGGTCTTCCTCTTTCCGCCCTTGCTGCCGGTCGCCACGCAGCCGATGCAGGTCCGGCCCTTGGTGAGCGGCCCGAGGCTCGCCGGGTCGGGCAGCAGCGCCTTGAGGAACTGGATCGGCACGATGTCCACGCCCTGGAAGCGCACCGGATCGATGCGCGTCATGCCGACGTTCGCCAGCACGCGCAGGTGGTTGAGGTAGTTCTCCGAGAAAGTCATCCAGAAGCGCGCGCGCCTGAGCTTCGGGAAGTGCTTCGCGATGGACTCCAGCTCCTCGTGGTAGAGGAGGTAGATGCTCATCGGCCCGATGCCCTCGGGGAAGTCGAAGGGGCGCTTGACGGATAAGGGATCCGTTTCCGCCCAGACCTTTTTCACGCCATCCCAGTAGCGGCCGCGCTGCGTGATCTCGCGGATATTGATCTCAGGATTGAAGTTCGTCGCGAACGGCTGGCCGTGGCTGCCGGCGTTGGCGTCGACGATGTCGAGCGTCTCGATCTCGTCGAACTCGTGCTTGTGCAGCCAGGCGGTGTAGACGTTGGTGACGCCCGGGTCGAAGCCCGAGCCCAGCAGCGCCATGATGCCCTTCTCCTTGAAGCGGTCGTGGTAGGCCCACTGCCACTTGTACTCGAACTTGGCCTCGTCCAGCGGCTCGTAGTTCGCGGTGTCGAGGTAGTCGACGCCGGTGGCGAGGCAGGCGTCCATGATGTGCAGGTCCTGGTACGGCAGCGCCACGTTGATCACGATCTTCGGCTTGACGCGCTCGATGAGCGCGACCATCTGCGGCACGTCGTCGGCGTCCACCTGCGCGGTGCGGATCGGCCGCTCGATCTGCGCGGCGATGCGCCGGCACTTTTCCTCGGTGCGGCTGGCGAGCGTGATCTCGGAGAACACCTCGGGACGCTGCGCGCACTTGTGCGCCACGACCTGGCCGACGCCGCCCGCGCCGACGATCAGCACCTTCGACATGGTTGCCGTTCCCCTCAGTCTTCGTAGTAGGTGTAGCCGCGCAGGCTGGCGTTGAACGACTCCAGCAACTCCTGGCGCTGCGCCAGCGTGATGCGCTCCTTCTTGACCGCCAGCTCGGCGGTGCGCCGCAGCTGCTCGAGCAGCCGCTGCGGCTGGTATTCGACGTAGCTCAGCACGTCGGCGATGGAATCGCCCGACATCTCGCGCACGAACTCGAACGAGCCGTCGGCGTGCACGCGCACGCTCGCCACATTGGTGTCGCCCATCAGGTTGTGCAGGTCGCCCAGCGTCTCCTGGTAGGCGCCCACGAGGAACACGCCGAAGTAGTACTCCTGGTTCTCGATCCAGGTGTGCACCGGCAGCGTGTGCTTGAGGCCGCTCGACTCGATGAACTTGTCGATCTTGCCGTCGGAGTCGCAGGTGATGTCGGCGAGGATCGCGCGGCGCGTGGGCGCCTCGTTGTGGCGGTGCACCGGGATGATCGGGAACACCTGCTCGATCGCCCAGACGTCGGGCAGCGACTGGAACACCGAGAAGTTGCCGTAGTAGATGTCGGCGAGCGACTCCTCGAGCCCCTCGAAGCCGGCCGGCACGCGGCGCGCCTTCTGCAGCAGCGCGATGATCGCCCAGACGATGTGCAGGTAGATGCTCTCGGCGCGCGACAGGGACCTGAGCGCGATCTGCCCGCGGCGGAACAGCTCGCGGATCTCCTCGCGGTAATAGCCCGCGTCGTTGAACGCTTCCTTGGAGTTCTTCAGCGTGATGTTGTTGAGAACCTCGCGCAGGTTCTTGACCAGCTCGTGCTCGTCGTCGGGCACCGCCGGCGCCGCCTCGCCCGGCTCGTAGCTCGTCACGTCGAGGATGTTGAACAGCAGGATCGACGAGTAGGCCACCGTGGCGCGGCCCGACTCGGTGACGATCACCGGGTGCGGCACGCCCGCGGGCCCGAGCGTGCTCATGATGGTCTCGATCACGTCGGTGCAGTACTCGTCGAGCGTGTAGTTCTTGCTGTAGTTCGAGTTGGTCTGCGAGCCGTCGTAGTCCACGCCCAGGCCGCCGCCGAGGTCGAGGTAGCCGAGCGCCGCGCCTTCCTGCTTGAGCGCCACGTAGTAGCGACAGGCCTCCTGCACGCCGCCGCGGATGTCGCGGATGTTCGGGATCTGCGAGCCCAGGTGGTAGTGCAGCAGCTGCAGGCAGTCGAGCATCTCGTGCGTGCGCAGGTCGTCGATGAGCTCGACGATCTGCGCCGTGGTGAGGCCGAAGATGCTGCGGTCGCCGCTCGACTCGTTCCAGTGGCCCTCGACCTTGGCGGCGAGCTTGACGCGCACGCCGAGCATCGGCCGCACGCCCAGGCGCTTGGACGCCTCGAGGATGATCGGCAGCTCGGTCGGCGTCTCCACCACGACGATGCACCTGAAGCCGAGGCGCAGCGACTGCAGGGCGAGATCCATGAATTCCTCGTCCTTGTAGCCGTTGCAGATGATGTAGCCGGTCTCCGGCTCCAGGTGCGCGAGCGCGATCAGCAGCTCGGCCTTGCTGCCCGCCTCCAGGCCGTGGCCGTACTTGGCGCCCACGCGCGCCATCTCCTCGATCACCGAGCACTGCTGGTTGACCTTGATCGGGAACACGCCGCGGTACTCGGCCTGGTAGCCGGCGGTCTGGATCGCCTTGCCGAAGGTCTCGTTCAGCAGCTGGATCTGCGCTTCTAGCAGGTTGTCCATGCGCAGCAGCACCGGCATCTGCAGGCCGCGCTGCTGCATGCCCTTGATGATCTCCATCAGGCTCACGGTGGCGTGGGCGCCGTCGGCCGGCACCTTGACCGTCACCTCGCCCGCGTCGTTGATGTCGAAGTAGCCGGCGCCCCAGTTGCGGATGCCGTAGAGCTCGGCCGACTGCGCCGGGCTCCACTCGCCCTGGTCGGCCACGACTCTCAGTTTCCGGACGGCTCTTTGCATGTCTTCATCCGCTTGCGCAAAGAGCGCAGTGTATCCAACAATCGCGCGCGCGGCGGCCGCAGTCGTGCGCCGGCACCTCAATCTTCCGGTAACACGGACTTGAACGGCCGCTTGCCCATGGTCCAGAGCGCGTAGCCGGACAGCGCATAGCCGAAGAACAGCACGAACAGCACCAGCGAGGGCCGCGAGGCGATGACCGCGAAGGCCAGCACCGCGACGAGGATCACCCACAGCGGCACGCGCTGGCGCCAGTTGACCTCCTTGAAGCTGTAGAACGGCACGTTCGAGACCATGGTCGCGCCGATGAACACCGCCATCAGCCAGGTCACGGCGGCCACCACGTACCAGGCATCGGGCGTGAGGCCGAAGCTCGTGAGCATCCAGATCAGGCCCGTGAGCACCGCCGCGCCCGAGGGGCTCGGCAGCCCCTGGAAGTAGCGCTTGTCGACCACGCCCAGGTTGGCGTTGAAGCGCGCGAGGCGGATGCCGGCCCCCGCGCAATAGATGAAGGCGCCGATCCAGCCCGCGGTGCCCAGGTCCTTGAGCACCCAGGTGTAGGCGACCAGCGCAGGCGCCGCGCCGAAGGCCACCATGTCGGCGATGCTGTCGTACTGCGCGCCGAACTCGCTCTGCGTGTTGGTCCAGCGCGCGACGCGCCCGTCCATGCCGTCGAGCACCATCGCCACGTAGACCGCGATGCAGGAGACCTCGAAGTGCCCGGTCATCGCCTGCACGATGGCGTAGAAGCCGCAGAACAGCACGCCCGTGGTGAACAGGTTGGGCAGCAGGTAGATGCCGCGCCTGCGCAGGGCGCCGAGCGAGCCCGGGCTGGGCGCGCCGGGGGCTAGTTCGCTGCCTTCGTGGATTGGGCCGTCAGCCATGCGAGCACGCTCTCGGTAGCGTACACCTTGTCGCCCAGCGCGGCGTTGACCCGGGCGTCCGGCGGCAGGTAGACGTCCACGCGCGAGCCGAAGCGGATGAAGCCGTAGCGCTGCCCCCGCTCGAGCTCCGCGCCCCGGTCAACATAGCAGAGTATCCGGCGCGCGACCAAGCCGGCGATCTGCACGCAGGTCACGTCCGCGCCGTCACGCGTCTGCAGCCAGAGCGCGTTGCGCTCGTTCTCCAGGGACGCCTTGTCGAGCGCGGCGTTCAGGAACGAGCCGGCGTGGTACCAGCGCTGCTTCACCGTGCCGTCCACCGGCGAGCGGTTGGAGTGCACGTTGAACACGTTCATGAACACCGAGATCTTGAGCGCTTCGCGCTGGAGATAGGGATCGCGCGCCTTGCCGACCGAGACGATGCGCCCGTCCGCGGGCGCGAGCACCGCGAGCGGGTCCTCGGGCACCCGGCGCGCGGGATCGCGGAAGAACTGCAGCACGAACAGGGTCGCCGCCCAGAACGGCAGCGACCAGAAGAACCCCAGGAAGAAATCGGCGAGCAACGAAACGACCACGCCGATCGCGAGGAACGGCCATCCCTCCCGAGCGATGAGAGGGTGGGGATACGCCATTAGTTTTTCGATTGATCGACGAGCCGGTTCTTGCGTATCCAGGGCATCATCTCGCGCAGCCGCCCGCCGACCT
Source organism: Burkholderiales bacterium (assembly GCA_049651845.1). GTDB lineage: Bacteria > Pseudomonadota > Gammaproteobacteria > Burkholderiales > SG8-39 > RBG-16-66-20. The sequence goes on along the minus strand of JBASCW010000060.1, from coordinate 15,315 downwards.
TCTCGATCGGGTGCTCCGCGGTCTGGCGGCGGCGCGACATCAGCGTCGGCGCGCCGGCGCGGTTCTCGAGCACGAACTCCTTGGCGTACTCGCCGGACTGGATGCGGCCGAGCACCTCCTTCATGCGCGCCCGCACACCCGCGTCGATGATCTTGGGGCCGCTCACGTACTCGCCGTACTCGGCGTTGTTCGAGATCGAGTAGTTCATGGTGCCGATGCCGCCCTCGTACATCAGGTCGACGATGAGCTTTAGCTCGTGCAGGCACTCGAAGTACGCCATCTCGGGTGCGTAGCCCGCCTCGACCAGCGTGTCGAAGCCGGCCTTGACGAGCTCCACGCAGCCGCCGCAGAGCACCGTCTGCTCGCCGAACAGGTCGGTCTCCGTCTCTTCCTTGAAGTTGGTCTCGATGATGCCGGCCTTGCCGCCGCCGATCGCCGCGGCGTAGGAGAGCGCCATGTCGCGCGCCTTCTTCGACGGGTTCTGGTGCACCGCGACCAGCATCGGCGTGCCGCCGCCCGCGGCGTAGGTCGAGCGCACCGTATGGCCGGGCGCCTTGGGTGCGACCATCCAGACGTCGAGGTCCTTGCGCGGCTGCACCTGGCCGTAGTGCACGTTGAAGCCGTGCGCGAAGGCGAGCGCGCCGCCCTTCTTGAGGTTGGGCTCGACCTCCATCTGGTAGACCGCCGCGATGTGCTCGTCGGGCAGCAGCATCATGACGATGTCGGCGCTGCGCACCGCCTCGCCGACCTCGGCGACCTTGAGGCCCGCCTTCTTCGCCTTGTCCCAGCTGGCGCCGCCCTTGCGCAGGCCGACGGTGACTTTCATGCCGGAATCGTGCAGGTTGAGCGCGTGCGCGTGGCCCTGTGAGCCGTAGCCGAGGATCGTGACCTTCTTGCCCTTGACCAGCGAGAGGTCGGCGTCCTTGTCGTAATAGACTTTCATGGTCGTTCCTTACACTCTGAGAATTCGATTGCCGCGGCCGATGCCGCTGGCACCTGTGCGTACGGTTTCCAGAATCGCGCCCTGGTCCAGCGCCTGGATGAAGGCGTCGAGCTTGGCGCCGTCGCCGGTGAGCTCGATGGTGTAGGTGTTGTCCGAGACGTCGATCACGCGGCCGCGGAAGATGTCGGCCATGCGCTTGAGGTCCTCGCGCTCCTTGGCGCCGGCGCGCACCTTGATCAGCATCAGCTCGCGCTCGATGTGCTCGGCCTCCGAAAGGTCCACCACCTTGACCACGTCGACCAGCTTGTTGAGCTGCTTGGTGATCTTCTCGATCACGTCGTCGGAGCCCTTGGTGACCACGGTCATGCGTGACATCGAGGCGTCCTCGGTCGGCGCCACGGTGAGCGACTCGATGTTGTAGCCGCGTGCCGAGAACATGTTGGAGATGCGCGAAAGCGCGCCGGCCTCGTTCTCGACGAGGATCGAGATGATGTGGCGCATCAGAGATCCTCGGACAGGATCATTTCCGTGATCCCCTTGCCGCCGGGGATCATCGGATAGACGTTCTCGGCCTGGTCGGTGATGAAGTCGAGGAACACCAGGTCCTTCTTGCGCTTGAAGGTCTCGCGCAGCGCGGGCTCGACGTCGGCCGGCTTGTCGATCAGCAGCCCCGAGTGGCCGTAGCCCTCGGCGAGCTTGACGAAGTCGGGCAGCGCGTCCATGTAGGACTCGGAATAGCGGTTGCCGTGGAAGAACTGCTGCCACTGGCGCACCATGCCCATGTACTTGTTGTTCAGGTTGACGATCTTGATCGGCAGCCGGTACTGCTTGCAGGTCGAGAGCTCCTGCAGGCACATCTGGATCGAGGACTCGCCGGTCACGCAGGCCACCGTGGCGCCCGGGTTGGCCATCTGCGCGCCCATCGCCGCGGGCAGGCCGAAGCCCATGGTGCCGAGGCCGCCGGAGTTGATCCAGCGGCGCGGCTTCTCGAACTTGTAGAACTGCGCGGCCCACATCTGGTGCTGGCCGACATCCGAGGTGATGATCGCATCGCCGCCGGTGACCTCGTAGAGCTTCTCCAGCACGAACTGCGGCTTGATGATCTTCGCCTTGCGGTCGTACTTCAGGCAGTCCTTGCCGCGCCAGTCCTCGATCTGCTTCCACCAAACGGAGATGTTTCTTGTCTTCTGTTCTCCAATCAAGCTCAAGAAATCATTCAGGACGTCCGGAATATTTCCGACGATCGGCACGTCGACCTTCACGCGCTTGGAGATCGACGACGGGTCGATGTCGATGTGGACGATCTTGCGCGGGTTCTGCGCGAAGTGGGCCGGGTTGCCGATCACGCGGTCGTCGAACCGCGCGCCGATCGCGAGCAGCACGTCGCAATGCTGCATCGCCATGTTCGCCTCGTAGGTGCCGTGCATGCCGAGCATGCCGAGGAACTGCTTGTCGGTGGCCGGGTAGGCGCCGAGACCCATCAGCGTGTTGGTCACCGGAAAGCCGGTGCGCCGCACGAGGTCGGTCAGCTGCGCCGAGGCGTTCGACAGCACCACGCCGCCGCCGGTGTAGATCACAGGCCGCTCGGCCTCGAGCAGCAGCTGCACCGCCTTCTTGATCTGCCCGGCATGGCCTTTGCGCACCGGGTTGTACGAGCGCAGGCTCACCGATTCCGGGTACTGGAACTCGCACTTGTTGACGGTGACGTCCTTCGGGATGTCGACGAGCACCGGCCCCGGGCGCCCGGTGGTGGCGATGTGGAAGGCCTTCTTCATCGTCACCGCGAGGTCCTTGACGTCGCGCACCAGGAAGTTGTGCTTCACGCAGGGGCGCGTGATGCCGACCGTGTCGCATTCCTGGAACGCGTCCTCGCCGATGGCGTGCGTCGGCACCTGGCCGCTGATGATCACCATCGGCACCGAGTCCATGTACGCCGTCGCGATACCCGTGACCGCGTTGGTCAGTCCCGGCCCGGAGGTGACGAGACATACTCCGACTTTGTGCGAACTGCGCGAGTAGCCATCGGCGGCGTGCGCCGCGCCCTGCTCGTGGCGCACCAGAACGTGGCGCACCTTGTCCTGCTTGAACAGCTCGTCGTAGATCCACAGGACCGCGCCGCCCGGATAGCCGAATACGACGTCGACGCCCTCTGCCTGCAGGCAGCGAACGACGATCTCGGCTCCGCTCAGCACTTCGCTCTTGACGCGATCCATGTGGTAGGGGTCCCTGCCCGGAAAAGCTTTGAAGATTAACGGCTTGCTGCGATGCGGTCAAGCCGGAGCGGGGCGTTCGCGGCGCGCGGTTTGATACCATCGCGCGAGGGGCCGGCGACCCGGCCCGGGAGGACAACACTGGCATCGCGCAGTGAATTGTCGGCGTTCCTCGCGGGCGTCGAACGGCGCGCCTTCAAGCAGGCGGTGTTCGCCGTTCGCGACGAGGAAGCGGCACTCGACGTCGTCCAGGACGCGATGCTGCGCCTCGCGCAAAGCTACGGCGACCGCGACGCGGGCGAGCTGCCGCCGCTGTTCCAGCGCATCCTGCAGAACGCGATCCGCGACTGGTTCCGGCGCCAGAAGGTGCGTTCGCTGTGGACCACACTGATCTCCAGCCTCACCCCGGGCCGCGACGCCGACGACGAGCAGGATCCGCTGGAAACTTTGCAGGCCGCCGGCGAGTCGAATCGCGAGGAGGCCCCGCCGGACCGGTTAGAGCGCGTTCAAGTTCTTGAAATCATTGAGCAAGAGGTTGCGCGCCTGCCGGCGCGTCAACGCGAGGCATTCCTGATGCGTTACTGGGAGGAACTGGACGTCGCGGAAACCGCTAGAGCCATGGGATGCTCGGAGGGCAGCGTGAAGACGCATTGCTCCCGGGCGACGCACGCTTTGGCGGCCGCGCTACGCGCGCGCGGCATAACCCTATGAACGAGATCAAGTTCGCCAACAAGATTCGCCAGGCCCTCAATGAGGGCGCGCGCCTGGATGCGCGCGTCGCGGCGCGCCTGCAAGCGGCGCGCGAGCGCGCCCTGGCCGTGCGCAAGCCCGAGCGCGAGCCGGCGTTCGCCCGGGTGCGCGCGTCCGCATCGGGCCTGCTCGGCGGCTTCGGCGGCGTCGGCGGCTTCTCGCTGCGCGTGCTGCTGCCGCTCGTCCTGCTGGTCGCCGGGCTGGTGCAGATCTACAGCTGGCAGCAGGATCGGCGCGCCGCCGATGTCGAGGAGCTCGACGCGCAGCTGCTCACCGACGACCTGCCGATCGACGCCTATCTCGACCGCGGCTTCGAAGCCTGGCTCAAGAAGGTCGCCGCGGACAATCGCTGATGCGTCGCGCGCTCACCGCGGCTGTCCTGCTGCTCCTGTTCGCCGCAACTGCGGCGACGACGGCCGCCGGCGCGGGTCCGAAGGTGGAAGGGCCGCAATGGGCTTCGCTCACCGCCGACCAGCAGCAGATCCTCGCGCCGCTCGCGCCCGAGTGGGACAAGCAGCTCTCGCGCGAGCAGAAGGTGAAATGGCTCGGCATCGCCAAGCGCTATCCGAAGATGCAGCCCGAGGAGCAGAAGCGCGTGCAGACGCGCATGCAGAAGTGGGCCAAGCTCACGCCGGAGCAGCGCTGGCAGGCGCGCGAGCGCTACCGCAGCTACGGCAAGGCCGCGCCCGAGCGGCGCGACGAGCTGCGCCACTACTGGGCCGAGTACCAGGCGCTGCCGCCCGAGGAGAAGCGCATGTTCGACGTGCCGCCGGGCTACGTGCGGCCCGCGGAGCGCCGCAAGCGCGCGCCGGCGAAAAAGCCGGGAACGACGCAGAACGCGCCCGCCGATACGCCGCTGTGAGCGGCGAACGCGCGCAGAGCGCGCCCGCCCCGCCCCCCGCTGGCGCGGACGCTGCGCCCTCCATCCTGCGGCGCCTCGCGAGCATGCTGTACGAGTTCATCCTGCTGTTCGCCGTCGGCTTCGTCGCCACCTGGCTGTTCCAGTTCGCCGCCGGCACGCTCGTCATCGAGGGCTGGCGGCGCCACCTGCTGCAGCTGTTCGTGCTCGCGGTGTTCGCGAGCTACTTCGTCTGGTGCTGGCTGCGCGGCGGCCAGACGCTGGCGATGAAGACCTGGCGCATGCGCCTGGTGGCCAGGGACGCCCACCGGCGCGTTTCCCCGCGCATGGCGCTGCTGCGCTTCGTCTATGCGCTGGCCCTCGTGCCGACGGGGATCGGCATCGCCTGGGCCCTCGTGGACCGCGACCGCCAGTTCCTGCACGACCGCCTGGCGGGCAGCCTGCTGATACCGGTGCCGTAGCCGCTAGCCGCGCAGGCGTACCCAGACCGGCCGCAGCTTCTCGATCCACACCATCATCAGCACCGCGGTGGCGAGGAACAGGATGCTCGGCACCGCGGCCGCGGCAATCGGCGGCCACTCCTTGAGCAAGCCGATGTGCGAGAACAGGCTGTTGAGCATGTGGAACACGATGCCCAGCAGGATGCCGAAGAACACCTTGATGCCGACCATGCCCGAGCGCGCGTGCATGTACGCGAACGGCAGCGCGAGCGCCATCATCACCAGCGTGGCGAGCGGGTAGAACAGCTTCTTCCACAACGCGATCTCGTAGCGCTCGGTCTTCTGCTTGTTGTCCGCCAGATGCTGCTGGTAGCGGTACAGCTTCCACGCCGACATGCGCTCGGGAGCCACGATCAGCACGTTGAGCAGGTCCGGGCTCATCGCCGAGCGCCACGCGGCTTCGGCGTGGCGCGCGGTGCGCGGGCCCGCCGGCCCGAACAGCGTCTGCGCGACGCCGAGCAGGCGCCAGCTGCCGTCGCCGGCGTACTCGGCGCGCTCGGCCACAGTGATCTGCCGCAGCCGGTAGGCCGAGTCGAACTCGTAGATGCGTACGCCGCGTAGCGCGTGGGCCTCGCGCGCCTCGCGCACGTTGATGAACGAGCGCTCGTCCTTGAACCACAGGCCGGAGCCCAGCCGGCCGCCAATCAGCGAGTGCATCGCGCGCATGCGCACCTGCTGCGCGAGCTCCTCGCTCGCCGGCGCGATCCACTCGCCGACCGCGAACGTGCCGACGACGAACACCAGCCCGACCTTGGCGAGCATGACGCCGGCGCGGCCCGGCGACAGGCCGGAGGCGCGCATCACGGTGTACTCGGAATTGCTCGACAGGTGCGCGAGCACATAGAGCGAGCCGATCAGCACGGCGATCGGCAGCAGCTCGTAGGCATGGCCGGGCACCCAGAGCGCGACCACCGTGAAGATCTGCCGCAGGTGGTAGTTGCCGTTGCCGAGGTCGCGCAGCTCGGCGATCAGGTCGAAGAACGCGAACAGCCCGAGGAAGCCGAGCAGCACGAAGCCCACCGCGGCGTAGATCTGCCGCGCCAGGTAGCGCTCGATCGTCGGGATGCGGGTGCGGCGCGCGCTCATCGGCGCCGGAAGCGCCAGTACGGCGCGAGGCGCTGCGCGAACAGCGCCAGCAGCACGAGGAACATCACCGCGTGCACCAGCCACCAGCCCGTGGAGAACGCGAGCTTGCCCTGCGCCACGCGCGCCTGGCTGACCGACAGCAGGTTCGAATACACCATGTAGGTGAGCAGTGCGAACAGCAGGTTCACCGAGCGCCCGGCGCGCGGGTTGACGAAGGAAAGCGGCACCGCGAGCAGCGCCAGGATCAGCGCCGACAGCGGGATGCCGATGCGCCAGAGCAGCTCGCCCAGGTTGTTGCGCGTCGGGTTCTCGATGAGCCCGAGCGTCGACAGGCTCTTGTGCGTCGCCTCGGGCTCGTCGCCCTCCTTGGCCTGGATGCGCATCGCGTAGCGATCGTACTCGACGAGGCTGAAGTCGGCATCGCCGGGCACGCCCTCGTAGCGCCGGCCCGAGAGCATCACGAGGAAGCGGTCGCCGTTGGGCGCGTACTCGGTGAAGCCGCGCTCGCTCATCATCACGCCGGTGCGGCGGTGCTGCACCGAGTTGACGAACACGTTCTGCACCGAGGCCTTGTCGCCGGCGACCGACTCGACGAAGAACACGCGCTCGCGGCTGCGCGACTCACCGAAGCTGCCGGCCTCCACGCGCGAGATGTCGTCGCGCGAATCCAGTCGCGAGCGGTACTGCTCGGCCATCTGCACCGACCACGGCGCGATCACCAGCGACAGCGCCGCGATGACCAGCACCAGCGGCGCGGCGAAGATCAGCACCGGGCGCAGCCACGCGGCGAGCGACAGGCCCGAGCTGAACCAGATCACCATCTCGGAATCGCGCCAGGCGCGGTTCAGCGCGAGCAGCACGGTGATGAACAGCGTGAGCGACAGCAGCACCGGCAGCACGCCGAGCGCCGAGAAGCCGAGAAACGCCACCACCGCGTCCGACGGAATCTTGCCGCCCGCCGCGTGCCCGAGCAGGCGGATCAGGCGCGTGGTGATCGCGATCAGGAACAGCGTGAGAAACACCGCGGTGGCCAGATTGGCGAATTCGCGCAGCAGCGTACGGATGAAGATCATGCGATACTTGCGGCGACGCTTGCGGACGCGATTCTCATTGGAGAAATCAAGTGCAATTTAGCATACGGGCGCAGTCGCCCGAGAAGGCCAGGACCGCCTGCCTGGTGCTTGCCGTGCATGCCGGCGACGCGCTCGCGCGCGGCGCGCTCGCGGCCGACAAGCTCGCCAGGGGCGCGCTGCGCCGCCTGCTTGCCGGCGGCGATCTCGCGGAGAAGGCCGGCTCGACGCTCCTGCTGCACGGCATCGCGGGCCTGCCGGCCGAGCGCATCCTGCTGCTGCGGCTCGGTGAGCGCGCCAAATACGACGTGACGGCTTTCCGCGATGCGGTGCGCGGCCTGGCCACGGCGCTCAAGGGCCTGGGCGCGAAGGAAGCGGTGCTGCCGATCGCCGACCTCGCCGTCGGCGGGCGCGGCCTGCCCTGGGCGGTGCGCAACACCGTGCTCGGCGTGCGCGAGGTGTTCTACCGCTTCGACCAGATGAAGACGCAGAAGAAGCCGCCGGCGCCCGCGCTCGGCGCGCTCGCGCTGGCGGTCGCCGGCGCGCCGGTCACGCTGCAGGCGCAGGCGGCGCTCAAGGAAGCCGTCGCCACCGCGGATGGCGCCGACCTGGCGCGCACGCTCGGCAACCTGCCGCCCAACGTCTGCACGCCCTCCTACCTCGCCGACGAGGCGCGCAAGCTCGCCAAGCAGCACGGCCTCGGCGTCGAGGTGCTCGAGCGGCGCGACATGGAGCGCCTGGGCATGGGCGCGCTGCTCGCGGTGACGGCCGGCTCGCGCCAGCCGCCCAAGCTCATCGTGCTGCGCTACAACGGCGCGGCGAAAGGGAAGAAGCCGCGAGCGCCGCATCTCGCCCTCGTCGGCAAGGGCATCACCTTCGACACCGGCGGCATCTCGCTCAAGCCCGGCGCCGAGATGGACGAGATGAAGTTCGACATGTCCGGCGCGGGCAGCGTGCTGGGCGCGATGCGGGCGCTCGCCGGCATGCGCGCGCCGGTCAACGTGGTCGGACTGATCCCGACCTGCGAGAACATGCCGGGCGGCGCGGCGACGCGCCCCGGCGACATCGTCACCACGCTCTCGGGGCAGACCGTCGAGATCCTCAACACCGACGCCGAGGGCCGGCTGATCCTGTGCGACGCGCTCACCTACAGCGAGCGCTTCGCGCCGGAGGCGGTGGTGGACATCGCCACGCTCACCGGCGCCTGCGTGATCGCGCTCGGCCACGTCGCCTCGGGCCTGTTCGCCAACGACCAGAAGCTCGCCGACCAGATCATCGCCGCGGGCGACGACGCCTGGGACCGCGTCTGGCAGATGCCCCTCTGGGAGGACTACCAGGAGCAGCTGCGCTCGAACTTCGCCGACATGGCCAACATCGGCGGCCGCCCTGCGGGCAGCGTCACGGCGGCCTGCTACCTCGCGCGCTTCACCAAGAAGCTCAAGTGGGCGCACCTGGACGTTGCGGGCACCGCCTGGAAGAGCGGGCGAGAGAAGGGCTCGACGGGCCGCCCGGTGCCGCTGCTGGTGCGGCTCGCGCTGCGCAGGGCGGGCCGCAAGTAACCCGGCGCGCGGCGTCCGGCACGGCCATGACCTCGATCGACTTCTACTTCAACGCCGGCGACCGGCTCGAGGTCGCCTGCCGGCTCGCGGGCAAGGCGCTGCAACAGAAGAAGCGCGTGCTCATCTACGCGCCGCAGGCCGAGGTTGCGCAGCGGATCGACCGGCTGCTGTGGACCGCGCAGGCGGTGTCCTTCATCCCCCACTGCGCTGCGCACGACGCGCTCGCCGCCGAGACGCCGGTGCTCATCACTTCGGACGGGGAAGCGCCCGTGCATGCCTGCGAGGTGCTGCTCAACCTGGCGGCCGATTGCCCGCCGTTCTTCGAGCGCCACGAGCGGCTGCTCGAGGTGGTCTCGCAGGACGACGCCGAGCGCCAGTCCGGGCGCGCGCGCTTCAAGTTCTACCGCGACCGCGGCTACGAGATCCGCAACCACGACCTCGCCAAGGGCGCCGCGTGAACGAGAAGGGCGGCGACAAGAGCGGCGACGAGGAGCGCGGCCCCAACCAGCTGATCGCGCGCGTCGACGCGCTCATGAAGCGCGCGCAGGAGGAGTCGCTGCGCGCGGTCGAGGAAGTGCCGCTGCTCACCGAGGTGGTCGAGCACGACGCCGCGGCGGCCGCCGCGGCCGCGGCGCGCGACGAGGCGCTCGCCGCCGACATCGAGCGAGTTCTGGTGGTGCGCCTGATTCCCGAGCTCAACAAGCAGATCGCGAGCCTGCGCACGGAGCTGGAAAAGCAGCTGCGGCGCTCGGTGCGCGAGGCCGTCGAGCACGCGCTCGCGGCGCGCAAGGCCGAAGCGGACAAGAAGTAGCATGGCGCTGGACAAGAGCTTCGATCCGAAAGCGGTCGAGACGCGCTGGTATGCGCGGTGGGAGAGCGCGGGATGGTTCGCGGCAAAGGGGAGCGGCGAAGCGTATTGCATCCAGCTGCCGCCACCCAACGTCACAGGCACGCTGCACATGGGCCACGCGTTCCAGCAGACGCTGATGGACGCGCTGATCCGCTACCACCGCATGCTCGGGCACGACGCCAACTGGGTCGCGGGCACCGACCACGCCGGCATCGCCACGCAGATCGTGGTCGAGCGCCAGCTGCAAGAGGAAGGCAGGACCCGGCATGACCTCGGCCGCGAGGCGTTCGTCAGGCGCGTCCGGGAGTGGAAGCAGCAGTCGGGCGACACCATCACCCGCCAGATGCGCCGCCTGGGCGCCTCGGCCAACTGGACCTTCGCCGACACCGAAGGGCAGAAGGCCGGCTACTTCACGATGGACGCGAAGATGTCGCGCGCCGTGGCGGAGGTCTTCGTGCGCCTGCACGAGCAAGGCCTCATCTACCGCGGCAAGCGCCTCGTCAACTGGGACCCGACGCTCGGCACCGCCGTGTCCGACCTCGAGGTCGAGACCGAGGAGGAGAACGGCAAGATCTGGGAGATCGAGTATCCGGGCGACGGCTTCAGCGTCACCGTGGCGACGACGCGGCCCGAGACCATGCTGGGCGACGTCGCCGTCGCGGTGAATCCCGACGATGAAAGATACCAGGGGCTCGTTGGCAGGGAAGTTTCGCTGCCTTTGACGAATCGAAAGATAAGAATAATTTCCGATTCGTATGTGGACAAGGCCTTCGGCACCGGCTGCGTGAAGATCACGCCGGCGCACGACTTCAACGACTACGCGGTCGCGCAGCGGCAGAAGCTGCCGATGATCCCGATCCTCACGCTCGAGGCGAAAGTCACCGGCGGCACCGCCTACGACGGCCTGGACCGCTTTGCCGCCAGGAAGCAGATTCTCGCGGATCTGCAGAAGGCGGCTCTTCTGGTCTCGGAAAAGCCCTACCAGCTTCGCGTCCCCCGCTCCGGCCGCACCGGCGTGATCGTCGAGCCGATGCTCACCGACCAGTGGTTCGTGAAGATGGACCGCATGGCGAAGGCGGGGCTGGAGGCGGTCGCCAAGGGCGAGGTGAAGTTCTTCCCCGAGCACTGGACCTCGACCTACAACCACTGGCTGGAGAACATCCAGGACTGGTGCATCTCGCGCCAGCTCTGGTGGGGCCACCAGATCCCGGCCTGGTACGACGCAGAAGGCAACGTTTTTGTAGGCCGTTCTGAACAAGAAATTCTTGAGAAATACAAACCCAAAACCCCGCTGACGCGCGATCCGGACGTGCTCGACACCTGGTTCTCGTCGCAGCTGGTGCCGTTCTCCTCGCTCGGCTGGCCCGAGCAGACCGCGGAACTCAAGCGCTACCTGCCCTCCTCGGTGCTGGTCACCGGCTTCGACATCATCTTCTTCTGGGTCGCGCGCATGATCATGGCCAGCCTGCACTTCACGGGCCAGGTGCCGTTCCGCCACGTCTACATCAATGCCATCGTGCGCGACGCCGAGGGCCACAAGATGTCGAAGTCCAAGGGCAACACGCTCGACCCGCTCGATCTCATCGACGGCATCGATTTCGAGTCCCTGGTGAAGAAATCCACCACCGGGCTGCTGCTCCCGGAGCACCGCAAGAAGGCGGAGAAGTACGTCAGGAACCATTTCCCGAACGGCATCCCCGCCTTCGGCGCCGACGCGCTGCGCTTCACCTTCGCCTCGCTCGCCAACTTCTCGCGCACGCTCAACTTCGACCTCGGCCGCTGCGAGGGCTACCGCAACTTCTGCAACAAGCTCTGGAACGCGGCGCGCTTCGTGCTCATGAACACGGAGGGTAAGGACTGCGGGCTGGACGAGTCCAGGCCCGTCGAGCTCTCTGCGTGGGACCGCTGGATCATCAGCACGCTGCAGAGGACCGAGGCGGAAGCCGCAGCTGGCTTCGCCGACTATCGCTTCGACAACGTCGCCGGCGCGATCTACCGCTTCGTCTGGGACGAGTACTGCGACTGGTACCTGGAGATCGCCAAGGAGCAGCTCGCGAAAGGCAACGACGCGCAGCAGCGCGCCACGCGCCGCACGCTGGTACGCGTTCTGGAGGCGGCATTGCGCCTGGCGCACCCGGTCATCCCGTTCATCACCGAAGCGCTGTGGCAGGACATCAAGGGCCTCGCCGGCAAGTCCGGCGAGACCATCATGCTCGCGCCCTACCCCAGGAGCCAGCCTGAAAAGATCGACGAAGCGGCGGAAAAGGAAATCGAAGAGGCAAAGGCGATCATCAACGCCGGCCGCAACCTGCGCAGCGAGATGAAGATCCCGCCCAAGGACAAGATCGTGTTCTACATGGCCGGGAAGATCTCGGTCTCGACCGCGATCGCCTCGACCAGCCTGCTGAGGGTTTCCGAATTGCGCAATCAGGAACTGCCGAGCGCCGATTTCCCGATCGCCGTGGTCGGCTCTGTCCGGCTCATGCCCTATATCGAAGTCGATCCGGCCGAGGAGAAGCTGCGCCTGCAGAAAGAGATTGCGCGCTTGGACGGCGAGATCGCCAAGGCAAAAGCGAAACTGTCGAACGCCGCATTCGTCGACCGCGCTCCGGCGCAGGTAGTGGAGCAGGAGCGCGCGCGTCTGGCGGGCTTCGAGGCCACGCTCGCCAAGTTGCGGCCGCAGCTCGACAAGCTTGCTGCAACAAACCCAAGCACTTGATTCAATCGCCGATGGCTTAAGAGGCAGTGTGAGATGAGGTCGTGCCGTTTGAATTCCAATGACGGCTTTCGACGGCGGGCTCAACCGATCGCCGCAACACCTTCCAATCTTGCCAGATGAGGAGGTGTTGGTATGGAGCAGGTTTCACGGATCTGGTTGGCGGGATCTCGCCACCGGTGCGGCGGCGGGCTGCGTGAGCCCATCGGCGAAATCCCGCCGGTCGAATTCGAGCGCGCGTATTGTCGGCGCAACGAGTGCCACGCCATGGTGGCGTGACTCGCACACGGAACTCTCCGGGAAACCCGGGGCGATTCAAGGCGATCACGCGATGCGCGATGGCGGCGCTCCAAGCCACTGGCTACCGCACCCTGACAAGCCGGCCCGGGCGTCCCCAGACCGCATTACAGGCGCTGCCGCTCAGGATCGGTTTGCCGAATGAGCGCTTGATCGCGCTCGATGCCGTGCGAATACCGTTTCGGCAGGATCGAGTCGGCACCACCGAGCGTCGTCCACGATACAATTCAAAGAGTTCGTTTCCAGGGGGAGAAAAAGGTGAAGCTCATCTTGCGCGGCGCGCTACTGGCAGTGGCCGTGTTTGCCCTCGCAGGCATCGGCAACCCCGCCAGCGCCGATCCATATCCCACGAAGCCGATCCGCTTCGTCGCCCCCTACCCGCCTGGCTCGGTGACGGATCTGCTGGCCCGCATCATCGCGCAGAAGCTCACCGAGAAATGGGGGCAGCCGGTGATCGTGGAAAATCGCGGCGGGGGCGGCAGCGTCATCGGCACGGACGTGGTGGCCAAGGCGGCGCCCGACGGCTACAGCATTTTGATGGTGGCGCCGGACCTGGCGATCAACGAGAGCCTGCGCGGGAAGCTGCCCTACGACGCCGAGAAGAGCTTCGCGCCGGTCACCCTGCTCGTGTCCGCGCCCATGGTCCTATCCGTTCATTCCTCGCTTGCGGTCAACAACGTGAAGGAACTGATCGCCCATGCGAAGGCGCATCCCGGCCAGCTCAGCTACGCTTCCGGCGGCAACGGCACCGTCGCCCACCTCGGCATGGAGCTGTTCAAGCACATGGCGGGAGTCGACATCGTCCATGTTCCGTACAAGGGCACGGCGGCGGTGGTCACGGCGCTCGTCACGGGACAGGTGCAGACCTCGTTCGCGCAGATGGCGACCGTCCGGCCGCAGATCGCCAGCGGCAAGCTGCGCGTGCTTGCGGTCGCGACCGCAACCCGGGCGCAGGCCATGCCCGATCTGCCTACGGTCGCGGAAGCGGGCGTGCCGGAGTTCAAGGCGGACGTGTGGTTCGGCGTCGTGGCGCCCGCCGGAACGCCCGCCGAAATCATCGCCAAACTGAATCAGGAACTCGTCGCCGCCATGCGCCTGCCCGACGTCGGGGAACAGCTGCGGCGCCAAGGCATCGAGCCCATGACCAGCACGCCCGGGGAATTCGCGGCGTTCCTGCGCTCCGACATCAAGAAATGGGGCGAGTTGGTGCGCAGGACCGGCGCGCGCGTCGACTAGCGCGCCATGCCGTGATCGAGCTCTATCACAGCACCCACTCGACCTGCAGCCAGAAGGTGCGCATCTGCCTCACCGAGAAGGGGCTGGTGTGGAACGGCCACCACCTCAACCTGCGGCGCTTCGATCAGTTGAAGCCCGAATTTCTCGCGCTCAATCCTGCGGGGCTGGTCCCGCTGCTGGTCGACGGCGGCCACGTGCTCACCGAGTCGCGCATCATCAACGAGTACCTCGAGGACGCCTATCCGCAGCCGCGCCTCTGTCCGGAGGGCGCCTATGCCCGCGCGCGCATGCGCCTGTGGACGAAGTACGCGGACGAAGTGGCGACCGAAGCGGTGAAGCTCCCGTCTTTCGTCAAGAACATCCAGCCGGAGCTGCAGCGCATGCCGCGCACAGAAGTGCTCGCCGCGATCGAGCGCATACCCGAGGCGCGCGTGCGCGCGCGCTGGCGCAAGGCGGCGACCGACGGCATTTCGGCAGACGACTTGAAGCCGTCCATCGCGCGCCTGACCGAGATGGTCGAGCGCATGGATCGCGCGCTGCAGGCTGCGCCCTGGCTCGCCGGCGACGAGTACAGCCTTGCCGATATCGACATCGCGCCCTTCGTGCAGCGCCTCGTGCGCGTCGACCTGTTCGGCCTGGTCGCGGCGCGCCCCCGGGTGAACGACTGGTACGCGCGCATGACTTCGCGCCCTGCCTATGCCGGCGCGATGCCGCCTGCGGGCTCCGAAGGCGGCCACCACGCGCCCGCCTGAGATCCGGGCAGCGCGCTCGCGGTCAGGCGGTCAGCACGATCCTGCCGAAATGACCATCGTCGTTTGCTCGCCAAATCAATTTGTCACTCACCGCCTATTTCGCGCCGAGCATTGTTCGAGCCCTGCTTGGCGCGCCGGCGTGAATTGAACGCGCGGCCATTGGCTTCGGAGTCGACCCGGTTCCTGCAAGCGTTTTGTTTGTTACCAATAGCGGCGCGCGGGACGACATAAGCGCCATTGCGCGCCGTCACGCCAGGACGAATCGCGCGGTCGCCACCACTGCGCGGAGGTGATTCAGTGGGGTCCGCGAATGTCGGCTCCTGGCCGATAGCGGTCATTCCCAAGACCAGGCTCGGAACGCCTATTGAGAATTACGTAACCTCATGACAACCGAATCCAACTTCATGCGTTATTCCGATGTCGGCATAACATCGGGGTTTGGACATGAAGACCAACAACAAAGTGGAGGCCGCGGTGAAGCGCCGGG
>JBASCW010000059.1:0-4623 GCA_049651845.1 Burkholderiales bacterium | reverse complement strand
GCGTTGCCCAGGCCGATCAGCCCGACCAGGCTCGCGGGCCAGCGCGCCAGCAGCGCGCGGTAGGCCGCGCGCGCCTCGGCCGGCTTGCCGGCCTGCTCGAGCGCGGCGATCGCCGTGCCGAGCTCGGCCTCGCGCGCGCTCGCCGGCAGCTTGCCGGGCGGCAGCGCGAGCATCGACCAGTGCTCGGCATCGCGCCAGAGGAACTCGAGGAAGCCGAAGCTCCACTCTTCGCGCGCGCGCGCGCCCGAGCGCACGACGACGATCTGCCGCTCCAGGTCGTAGCCCACCACCACCGCGTAGTGCCAGATCGGCACGACGCGGAACGAGAGGTTGAGCAGCACCACCGCGGGCGTGCCCGCGGCGAGCTCGCGCAGCAGGTCCTCGAGCCGCGGCGCGAGCGGGTAGGCGAGCAGTCCCGAGCGCCGCGTGGCGCCCAGCATCTCGGCCTGCAGGCTGCCCTGCCGGCCGGGCAGGTAGACCAGCGGCGTGAGCGACTCGACATCGGCGCGCACGCCGGCCGCATTGAACACCATCGCCAGCGCGGCCGGCCCGCAGAGAAAGTCGTCCTGGCGGTAGAACGGCACCTCGACGAGCTCGGCGCGCGGCGGCAGGCCCGGCGGCGCCTGCTCGCGCAACGCCTCGCTCTGAGGCAGCGACACGCAGCCCGTGAGGGCGATAAGCGGGCAGACGAGCAGCGCCGCGAGCAGCGCGCGCATCTCAGACCGGGACGTCAAGTTCCGCGGAAACTTCGCGGCGCCTGCGGCAGGGCTTGCATTCGCCGCAGATGCGGAAGCCGTCCGCGGTCGCCACCGGCCTGCGGCACGACCATGCGACGGCGCGCAGCGCTTGCGGCAGCGAGGCGACGACCTGGGTCTTGGTCAGGTCGTAGACCGGATAGATCCACCGCAGGTCCGCGCTGCCGAGCTTGCGCTCCCGGTAGCACGCGTACATCGCGTCGAACACGCGCCGCTGGCTCGCCGACACCTTGCGCTTCTGCTCGTCCAGGTCGGCCGCCAGCGTGCCGACCGCGATGCGCTCGCAGCCGGGCGTGTCGATCGCCACCTGGCAGGCGGCGTAGGCGATCGTCACGAAGTCGATCGGGATCGCCCGCAGGCCGGCGAAGTCGATGGTCGACTCGGAGTACCGGAACGGCCGGCAGTGCGCGCGGCACCAGTCGACGATCGCAACGGCCGCGTCGCGCTCGGCGCGCGCGCGCGCCTCTCGATTGATCATGTGAACGTGGTGGACGCGCAGCTCGTCGCGGCCGCCCGCGAGTAGCTTGTAGAGCGCGGCCGTGCTGTCCAACCCGCCCGAAAACATCAGCAGGGTCGCCATCAGCGGGCCATTATAGAATACGGCCCCTGCAGGTGGGGGGCACAAGATGAACAAACGGCGCACGGATGCACGCATCCTGATTTACAGCCACGATACGTTCGGGCTGGGTCACCTTCGGCGCTGCCGCACGATCGCGCACGCGCTGGTCGAGCGCTTCAAGCACCTGTCGGTCCTCATCCTGTCGGGCTCGCCGATCATCGGCTCGTTCGATTTCCGCGCGCGCGTCGATTTCGTGCGCGTTCCCGGCGTCATCAAGCTGCGCAGCGGCGAGTACACCTCGCTCAATCTGCACATGAACGTCGAGCAGACGCTCAAGCTGCGCGGCTCGATCATCCAGCACACCGCGGAGATTTTCGAGCCCGACCTGTTCATCGTCGACAAGGAGCCGATGGGCCTGCGCGGCGAAGTGCACGAGACGCTGACCATGCTCAAGGCGCAGGGCGCGCGCCTGGTGCTCGGCCTGCGCGACGTGATGGACGAGCCGCGCGCGCTCGGGCCCGAATGGAAGCGCAAGAACGTGCTGCCGGCGCTGCGCGACCTGTACGACGAGATCTGGGTCTATGGCCTGCCGCAGATCTGCGATCCGCTCGAGGGCGTGTCGCTGCCGATCAGCGTGCGGCAGAAGATGATCTACACCGGCTACCTGCACCGCGAGGTGCCGAGCTACGGCGCGCCGCCGCGCATGCCCGAGATCACGCAGCGGCCCTACCTGCTGGTGACCACGGGCGGTGGCGGCGACGGCGAGGCGCTCATCGAATGGGTGCTGCGCGCCTACGAGCACGATCCGCTGCTGCCCTACCCGGCGCTGCTCGTGCTCGGGCCGTTCATGCAGCCCGAGCGCCAGACCGAGTTCATGCAGCGCGCCGCGAGCCTGAAGCGCGTCGACGTGATCACCTTCCACAACCATCTCGAGTCGCTGGTGGCGCGCGCCGCGGGCGTGGTGGCGATGGGCGGCTACAACACCTTCTGCGAAGTGCTGTCGCTCGACAAGCGCGCGCTCATCGTGCCGCGCACCGAGCCGCGCCTCGAGCAGTACATCCGCATCTCGCGCGCCGCGCAGCTCGGCCTGATCTCGATGCTCGCCGACGACGGCCGCTACGACGCGGAGGTGATGGCCGCGGCGCTGCGCCGCCTGCCCTCGCAGAACCGGCCCGCCGAGATCGTCGTGCCGGGGCTGCTCGAAGGTCTGGACAACGTGGGCCGGCTGGTGGCGCCGTGGATCGAGTCTGCCGCGGCGGTCGCGGAAGAGCCACGGGCGATTCCACGCATCGCCTGAACCGCCGATTGAGCCGCGTCGCGTTCGTCCTGAAGGGCTATCCGCGGCTCTCGGAATCCTTCGTCGCGCAGGAGATCGCCGAGCTCGAGCGCCGCGGCCTGGCGATCCTGATCGTGTCGCTGCGCCATCCGACCGATGCGCGCCGTCACCCGGTGCACGAGGAAATCAGGGCTTCGGTTCTGTACTTGCCCGAGTACCTCCTGCTTGAGCCGTTGCGCGTTGTCCGGGCATGGATCCGTCAGCGGAAGACAGCCAGCTATAGAAAGACCCGCAACCTCTGGTTGCGAGACCTCGCGCGCGACCCTACGCCGAACCGCATCCGGCGCTTCGGCCAGGCGCTGGTGCTCGCCGACGAGCTGCCGGGCGACATCCGCCACCTGCACGCGCACTTCCTGCACACGCCGGCGTCGGTGGCCCGCTACGCGGCGCTGCTCCAGGGCATGGCCTGGACCGGTTCGGCGCATGCGAAGGACATCTGGACCACGCCCGAGTGGGAGAAGCGCGAGAAGCTCGCCTCCTGTGAATGGCTCGTGACCTGCACCGCGGCGGCGCATGCGCATCTCTCGGCGCTCGCGCCGCCGGGCCGAGTGGATCTCGTCTATCACGGTCTGGATCTTTCGCGTTTTTCCGTTCATGTTGTTTCTGAATCAGATCCAAAAGACGGCAGCGAGGCCGATCACCCCGTCATCATCCTGTCCGTCGGCCGCCTGGTCGAGAAGAAGGGCACCGACGTGCTGCTCGACGCGCTCGCGCAGCTGCCGGCGCAGCTGCACTGGCGCCTGGTGCACGTGGGCGGCGGGCCGCTCAAGGCCAAGCTCGAGCGGCGCGCGCGCGCGCTCGGCATCGGCGCGCGCGTCGCCTGGCGCGGCGCGCGCACGCAGACCGAGCTGCTCGAGGAGTACCGCGCCGCGGACCTGTTCGCGCTCGCCTCGCGCGTGGCGCGCGACGGCGACCGCGACGGGCTGCCGAACGTCCTGGTGGAGGCGCAGAGCCAGGGCCTCGCCTGCATCGCGACGCGCGTGTCGGGCATACCGGAATTGATCGAGGACGGCGTGACGGGCATCCTGGTCGAGCCGGACGCGCCGCAGCGGCTGGCGCAAGCGCTCGAACGCCTGATCCGCGCGCCGGCGCAGCGAGGCGCGCTCGGCGCGGCCGGGCGCCGCCGCGTCACTGAGAAGTTCGAGCTGCAGGCGAGCATCGCGCGCCTCGCACGGCGCTTCGGCCTCGCGGGCGCGGACTAGAATTCATGCCCGGACCGGGCCGATGCGCATCGCCTTCTACGCGCCGCTGAAATCGCCCACGCACGGCACGCCCTCGGGCGACCGGCGCGTCGCGTCGCTTTACATGGATGCGCTCGCGCGCGCCGGCCACCAGGTCGAGCTGGTCTCGACCTTCCGCAGCTACGACGGCGCCGGCGACCCGGCGCGCCAGGCCGCGCTGCGCGAGCAGGGCCGCGCGCTCGGCCGGCGGCTCGGCGAGCAATGGCGTGACGGCCCGGCGCTCGCGCGGCCCGAGCTCTGGTTCACCTACCACGCGTACTACAAGTCGCCCGACTGGCTCGGGCCCGAGGCGAGCGCGGTCCTCGGCATCCCCTACGTGATCGCCGAGGCCTCGCATGCCGCCAAGCGCGCGGGCGGCCCCTGGGACACGGGTCATCAAGGCTCGCTCGCGGCGATCCGGCGCGCGGACCTGCTGCTGTGCCCCACGCGGGACGATATCGAGGGCTTGCGCGGCGTCGCGGCGGCGCCCGGCCGCGTGGCGCGCCTTGCGCCGTTCCTCGACCCCGCGCCGTTTCAGGCGGCCGCCGCGCAGCGCGCGGCGCATCGCGCGCGCCTCGCGCGCGAGCATGGCCTGGACGATGGCGTGCCCTGGATCGTCACCGTGGCGATGATGCGCGAGCGCGACAAGCTCGACTCCTACCGGCAGCTCGCCGGCGCGCTCGCGCGCCTGCGGAACCTGCCCTGGCGGTTGCTCGTGGCGGGCGACGGCCCGGCGCGCGCCGCGGTCGAAGC
>JBASCW010000058.1:0-11908 GCA_049651845.1 Burkholderiales bacterium | reverse complement strand
GCGCCACTCGTCGCAGGCGAGGTGCGCGGCGAGCGCCGCGCCGCCCACCACGAGCGGCACGACCAGGCCCGTGGACAGGAACGCGATGCCGAGCGCGACGCCGAACGCGGCCCCGGTCCGGCCGGGCCGGCTCGCGGGGGTCATCAGGAAAGCGAACGCCGCACAGGAGGCCGCGAGCGCGACGAGGTCGGGCACCGCCTCGTGCGCGTGCACCATCAGCCCGAGAGAGCCGATCAGCAGCAGCGTGCCGGCGCCGCCGTCGCCGCGGCGCATCGGCAGTTCCTGCTCGCTATAGCGGCGCGAGGCGATCGGCAGCGCGCTATGGCGCGCGGCGAGGTAGAGGAACCAGAGCGCGGTGAGCATCGCCAGGCCCGAGGCGAGGCGCGCCGCGTTGTGGAAGCCGAGCAGTCCGCCGAAGGCCTTGGCGAAACCGAGCGCCAGCCAGTGGTAGAACGGCGGGTCGTCGAGCCAGGGCTCGCCCGCCAGGCGCGGCACGATCCAGTCGCCCGTGACGTGCATCTGGTGCGCGATCTCGATCGCGATCACGTCGAATGCGCGCCAGGGGTCGTGCCCGACCAGGCCGGGCGCGACGAAGGCCAGCGCCAGGATGGCGATGACGAGGCGCGACGGGGGCAGAGCGAGGCGAGGCAGCATGGTGCCGGGCCCCCGGGGCGTCACCGCCCCGGACCTCTATGCGGGTTTTTTCTTGGTGTAGCGGCGCTTGAACTTCTCGACGCGGCCCGCGGTGTCCATGATCTTCTGCTTGCCGGTGTAGTGCGGGTGCGATTCCGAGGAAATCTCGACCTTGACGACCGGGTACTCCTTGCCGTCGGTCCACTTCATGGTCTCGCGTCCCTTGGTGTCGATCACGGCGCGCGTGAGGAACGAGTGGTTCGCGGCGGTGTCGTGGAAGATCACCGGCTGGTATTCGGGGTGGATTCCGGGTTTCATGGGCTGGCCTGCGTCGAAAAGGCGCGAATTATACGGAAATCATGAACTTAGAGCAACTTCGAAAAAGGGGGTCGGAGTAAGATTTCTGCCAACTCCTCGCCCCGCAAAGGTGGTCGAAGAAATCTTACTCCGACCCCCTTTTCTTCCTTCTCAGCCGCGCCGGGAGGTCATCGAGTCGAAGAATTCGGCGTTCGACTTGGTGGCGCGCACCTTGTCGATGAGGAATTCGGCGGCCTCGAGCTCGTCCATCGGGTAGAGCAGCTTGCGCAGCACCCAGATCTTCTGCAGCACCTCCTTGGCGATCAGCAGCTCCTCGCGGCGGGTGCCCGAACGGTTGACGTTGATCGCCGGGAAGATGCGCTTCTCGTGCATGCGCCTGTCGAGGTGGATCTCGAGGTTGCCGGTGCCCTTGAATTCCTCGTAGATCACGTCGTCCATGCGGCTGCCGGTGTCGATGAGCGCCGTGGCGATGATGGTGAGCGAGCCGCCTTCCTCGACGTTCCTCGCGGCGCCGAAGAAGCGCTTGGGCTTCTGCAGCGCGTTCGCGTCCACGCCGCCCGTGAGCACCTTGCCCGAGGCCGGCTGCACGGTGTTGTAGGCGCGCGCCAGGCGCGTGATCGAATCCAGCAGGATCACCACGTCCTTCTTGTGCTCGACCAGGCGCTTGGCCTTCTCGATCACCATCTCGGCGACCTGCACGTGGCGCGAGGCCGGCTCGTCGAAGGTCGAGGCGACCACCTCGCCGCGCACGGAGCGCGACATCTCGGTGACTTCCTCCGGGCGCTCGTCGATGAGCAGCACGATCATCGCCGCATCCGGGTGGTTGGCCACGATCGCGTGCGCGATGTGCTGCAGCATCACCGTCTTGCCGGCCTTGGGCGGCGAGACGATCAGGCCGCGCTGGCCCTTGCCGATCGGCGCGATGATGTCGATGATCCGGCCGGTAAGGTTCTCCTCGGCCTTGAGCTCGCGCTCCAGCTTGAACGCCTTGTCCGGGTGCAGCGGCGTGAGGTTCTCGAACAGGATCTTGTGCTTGGCGGCCTCGGGCGCCTCGCCGTTGACCTTGTCGACCTTGACCAGCGCGAAGTAGCGCTCGCCGTCCTTCGGCGTGCGGATCTCGCCCTCGATCGTGTCGCCCGTGTGCAGGTTGAAGCGGCGGATCTGCGAGGGGCTGACGTAGATGTCGTCGGTGGAGGCGAGGTAGGACGTGTCGGGCGAGCGCAGGAAGCCGAAGCCGTCGGGCAGCACTTCCAGCGTGCCGTCGCCGAAGATGGATTCGCCCTTCTTCGCCTGGTTCTTGAGCATGGCGAAGATGAGGTCCTGCTTGCGCATCCGGTTGGCGCCTTCGACGCCGCCCGCGGTGGCCTTCTCCAGCAGTTCGGATACGTGAAGGGTCTTAAGCTCTGAGAGTTGCATGTGTCGCGTTCAAATGCCGCAATTGAATGGAATTCGGCCTGTACAGCTGCCGGTTTCTTCGAGAAGGAAGAGGCGCTTGACCCAGCGCTAGGGTGGTGCTCGCCGCGCCGTCGTCCAAGCCGGCGCGGTTACGGCTCAAAGAGTAGGGCGTTTAGATATTGCTGTCAAGAAACGCGGTGAGCTGCGATTTGGACAGCGCGCCCACCTTGGTCGCCTCGACGTTGCCGTTCTTGAACAGCATCAGCGTCGGGATGCCCCGGATGCCGAACTTGGCCGGGGTCGACTGGTTCTCGTCCACGTTGATCTTGGCGATCTTCAGGCGGCCGTCGTATTCCTTGGCCACCGCCTCCAGGATCGGCGCGATCGACTTGCAGGGGCCGCACCACTCGGCCCAGTAATCGACCAGGACCGGCAGGTCGGATTTCAGGACTTCGGGCTCGAAACTGTCGTCGGTGACGTGCTGAATCGCGGGACTGCTCATGATGCTGGGGTTTCTCCGTTCGGGTGAGGCGGGGGGGTTGCTGCCGGGACCCGTATTATGAGGCCTTGGGCCTCGGCCATGCTAAATTATTGATTCGTAAAACCTTGTAGCACCCATGGCCTACGTTGTCACCGAGACCTGCATCAAGTGCAAGTACACCGACTGCGTGGACGTCTGCCCGGTCGATTGTTTCCGGGAGGGGCCCAACATGCTGGTCATCGACCCGGACGAATGCATCGACTGCACCCTGTGCGTGCCCGAGTGCCCGGTGGAGGCGATTTTCGCCGAGGACGACGTGCCCGACGGCCAGCGGGACTGGATCCCGCTGAACAAGGAGTTGTCGGCGCGCTGGCAGCCGATCATCGAGAGGAAGCCCGCACCCCCGGACGCCGACGAGTGGGCCAAAGTGAAGGACAAGAAGGGCCTGCTCGAGCGATGAAGGACAAGTAGGGCCTGCTCGAGCGCTAGGGCCCGGCGAGGGGGGTAAGGCGTGTCCAACTTCGGCGTCTCGTTCGCCCACCTGCTGCGGGCGAGGTTTCCGTACATCTATGTCGGCACCTGGGAGGAAGAACGGGTGCTCCGCATGATCCGCGACACCGTGCGCAGCGCGGGCAAGCCCCGAAACATTCGCTTACAAGCCTGATTTTCGCCTTTCAGCGCGGCGGGTTATAA
The DNA here is from genome assembly GCA_049651845.1 of Burkholderiales bacterium. Lineage (GTDB taxonomy): Bacteria > Pseudomonadota > Gammaproteobacteria > Burkholderiales > SG8-39 > RBG-16-66-20. The sequence continues at coordinate 8,388 of JBASCW010000058.1, read as the reverse complement.
ACCCGCTGATGAGGCGAATCCTTCCCTGGGCGATCGCGCTCGGTGCCGTCGCGGCCACCGTCGGCACCGGCGCCTACTTCTACCAGCAGCGCCCAACCGAGACGGCGGCCAAGATGGGCAAGGGCGGCTTCGGCAAGGGCCTGGGCAACGTCCCGGTGGTGGCGGTGCCGGCCGGCGTGGCCGACGTCGGCGTGCAGTTGGAGGGTCTCGGCACGGTGACGCCGGTGGCCACGGTCACGGTGCGCAGCCGCGTCGACGGGCAGCTCATGAGGCTCGCGTTCAAGGAGGGCCAGATCGTGCGCGCGGGCGAGCTGCTCGCCGAGATCGATCCGCGTCCCGCGCAGGTGCAGCTCGCCACCGCCGAGGGCCAGTTCGCGAAGGACCTGTCGCTGCTGAAGAACGCGCAGATCGACCTGGAGCGCTACCGGACGTTGTTCGGGCAGGACTCGATCGCCAAGCAGCAGCTCGACACGCAGGAGGCGCTGGTGCGCCAGTACGAGGCCACCCTCAAGGTGGACCAGGCGGCGATCGAGAGCGCGCGCCTGCAGCTCAGCTACACGCGCATCACGGCGCCGATCGGCGGGCGGCTCGGCCTGCGCCAGGTGGACCTGGGCAACATCGTGCGCGCGGGCGACGCCAACGGCCTGGTCGTGATCACGCAGCTGCTGCCGATCACCGTGGTGTTCAGCATCCCGGAGGACAGCCTGCCGCCGGTGATGAAGAAGCTCAAGGCCGGCGACCAGCTCGCGGTCGCCGCCTTCGACCGCGGCGGCAAGACCCAGCTCGCCACCGGCGCGCTGATCACCGTGGACAACCAGATCGACCCGGCGACCGGCACGGTCAAACTGAAGGCGCAGTTCGCCAACGACGACCTCGCGCTGTTCCCGAACCAGTTCGTCAACGTGCGCCTGCTGGTAGATACGAAGGCGCGGGCGACCGTGGTGCCGGTTGCAGCCATCCAGCGCGGCACGCCCGGCACCTTCGTCTACGCGGTGGACGGCGAAAGCAAAGTGGTCTCGGTGCGCAAGCTCAGGCTCGGCCCGGTGCAGGGCCAGCAGGTCGTCGTCGAAGAGGGCGTCGCGCCCGGCACGCTGGTGGTGGTGGACGGCGCGGACCAGCTGCGCGAAGGCGCGGTGGTGGAAATGGTCGTCAGGGGCAGCGAGCCTGCCAGGGAAAGCGCTACGATCGACGAAAGGCTCAAGCGCTGGCAGGCGCTGAATGCCCGCATCGACAAGGGCGAATTCGGGGAGGAGATCAGGAAACTTCCCGAAGAAGAGCGCAAGAAGCGCATGAGGGAATTGCGCGCGAAGAAGCCGCAGTAGCGCGGCCGCAGTGAACCCGTCCCGCCCCTTCATCCTCCGGCCGGTGGCGACCTCGCTGTTCATGCTCGCCATCCTGCTGTCGGGCGCGCTCGCCTACCGCCTGCTGCCGATCTCGGCGCTGCCGCAGGTGGACTACCCGACCATCCAGGTGGTGACACTGTACCCGGGCGCGAGCCCGGACGTGATGACCTCCTCGATCACTGCGCCGCTGGAGCGCCAGTTCGGGCAGATGCCGGGCCTGAACCAGATGTCTTCGACCAGCTCGGGCGGCGCCTCGGTGATCGCGCTGCAGTTCTCGCTCGCGCTGTCGCTCGACATCGCCGAGCAGGAGGTGCAGGCGGCGATCAACGCCGCGGGCACGTTCCTGCCCACCGACCTGCCGATGCCGCCGATCTACAGCAAGGTCAACCCGGCCGACGCGCCAATCCTCACCCTCGCGGTGATGTCGAAGACGATGCCGCTGCCCAGGCTGCAGAACCTCGTCGACACGCGCGTCGCGCAGAAGATCTCGCAGCTGCCCGGCGTGGGCCTGGTGAGCATCGCGGGCGGCCAGCGGCCGGCGGTGCGAATACAGGCGAACCCCAAAGCGCTGGCTGCCTACGGCCTGTCGCTGGAGGACCTGCGCCTGGCGGTCGCCGCGGCCAACGTGAACCAGGCCAAGGGGTCATTCGATGGGCCCGCGCGCGCCTCCACCATCGACGCCAACGACCAGCTGCGCTCGGCCGACGAGTACCGCAGCCTGATCGTCGCCTACAGGGCGGGCCGCCCGGTCCGCCTGTCGGACGTCGCCACCGCGGTGGACGACGCCGAGAACGTGCGCCTGGCGGCCTGGGCGAACGAATCGGCCGCGGTGATCGTCAACATCCAGCGCCAGCCCGGCTCGAACGTGATCGAGGTGGTCGAGCGCGTGCACAAGCTGCTGCCGCAGCTGCGCGCGGCGCTGCCCGGCGCGGTCGAGGTGCGCCTGCTCTCGGACCGCACCACCACCATCCGCGCCTCGGTGCGCGACGTGAAGATCGAGCTCGCGGTGGCGGTGGCGCTGGTGGTGATGGTGATCTTCCTGTTCCTGCGCAACGCGGCCGCGACCGCGATTCCCAGCGTCGCGGTGCCGCTCTCCCTGGTCGGGACCTTCGGCGTGATGTACCTCGCTGGCTTCTCGGTCAACAACCTCACGCTGATGGCGATGACCATCGCCACCGGCTTCGTCGTGGACGACGCCATCGTCGTCATCGAGAACATCGCGCGCTACATCGAGAAGGGCGAGCCGCCGCTGCAGGCCGCGCTCAAGGGCTCCGAGCAGATCGGCTTTACCATCATCTCGCTCACCGTGTCGCTGATCGCGGTGCTGATCCCGCTGCTGTTCATGGGCGAGGTGGTCGGGCGCCTGTTCCGCGAGTTCGCGATCACGCTCGCGGTGGCGATCCTGATCTCGGCGCTGGTCTCGCTCACGCTCACGCCGATGATGTGCGCGAAGATCCTGCGCCGCGAGCCGCCCGAGCGGCAGGGCCGCATGTTCCGCGCCACCGGCGAGTTCATCGACCGCGTGATCGCGCGCTACGGCGAGATGCTCGACTGGGTGCTCGAGCGCCAGCGCGCCACGCTCTGGGTAGCCGTCGGCACGCTCGCGCTCACGGTGCTGCTCTATGTCTTCATCCCGAAGGGCTTCTTCCCGGTGCAGGACACGGGCCTGATCCAGGGCATCTCGGAGGCGCCGCAGTCGATCTCCTTCCCGGCGATGGCCGGACGGCAGCAGGCGCTCGCGGCCGCGGTGCTCGAGGACCCGGCGGTGGAGAGCCTGTCGTCGTTCATCGGCGTGGACGGAGTCAACGTGACGCTCAACAGCGGCCGCATGCTGATCAACCTGAAGCCGCGCGGCGAGCGCGACGCGAGCGCGATCGAGGTGATCCGGCGGCTGCAGGCGCGCCTGGCGCAGGTGCCGGGCATCACGCTCTACATGCAGCCGGTGCAGGACCTCACTATTGAAGACCGCGTCAGCCGCACCCAGTACCAGTTCACCGTCGAGAGCGCCGACTCCGAGGAGCTCGCGGCCTGGGCGCCGAGGATCGTCGAGCGCCTGCGCCAGCTGCCCGAGCTCGCCGACGTGGTGAGCGACCAGCAGGACCAGGGGCTGCAGGCCTACGTCGAGATCGACCGCGCCACCGCGGCGCGCCTCGGCGTCACCACCGGCGCCATCGACAACGCGCTCTACAACGCCTTCGGCCAGCGCCTGATTTCCACCATCTTCACGCAGACCAGCCAGTACCGCGTGGTGCTGGAAGTGACGCCGGAGTTCCAGGGCGGGCCGGCGGTGCTGGAGGACCTCTACGTGGGCTCGAGCACCGGCGAGCAGGTGCGGCTCTCGGCGGTGGCCAAAGTCTCGGAGAAGTTCACCCCGCTCGCGATCGGCCACCAGGGCCAGTTCCCGGCGGCCACGGTCTCGTTCAACCTCGGCAGGAAGGGAAACGCGGGCGCCTCGCTCGGCGACGCGGTCGAGGCGATCCGCGCCGCCCAGCGCGAGATCGGCCTGCCGGCGAGCGTCCAGACGCGCTTCCAGGGCGCGGCGCTCGCCTTCCAGTCCTCGCTCACCGACACCTTGCTGCTGATCCTCGCGGCGATCGTCACCATGTACATCGTGCTGGGCGTGCTCTACGAGAGCTACGTGCACCCGGTGACGATCCTGTCCACGCTGCCTTCGGCCGGCGTCGGCGCGCTGCTGCTGCTGATCCTCACCGGCAACGAACTCGACATCATCGGCGTCATCGGCATCATTCTGCTGATCGGCATCGTCAAGAAGAACGCGATCATGATGATCGACTTCGCGCTCGACGCCGAGCGCAACGAAGGCAAGCCGCCGCGCGAGGCGATCCGCCAGGCCTGCCTCTTGCGCTTCCGGCCGATCATGATGACCACGCTCGCGGCGCTGCTGGCCGCGCTGCCGCTGATGCTGGGCTCGGGCGTGGGCTCGGAGCTGCGCCACCCGCTCGGCGTGGCGATGGTCGGCGGTCTGATCGTCAGCCAGGCACTGACGCTCTTTACGACGCCTGTGATTTATTTGTGGTTCGATCAATTCTCCCGGGGGACAGGCAAGAAGAACCCTGTCGAAAATCCCCAATGAACATATCTGCTCCCTTCATTGCGCGGCCCGTTGCCACCACGCTGCTGACGATCGCGGTGGTGCTCGCGGGGCTGATGGCGCTGCGCACGCTGCCGGTGTCGCCGCTGCCGCAGGTGGACTTCCCGACCATCTCGGTGAGCGCGACGCTGCCGGGCGCGAGCCCGGAGACCATGGCCGCAACCGTGGCGACGCCGCTCGAGCGGGCGCTCGGGCGCATCGCCGGCGTCACCGAGATGACCTCCTCGAGCGGCCTGGGCGCCACGCGCGTGGTGCTGCAATTCGACCTCGCGCGCGACATCGACGGCGCGGCGCGCGACGTGCAGGCGGCGATCAACGCGGCGCGCACGCTGCTGCCGACCAGCCTGCCCTCGAACCCGACCTACCGCAAGGTGAACCCGGCGGATGCGCCGGTCATGATCCTCGCGCTCACCTCCGACACGCGCACGCAGGGGCAGATGTACGACGCCGCGAGCACCATCCTCGCGCAGAAGATCTCGCAGGTGCAGGGCGTGGGCCAGGTGACCGTGGGCGGCAGCTCGCTGCCCGCGGTGCGCGTCGAGCTCAACCCGCACGCGCTCTACAAGTACGGCATCGGCCCGGAAGACGTACGCGCCGCGATCACCGCCACCAACGTCAACCGGCCCAAGGGCACGCTGCAGGAGGGCGAGCGGCACTGGCAGATCCTCGCCAACGACCAGGCGACGAAGGCCGCCGACTACATGCCGGTGGTGGTCGCCTACCGCAACAACGCGCCGGTGCGGCTCACCGACCTGGCCGAGGTGGTGGACTCGGTGCAGGACCTCAGGAACGCGGGCTCGGCCAACGGCCGCCCCTCGGTGCTGCTCATCATCTACCGGCAGCCGGCGGCCAACATCATCGACACCGTGGACCGCGTCAAGGACCTGCTGCCCTTCCTGCGCGCCTCGATCCCGAGCGACCTCAACCTGGACCTGGTGCTCGACCGCACGCCGACCATCCGCGGCTCGCTGCGCGACACCGAGCGCACGCTGCTGATCGCGATCGCGCTGGTGATCCTGGTGGTGTTCCTGTTCCTGCGCGACTGGCGCGCGACGCTGATCCCGAGCGTCGCGGTGCCGGTGTCGCTGATCGGCACCTTCGGCGTGATGTACCTGTGCGGCTACAGCCTGAACAACCTGTCGCTGATGGCGCTGATCATCGCCACCGGCTTCGTGGTGGACGACGCCATCGTGGTGCTGGAGAACATCTCGCGCCGCATCGAGAAGGGCGAGGCGCCGCGCGCGGCCGCGCTCGCGGGCGCGCAAGAGGTCGGCTTCACGGTGCTGTCGATGAGCCTGTCGCTGATCGCGGTGTTCATCCCGATCCTCATGATGGGCGGCATCGTGGGCAGGCTGTTCCGCGAGTTCGCGGTGGTGCTGTCGGTGGCGATCCTGATCTCGCTGCTGGTGTCGATCACGACCACGCCCATGATGTGCGCCCTGCTGCTGAAGAATCAGAATGAGAACAGGAAGAATGCATGGTTCCGCTGGAGCGAGGCCGCATTCAACTTCGTGCTCAAGGGCTATCAGCACAGCCTCGCCTGGGCGCTCGCCCACAGGCCGCTCACGCTGCTGATCCTCGCGCTCGCCATCGGCCTGAACGTGTTCCTCTACGTGATCGTGCCCAAGGGCTTCTTCCCGCAGCAGGACACCGGGCGCCTGGTCGGCTCGATCCAGGCCGACCAGGGCATCTCCTTCCAGGCGATGCGCGGCAAGCTCGCCGAGTTCATCGAGATCGTGCGTGCCGACCCCGCGGTGGTGAACGTGGTCGGCTTCTCGGGCGGCGGCGGCGGGCGCAACACGGGCTTCATGTTCGTCACGCTCAAGCCGTTCGCCGAGCGCAAGATCCCGGCCGAGCGCGTGGTGGCGCGCCTGCGCATGCAGCTCGCCCGGGTCGCGGGCGCCGGCCTGTTCCTCGTGCCGGTGCAGGACATCCGCATGGGCGGGCGCCAGGCCAACGCGCAGTACCAGTTCACGCTGCTCGCCGACGAGCTGGAACCCTTGCGCGCCTGGGAGCCGCGCGTGCGCGCCGCGATGGCCGACCTGCCCGAGCTGGTCGACGTGAGCTCGGACCGCCAGGACCGCGGCGTGCAGACCTCGCTCGTGATCGACCGCGACCGCGCCACGCAGCTCGGCGTCAGCGCGCGCATGATCGACACCACGCTGAACGACCTGTTCGGCCAGCGCATCGTCTCGACCATCTACAATCCGCTCAACCAGTACCGCGTGGTGATGGAGGCGGCGCCCGAGCACTGGCAGAGCCCCGAGGCGCTGCGCAGCGTGCACGTCACGGGCACCACGCGCACGCAGAACGCCGACGGCACGACCGCGCGCGCCAGCGCGCAGGTGCCGCTGTCGGCTTTCAGCCGCTATGAAATGACCAACACGCCGCTCAGCGTCGCGCACCAGAGCCAGTTCGCCGCGGCGACCATCTCGTTCAACCTGCCGCCCGGCGTGTCGCTGTCGGCGGCGACCGAGGCGGTGCGCGCGGCGATGGACCGCATCGGCGTGCCGACCGGCGTCCACGGCAGCTTCCAGGGCACCGCGCGCGCCTTCCAGGCCTCGCTCGAGAACCAGCCGCTGCTGATCCTCGCCGCGCTCCTGGCCGTGTACCTGGTGCTCGGCATGCTCTACGAGAGCCTGGTGCACCCGGTGACGATCCTCTCCACTCTGCCTTCTGCCGGTGTGGGCGCGATCCTCGCGCTCATGGTGGCGGGCTCCGAGCTCAACATCATCTCGCTGATCGGCGTGATCCTGCTGATCGGCATCGTCAAGAAGAACGCCATCATGATGATCGACTTCGCGCTCGAAGCGCAGCGCGCGCGGGGCCTGGCGCCCGAGCGCGCGATCTTCGAGGCCTGCCTGGTGCGCTTCCGGCCGATCATGATGACCACCATGGCGGCGCTGCTCGCGGCGGTGCCGCTCGCCATCGGCTTCGGCGAGGGCGCCGAGCTGCGCCGGCCGCTCGGCATCGCCATCGTCGGCGGCCTGCTCGTCAGTCAATTGCTGACGCTCTATACGACGCCTGTTGTGTATCTGTATCTGGATGGAATGAGGGGTTGGTTCTCACGCCTCAAAGGTTCCAGACTTTCGTCCGCGAAATGAAAAGATTGATTGTCGTAGCGGCAATTCTTCTCAACGGCTGCGCCGTGGGGCCGGACTACGAGCGCCCGAAAGTCGAGGTGCCGGCCGCGTACAAGGAAAACAGCGCCGCGCTCGGCTGGAAGCCGGCCGAGCCGCGCGACCTCGCGCCGCGCGGCGAGTGGTGGGCGATGTTCGGCGACAAGGAGCTCGATGGGCTGATGGCGCGGCTCGACACCGCCAACCAGAGCATCGCCGCCGCCGAGGCACAGGTGCGCATCGCCGCCGCGCTTGCCGACCAGGCGCGCGCGGGCTTCTGGCCCACGGTGAGCGCGCAGATGTCGGCGCTCGAGAGCCAGCCCTCGCGCACCACGGGCCCGGTCGTGGGCCAGGCGAGCACGCGGCGCACGTTCTACGCGCTGCCGGTCAACGTCGCGTGGGAGGCGGACCTCTGGGGCCGCGTGCGGCGCCAGGTGGAGGCGGGCGAGGCGGGCACGCGCGCGAGCGCGAGCGACCTCGTCAACGCGCGCCTGGCGGCGCAGACGGCGCTCGCGCAGAACTACTTCGGCCTGCGCGCGCTCGACTCGCAGAGGAAGCTGCTCGAGGCGACCGTGGCCGCCTACGCGAAGAACCTCGAGCTCACGCGCAACCGCTACGCCGCCGGCGTGGTGTCGCGCGTGGACATCGCGCAGGCCGAGACGCAGTACAACTCCGCGCGCGCGCAGCTGCTCGACGTCGGCGTGCAGCGCGCGCAGCTCGAGCACGCGATCGCGGTGCTGATCGGCACGCCCGCCTCCGGCTTCACGCTCGGCGCGGGCGAGCTCGCCGCGGCGCCGCCGCCCGTGCCGGCGAC
>JBASCW010000057.1:0-14997 GCA_049651845.1 Burkholderiales bacterium | reverse complement strand
GCAATCCTTCTTTGAGCAAGGCCAGCGCCCGCATCCGGCGATGTTCGAGTTCTTCTGGGCTTCCGGTGGGTCTCATGGAGCACCTCCGGCGCACAGTATAGGACATTATTTACGCAGTTGTCATTAGCGGTCAGGCGACCAGCGCGAGGATACCGAGCGCGACGAAGGCGACGGCCGCGATGCGCTGCAGCGGCTTCATCGGCACCCGGCGCAGCAGGGTCTCGCCCGCATAGACCACCGGCACGTTGGCGATCAGCATGCCCAGCGTCGTGCCGACGATCACCGCAGCGAGCGCGGCGTAGTTTGCCGCCAGCACCACGGTCGCGGCCTGGGACTTGTCGCCCAGCTCCACGAGGAAGAACGCGAGCAGCGAGGTGCCGAACACGCCCAGCTTCTGGCTGCCCTGGAAGTCGCTCGCGCGGTCGGGGAACAGCATCCAGACGGCCATCGCCACGAACGAAGCGGCGAGCAGCCAGCGCAGCATGTGCGCGCCCACGAGCGAGGCGAGCCAGCCGCCGAAGGCCGCGGCGAGCGCGTGGTTGGCGAGCGTGGCGCAGGCGATGCCGAGGATGATCGGCAGCGGCCGGCGGTAGCGCGCCGCGAGCAACAGCGCGAGCAGCTGCGTCTTGTCGCCCATCTCGGCGAGCGCGACCGTGCCGGTCGAAACGAGGAAAGCCTCCAGCATTACGCCTTCGCGGCGAGCGGATCGCCGATCAGCTCGCGCAGGCGCACTGCATCGACCACCTGCACGCCGTCGGCCATCGTCGCGAGCGTGTCCACCGCCGCCTGCGCGGCGTCGACGAGGCTCACCCGCCCGGCTTGCGCTCGTCAGGCAGCCGGACCACGTTGGCCGGGTCTGCGCTGCGTGCGGCGGGCGCCGGCGGCTCGAGCTCGGCCGACTCGATCTTCTGGAACTGCTGCGAGATCTTGCGGCTCGAGGTCTGCACGTCCTCGGCGTCCTGGTGCGCCTGGCGGATGTGGTCGGCGAGCTTCTTCATGCGCTCATCGAACCTGCGGAAGTCCTGCCCGAGGCGCCCGAGCGCGTCCTTGATGACGTGGATCTGCTTGCGGGTCTCGACGTCCTTGAGCACCGCGCGCGCGGTGTTGAGCACCGCCATCAGCGTGGTCGGCGAGACGATCCAGACGCGCTTGCCGATCGCGTAATCCACCACCTCGGCGTGGTAGGCGTGGATCTCGGCGAACACGGCTTCCGCGGGCACGAACATCACCGCGCCATCCGAGGTCTCGTTGGCGATGATGTACTTCTTCGCGATGTCGTCGACGTGCTTGCGGATGTCGGCGCGGAACTGCTTCTGCGCGAGCGCGCGCTCGGCCTCGCCGCCCTCGAACATGCGGTTGTAGTTCTCGAGCGGGAACTTCGAGTCCACGCAGACCAGGCCCGTGGGCTCCGGCAGCCGCAGCGCGCAGTCCACGCGCGTGCCGTTGGACAGCGTGTACTGGAATTCGAAGCCGCTCGGCGGCAGCACGTTGCGCACCAGCGCCTCCAGCTGCACCTCGCCGAAGGCGCCGCGCGTCTTCTTGTCGCCGAGCAGCTCCTGCAGGCTCACCACGCTGCCGGTGAGCGTCTCGATCTTCTTCTGCGCCTCGTCGATGGTCGCCAGGCGCTGCATCACGCTCACGAAGGTCTCGTTGGTCTTCTTGAAGCCGTCCTCGAGGCGCTCGTTGACGCGGTTCGAGATCTGGTCCAGGCGCGCGTCGAGTTTCACGGCGATCGACTCGCGCAGCTCGTTCAGGTGGCCGCCCAGGCGGTCGCCCTGCTTGGTGAGGCCGTCGTGCAGGTCCGCGAGCATCTGGCGGTGCTTCTCTTCGAGCGTTTTCTGGATCTTGAAAATCAGAAACACGGCAGCAACCAGCACACCGACGGCAACCAGGAGAGCGATCTCGGACATCGGACCGCTCAGACCGCCGCGCTTCTGAGCATCGGCGAAACTAAGACTTCCATTTGATCGAGCAACCGATCGACGCGCTCTGCTCGCGGGGACCACGGCCACTGCCCGCGATGGCGACCATGGCCTCGAAAAGTTCACGCCGGGCGTCCGGCGGCGCCGGCTGGCGTCCGGAGGCGTCGATGCGGCCGCGGTATTGCAGCTCGAGGCCCGAGTTGAAACCGAAAAAGTCCGGCGTGCACTGCGCACCGTAGGCCCTGGCGACTGCCTGGGTTTCGTCGAGGACGTAGGGAAAGGGAAATGCCCTGTCGCGCGCGACGCGCTTCATGTTTTCGAACGAGTCCTCCGGATAGTCCATCGGATCGTTCGACATCACGGCGATCGAACCCACGCCGTACGGCGCGAGGTCGTTGCAGTCACGCACGATGCGGTCGATCACCGCCTTGACGTAGGGGCAATGGTTGCAGATGAACATCACCAGCAGCCCGTTCGGGCCGCGCGCAGACGCGAGCGTATGGCGCTTGCCGTCGACGCCGAGCAGGTCGAACGGCACCGCCCGCCAACCGAAATCGCAAACCTGGGACTTTGCGCTCACGACGCTTGGATCATACCGCGGCGCGGCCGACACCACGCTGCCTGTCGCGGCGCCCCGACGACCTCAGGCTGAGCCGCGCCTCAGGAAGAGCTGCGTTCCGAGCATGCGCAGCACGACGTCGTCTTGCTGGTTCAGGACTTCCCAGCGCCAGCGCACCAGACCGCGATCCGGCCGGCTGGCCGAGGGCCGCGCCTCGAGCACCTCCGCGCGGAAGCGAAGCGAGTCTCCGGGGCGCACCGGTTTCAGGAATTCGATCGCCTCGATGCCGGGCGAGCCGACGCAGGAAGACTCGGCGAGGTAGCCGTCGCACATCAGCCGCATCGCGACGCACCCGGTCTGCCAGCCGCTCGCGATCAGCCCGCCGAAGGGCGTGGACTGCGCCGCCTGCGGGTCGACGTGGTAGCGCTGCGGGTCCCACTCGCGCGCGAAGGTGACGATGTCCTCGGCATCGAGGCGGCGCGGGCCATTGCCGAACGTCCAGCCCACGGGAAAGTCTTCCCAGTAGTGCTTGAAGGTCATGTGCGCAAGGTTTTCACTTCCGGTGGGCAGGCTCAGGGCAGCACGTGCAGCCAGATCGGCTTGTCCTGCGCGAGGAAGAGGCAGGCGAGGACGCTAGACCGAATCACGCAAGGTGAGCGCCGGCGAGGCCTGCAGCACCTTGCGCGCCGAGAGCCAGGCGTTGAGCGACAGGAGCGCGAGGCCCGCCACCGGGCCCACGATCCAGATCTCCGGGCTGGGCGGCAGGTCGAGCTCGAACACGCGGCGCGCGAGCAGCTGGCCGATCGCCGCGGCGCCCGCGGTGGCGAGCAGGCCCGCCAAGAGGCCCATGGCGAGGAACTCCACGCGCTGGCTGCCGGTCACCTGCGCGCGCGAGGCGCCGTAGACGCGCATCACCGCCGCCTCGCGCCGGCGCTCGTCCTCGGTGGCGACCAGCGCCGAGTACAGCACCAGCAGCCCCGCGCCGAGCGCGAACAGGAACACCACCTGCACCGCGCTGATCACCTGGTCCATGATGTCCTGCGCCTGGCGCACCGCGGCGCCGACGTCCACCACCGTGAGGTTGGGAAAGCGCGCGGCGAGCTCGTTCATGAGCGGCTCGCGGCCCGGCTCCAGGCGGAAAGCCGAGATGTAGCTCGCCGGGAAGCGCTGCATCAGCGCGGGCGGGCCGATGACGAAGAAGTTCACCTTCATCGAGTCCCAGCGCAGCCGGCGCAGGGAAGTGACGCGAGCGCTGAAGGACTCATTGCCTACGGTGAACGTCAGCTCGTCACCCAGCTTCCAGCCGAGGGTTTTCGCGATGCCCTCTTCAACGGAAAAAGCATTCTCACGCAAGGAAAACCAATTCCCCTGCACCACGGTGTTGTGCGCCGGAGCCCGGTCCGCGAACGACAGGTTGAACTCGCGCTCCACGAGGCGCCGCGCGCGCTCTTCCGTGAAATCCGCCTCCGACACCTTCTTCCCGTTCACCGCCGTGAGGCGGCCGCGCACCATGGGGTTGAGCTCGGGCGCGGCGATGCCGTGCTGCGCGAAGAACGCCTTCACCTCGGCGAGCTGGTCGGGCTGCACGCCCAGCAGGAAGCGGTTCGGCGCATCGGGCGGCGCGCTGCGCCGCCAGGCGTCCACCAGGTCGTTGCGCGTGAAGGTGAGCAGCAGCACCGCGGTGAGGCCGAGCGCGAGGCTCGCCACCTGGATCGCGTTGCCGCGCGCATGGCGCCGCAGGTTGGCCAGTCCGTAGCGCAGCGCGACGTTGGTGAACGCGAACCTGCGGGAGAAAAATCCTGCCGAGAAAAAACGCAGGCCCAGCCAGGCCACCACCGCGAACAGCGCGACGGCCACGCCGAAGCCGCCCACCACCGCGACGCCCATGCGCAAGTCGCCCGCCTGCCAGATGAGCAGTCCCGAGAGCGCGGCAAGGCCGGCGAGGTAGACCGCCACGGTGCCGCCCTTGGCCGCGCCCGATTCGCGCCGGATCACGCGCACCGCGGGCACGTTCTTCAGCTGCACCAGCGGCGGCAGCGAGAAGCCGAGCAGCAGCACCAGGCCCACGAGAAAGCCCTGCGCGGCAGGCAGCGCCGTGGGCGCGGGCAGATCGGCGCGCAGCAGCCCGCCCAGCAGCTCGGCGATCACCGCCTGCGCCGCGAAGCCGAGCGCCACGCCGAGCGCGCAGGCCGCGAGGCCGAGCAGCAGGAACTCGGTGCCGAAGAGCATCAGCAGCTGGCGCTGCGTGACGCCCAGGCAGCGCATCACCGCGCAGCTGTCCAGGTGCCGCTCCACGAAGCGGCGCGTGCCGAGCGCGATCGCCACGCCCGCGAGGATCGCGGCGAGCAGCGCCGTGAGCCCCAGGAAGCGCTGCGCGCGCTCGATGCCCACGCGCACCTCGGGGCGGCCGCTCTCCAGGTTGTCCACGCGCTGGCCGCGCTCCATGCGGGTGCGCGCCCAGGCTTCCAGCGCTTCGATCTGCGCGCGCGGTCCGGCGGCATACAGGTAATGCCAGACGCGGCTGCCCGTCTGCACCAGGCCCGTCGCGGGCACGTCGGCGAGGTTCATGAACAGGCGCGGCGCGATGTTGAAGAAGTTCGCGCCGCGCTCGGGCTCGAGCGTCAGCACCGCGGCGACTTCGAGCGTCGCCTTGCCGAGGTGGAGCTTCGATCCCACGGGCGTGCCGAGCGCGCTCACCAGGCGCTCCTCGATCCACACCGTGCCGCGCGCCGGACCGGCCTGCGCGGGCGCGTCCTGGGCGTTCGGCGCCGGCGCGATGCGCAGCCGGCCGCGCAGCGGGTAGTTCTCGGTGACCGCCTTGACGCCGGCGAGCTGGGCCGCGGGACTCGTCCCCGCGGCCGCCTCGCCTGCCATCGCCATGCTGATGAAAGTGGTGGACGCGGCGCGCTCGAGGCCTCGTTTGCCGATCTCGTCGGCGATGCCGCCCTGCCAGGGATGGTCCGAGACCAGCACCAGGTCCGCGCCGAGCAGCTGGTGGGCGTCGCGTACGAGCGCCGCGCCCACGCGGTCGGCGAAGAAGGCGACGCTGGTGATGCTCGCCACCGCAACGAGGAGCGCCGCGGCGAGCACGCGCAGCTCGCCCGCGCGCCAGTCCCGGGCAAGCATGCGCAAGGCCTGCTTCATGCCGCGATCCTACCCGCCACCAGGCGGATGGCGCGCCCGCAGCGCTGCGCGAGGTGCTCGTCGTGCGTGACCATCACCAGCGTGGTGCCGAAGCTGCGATTGAGCTCGAACACCAGGTCGATCACGCTGTCGCCCGACTCGGCGTCGAGGCTGCCGGTCGGCTCGTCGGCGAACAGCAGCTTCGGGCGCACCGAGAACGCGCGCGCGAGCGCGACGCGCTGCTGCTCGCCGCCCGACAGGTGCTTGGGGTAATGCGACAGGCGCCCCTGCAATCCCACCTTGGCAAGAATCTCCCTGGAAAGCGCCTCGGCATCCGCGCGCCCAGCCAGCTCCAGAGGCAACATCACGTTCTCGAGCGCGGTGAGCGAGGGCAGCAGCTGGAAGGACTGGAACACGAAGCCCACGCAGCGGCCGCGCAGCTCGGCGCGCTGGTCCTCGTCCAACGCGAACAGGTCGGCGCCGTCCAGATGGACGCTGCCCACGCTGGGCGTGTCGAGGCCAGCGAGGATCGCGAGCAGCGTGGACTTGCCCGAGCCCGAGGCGCCGACCACGGCCACCGCCTCGCCCGCCGTGACGGCGAGGTCGATATCCCGCAGAATGACGAGGTCGCTGTCGCCACTCTTCACCGTCTTGCCGATGCCGCGCGCGCTGAGAATCGTCTGTTCGCTCTGGTTCATGTGCCTGGGATTCGCGGCATCCGCCGCGCCGGGTAGCAAGGTGCTCGTCTACGGCGACAGCCTGTCGTCGGCCTACGGCATGCCGGCGCAGCAGGGCTGGGTGGCCCTGCTCGAAGAACGCCTGAAGAAAGAGCACGCCGATTATAGCGTCGCCAACGCGAGCATCTCGGGCGAGACCAGCGCCGGGGGGCTCGCGCGCATCGGCAAGACGCTGGAGCGCGAGAAGCCCGCGGTGCTGATCCTCGAGCTGGGCGGCAACGACGGCCTGCGCGGGCTGCCGGTGCCGGCGATGAAGAAGAACCTCGCCGGCATCATCGAGCGTGCACAGAAAGCGGGCGCCCGGGTGCTGCTCGTGGGCATGCGCATGCCGCCCAATTACGGCGAGGCCTACAACCGCGCGTTCGAGAAAGCGTTCGACGAGCTGGCGAAGGAGTTCCGCACCGCCTACCTGCCGTTCCTGCTGGACGGCTTCGGCGACAAGACGGAGCTGTTCCAGCCCGACCGCATCCACCCGACCGAGACGGCGCAGCCGATCATCGTGGGGAACGTCTGGCGCACGCTCGCGCCGCTGCTCAGGAAAAAGTAACGCGCGCGGGACCCGCGGCGAGCCGGCCCACGCGGCGCGCCCGCGCGAAGCCGTGCTTCGAGAACTCGGCGAGCACCGCGGCTTCGGCCTCGGGCGCGCAGGCGACCAGCAGCCCGCCGCTGGTCTGCGGGTCGGTGACGAGCTTCTGCTGCCATTCCGGCGCGCCCGCGGGCATCACGATGTCCTTGCCGTAGCCCTTCCAGTTGCGGTCCGACGCGCCGGTGGCGACGCCTTGCTTCGCCCATTCCAGGGCTTCTTCTATGAGAGGCAATTCAGACAGGGAAACGGAGGCGGAAACGCCCGAACCCCTGCATATTTCGAGGAGGTGGCCCGCCAGGCCGAAGCCGGTGACGTCGGTCATTGCGTGCACGCCCGCCATCTCGGCGAGCGCCGCGCCCGGCGTGTTGAGCTTGGTGGTTGCATCCAGCATCGCCTGGTAGCCCGCCTCCGAGAGCTGCCCCTTCTTCAGCGCGGCCGAGAGGATGCCTATGCCGAGCGGCTTGCCAAGGACGAGTGTGTCACCGGGTCTTGCAGTTGAATTCTGCTTTAACTTCTTTGGATCCACCAAACCCAAAACAACGAGTCCGTAAATCGGTTCGAGCACGTCGATCGAGTGGCCGCCGGCGATCGGGATGCCGGCCTCGGCGCAGACCGACTCGCCGCCCGAGAGGATCCTGCCGATCACGCTGAGCGGGATCTTCTCCAGCGGCATGCCCACCACCGCGAGCGCGAAGATCGGCTTCGCGCCCATGGCGTAGATGTCCGAAATGGCGTTGGTGGCGGCGATGCGGCCGAAGTCGTAGGGATCGTCCACGATCGGCGTGAAGAAGTCGGTGGTTGCGACCAGCGCTTGCGTGTCGTTGAGCTTGTAGACCGCCGCGTCGTCCGCGGTTTCGGTGCCCACGAGCAGCTCCTTCGGCAGGCCGCGGATCGGCGTCGCCGCGAGCAGCTCGCTGAGCACCGCGGGCGCGATTTTGCAGCCGCAGCCGCCGCCGTGGCTAAACTGGGTCAGGCGGATTTTTTCCGGGGCATTCATGGCGCCATTGTAACCATCTGTGCAAAGATGCCGGCATGAAGGCTTTAACCCGTCGCGTGCTCGCCGTCCTGCTGTTCTCGAGTGCCGCCCTTGCCGGCGCACAAGGCTCCGGCTCCGGCTCCGGCGCCGCTGCCGTGCCGCTCGCCGACGCCGGGGCCTGGCAGCAGCTCCACTACCGCAACCGGCCGCCGCACAAGCTGCGCTTCTCGGCCTCCGGCCTGCGCCTCGACGTCGAGGGTTCGGCGATGCCGCTGATCCATCCCCTGCCCGCGAAGCTGCGCGTCGCGGGCGTGCGCGTGCGCGGGCGCATCGACGGCGCGTTCACGGTCCCGCCGGGCAAGCAGGGCGAGGAGAAGTTCGACGACTACGTGTTCCGCCTCGGCCTGGTCGAGCCGGGAGAGCGCCGGCTGAACTTCCTGCAGCGCCAGGTCGCCGCCGAGTGGGTGCGCCGGCTCTACGCGCTCGCGCCCGAAGGCACTGGCATCGCCGGCATCCGCTTCCTCAACGTCGGCGCGGACCCGGCGCACCTGGGGCGCGAGCGGCAGCATCCGCTCTCGGACCTCGTCACCGAGCGCGTGGTCGCGCTGCCGGCGCCCGACGGCCGCATCGATTTCAGCTACCGCTTCGAGCGCCCGATCGAGGCGATCGCGGTGTGGCTGAGCTCGGACGGCGACGACACCGGCGCGCGCTACGGCATAGACATCGAGAGCATCGAGCTGGCGTTCCGCTGAGCGCGCGGCCCGCGCGTAGAATGCGCGCGTGAGCCCCGCACGCCATGCAGCCGTCGCCTTCGGCAGCGCCGAATTCCGGCGCTGCGACACGCTGATCGACGCGCGCTCGCCCGCCGAGTACGCCGAAGACCACGTTCCCGGCGCGCAATCCTTCCCGGTGCTCGGCAACGAGGAGCGCGCGCGCGTGGGCACCATCTACAAGCAGGAATCGCCCTTCGCGGCGAAGCGGATCGGCGCGGCTCTGGTGGCGAGAAACATTGCTTCTTACGTTGAGAACGCGTTTTCTTCCAAGCCAAAATCGTGGCGCCCGGTCGTCTACTGCTGGCGCGGCGGCAAGCGCTCGGGCGCCTTGGCGCACATCCTGCGCGAGATCGGCTGGGACGCGAGGACGCTCGAGGGCGGCTACCGCGCCTACCGGCGCCACGTCGTGGAGCAGCTCGCCGCGCTGCCGGAGCAGTTCACGTTCCGCGTGGTACACGGCGTCACCGGCAGCGGCAAGAGCCGGCTGCTCGGCGCGCTGCGCGCCGCGGGCGCGCAGGTGCTCGACCTCGAGGACCTCGCCGCGCACCGGGGCTCGGTGCTCGGCAACCTGCCCGGCCGCCCGCAGCCCTCGCAGAAGATGTTTGAAAGTCTTTTGCTCAGAGACCTTCAGTGCCTCAAGCCTGGAAAAGAGGTCTTTGTGGAAGGCGAGTCGAAAAAGATCGGCCAGCTGCAAGTCCCCGACGCGCTGATCGCCCGCATGCGCGCGAGCGAGTGCGTGCTGCTCGACACCGCGCCCGAGGCGCGCGTGGCACTGCTGCTCGACGAGTACCGCCACTTCTTCAGCGACACGGCCGCGCTCGGCGCGCTGCTGGATTGCCTGGTCGCCCTGCACGGGCGCGAACGGATCGAAGAGTGGAAGGCGCTCGCGGCGTCGGGCGCGTGGCCCGCGCTCGTGCGCCGGCTGCTCGATGAGCACTACGATCCGGCCTACCGCCGCTCGGCGGCGACCAACTTCCCGCGCCTGGCCGACGCCCCGCGCCTGCGCGTGGGTTCGGCCGATAGCGCCGCGTTCGATGCCGCCGCGCGCGAGCTACTCCAGCGCGCAGGTGCGAAAGCCGCAGAACACGTCGCCGCGGTGGGGCATGTAAAAGTTGCGGAACGTATGGCGTAGCAGCCGCGCCGGCGCGGCGAAGCTGCCGCCGCGCAGCACCTTGTGGGTGCCGAACCAGGGCTCCGAATACTCCTTGTAGGGATCGCGCACGAAGCCGGGATAGGGCTCGAAAGCGCTCGCGGTCCACTCCCACACGCCCGCCGGGCCGATCGCCCCTGCGGCCGCGGCGCACTCCCACTCCGCCTCGGCAGGCAGCCGGCGCTTCGCCCAGGCGCAGTAGGCCTGCGCCTCGTTCCAGTCCACGTGGATCACCGGCGCGTGCGCTTCGAGCGGGAGCCAGCGGTCGAAGCGGCGCTGCAGCCATTTGCCGCCCTTCTGCTTCCAGTAGCGCGGCAGCTTGCCGCCCGACTCCACGTAGACGAGGTACTCGGCGTTCGTCACCGGGGAGCTCGCGATCGCGAACGGCCCGACCTCGACCTCGTGCGCCCACTTCTCGTTGTCGAAGACGAACTGCTTTCCCGGCGCTGCGCCCAGGGCGTGCTTCTGCCTTTCAAACTCCAGGTCCCAGGAAACCATGCCGGAAACCTGGAAGTCCTCGTGCTCGTAGCCGAGCGTCTGCCGCGTGTAGGTGAACGCCTCGGCGTGCATGTCCTCGTGGAAGGTCGCGAGGCGCACGAAATAGGCGAGGTCCTCGTTCTCGGGCTCGCGCACCATGCGCTCCTGGACGAGTTCGAGCACGTTGGCGAGATAGGTGCGCGTCTTCTCAAAATCCGGCAGCGGCAGGTCCCAGCGCGTGTCGTGCGCGACCTTGGCCGAGTCGTAGAGCGCGTCGGTGCCCTCCAGAATCGACGGCCCCGCCCCGCCGTCGGGCTTGCGCCGCACGCACCAGTACTCCTGGAACCAGCCGACGTGGCCGATCTCCCAGAGCGGCGGATTGACGATCTCGAGCTTGGGGCCGAGCAGCCGCGCGCCCTCCAGGCCCGCGGTCGCGCGCGCGGTGCGCTGGCGGCTATCGAGCAGGTCGTCGCGCAGGTCGGCTAACATCGCCGCAGAAGTTTAGCCGACGCCCATGGCCCGCATCGTCATCGTCACCCCCACCCCGCCCGGCAGCCGCACCGGCAACCGCCACACCGCGGCGCGCTGGGCGTCGATGCTGCGCTCGGCCGGCCACCGCGTGGCGGTCCTCAACGAGTGGAACGGCGAGCGCTGCGACCTCCTCATCGCCCTGCACGCCGACCGCAGCCATGCCTCGGTGCGCCACTACAAGGACGCCCGCCCCGACGGCGCTCTCATCGTCATCCTCACCGGCACCGACCTCTACCGCGACCTGCCGCGCGGCTCAAAGAAAGCGAAGGAGTCGCTCGACCTCGCCGACCGCATCATCGTCCTGCAGTCCGAAGCGAAGCGGACGCTACCGAAGAAGTGGCGCAAGAAAACGAGCGTCGTCTACCAGTCCTCCGACACCAAGCTCAAGCACGCCCCGCCCGCGCGCCCCTTCCGCATCGCCGTCGTAGGCCACCTGCGCAAAGTGAAAGACCCCTTCCGCGCCGTGATGGCGCTGCGGCACCTGAAAGGCGACTACCAAGTCGTCCAGCTCGGCGCCGCCCTCGACCCCGCCATGGCCCCGATCGCCCGGAAATGGATGAAGCGCGAGCCCCGCTACCGCTGGCTCGGCAGCCTCCCCCACGCCGAAGCCATGAAATGGATCGCGCGCAGCCACGCGCTCGTGGTGAGCTCCGTGATGGAAGGCGGCGCCAACGTCATCTGCGAAGCCGCCCGCATCGGCACGCCCGTCCTCGCCTCGCGCGTGCCGGGAAATGTGGGAATGCTGGGCGCGGACTACCCGGGTTACTACCGCCTCTACGACGACCAGGCGCTCGCGGATCTCATACGGAAAGCGTCAAGCGAATCGGGACGTTACAAGAAACTCAGCAACAGCCTAAATCGCCGTAAGCCTCAATTCTCACCGTCTGCCGAGAAATCCGCGTTGCTAGCCCGGATTTCTCACAGTCAATCGCTTGACGGGTTGAGGTGAGCCCGGATCGGCGGCCCGGAGTAAATTCGAGGAAGGTAAGGCGCTGGGGCGTGCGAGAAGCAGAGTGTTTTGAGCGTTTTTCGTCGCTGATTGGCGATTTGCGGAGTTTGTTTTGCTCAGAACGCCGCGCTGAACAATAGGGGTCCGGCCAGAACTTCGGCCACGTCTCAAACAGACCTGCCAAGTTCACTCGACTCAGGGACTTGCGCCAAGGCGCGCGATCGCGCCGTGGGCGTGTGCGAACACCTCCTGGTACGGACAGCCCGAAGCCATGGCAATGCGCACACGCCGCACGCTCACTTTGACCAGGGCACCGATCTTCAAGAGCTTCAAACGGATCGTGCCCACGGTGGCGTTGGCCAGTTCGGTGCCCGCGAAGGCCACCTCGCGC
Source organism: Burkholderiales bacterium (assembly GCA_049651845.1). GTDB lineage: Bacteria > Pseudomonadota > Gammaproteobacteria > Burkholderiales > SG8-39 > RBG-16-66-20. The sequence goes on along the minus strand of JBASCW010000057.1, from coordinate 2,823 downwards.
AGCCGGTTCAACAGGACGTACGCCATCGAGGCGAACCACAGACGCAACTGGTTCGCCTTCATGGTGGCGGTGGAGGTGCGATCGGCGAACAAGTCGAGCTGCTGCTCCTTGATGCGGTTCTCCATCTCGCCACGGGCGCAGTAAAGCTCTTCGTACAGGGCGCGCGCCTCCCACTGCTCGGGGCTGAGCGAGGTGACGATGAGGCGCGGATTGGCGCCCGCGGACAGATGCTCGGCCTTGCCGATCACCCGATCAGATCCGGATCGCGCCGATCCTCGAAACAACCGGCAAAGCGCTTGATCAACCCAACACCGCGATCCAGCCCCGCGAGCAGCAGCGCCCCGGCGTCCGAACTCACCGCACCGCCATCGAATGCCGCTACCACCGCTCGGCGTCCAACCGCTTCAAATTCGTACTGCTGCGCGCTACACTGTGTTCGCATCGGGGCTGCTCCAAGAGTCGGTTAAGTATCTCTGCCAGAGACACTTTCACGACTCCCGCCCCGATGTTTCGTTCCTACCGTGAGAAATCCGGGCTAGAACAGCGCAGCGGCGGTTCTTTTCGCGTTCTGCATTGCCGTTATCGTGGCGTTCGCAGCGTCTGCGTTGCTCGATCCTCGGTCGGAGCCCTAGATCGCGGTGAGCGGCCGGGGGATCGAGCGGCTGTGCCGGGAGAACGTGCTCTTCATGGCGATCTCGGGCGATAGCGCGCCGCAGTTCACGACGATCGCCAAGTTCGTGCGGGAACTGGGTGAAGAGGTTTCGGCGGTGTTCACCCAGGTGCTGCTCATTTGCGACCGGCAGGGGCTGATCGGGCGCCAGATGTTCGCGATCGACGGGGTGAAGCTGCCGAGCAATGCCGACAAGAGGAGGAGCGGCGCCCACGCCGAGCTTGCCCATGAGGCCGGACGAATGGAAGCGGCGGTGGCGAAGATGATGAAGGAGCATCGCGGTCGTGACGAGCGCGCCCACCCGGGGGAAGAGACGGCGGAGCACGGCGCGAGAATCGATCGGCTGCGGACCGAGGCGAAGCGCATCCGGCGATTCCTTGAGAAGCACGCGGAGCGCCGCTCCGAGAAGGGCGCAATCCGCAAAAGCAACGTCACCGACAACGACGGCGCGAAGATGGCGACCTCCAAAGGCGTGATCCAGGGCTACACCGCGGTGGCCGCGGTCGATGGCCAGGCGCAGATCGTCGTGGCGGCCCAGACGCACGGCTCGGGCAGCGAGCAAAGCGTGTTGCCGCCGATGGTGCAGAAGACCGATGGACTGCGCACCGACCAGACGATCGTCACGGCCGATGCGGGCTACCACAGCGAGGCGAACCTGCACGGCCTGCACGATGCCGCAGTGCCGGCGTTGATCGCCAACGGGCTCATGCGCCGGCGCGATGAGAGATTCGCCGGGCAGGCCCGCTACAAGGCGCTGCCCGATCCGCTCATGACAAGACGGCCACCGACAAACCCTCCAGCGGCACGTTTCAACCGATTGATTTCGCCTACGACCCGGCCACCCGCACCTGCATCTGCCCGGCGGGCAAGAAGCTCTACTCCACCGGCAGCAACCGCTCGACGCACGGGCGCAGGCATCACAAGTTCCAAGGCGCCAAGCGTGACTGCGTTCCCTGCCACCTGAGAGACCAATGCCTGCGCTATCCGGACCGGACGCAAACCCGCCAGGTGGCGTTCTTCGACAAGGACCAGGCATCGCCCTCGCGTTACACCGAGCGCATGAAGCGCGCGATCGACAGCGCCCGCGGCCGCAAACTCTATGGCCGGCGCATCGCCATCGTGGAACCCGTGTTCGCCAACCTGCGGCACAATAAGCGGCTGGATCGTTTCACGCTACGAACGCAGCCCAAAGCAAACACGCAGTGGCACCCGTACTGCCTGGTTCATAATATTGAAAAGCTGGCGCAGCATGGCTACGCAAGATGAGAACACCGAAGAGCAGGTGCCTGCACACGACGAGCACTCGCCGATGAACAGAAAAATCACGAAAACATCGCGCCCGCCGAGAATCACCCGGCAGCGTTCGTCTGAAAACCGGCTTTTTCTACAGCTTCGTTAGCCCCCTCAGGAGCGTCCATGCGTTATCTCGTATCAGCAATGCTTGTTGTAGTCGCCGTCATTCATTTGCTGCCACTGTCAGGCGTGCTCGGAGGCGAACGGCTTGCCGCGCTCTATGGCCTGTCCTTCAACGAGCCCAACCTCGCCATCCTCATGCGCCATCGTGCCGTGCTCTTCGGCCTCCTTGGTCTGTTCCTACTTTTCGCCGCCTTTCGGCCGCCATTTCAAACTGTCGCGTTCATAGCTGGCTTTGTCAGCGTTGTCTCTTTCCTGTGGCTAGCCTGGTCTGTCGGCGGCTACAACGCTCAAGTTGCGCGCGTTTTCGTGGCCGACATCGTTGCCCTAGCTTGCCTAATCATCGGTGTCGCCGCGCATGTCTACATACAAAACCGGGGCTAACCCCGGTTCGAGCCGACCTCCGGGTCGCTGCGCGCCCCTACGGCGGCTCGACCGGAACGTTGATATGGCTTAACGCCGTCAAGGGGCGAGTGAAGTCGACTGCCTCTGGTGCAGCGTTTATCCTTTGCATAGCGCAGTTTGGGCGACGCGGCGGGACCAGAATGACGACGGTAGATCAAGCTGATATGCGCGCGTTGGGTAGCGCAAGACTGTTGTGCGTCACGGAGCTGCCTCGCCCTAGGATCTGAGGTGCCGGCATTGCTGCCGGATCGATAACGTTCCTCGAGGGTTCTCCAGCCGTGGCTGCGCCGCGTTGGCCAAACGGCGTCCGGTGGATTGGCGCTAGCGTCTCCTTC
>JBASCW010000056.1:0-3294 GCA_049651845.1 Burkholderiales bacterium | reverse complement strand
GACGATCGAGAAAGCCGCTTACGGATCCCGCAGCTTCGAGAACTTCAAGACCGCCATCTTCTTCCACTGCGGCGGACTACGGCTCTATCCGGTCACCCACGCAAAACCCGCATGAACCGAATTTCCTATCCCTACACGGAGCTCGGCGAGCCGAAAACGTATTGCGAAGATACACTCAGACTTCCGCCCCAGATTCTTCCGAACCTGCTGGTCTCCGTGAACGCGGTGATTGCCATGCTCTCTCCCTCACGATTGATGGACGAGTTCGCAACGGTGAGTTCGATGATGGGACGCCAGCAGTGGCTCAGTCAAAGCTCGCTTTATATCCGCCCGTCTGATCGTGACAAGTGAAGTTTTGCTGTTGCATCCAACGCTAACTATCTAAGATGCAATCGAATCGGAGCTTCGGATTGTCTCGGTCTCGCGGTCGCGCGACAGACAAAAAGCTAAATCAACTAACAGGAAATTTCCTCCTGCTAGTGCCGTGCAGCGCGGGCGGCGCCGCGCGGCCAGGGGCGGATAGACTTTCCTATTCGTCGCTTTGGTGAAAGGATAGTACTGCTCGGACGCGCATCGCGTGCTCGCCTCCAGGGGGAGACATCATGGCAAGAGCGGATCAGCAGATCGTCTACGGCGAAATGCAGGTGGACGCGGTGTGCGAATCACTGCGCCAACGCCTCATGGGTCACGCAAACCGCCGCAACATCGGCACGGGAATCCTCCACGGCGTCAACGCGCATGGCGCGCATTCGCCGCTGGACTTCGATGGCGAAAGCAGTTCCATGCTGGCGAACAGCCGCATCGTCGAGCAGCTGGTCTACGAGATGCAGCGCGGCGCGATCGCGATGGATGCGCCCGACTGGCGCGCGCGAATGGAGGCGTACTGCGCGCGCGCGTACGCGGAAGACCGCCTGCCGATCTGCCTCGCGCACATGAAATACAACCGGCCCACCCGGAGATTCTGGGCGGCCGTGGAGTCACACCGGCGCGGCGGGCGGGAGTTCGCCGCCCCCGCCTCGGCGAAGGGCTTGATCGACGAGCACGAACTCTTCGTTGCTGCAGCGCTGCCCCGCACCGAATTCGACGTCATCGTGCCGCGCCCGCCGGTGCACCGCGGACTGGCGGTGTCCTTTATCCTCGCGCCGGAAATGGTCATCCTGCACGGCACGGAAATTCCCGGCAACGTCGAAATCGACTTCGGCGACGGCACGGGCCTGCGCAAGGTCGCACTCGGAGAGGCGGTGGACATTCGCTACGCAAGCCCCGGGCGGAAGGAACTGCGGCTTCGCGCCGCGTCCGGCGGGCGCCGGCTCGAATCGGCGTTTGCGCTCGATGTTTCGGTGGCCGTTGCGCCGCAGCCCGACGAGTACTGGAACCTCACCGCGGATTACCCGTACAAGGAACGCGGCTTCGAGTTCTATGCCACGGGCCACGCGTGGGTGTACTTCGGCAGCGAGAACGGCAAAAAGAAGAACCGCATGACTAGGCCGATCATCGTCTCGGAAGGCTTTCCCGGAAACTACTCGATCGACTACCTCTGGGAAGTGCTGAACAAGCAGAACCTCGCCACCGACCTCCTGGCGCAGGGCCACGACCTCGTGGTTCTCGGCTACGCCAACGGCACTATTTCCATCGAAGGCAACGCCTACGTCGCGGTGGAAGCCATCCTGCGCTCGCAGGGGTCGAGCACCCCGCTCATCGTCGGCGGCGCGAGCATGGGCGGACTGATCACGCGCTACGCGCTGACGTTCATGGAAAACGCGGGCATCGACCACCAGACCGGAAAGTATTTCTCCGTCGACTCCCCGCACGACGGCGCGAACATCCCAGCAGCGCTGCAGGGGTTCCTCCAGCTCTACGCAAGCCAGAACGACACCTCGCGCCAGGCGGCCGCCCTGCTGACCACGACCGCGGCCAAGCAGATGCTGCGTACGTGGCTGCCGGCCGACTACTGGTACTTCCACCAGCCGGACAACACGTTCAAGGAGTTCTGGGACAAGCTGAGCGCCATCGGCTGGGTGCCGCGGCGCCCGCGCAAGGCGGGTGTCGCCGACGGCATTGGCAACGGCACCGGTAACGGCGACGTCTCCGGCGCAATGGCCGTAAATTGGTCTAAGACCATCGACTACTGGGGCGAACTCTACATTAGCCCGCTCGGGAATACCGCCGATCAGATCGTCATGCGGGCGAAGAACAAGGGTGCGCCGAACGCCAATGGCGAGGTCAGGATCCTTAGGCCCGCCGGCGGCCTCGGATTCGACGGCGCGCCGGGCGGATCCACCCCCGCCTTCCAGGTCCTGTACGACTCGCTGCCCGGCAGCATCAAGACGCTGACCTATGGCAAGGCGTGCTTCATCCCGACGATCAGCGCTTGCGGCCTGGAAGACTGGGGAAATCTCTACCTCGACGTCCAGGGCAGCCCGAAGCCCTCGATCCTCGACACCTACATGGCGAGCACCGACGCCAACCACAACCACGTTGAGATCACGCTGGAGCTGGCGAACTTCCTCAAGCAGTTCGTGGCGAGCTAGGGGCGCCGCAGGTGCACCGCAACCCCGCCGTGTTCCCGCCCTCTACCAATAGTGGCCCCGTGCGGCCAGGGGCGGACGGACTTTCCTGTCCGTTGAACTAGGCGCACGACGACAGGCCGAGCCGCTGCCAGATTCCGGTGATGAGCGCCGCTTGGTTCAGCGTGTAGAAGTGCAGGCCCGGCGCGCCGGCGGCGAGCAGCTTGTCGCAGAGCGCGCTGACGACGTCCAGGCCGAAGGCGCGGATTGAGGCGGTGAGGTAGCCCTCGAACTTCAGGCGCATCCAGCGCGGGATCTCCGCGCCGCAGTTGTCGGAGAAGCGCGCGAGCTGCGAGAAATTGACGATCGGCATGACGCCGGGGACGACGGGGACGCCGATGCCGGCCGCGCGGCACTCGTCGACGAACCTGAAATAGGCGTCGGCATTGTAGAAATACTGCGTGATGGCGGCGCTGGCGCCCGCGTCCACCTTCTTCTTGAAGTTCCTGACCTCGTCGGCGGCCCTGCGCGTCTGCGGGTGGTATTCGGGGTAGCAGCCGACCTCGATATTGAACCAGTCGCCGGTCTTCCCGCGGATGAACGCGACCGGCTCGCTCGCGTAGCGCAGCTCGCCCGCCATCGCCACGTCCGAGGGCAGGTCGCCGCGCAGCTCGAGGGCGTTCGGGCGATCGCCATGGACCTGTGGCCGCCCTACACCGCCTCCACGCTCAGGCTGGTGCCCGGGGCGCGCGACAAGATCGTCTTCGATCTGTATCACGTGATGAGT